>NZ_JBJGYU010000004.1:0-235815 GCF_054050155.1 Geodermatophilus sp. SYSU D00703 | reverse complement strand
CCCCCCCCCCCCCCCCCCCCCCCCCCCCCCCCCCCCCCCCCCCCCCCCCCCCCCCCCCCCCCCCCCCCCCCCCCCCCCCCCCCCCCCCCCCCCCCCGGTGCGGTGAGCACCGCGAGGAGGCGCGCACGCACGTACGGGTCCAGGCCGCTCACGTCCGCCGCGGTGAGCCGGCCGGCCAGGCCTGTCACGGTCCGCCACTGCGCCAGCGCCGCCCGGCACCCCGCGCAGTCGTCGAGGTGCTCGTCGACGCGACGGCGGGTCGGCTCGTCCAGCGCGTCCTCGACGTAGGCGGTGAGCAGTTCGACGAGCTCGATGCAGCGCTCGTCGGCACCCTCGCGCCGTTCACCGGTCACGAGCCCCTCCTCCCGGCGTAGCGCTCCAGTCGCTCCCGGACGAGTCCGCGCGCCCGGTGGAGCGCCGCCAGCTGGTCGGCAGCGCTGAGGTCGAGGGCAGCGCGGGCGTCCTCCGGCGAGCGCCCCTCGACGTCCCTCGCCACGAACACCCGCCGCACCTCGGGCGGCATGGCGTGCACCGCCGCCCGCACCTCCGCGAGCGCCCCGTCGTCGTCGACGAGGTCGCGCGCCCACTCCCGCGGCGGGACCGCCCAGTGGCCCGGCCACACCGGGTGGTCGTCCGGGAGGAACCGGTCGGCGGCGAACACCGGCGCACCGGTCACCGGCCCCGCCGCCGCCGGCGCGGGGGGCGCGCCGGGGAGCACGACGACGAGCAGGACAGCCGCGGCCACCCCGGTGACGACGAGCGCCCACCCCGCCGCGCCGACGCCCACCCGGTCGCTGATGAACCCGATCGCGATCGCGAACGGCACGAACGCCACCCAGGTCAGCGTGCCCACACCGGAGGCGACCCCGGCCCGGACGGCCGACGGGACGCCGTCGTGCAGGCGGCGCAGCACGGGGATGCCGCCCGCGACCACGGCGGTGGTCAGCAGCACCTGGGCGGTGATGACGAGGTACGGCGACCGGCTCGTCGCGAGCACCACACAACACGCCAGGATCACCGCCGCCAGCAGGACGGCTCCCGGCCGCCGGTCCCACCACGGGCGCGCACCGAGCAGCCCGCCCAGGCCGAGGGCCGCGGTCAGCCCCGCCCAGTGCGGCCCGTACAGGACGGCCGGCACCGCGAACGCGACGAGCCAGAGCGGGCCGAACTCGAGCATGCCCTGCACCAGGAGCGACCCGACGACGGTCAGCGCGATCACCAGCCGCAGCCGGCCGGGCTGCACGAGAACCCGGTAGGTGGCCCGCACCTGGTCGCGCAGCGACCCCGACTCCTCTCCCTCCCCGTGCAGCCGCGGCTCCCGGAACACGAGCAGCGCCAGGCAGGCCCCGAGCACCAGTGGCACGGTGAGGAAGTACGTCAGGCGCAGGGAGGTGGCCTCGGCGATCACGCCGCCGGCGAGCGCGCTCGCCACGAGCGCCCCGCTCTCGACGAGCCGGAGGCGTCCGATCGTCGCCTCGAAGGCCGCGCTGTCGCCGGTCTCCTCGAGGACGGTGTCGTACACGACCGAGTCGACGGTCCCCGACTGCATCGCGAAGAACAGCCCCAGGAAGCCCGCGGAGACCAGGTACATCGACACGTTCTGGCTCAGACCGCCGATGGCCACGCTGACAGCTGCCGCGACCGACCCCAGGACGAGCACCCCGCGCCGGCTCCACCGGTCGGCGAGCAGGCCGGACGGCACCTCGAACAGCGGCACCACGGCCGCGTACACGGCCGCCATCAGGCCCACGCCGGCGGCGTCGAACCCGATGCTGGTCATGAACAGCTTCTCGATCGGCACCCAGAGCGCGAGGTTCTGCAGGAAGACCGCCGCGTAGAGCGGTGCCAGCCGACGGCGCACGGCCGCTGCCGCGGCCCACCGTCCGATGTCCCCCGGGCCGAGCCTCTCGGCGAGCGCGCGCATCACGGACCCGCACGGCCGTCCGCGCCGGACGACGGCGCCCGGTCGTGCCCCCCGCGGTGTGCCTCGTGTCTCGTGGCCACCTCGGCCCCCTCCGTCGGGACGGGATGGAGGGAGGACCGGGCGGAGGGGCGGAACTCATCGCTGCGGCCGGCACCGGAAGACCCTCGCCGCCCGCGTCGGGTCCCGGTCGTTCCGGGCACGTGACGCCGCAGTGTCCCAGGTCACGGCCGGGTGTCGGCGAGGTCACGATCTCGCCCTCGAGGGGGGCTCGGGCGGTGTACGCCGTCACCGTCCGGGTAAGCGGCGTAGCGTGGTGGACGTCAAGACAGCAGCGGACCCACCAGCCGGACACCGACCCGGCGCACGAGACGACGAGAACCACGAGCACGACGACGACGAACCAGCACGAACCAGTGACGTCCCTGCTGACCCGCCCCACCCGCATCAGACGGCACCCCGCTCACCGGATCCCGGCGAGTCCACCGTTCGATCGGCAGGATCGGGAACACAGGGCTCCATCCTGGCGCTGTGCAGGAGGCCGATCCGCAGCCGCGGGTCCGTGCGGTAGAGAGCGAGTGATGACCCAGATGACCCAGACGCTGACGACGACCCCGCCCGCCGACGACCTGGTCGTCCCCTTCCACTGTGACCGTTGCGGTGCGCTGGCCAAGGTGCGGGTGGTCCTCGCCAGTGGCAGCGACCTCGTCTTCTGCGGGCACCACGCCCGTGAGTACGAGGGCAAGCTCCGCGACATCGCCGTCGACATCATCGAGACCGACGGCGAGCAGCGCCTCAGTCACTGACGGAGGCGCTATCGTCGCAGACAGCGATGAAGCCCTCACCCGACGCCGCCGCCGGCGTCCCTGATCCGCCTGACGCGGACGGGACGCCGGCGGCTCCGTCGTTCCCGGGGTCCCCCGGTCGACGGCGACCCGGAGATCCCTCGATGCCCCCTCAGACCACCTCCTCCGCGCCCCGGCACCCGGCTGCCCGGGACGACGCCGCCGCACCGGACGAGACCGTCCGCATGGGGCAGCCGGTGCTGTCCGACGACACCCGCCCGGTGCCCCGCGACCGCGGCCCGCTGACCTCCGAGAGCGCCGGTCCCGCCGGGTCGCCTCCGCCCGTCCCCGCTGCCGCGGCCCCCTCGCCGTCCGAGGACGACGCGGTCGCGGCCGAGCCGGACACCGTCGCCGAGCCCCCCGCGGCTCCTGAAGCTCCCGCGGCCGCCGAGCCCCCCGCGGCCGCCGAGCCCCCCGCGGCCGCCGAGGCGACGAGCACTCCGGACGCCGAGGACGACGACACCCAGGACATCCGCTTCGCCGCCGCGCAGGCGCCCGGCGAGCGACCGTCCGGTGCCGACGCCGCGGCGACCACAGCGCTCCCGCCCGCGGCGCCCGCCGGCGACACCGCCGTCGCGCCCGGCGCCGACCCCACCTCCTCCGCCGCTGGCGCCCCGGGCGTTCCCCCGGCCGCCGGGAACGACGGTGACGGCCCCGGCCCCGGCCCCGGCGGGCCCGGCTCCGACGGCCCGACCACGGACGGCGCCGGCCCCGGCCGCCCGTGGTGGCGGCGTCCGGTCGTCCTGACCCCGGTCGCGGCGGTCGCCGCCCTGGGCGCGGTCTACGGCGTCGACCTGCTGGTCGCCGGTGGCGACGTCCCCCGCAACACCGTCGTCGCGGGCGTCGACATCGGCGGCCTCTCCCCTGCCGCCGCGACCGACGAGCTCGAGCAGGAACTCGCGCCCCGGGTGACCGCCGATCACGTCGTCGTCGCCGACGACGTCGAGGCCACCCTGTCCCCCGCCACCGCCGGGATCACGCTGGACGTCGACGCGACCGTGGACGCTGCGGACGACCAGCCGCTCAACCCCTGGACGCGCCTGGTCTCGCTGTTCGGGGACCGCGAGGTCGCCCCCGTCATCACCGGTGAGGACACCGCCCTGGCCGCGCAGATCGACGCGATCGCCGCGCAGGTCGACCGGGCGCCGGTCGACGCGACCATCGCGATCGACGGCACCACGGCGAGCGTGGTCCCGCCCGAGGACGGGCGCACGCTCGACCGCGAGGGCGCGGCGGCCGCGGTCAGCGACTTCCTCGCCGACGGCGGCGACCCGGGCACGCCGATCGAGCTGCCGGTCGAGCTCACCGAGGTGTCGGTCGACGCCGAGGAGGCCCAGCGAGTCCTGGACGAGACGGTCACCCCGGCCCTCGCTGCGCCGGTCGGCGTGACCAGCGAGGACGGCGCCACGTCGGTCGAGATCCCGGTCGAGGCGATCGCCACCTCGCTGACCTTCACGCCGGAGGAGGACGGCCGGCTCGCCGTCGCCGTCGACCCCGCCCGGCTGCAGGAGGCCATGGGCGACGGGCTGGGTGAGTTCGGCACGCCCGCCGAGGACGCCCGCTTCGAGGTCTCCGGCGGTGCGGTCACGGTCGTCCCCTCCGTGGACGGGGCCGGCGTCGACCCGGCCGTACTGGCCGGCCAGCTGCTCGAGGTCCTGGCACAACCCGCGCCGCGCGCCGTGACCGCGCAGCTGGGACCGGTGGAGGCCGACTTCACCACCGCCGACGCCGAGGCCCTGGGCATCCGCGAGGAGGTGAGCACCTTCACCACGAACTTCACCAGTGCCGCGAGCGGCACGAACATCCGCGTGGCCGCCGCGGAGCTGGACGGCGCGATCGTGCAGCCCGGCGAGACCTTCAGCCTCAACGGCTACACCGGTCCACGCGGCACGGCACAGGGGTACGTCGAGGCCGGCGTCATCAACAACGGCGAGTTCACCACCGCGGTCGGCGGCGGTGTCAGCCAGGTCGCCACGACGCTGTTCAACGCGGTGTTCTTCGCCGGGCTCGAGGACGTCTACCACAAGCCGCACAGCTACTACATCAGCCGTTACCCGGCCGGCCGGGAGGCGACCGTCTACTACGACTCGATCGACCTGGAGTTCCGCAACGACACTGACACCGGCGTCCTCATCGACACCCTCTGGACGCCGAACTCGCTGACGGTGACGTTCTACGGGACCAAGCGGTACGAGATCGAGTCGATCAGCAGCAACCGCTACAACACCCGCCAGCCCGTGGTGCAGGAGAAGCCGGACGACGGCAGCTGCAGCCCGCAGGGCGGCTCCACCGGCTTCGACATCACGGTGACCCGGGTGTTCCGCGACCTGCAGTCGGGTGCGGAGATCAAGCGAGAGGACTTCCGGACCCGCTACGCCGCCGAGCCGGTGATCCGGTGCGTGCCCGTCGAGCCCGAGGAGCCGGAGGCCGACGCCGAGCCGGCGCCCGAGGAGACGCCGGAGTCCGACCCGGGCGACTGACCCTCGTGCGATCGGGCGACCCGCGCCGCGGCCACCGGCCCGGCCGCAGGTCGCCCGGCGCCCCGACGTGCACACTGGGGCGGTGAGCACCGTCCTGCCCGGTGGGTCGCCGGCCCCCGCCGGCAGCACCCCGGACGGCGCCGTCCCCGCCCCGGCCGGAGCGACCGCCGCGCCCCCGGTTGCCGGGGCCCCTCCGCGCGGGCGCCTGGCCCGCTGGCCGGCGCCGGTCCGCGTCCCGCTGCAGGTGCTGGGGCGGACGGTGGCCAAGGCGTGGGGAGACCGCATCCTCGGCCTCTCGGCGGAGGCGGCGTTCTGGCAGATCCTGTCGGTGCCACCGCTGCTGATCGGGCTGCTGGGCTCGCTGGGCTACCTCGGCACGTTCATCGGCGCCGACGCCGTCGCCCGGATCGAGGACCAGCTGGTCACCGCGTCGGCCCGCGCCCTCACGCCGGACGTCGTCGACTCGCTGGTGCAGCCGACGCTCAACGACATCCTCGGCTCCGGGCGGCTCGACGTGGTCAGCGTCGGGTTCCTGCTCGCCCTGTGGGCCGGGTCGTCGGGCACGGCGACGTTCATGAACACGATCGTCATCGCCTACGACCAGCGCGACGTCCGCGGCCCCATCCGCACCCGGCTCATGGCGCTGTGGCTGTTCGTCGTCGGCATGGTGCTCGCGGTGCTCACCCTGCCGCTGCTCGTGCTGGGCCGCGAGGTGCTGGTGTCCCTGCTGCCGGCCGACTGGCGCGACACCGCCACGGTGCTGGTCAACGCCGTCTACTGGCCCCTCGTGCTGATCGGGCTGGTCCTGGCCCTGACCAGCTTCTACCACGTGGTCCTGCCGCGGCGGCTGCCCTGGCGGCGGCACCTGCCGGGCACCGTGCTGGCCGTCGCCTTCTTCATCGTCACCGCGCTGCTGACCCGCGCCTACGTGGCCGACATCCTCACCGCGACGCTGCCGTACGGGGCGCTGGCCACCCCGATCGCCGCGCTGCTGTTCTGCTTCTTCTTCGGGATGGCGGTGCTGCTCGGCGCCGAGCTGAACGCGACCGTCCAGGCCCGCTGGCCGGCGCCGCTGCGGCGACACCAGAAGCGCCGGCAGGAGCGCCGGGCGGCCAAGCTGGAGCGCGCCCGGCGCCTGGACCTGCTGTGAGAGCCTCCCCCGGCCCCCGTGACGGGGTCCTCCTCGGGCCCTCCTACTTCTTGAGCTGCTCGTAGATCTCCTTGCACGCCGGGCACACCGGGCTGCCGGGCTTGGGCGCCTTGGTCACCGGGAACACCTCGCCGCAGAGCGCCTCGACGAGCGTGCCCATGACCGCGCTCTCGGCGATCTTGTTCTTCCGGACGTAGTGGAAGACCTCGTTGGCGTTGCCGGTGTCGCCCTCGCGGACGTCGGGCTTCTCGAGGATGTCGGTGCTGCTCACGGGCTGCTCCCTGGAGGTCGCGGGACTGTCGGGGCGCGCCCGCCGGCTCGGGCCGGGCGCGGCTCCCCCGCCCACCATGATGGCAGGGTGCACGCCGATCCCCTGCCGCGTCCCGTCCAGCTCTCCCCCGAGGTCGCCGACGCGCTCGACACCGGCCGCCCGGTGGTCGCCCTCGAGAGCACCCTGCTCGCCCACGGCCTCCCCCGGCCGGACAACCGCGCCGCCGCCGACCGGGTGGAGGCCGCCGTCCGGGCCGGGGGGGCGGTGCCCGCGACGATCGCCGTCCTCGACGGCGTGCCGCACGTGGGCCTGACCGCCCAGCAGGTGGACCGCGTCTGCGGCGACCCGGACCTGGCCAAGCTCGGCGTCCGGGACCTGCCGGTGGCCGCCGCGCTGGGACTCAGCGGCGCCACCACGGTGTCGAGCACCGCGCTGCTGGCCGCCCGCGCGGGCATCGGGGTCTTCGCCACCGGCGGGCTCGGCGGGGTGCACCGGCAGTCGGCGGACACGTTCGACGAGTCCGCCGACCTGGTCGCCCTGGCCCGCACGTCGCTGGTCGTCGTCTGCGCCGGGGTGAAGTCGATCCTCGACGTCCCGGCCACGCTCGAGCGGCTGGAGTCGCTGTCGGTGACCGTCGTCGGGTACCGGACGACGACCTTCCCCGGCTTCTACGTCGCCGACTCCGGCTCGACCGTCGACTGGGCGGTGGACGACGCGAAGCAGGCCGCCGCGGTCTTCGCCGCCCGCCGCGACCTGGCACCGGGCGCGGTCGTCGTCGCCCACCCGCTGCCGGCCGACGAGCAGCTCGATCCGGAGCTGCACGACCGGGTCATCGCCGGGGCGCTGGCCGCGGCCGAGGCGGCGGGGGTGCGCGGCAAGGCCGTGACCCCGTTCGTCCTGGACCACCTGCACCGGGCCAGCGCGGGCGCCACCCTGGCGGTCAACGTGCGGCTGGTGCTGCGCAACGCCGAGCTGGCCGGCCAGATCGCGGCGGCGCTGGCCGCGCTCCCCCGCTGAGCCGGCCCGTGTCGGTCGTGGTGGTCGGCGACCTGGTCACCGACGTCGTCGTGGTGTTCGACGGGGAACCGGCGCCGGGGTCCGACCGCCCGGCGAGCATCCGCAGCCTCGGTGGCGGCGCCGGGGCCAACGTCGCCGTCCACCTGGCCGCGCTGGGCACGCCGGTCGTCTTCGCGGGCTGCGTGGGTGAGGACCCCGCCGGGCGGGGGCTGGTCGCCGAGCTCGCCGCCGCGGGCGTCACCCCGGCGGTCCGCACCGTTCCCGGGGCGGCGACCGGCACGGTCGTGTGCCTGGTGGAGCCCGGTGGGCAGCGCAGCATGCTCGCCGATCGCGGAGCCAACCTGGCGCTGCTGCCCGGGGACGTGCCGGCACCGGTCCGGGGCGGGCACCTGCACCTGTCCGGGTACACGCTGCTCGACCCGCGGCCGCGCCCGGCGGGGCTGGCGGCGATCGCCGCGGCGGCAGCGGCCGGGTGCACGGTGTCGCTGGACCCGGCCTCGACCGGTCCGCTGGCCCGCTACGGCATCGACCGCTGGCTGGTCGACACCGCCGCGGCGACGCTGGTGCTCCCCAACGAGGCCGAGGCGCTGCTGCTGACCGGGTGCGCCGACGCGGCGGCCGCCGCCCGGGCCCTGGCCGCCCGCCACCCCGTGGCGGTGGTGACGCTCGGCGCGGACGGCGCGCTGTGGGCCTCCGGCGACGCGCTCGTGCACCGGCCGGCGCACCCGGCGACCGTCGTCGACACCACCGGCGCCGGCGACGCGTTCGCCGCCGGCCTGCTGTCGGCGTGGCTGGCCGACCCCGGCAGCGACCCGGCGCGGGCGCTGGACGCCGGCCTGGCGCGGGCCGCGGTCGTCGTGGGCCGGCCAGGAGCTCGCTGAGGCTCCTGCAGGGACCCGCCGCGGCCCCGTCCAGAGGCTCACCGCGAGCCCACGAGGCCCCGTTCCGGGTACCACGCTGAGCGTGCGAAGCGTGGGGGACGGGGTCCTGCCAGAGGAGGACGGGGTCCTTCTCCGGCGGGGGGCAGGGGTCCTTCCTCAGTGCTCGATGACCCGACCGGGGCGGGCGGGGTTCTCGAGGATCCGGTCGGGCCGCGGCGGCGCGTAGCGGTTGACGTCGAGCTTCTTCTTCGGCGGCTCATCGTTGGCCATCATCACCGCGATCCACGGCAGGACGGTGCCGAGCAGCGCGAAGATCAGCGCCAGCCACAGCGTCTGGTAGAAGACGGCGGCCAGGACCAGGGCGACGGCGCGGACGGCCATCGTCAGCACGTAGCGCTTCTTCCGGGCCGCGTGCTGCTCCGCCCGGCTCGGCTGGGCCTCGGTGATGAGGACCGGCGCGGGCCGGCGGGAACGCGCAGGCTGCTGGCTCGAGGCCACGGCTTCCTCCCCTCCGCCGACCGGGTGACCGGCACTCGGCGGAACCCCTCCACGGACCGTGCCGCCCGGCGTCCCGACGGCGTCCGGGCCCGGCACGATCGCGGGTCGCCGCCCATCGTGCCACCCGATCCGAGGCGGTGCAGGCGGCTCCGGCGCGCCGTCCTCAGGAGCCCGCGGCAGCCTTGGCGGCCTGCTTCTTCGCCTGCTTGAACGAGCGGACCTCGGCCAGCGACTCCGGCCCGGTGATGTCGGCGACCGAACGGCGGGAGCCCTCCTCGCCGTACTCCCCCGCGGCCTCCCGCCAGCCCGGCGGGGTGACGCCGTACTGCTTGCCGAGCAGCGCGACGAAGATCTTCGCCTTCTGCGCGCCGAACCCGGGCAGCTCCCCGACCCGCTTCAGCAGGGCGCGGCCGTCCGGGACGTCGGCCCACAGCGCCTCGGCCCGCCCGTCGTAGCGCTCGACCAGCAGCCGGCAGACCGCCTGGGCGCGGCCGGCCATCGAGCCCGGGTAGCGGTGGATCGCCGGCGGACCCTGGAACCAGGCGGTCAGCTGCCCGGGGTCGGCGTCGGCGATGTCGCCCGCCGAGAGCGCGTCGACGCCCATCCGGTCGGCCAGCAGCCGGGGCCCGGCGAAGGCCCGCTCCATCGGGAACTGCTGGTCGAACAGCATCCCCAGCAGTAGTGCCAGTGGGTCGCGGCTCAGCAGCTCGTCGGCGACGGGGTCCTGGGTCAGGCGCAGGGTCGGCACGCTCGCGATCCTGCCGCACCCGTCCGGAGGATGACGTCCGGCCGCTGTGGCAGCTGCCGCCGGCCTGGTGGAGCCGCTCGGCTCTGCGAGGTCCGGTGCACCCGGTGCTGAGCAGTCGCAGCCCGGTACCCCCTGCGTACTGCATCCCCGCGCGGCGATGAGTTCCCCGCTGACCGACGGTCCACCTGTCATCGACCGCGCGAGGAGGAGCCACGTGGACCAGCTGCTCAGAGTCCAGAACTTCACCGTCTCGAGTGACGGATTCGGAGCGGGTGAGCACCAGAGCCTGGAGAGACCGTTCGGCCACGCCGACCCGGGGGCCATGTTCGCCTGGGCCGGCGCCACGGCGAGCTGGCCCAACCGCACCGAGCCCGGCGGCAGCCGCGGGCTCGACGACTACTTCACCCGGGACTTCGCCCGCAACATCGGCGCCGAGATCATGGGCCGCAACAAGTTCGGTCCCCAGCGTGGCCCCTGGGAGGACCACGAGTGGCAGGGATGGTGGGGCGCCGAGCCGCCGTTCCACACCCCTGTGTTCGTGATGACCCACCATCCGCGCCCGTCGTTCACGCTCTCCGACACCACGTTCCACTTCGTCGACGCCGACCCGGCCACGGTCCTCGACCAGGCGCGGGAGGCGGCCCAGGGCCGGGACGTCCGACTCGGTGGCGGGGCCACCGTCATCCGGCAGTTCCTCGACGCCGACCTCGTCGACACCATGCACGTGGCGGTCTCACCGGTGGAGCTCGGCTCCGGCGTACGGCTCTGGACCTCACCCGACGAGCTGCTCGACCGCTTCCACCTCGACGTCGTGCCCAGCCCGAGCGGCGTGACCCACCACCTGTTCTGGCGCAGGTGACACGGGAGCTCCCGATGGGACGCCGGATGCGCTGGATGTGGGCGGGGTCGCTCCTGCGTCCAGCTGCTGGGTCGGCGGCGCGACCACCACCTGCACCGCGGCACCACCACGCTGTGACGGCTCCCAGACGACACCGCCGAGATGACCGCGCGGGAGTGCCCCCGCGCGTTCGCTGATCCGCCGGCGACGTCTAGCGTCTCCCTGGGTCGAACGACAACGGCCCTCCCGCAACGCCGCGGGTGTCGGTCGGTCCTCCCCAGCCGCCGGCGACTGATCCTCGTCCACCGAGGTGCCAGCAGTGGCCCTGTCCGCTCCGATCGACTCCCCCCACGACGACGTCCCCGAACTCGTCGCCCGTCTGGACCTCATCACCGGCCACGTGCAGTTGGTCGGGCGGCTCGACCGTGCGACCGTGCACCTGCTCCAGGACGCCGTCTCGACTCTGCTGCTGTCCCCCTGCGCCCACTGGACGATCGACCTCACCGGCGCAACCATCGGCGACCACCACGGCCTGCGAGCCGTCACCGCCGCCTACCGCCGCGCCACCCGGAACCACCGGCAGCTGACACTGCGGGGCGCGTCCCCCACCGTCCAGCGCGCCGCGCTGCAACTCGGCGGCAGCGAGGACGCCGCGCCTGCCGGTTCCGCCTGCCCGAACTGAGTCCGGCCGGCCAGCACCACAGCTCGGCGTGTGGACCTCACGCCGGACGCCCGCCGCGCGTTCACACCACATGAGCACACGGACGACGACCGGCCCGGGCCGCTCGGCGATCGACGCTCGCCGGCACCGGGTGATCGCCTCGCCGCTGGACGAGCCCACCCTCGTGGCCGACGGCGACGCGCTGGCCGGGGTCCACTCCCCCTCCCACCGGCGTCGGCCCGGCCCGGAGGCCCTCGGCCCGCGCGACGACACCGCCCTCGACGAGGCGGCAGCCCAGCTCGGCGAGTACTTCACCGGTGTCCGCACCCGGTTCGACCCGGCGACGCGAGCCGACGGGGCGCCGTTCGACCGGGCCGTCTGGGCGCTGCTGACCACGATCCCGTCCGGCGAGACCCGCAGCCACGGCGAGCTCGCCCGTCGGCTGGGAGACCCCGCTACAGCGCAGGAGGTCGGCGCGACCAACGCCCGCAACCCGCTGTGCATCGTGGTGCCCTGTCACCGGGTCGTCGGCGCCGACGGGCGGCTGGTCGGCTACGCCGGCGGCCTGCGGCGCGAGCGGGCGCTGCTGGACCACGAGCACTCCGTGGCCGACGGCGCCGGGCCGCCGTCGTGACCCCGCCGGACGTCGGGTCGGGGACCGTGACGTCCGGGAACCGCCAGCCACCGGCGCCCACGTCCCCTGGGATCGAGACGTGACCCGCGCGCCCCCCGCACCGAGCCCGCGGCCGGCGACCGGCCGCTCCGTCGTGGGAGCTCCCCTCCCGCCGTTCGACCAGCTGATCACCGACCACGGCGCCGTCGTGCTGCGGGTCTGCCGCGCCGTCTGCGGGCCCGTCGAGGCCGACGACGCCTGGCAGGAGACCTTCCTGGCCGCGCTGCAGGCCCATCCGCGGCTTCCCCCGGGCAGTGACCCGCGGGCCTGGCTCGTCACGATCGCCCACCGCAAGGCGATCGACCAGCACCGCAGGGCCCGGCGCATCCCCGAGCCCCGCGCCGAGCTGCCCGACGTCCCCAGTGGCGACGGGATCCCTGGCGACGAGCGCCGCCGGCAGGCGGCCGACCTGTGGGCCGCCGTCGCCGCCCTGCCGTTCGAGCAGCGCGCCGCGATCGCCTACCACCACCTCGCCGGCCTGCCCTACGCCGCGGTCGGCGAGCTGATCGGCAGCAGCGAGGCCGCCGCCCGGCGCAGCGCCGCCGGCGGCATCACCGCGCTGCGCGCCGACCACCGAGGAGTCCTGACGTGACCGACCTGTTCCCCGACCTGCACCTCGAGGACACCGCACCGCTGCGCGCCCGGCTCGCCGCGGCCGCCGCCGAGCACGGGCTGCTCGACGTCACCTACCGCACGGTGGACTCCCCGCTCGGCAGCCTCCTGCTCGCCGCCACCCCGGCCGGGCTGGTCACCGTCGCCTACGCCGTCCAGGACCACGACGCCGTGCTGGCCGCCCTCGCCGCCCGGATCAGCCCCCGCGTGCTCCGCGTCGGCCTCCGGCTCGACGACACGGCCCGGCAGCTCGACGAGTACTTCGCCGGCCGTCGCCGCGCCTTCGACACGCCCCTCGACCTGCAGCTGGCCCGGGGCTTCCGCCGCACCGTGCTGGAACACCTGCGCGGCGTCGGCTACGGCAGCACCACGAGCTACGCCGGCCTGGCCGCCGCGGCCGGCTCCCCGGCCGCGGTGCGCGCGGTCGGCACCGCGTGCGCCACCAACCCGCTGCCCATCGTGCTGCCCTGCCACCGCGTGGTCCGCAGCGACGGCTCCCCCGGCCGCTACGTCGGCGGGGACGCCGCGAAGGCCGCCCTCCTCGCCCTCGAGACCTCCCAGGAGCCCGGATGACCACCGCCTCCCCGAGCGGGCGGACCGGCCAGGACCGCGCGGACCTGCCGCTGTGCACGCGCGTCGACCACCTCGACTGGCCGGCGCTCACCGCCCGGCTCCACGAGACCGGCTCGGCGCTGTCCGGTCCGCTGCTGACCCCGCAGGAGTGCCGGGAGGTCTCCGGGCTCTACGACGACGACGCCCGCTTCCGCAGCACCGTCGACATGGCCCGGCTGCGCTTCGGCGCCGGCCAGTACCGCTACTTCGCCCTCCCGCTGCCCGCCGCGGGGGCCGACCTGCGCTCGGCGTTCTACCGGCGCCTGCTGCCGGTCGCCCGCGAGTGGGCCGGCCGCACCGGTCCGCCACGGGGTCAGCACCGTCCACACCGGCCGTCGGCACACCCTCGGCCTCGTCCTGCACGACGCCGCCTGACCGGCTCCCCGCCGGCCGTGCAGTGCGCGGCCCGCGCCGCATGGACTCCCCGGCGGTGGGTAGAGCGAGGCGCGCCGGTTCGTGGCCGGGGGAGGTGGCCCGTGGCCGTGAGCGTGTGGGCGCACCGATCCCCGCCGGCACCGGCTCCCGGCCGGGCGGCGTCGTGGCAGGAACGGCCGAGCTGCGTCGCCGAGCTCGCCGGTCTGCGCCGGCGGCTCCGCACGGCCCTGGCCGACGGTTCGCTGCCGGCCGGCGCCGACGACGGCGAGCGGCTCCTGCTGGTGATCGAGGAGCTGGTCTCGAACGGGCTGCGGCACGGCCGGCCGCCGGTGCAGGTCACGGTCAGCGCGGCCCGACTCGGCTGGCTGGTGGCGGTGAGCGACGCCGCGCCCGGCCGGGCTCCGATCCCTGCTGTCGATCGCGACCCCGGGCACGGCGGCATGGGCCTGTCCCTCGTCGCGAGGATCTGCGGTGCACGCGGCTGGGCGGTCGAGGCCGGCCGCAAGGTCGTCTGGGCCCGTGTCCCCTACCTCGAGCCGCTCCAGGTGGAGCGGCTCGACGAGGCGCTGGACCGCGCCCTCGTCCTGGCCGGGCAGCTGACCACGTCGGCGCGCCACATGGCGACGACCCTGGACGCCCTGGCGTCGGCGAGGGACACGGTGGGCCAGACGCGCACCGCCACCAGGCTGCGCAGCCGGGCGACGCGTGCCCGCCTGGAGGCCGAACGGGCGCGCTGGGTGGTCCTGACGGCTCGGCGAGGCGACCGCTCGGCCGCAGGGCAGGCGCCGAGCCGCTCCTGCTGAGCGGTCCGTCCGGCCAGGCGCCGCACCGGATGGGAGTCGCAGCGAACCGTCGGCGTCCGCGGCCCGCCGCACGTCGTGCCGCCTCGCCGCGCGTGGGATCTCTCACGTTGACGACGGCGCGGGGCCTCTGGGCGGCACGGGGACGACGCGCCGGGGGCGTGCGCGGGCCGTCGGCGTGGCGGACGGCTCACCTGCCCTTCCCCGAGGGCGTCGGGGTCGGGGTGGCCGGACGTCGTCGGGACGCCCCGAGTGGCGGGTCCAGAGCCCCGTGAGAACCGGTCCGTCACAGGGCTTCCGATCACGCTCTGCGCATGTCTAACCTCTTTCAGTCACTCCCGTTCACCCGATCGAGGGCTTCTCTTCCCCATGCACCACCGCCCCTCCGGGCATCGACGCGCCCCGCTCCTGCTCCGCTGGTCCCGGCTGGGAACCCGTCGGGCAGGTCTGCCGGTCCTCGCGGTCGTCGCCCTCGTGGCCGCCACCATCTCGCTCCTCACGCCGACGCGGCAGACGGCCGCGGAGAGCGTCTCCCTGCACGAGGCGTCCGCCTCCGCGCCGTTCGCCCACGAGGGCGACGAGGCGGGCACGGGCATCGGCTCAGCCCTGCAACTGGGGGAACAGGCCGATCCCGCCGCCGCCGAGCCCGCAGCTCCCGAGTCCGAGACCGCCGAGCCGCCGGTCACGGACAGCGGCCCCCTCGCGGTCACCGACCGCGAGGTCCTGCACAAGGTCAAGCAGGCCGGGCTGTGGGAGATGCCGGTCGGGACGTGGCTGACCGAGCGGGCCGTCGACCCGAAGGTCCGTGAGGTCGGCGGCAAGATCTCCGCCGAGCACATGGAGCTCGACGGGATCGTGACCGCGGCCGCGGCCCGACTGGGCGTCACGCTGCCGACCGACCCGACCCCCGAGCAGCAGGGCTGGATGCGGGAGATCGACGCGCAGCAGGGCGCGGCGCTCGACGAGCGCGCCGTCTTCCTGCTCCGGCAGGCGCACGGCAACGTCCTGCCGTTCCTGACCCAGGTCCGGGTGTCGACGCGCAACGCGGAGATCCGCGAGTTCACGACCGAGGCGATGGCCTTCGTCCAGCGGCACATCGAGTACCTCGAGTCGACCGGGCTCGTGGACTACGACCAGCTCCCCGGCACCTCCGAGGCCAGCAACCCCGACTGGGGGTCGAACACGCTCAACTTCGTGCTGTTCGCCCTGGTCAGCGCCCTCTTCGCCGTCCTGATCGTCCTCTTCGGGCGGACGCTGGCCCGCACCGTCAAGGCGCTGGCCGGACCGAGGGACACCCGAGCCACCACATCGCGGGCACGCGCCCGTGGACACCACGCAAGGAGCAGAGCATGAGCAGGTCCACCACCAACCGAGCGTTCCCGATCGCCGCGGCGATGGCCGTGGGCGCAGTGCTCGGCGCTGCCGCGGTGGCCGGGACGGGCGGCCTCGCGACGGCGTCCGCGACCTCCACCGGAGCGGGCGCGGAGGCCTCCGCGGCCGCCGGCGAGGAGACCGCCGCCGCGGACGCAGGGCACGACCACGGGACGACGGCGGCGTCGGACGCGGCGGCGGAGCCGCTCGTGCCGCTGGCGGTCGGCTGCGACGACTCCGACCTGCCGGCGCACGACGGCAACCAGGCCGGGCCCGCGTGCGTGTCGACCCTGTTCGGCGAGGTGGGCGCCGCCGAGGACAACCCGCAGCTGCTGATCACCGACGCCCCGGACGAGGTGACGGTCGGCCAGCCGTTCACCCTCCAGGTGTCGACCCGCAACCTCGTGCGGGACCGCTTCCTGCCCGCCGCGCAGGGTGGCTACTACCTCGAGTCCTCCACGCTGGACGAGAACGGCATCGTCCGCGGCCACTTCCACACGGCCTGCCGCGTGCTCGGCGACGCCGACGTGGCGCCCGAGCCGGTGCGTCAGGACGTCTTCGTCGCGACCGAGGACGGCGGCGGTGGCGCCACCCCGGACACCGTCACCGTCGAGATCCCGGGTCTGGCCGCTGCCGGCCAGGCGCAGTGCACCGCGTGGGCCGGCGACGGGTCCCACCGGATCCCGATGATGGTCTTCGCCAACCAGATGCCGGCCGTCGACTCGGTCCGCATCCAGGTCGCGGCGGACGACGCTGCCGAGGCCCCCGCGGACGACGCGGCCGCCGCGGACGCGGGCGCCGACGAGGCGGCCGAGGCCCCGCAGGGCACCGGGCAGCGCGCGGACGCCGCTGAGCGCCGGGCCACCGAGACACCCCGGCGCGACGAGACGCCGCGGCGCCCGGAGACTCCGCAGCGCACCGCCACAGACGTCGACGCCGGGACCCCGGCGGACAGCGAGACCGCGGACGACGCGGACACCGAGACCGCGTCTGACCCGGTCGCCGAGGACCGCACCGACAGCGACACCGGCACCCGCGCCGACCGGTCGAACGGCCGCTGACAGGAGCCGTCCCCGGCACCCTCCGACGGCCCGCCGTCCGGGGGGTGGCCGAGGATGGCCCGGTGCGCGCGGTGGTGAGCAGGGTCGGTTCAGCGGCGGTGACCGTCGACGGCGAGGTGGTCGGCGAGATCAGGCGCGGGCTGCTGGCCCTGGTCGGGGTCGGCCGCGACGACGACGCGGACCGGGCCCGCGCGCTGGCCCGCAAGGTGCTCGAGCTGCGCGTCTTCCCCACCGCGGACGGCGCCCGGTCCGCGGGCGACCTGGGCCTGCCGGTCCTGGTGGTCAGCCAGTTCACGCTCTACGCCGACACCCGCAAGGGCCGCCGTCCCTCCTGGGACGCCGCCGCCCCCGGCGAGGTCGCCGAGCCGCTGGTGGACGAGGTCGTCGCCGAGCTGCGCCGGCGCGGCGCCGAGGTGGCGACCGGCCTGTTCGGCGCCCGGATGCTCGTCTCCTCGGTCAACGAGGGCCCGATGACCTTGCTGCTGGAGGTCTGAGCGGCGACTCCCCTGGGTAATGCGGGGTGACGCAACACACGCCCTGTGCGTTTGCTGTGAAGCAGGCATCCGTGGAACACCCGAGTGGGTCGGGGCCGTTGGACAGGGCGTACCACACGGACACACGAGCGAGGCTCCTCGGCCGACCGAGCCGGCCGACCGGAGCCCCACCACGACGCCCGGATGCACCGCGGCCACCGCCGACCGGCGACGCATCCGAACCGAAGGCAAGGACGAAGACAGACCGTGACGCTGCTGCAGTCTTCCCCCACCGACACCCTCGAGGTGCGCTCCCGCACGGCGCGCCGCGAGCCCGACACCACGGGACTGGTCTCCACAGACCTGGTCCGGGTGTACCTGAACACCATCGGCAAGACCGCGCTGCTCACCGCCGAGCAGGAGGTCGAGCTGGCGAAGCGGATCGAGGCCGGGCTCTACGCCGAGCGTCTCCTGGCCGAGCGCCAGCTGACCCCCGCCCTCCAGCGGGACTACAAGGCCCTCGCGATCGACGGCAAGGCGGCCAAGCGCCACCTGCTGGAGGCCAACCTGCGGCTGGTCGTCTCCGTCGCCAAGCGCTACACCGGCCACGGCATGACGTTCCTGGACCTCATCCAGGAGGGCAACGTCGGCCTGATCCGCGCGGTGGAGAAGTTCGACTACACCAAGGGCTTCAAGTTCTCGACGTACGCGACGTGGTGGATCCGCCAGGCGATCACCCGCGCGATGGCCGACTCGGGTCGCACCATCCGGCTGCCCGTGCACCTGGCCGAGCAGGTCAACAAGGTCGTGCGCACCCGCCGCCGGATCCACCAGGAGCTGGAGCGCGAGCCCACCGCCGAGGAGCTCGGTCTCGAGCTGGACATGACCCCGGAGCGGATCACCGAGCTGCTCGAGTACTCCCGCGACCTGGTCAGCCTCGACCAGACCGTCGGCACCGACGAGGAGTCCCGCCTCGGTGACTTCATCGAGGACGCCGACGCCGCCGTCGCCGAGGACGCGGTCGCCTTCCAGATGATGAAGGGCGACGTCCGCAACGTGCTGTCGACGCTGGAGGAGCGGGAGCGCGACGTCGTCGTCCTGCGCTTCGGCCTGGACGGCGGTCAGCCGCGGACGCTGGAGCAGATCGGCAAGCAGTTCGGACTCTCCCGCGAGCGGGTGCGCCAGATCGAGCGCGAGACGATGGCCAAGCTGCGCGACCCGCAGCGCGCCGACGCCCTGCGCGACTACCTCGCCTGAGGAAGGGCCCCGCGTCCCCCATCCCTCGCACGCTCGGGACGGGCCCCTGACGCGGGGCCGTTCCAGACAGTCACCACGCCGAGAGCCGGTCACCGTGAGGTGACCGGCTCTCGGCGTCTCACGGCATCCCGAAGCGGGCGACGTGGGCCAGTGCCTCCGCCCGCGTGGCCACGCCCAGCTTGGCGAGGATGCTCCCGACGTGGTGCTCCACGGTCCGCTTGCTGAGGAACAGCCGGGTGGCGATCTCCTGGTTCGCCATCCCCTCGGTGAGCAGACGCAGCACCTCCCGTTCCCGCGCGGTCAGCCGGCCGGAGGCGTGCGCCGACGTCCCCGGGTGCGCACCCAGGCTCCGCAGCAGCTCCGCGGCCTCGTCCGCGTCCCGCTCGGCACCGAGCGCGCGCAGGGCGGTCAGGGCCTCCCGCCCCTCGATGAGGGTCACGTCCCGGGCCGTGCCGACGACCTCCCGTGCGATCGCCAGCCGGACCCGAGCGGCCTCCCAGGGCAACCCGGCCCGGGCGAAGCCCACCAGCGCGGCCTCGAGGTGGGGCAGGACCTCGGCCCGCCCGTCCGGACGCACCAGGACGGCGGCGACCTGCTCGGCGTACGCGCCGAGGTGCACCAGCCGGCTCTCGGCGGCGAAGGTCCGCAGCCGATCCCCACCGCCTCCGCCTCGGCCGCCCGTCCGCCGGCGGCCAGGACCTCGGCGAGCAGCGCCAGGGCCGGTGCCTGCAGGACCGTGGCGCCGTCGAGCGAGCGCCGCAGGACGGCCGCCGCCATCTCCCGTTCGCCCCGGCCCAGGTGCAGCCGGGCGAGGGGCAGCACCGCCTGGCCGTCGAACTCGTTGCCGGCCAGGAGCTGGGCCGCCTCCCCGAGCCGGCCCTGCCGGACCCGCAGGTCGGCCAGCCGGACGGCCGCCCCCGAGCGCAGGGCCCGCATCCCGTCCTCGTGGATGTGCAGTGCCGTCGTGAGCGCCTGCTCCGCCTCGGCCCAGCGGCCGGCCGCGACGAGGACCCCGCCGTGGTGCATGAGGCAGATGCCGGGCACCCACAGGTCGTTCGAGGCGCGCCCGGCCCGGTCGGCGACCGCCAGCCACTGCTCGGCCCGCCGGACGTCGAGGGCCATCTCGCAGCAGAGCAGCATCTTGCAGTAGATCTCGCCGATCACCAGGTGGTCGCGGACCTCGCCGTTGCTCGCCGCGACCGCGGCCTCGTCCAGACAGCGCATGCCGTCGGCGACCCGGCCGCGGAGGACCAGCCCCAGCCCGCGGTACCCGAGGGCGCAGAACCACAGGTCGTCGTCCCCGAACCGCCGGGCGATGCGGGCCGCGGCACGGGCGTGCGCATCGATCCGCTCCGGGTCGTCGATGGCCAGCGCCTCGGCCAGCTCCACCCATCCCGCCTCGGGACAGTCACCGGCCTCGTCGGCCAGGCTCCTCGCCCGGGCCAGCCACCCTCCGGCGGCCGCTCCGTTCCCGTGGACGGCGGCGTGCAGGAAGCTCAGCTCACGGCCCGCGATGAGCGCAGGCCGGCGCGTCTCACCGCGCGCCCGGAAGCCGGCGTAGGCCCGCTCGTACCAGTGGATGGCCCCGGTGAAGTCGCCCGCCCACTCCAGGGACCGGGCCAGCCCGTGGCAGGCGGCGGGCGTGTCGTCGCCGGCCACGGCACCGGAGAACGCCGACCGGGCGGTCGACCAGTCGCCGCGCGCGAGCGCCGCCTCGCCGTCGGAGAGCAGAGCAGGTCCCCCTGCTGCCATGGGCCCGAGGATCCCACCTCCACCCCTTCGCCGAGGGCCCGTCGCGCCCGGGGATGTGGGTGTCCTCCTGGGTGTGCGCACCCATGACCACGGGCCGGCCGAGCGGCACGCTCGACCGCACAGTGATCCGGAGGGAGGAGACGATGACCGGTACCCAGCGCACCGCCCCGGCCGAGCGCTTCCAGGTGTCCACCGAGGCCGCCGAGGTGTACGAGGCCCGGTTCGTGCCCGCGATCTTCGCCGAGTGGGCGCCGTTGCTGCTCGACGTCGCGGACGTCCGCCCCGGGCAGGCCGTCCTCGACGTGGCCTGCGGGACCGGGATCGTGGCGCGGACCGCGGCCGACCGGCTCGGCGGGAACGGACTGGTCGCGGGCCTGGACCTCAACGAGGCGATGCTCGCCGTGGCCCGGCGGGTCCGCCCGGACCTGCAGTGGCGCCAGGGGGACGTCGCCGCCATGCCCTTCGCCGACAGTGAGTTCGACGCGGTCCTGTGCCAGATGGCCCTGATGTTCTTCCCCGACCGCGCGGCGGCGTTGCGGGAGATGGCCCGCGTGGCGCGGCCTGGCGGCGTCGTCGCGGTCTGCGTCCCGGCCGCGCTGCCCGACCAGCCCGCCTACGCCCCGTTCGTGGACATGGTCGTGGCGCACGCCGGGGACGACGCCCGTCCCCTCCTGGGCACCTACTGGTCCTGCGGCGACCTCGACGCGCTCCGCGCCACCCTCACGGACGCCGGGCTGACCGTGGTCGGGACCCGCACGCACCTGGGCACGGCGGCCTTCGACTCCCCCGAGGCCCTGGCGACCACCGAGATCGAGGGCTCACCGCTCGCCGGGCGGATCGCGCCGCAGGTGTACGACCGCATCCGCGCGGACGCCCGCGAGGTGCTGCGCCCCTTCACGGCCCGGGACGGCACGGTGGCCGCCCCGCTCCGCGGGCACCTGGTCGCCGGCCGTACGCCACGCACCTGAGCAACGCCCGCTGACCTCGGATCGGCCCCCTGCAGGGTCCCGCTGCGAGCCCGCGAGTGGCGGGGGGCAGGGGGTCCTTTCTCACACGCCCGGGACCCGCATCCGCCGGGGGCCGGGCTCCACGCGGGCGGTCGGCGGGCCGACCCGCACGGTGGCGCCGGCGACGACCAGCGACCGGCCGCCGTGCCAGGGGTTGGCGGGCCCGACGATCACCGGCTCCAGGCGCAGGCCCAGCACCTCGGGGAGGTCGTCGGCCAGCCGGGCCACGCGGAGCAGGAGGTCCTCCAGGGCGGCGACGTCGACCGGCTCCGAGCCGCGGTAGCCGTTGAGCAGCGGCCAGGCCCGCGGCGCGCGGACCAGCTCGGCGGCGTCGAGGTCGGTCAGCGGCAGGGTGCGGTAGGCGCGGTCGCCGAGCAGGTCGGTGGCGACCCCGCCCACCCCGAAGCCGACCAGCGCGCCGAACGACGGGTCGTCGACGACCTCCACGACCGTGGCCACCCCGGGGGCGGCCATCTCCTGCACGATCACCGGGTCGCCGGAGGGGATGGCGGCGTAGGCGGCGCGCACCGCGTCGGCGGCGCCGAGGTCCAGCCGGACGCCACCCAGGTCGGAGCGGTGCCGCAGCCACGGGGCCGTGGACTTGAGCACGACCGGGTAGCCGATCTCCTCGGCCGCGGCCACGGCCGCCCCGGCGTCGGTGACGGTGTGCGTGGCCAGCAGCGGTACGCCGTAGGCGGCCAGCAGCGCGATGGTCTCCTCGTCGGTCAGCGCGCGGCCCTCGGCGGCGTCGGCGAGCACCCCGGACACGAGGTCGCGGGCGGCCGCCTCGTCGACGCCGGCCAGCTCCGGGACCTCCCCCACCGGCCGGCTCCGCCAGCGGGCGTACTCGGTGACCTTGGCCAGCGAGATCACTGCCCGCTCCGGGGTGGAGTACGACGGCACCGAGCAGCGGGCCGGCGTCCCGTCCTCGCCCGGGACGGCGAGCTCCGGCGGGATGCCCTCGGTCGACAGGAAGGTCGCCACGATCGGCTTGTCGGCGCCCTCGGCGACCTCCCGCAGCGCGCGGCCGAACTCGGCGGAGCCGCGGCTGACCGGCGGCAGGAACACCGCGACGACGGCGTCCACGCCCGGGTCGTCCACGGTCTCCTGCAGCGCCGCCCGGAACTCCTCCGCGGAGCCGCCGGCGCCGATGTCGGTGGGCGCCTCGCGGGCCAGCCGCAGCCCCTCCTCCAGGACGGCGTCGGCGACCAGCACGCCCATCGCGGTGGAGTTCCCGACGACCGCGACGCGGTCGCCGGCTGGCAGCGGCTGGTGGGCCAGCAGGGTGCCGACGTCGAACAGCTGGGCCAGCGTCTGCACCCGGATCACCCCGGCGGAGGCGAACAGCGCGGCCACCGACTCCTCGGGCACCGCGACCGACGTGCCGGCCAGGCCCTCGGTCATCCGCACGTGACGGCCGCTCTTCACCGCCACCACCGGCTTGTCGCGGCCGACCCGGCGGGCCAGGCGGGCGAACTTGCGGGGGTTGCCGAAGCTCTCCAGGTGCAGGAGCACCACCTCGGTGCCGGGGTCGGTGGCCCAGTACTGCAGCAGGTCGTTGCCACTCACGTCGGCGCGGTTGCCGGCCGACACGAAGCTGGACAGCCCGATGTTGCGGCTGCGGGCCTGCTCGAGCAGTGCCGACCCCAGCGCGCCGGACTGGGCGAAGAACCCGACCCGCCCACGCCCGGGGACCCGCGGCGCGAGGCTGGCGTTGAGCCGGACCGCCGGGTCGGTGTTGACGATGCCCAGGCAGTTGGGACCCACCACGCGCATGCCCGACGCGCGCGCGGAGGCGACCAGCCGCCGCTCGGCGAGCCGCCCCTCCGCGCCGGACTCCCCGAACCCGCCGGAGATCACCACCAGCCCGCGCACGTTCTTGCGCCGGCACGCCTCCACGACGCCGGCCACCTCGTCGGCCGGCACCGCGAGCACGGCGAGGTCGACGACGTCGGGGATCGACTCGATGTCGGCGTGGGCGGGGACGCCGCGCACGTGCCGGGTGCCCGGGTTGACCGGGTAGATGGGCCCGCGGAAGCCGTAGTCGAGCAGGTGCCGCAGGACGGCGTGCCCGATCTTCCCCTCGTCGTTGCTCGCGCCGACGACCGCGACCGACGACGGGGTCAGCAGGCGGGCGATCGACCGCGACTCGCTGCGCTGCTCCCGCTCGTAGAGCACCTGCAGGGCCGTCTCGGTCGGCGCGATCGGGAAGGTGAGGTGGACGACCCCCTCCTCGTAGGTGCGCTCCGGCGTGTAGCCGGCGTCCAGGAAGACCCGCACCATCCGGTTGTTCTGGGCCAGCACCTCGGCGACGAAGCGCTCGATCCCGCGTTCGCGGGCCGCCGCGGCGAGGTGCTCCAGCAGCACCGAGCCCAGCCCGCGGCCCTGGTGGGCGTCCTCGATGAGGAAGGCCACCTCGGCGTCGTCCGTGCCCGGGTAGCGGTCGTAGCGGCCGACGCCGATGAGCTGGTCGCCGAGGACGAGCACGAAGGCGACCCGGGAGTCGTGGTCGACGTGGGTGAACCGGTGCAGGTCCTTGTCCGACAGCCGCTTCATCGGGCCGAAGAACCGGTAGTAGCGGGTCTGGTCCGAGCTGCGCTCCATGAGGCCGACCAGACCGTCGGCGTCGCCAGGTCCGATCGGCCGCAGGTGCACGGTGCCGCCGTCGGCGGCGATGACGTCGGCCTCCCAGTGCGCCGGCGGCTGCGGTGCGGCGGGCTCGTCGGGGCGGGACGGCCCCCCTGCAGGGTCCCGCCGCGAGTCCGCGAGTGGGGGGGGACAGGGGGGTCCTTGATCAGTCACGGGGGTCGTCCGGGTCCAGGCCGAAGTAGGGGAACGAGGCGCGACGGGTGCGGGTGATGGCCCGGTCGACCCGGGACTCGGTGAACGGGTCCCAGTGCGAGAAGCCGGTGTACCCGCCCTCGGTCATGTGCGTCGGCGGCCGGGCCCGCAGCCCGCGTCGGACGACGTGCTCGCGCCAGGACTCCGGGATCTCGGTCGCCGGGTCCAGCCGGTGCCCGCTCGCCTCGGCGATCAGGTGCGTCCAGGCGCGCGGCACGCACCGCACCAGGCCGTACCCGCCGCCGCCGAGCGCCAGCCAGCGGCCGTCGCAGACCTCGTGGGCCAGGTCGTGCAGCGCGCGGTAGCTGGCCCGCTGGCCGTCGATCGTGAGCGCGAGGTCGGCCAGCGGGTCCTCGTGATGGGCGTCGCAGCCACACTGGGTCACCAGGATCTCCGGCTGGAACGCCCTCACCACGCTGGGCACGACCGCGTGGAAGGCGCGCAGCCAGCCGGGGTCGTCGGTGCCGTTGGGCAGGGCGAGGTTGACCGCGCTGCCGAGGGCCGTCCCCGGGTCGCCGGTCTCCTCGGGGTACCCGGTGCCGGGGAACAGGGTCAGGGGCGTCTGGTGGACGCTGACGGTGAGCACCCGCGGGTCGTCGTAGAAGGCGGCCTGGACGCCGTCGCCGTGGTGGACGTCGATGTCGACGTAGGCGATCCGCTGGTGCCCCTGGGCCAGCAGCCAGGCGATGGCCACCGCCGCGTCGTTGAACACGCAGAAGCCGGAGGCGCGGTCGCGCATCGCGTGGTGGAGGCCCCCGGAGATGTTGACCGCGTGCTGCGCCCGGCCGCGGTGCACCTGCTCCGCGGCGAGCACGCTGCCGCCGGTGATGAGCGCCGCGGCGTCGTACATCCCCTCGAAGACTGGGTTGTCCGGGGTCCCGAGGCCGAACCCGACGTCGGGGTCGTCCGGGGCCCGCTTGACCGCCTCGAGATAAGCGGGGTCGTGCACCAGCGTGAGCAGGTCGGCGCCGGCCGCCGTCGGGCGCAGCACCTCCAGCCGGTCGGTGGCGAGTACGCCGAGGCTGTCGGCCAGCCGCATGGTGAGGTCCAGCCGGACCGGGTGGAGGGGGTGGTCCCCGCCCATCGTGTAGCCGAGCAGCGCGTCGTCCCAGACGACCGCGACCGAGTCACTCACCAGGTCTCCTCGCTGCGTGCGGGGCGGACTGACGGACGGCAGACGACCCCGGCGCCTGCAGCGCGACGCTACCGCCGGACGCCGGTGGGCGTGCCCGTCGAGCCGCGCCGCGTGACCCGGCGCACGCGGTCTGGCCCCGTACCATCGGCGAAGACACGGAGGAGACCTGTGAACGACCTCATCGACACCACCGAGATGTACCTCCGGACGATCTTCGAGCTGGAGGAGGAGGGGATCGTCCCCCTCCGCGCGCGCATCGCCGAGCGGCTGCACCAGAGCGGCCCGACGGTCAGCCAGACGGTCGCCCGGATGGAACGCGACGGGCTGCTGACCGTCGAGGGCGACCGGCACCTGCAGCTGTCCGAGCAGGGCCGGCAACTGGCCACCGCGGTCATGCGCAAGCACCGCCTCGCCGAGTGCCTGCTCGTCGACGTCATCGGGCTGGACTACGCCGACGTCCACGAGGAGGCGTGCCGCTGGGAGCACGTCATGAGCGAGGCGGTCGAGCGCAAGCTGCTCACCCTGCTCGGCAACCCCAGCGTGTCGCCGTTCGGCAACCCCATCCCCGGCCTCGACGCGCTCGGCGGCGAGACCTCGGCGGTGCTGGACTCGCTGACGCTGCTGTCGACCACCGCCACGCCCGAGGGGCGCCGCGTGGAGATCAAGCGGATCAGCGAGCAGCTGCAGGAGCACTCCGACCTCCTGCGCACGCTGGCCGACCAGGGCGTCCGGCCGGGGGCCACGGTGACGGCGCAGCTGGCGTCCGGCTCGATCAAGCTCGACGGGTACGCGCTGCCGGCCGGGGTGGCCCAGCACGTGTTCGTGAGCGCGCTGGACGAGGAGCTGACCCCGGTCGAGGCGGTGCCCCGGCTCTGAGCGAGGACCACCCTCCTCCCCGCGCGGGGACCCTGGAGGGAGGCCGAGGAGGCCGCGGACCCATCGGGTCCGCGGCCTCGTCGCGTCCGGGCCGGCCCGTGCCCAGCACCGGGAAGCCGAGGACGAAATACCCTGGGAATCCAGATACCGACGGTATCTACTCGCTGCGTGGCGACGCGACTGAGCCGGGTGGAACAGGTGGAGCGCAACCGCGGGCTGGTGCTGGACGCCGCCCGCCGCGTGTTCCTCGCCCGCGGCTACAGCGGCGCCACCCTCGACGCGATCGCCGAGGAGGCCGGGTTCTCCAAGGGCGTCGTCTACTCGCAGTTCGCGGGCAAGGCCGACCTCTTCCTCGCGCTGCTGGAGCGGCGCATCACCGAACGCGCCGAGCAGAACGCCCGGCTGGCCGCCGAGCACTCGGGCATCGACGCCCTGCGCGCGCTGCTGCTGGCCAACGCGCGGCGCTCCAGGGAGGGGGCGGACTGGGCCCGGCTGCTGATCGAGTTCCGCACCGCGGCCGCCCGAGACCCGGAGGTCAACGCGCGCTACGCCGCACTCCACGCCCGGGCCGTGGCGTTCCTCGCGGAGGCGGTCGACGGCGCGCTGGCCCGCGACGGGCTCGCCCCCGTCTATCCCCCGCTGACCTTCGCCCAGCTCTACTTCGCCCTGGACACCGGCGCCGTCCTGGAGCGGGCCGCGGACCCGGCCGCGCTGCCGGACGACCTGGGCCTCGACCTGCTCACCCGGCTCGTGCGACCCCGCTGAGGCCGGGGATCCCTCCATCGGGAAGGAACCGCCATGCAGTCGACCCTCGTCTCCCCCGAGACCCGGCTGCGCGAGGACCTCCAGCGGGAGCTCCTCTCCGGCTACGACGACCTCATCCCCCGGACGGCCTGGGGCCGCGACCGGATCCGTGCGCACCAGCGCGTCCGCCTGCGCGCCCTGCTGCGCCACGCCGTCCGGCGCTCGCCCTTCCACGCCGACCGGCTCGCCGGCGTGGACGTCGACCGGGTCGACCCCAGCGACCTCTCGGCGCTGCCGGTGATGTCGAAGACCGACCTGGTGGCGCACTTCGACGACGTGGTCACCGACCGTTCGGTGACCCGCGACCGCGTCGAGGCCGCCCTCGCCCGCGCCGAGGCCGCGGTCGCGGCCCTGCCCGGCTCCGTGCTCGCGATGACCTCCGGCGGCAGCTCGGGACCGCGCGGTGTCTTCGTCCTGGACCTCCCGGCGTCCCGGCAGTTCTTCGGGGCGCTGTCCCGCGGGCTGGTCGCCCAGCTGCGGGCGCGCGGCGCTCCCCCGGGCGGCCTGCGCATCGCGATGGTCGGGGCCGGCTCGCCGGTGCACGCCACCGGGGCGGCCTGCTGGCTGACCGCGGGCGGCGAGCTGCCGTTCCACCTGCTGTCGGTCCCGGTGACCCAGCCCCTCGACGTCATCGTCGACCGGCTGGGCGCGCTGCAACCCGACGCGCTGTACGGCTACCCCACGATGCTCGCCCGGCTCGCGCACGAGCAGCGGAGCGGCCGGCTGCGGATCGCGCCGTCCGTGGTCACCTGCACCAGCGAGACCCTCACCCCGGACCTGCGGGCGACGATCCGGGCGGGCTTCGGCGTCCCCGTCGCGGACACCTTCGGCTCCACCGAGGGCCTCGTGGGCACCAGCGCCCCGGACGACGACGTCCTCGTGTTCGCCGAGGACGGCTGCATCGTCGAACTCGTGGACGACGCCGACCGGCCGGTGCCGCCCGGGACGCCCTCGGCGGCCCTGCTGGTGACCACGCTGGAGAACCGCCTGCAGCCGCTCGTCCGCTACCGGCTCGCCGACTGCTTCACCGAGCAGCCGCCCCTGCCGGCTCCCGGACACCTCCGCGCGCGCGTCGAGGGCCGCTGTGACGACGTGCTGCTCTTCGGCGACGTCCTCCTGCACCCGGTCGTGGTGCGCTCCGTGCTCGCCCACCGGCCCGAGGTCGTCGACTACCGGGTCCGCCAGACCCCGCACGGCATCGCCGTCGAGGCCCTGCCGTGCCCCGGGGCGGACCGGACCGGGCTGCGGACGGCCCTGGAGATCGGCCTGACCGGCGCCCTCGCGCGGGCCGGGCTCCCGGCGGCGGAGGTCACCGTGCGCACCGTCGAAGACCTCCCGCGCGACGCCCGCACCGGCAAGCTGCGCCGCTTCGTGCCGCTGGCCTGAACCGGCCTGGACCGGCTCCGCGAGGGAGCCGGCCGACGCCCCGTGCGCGGGCGGCGGGACGGCGCGGCTCACTACGGTGGGCCCTGCCCCCTCCCCGCCGGAGAAGAGAGAAGGCCCCGCGTGAGCCAGCCTCCCGCCGCGTCCGCCGAGTCCCACCCCGCGGAGGAGGCCGGCTCCTCCGCGCCGGCGTCCCCGTTCGACGACCTCGCCGCGTTCGTCGCGATCCCCCGGGTGACGGGACTGGCGCTGTCGCACGACGGGCGGCGGCTTTCGGTCGCGGTCCAGACGCTCGACCCCGAGCGCACCAAGTGGCAGACCGCCCTGTGGGAGGTCGACCCCGACGGCCGCCGCCCGGCCCGCCGGCTGACCCGGAGCGCGCCCGGCGAGTCCGCGC
Organism: Geodermatophilus sp. SYSU D00703; assembly: GCF_054050155.1. Taxonomy (NCBI): domain Bacteria; kingdom Bacillati; phylum Actinomycetota; class Actinomycetes; order Geodermatophilales; family Geodermatophilaceae; genus Geodermatophilus; species Geodermatophilus sp. SYSU D00703. The sequence goes on along the minus strand of NZ_JBJGYU010000004.1, from coordinate 207,076 downwards.
CGGTGTGGGCGCCCGACGGCTCGCTGCTGTTCACCTCGGCCCGCCCCGACCCGGAGGCCAGGCCGAACGGCGAGGACCCCAAGCCGGCCCTGTGGAGCCTGCCGGCCGAAGGCGGCGAGGCGCGGCCGGTGCTCACCCACCCGGGCGGTATCGGGACCGTGACCGTCGCCGCGGACACCGGCGACGTCGTCGTCGTGGCCTCGACGATGCCCGGCGCCGGGGACGCCGAGGCCGACGCCGAGCGCCGCAAGCAGCGCAAGGAGGCCGGGGTCACCGCGATCCTGCACGAGGCCTACCCGGTGCGGTACTGGGACAGCGACCTCGGGCCCGCCGCGCCGCACGTGTTCTGGGCCGGCCGGCTGCCGGCCGAGGCCCCCGCCGGCACGGCCGCCGACCGGGTCGAGCTGCGCGACCTCACGCCGGACGCCGTGCCGCCGAAGGGGGCCGGGGACGCGGTCACCCTCTCCCCCGACGGCCGGCTGCTCGCCCGGGTCGAGACGGTCCCCGACGGGCCCGCGGGGGAACGCGACCGCCTGGTGGTGCTGGAGACGGCGACGGGGACCTCGCGGGTCCTGGTCGACGACCCGCTGGCCGAGGTGCACTCGCCGGCTTTCTCCCCCGACGGCTCGGCGCTGGTGTGCGTCCGCGAGGCGATGTCGACCTACGAGGAGCCGCCGGACTACACGCTCCTGCACGTCGACGTCGCGACCGGCGCGGCCCGGGAGCTCACCGCCGGCTTCGACCGCTGGCCCAGCGCCCCGCAGTTCAGCGCGGACGGCCGGGCGGTCTACTTCCTCGCCGACGACGACGGCCGGCACGCCCTGTTCCGCGTCCCTGTCGAGGGCGGGACGCCGGTCCGGCTGACCGCCGAGGGGGCGTACAGCGACCTGCAGGTCGCCCGCGACGGCAGCGCCCTCTACGCGCTGCGCTCGGCGTTCGACGCGCCGCCCGCGCCGGTGCGGCTGGACCCGCAGGCGCCCGGCCAGCACCCGGAGCCGCTGCCCGCCCCCGGCGCCCTCGACTCCCTGCCCGGCACGCTGCACGAGGTCGAGGCCACCGCGGCCGACGGCACCCGCGTGCAGTCCTGGCTGGTGCTGCCCGAGGGCGCCTCGGCCGCGGAACCCGCTCCCCTGCTGCTGTGGATCCACGGCGGGCCGCTGATGAGCTGGAACTCGTGGTCCTGGCGGTGGTGTCCCTGGATCATGGCGGCCCGGGGCTACGCCGTCCTGCTGCCCAACCCGGCGCTGTCGCAGGGCTTCGGGCAGGACTTCGTCCGGCGCGGCTGGGGCGCATGGGGCGAGGCCCCGTACACCGACCTCATGGCCGCCGTGGACGCCGCGGTGCAGCGATCCGACGTCGACGCCACGCGCACCGCGGCGATGGGCGGCTCCTTCGGGGGCTACATGGCCAACTGGATCGCCACGCAGACCGACCGCTTCGGGGCGATCGTCACCCATGCCAGCCTGTGGGACATCGACGCGTTCACCGGCACGACCGACGCGGCGTACTACTGGGAGAAGGAGTGGGGCGACCCGCTGCAGCGGCCCAAGCGGTACGAGCAGAACTCGCCGCACCGCTTCGCCGACGCGATCCGCACCCCGATGCTGGTCATCCACGGCGACCGCGACTACCGCGTGCCGATCGGCGAGGCCCTGCGGCTCTGGTACGACCTGCAGAAGCGCGGCGTCCCGTCGAAGTTCCTGTACTTCCCCGACGAGAACCACTGGGTGCTGACGCCGGGGAACGCCCAGGTCTGGTACCAGGCCGTGCTCGGGTTCCTCGGTGAGCACGTGCTGGGCGAGGAGTGGCGGCGGCCCGAGCTGCTCTGACCCCGCCGTCGCGCGGCACGCCCGCGGTCACGACGCCGCCCAGGCCTCGTCCGGCTCGGCCGCCGTCGCGGTGATCATCGCGCGGAGCTCGGCCGGGGGCAGGCAGGCGGTCAGGCCCTGGGACAGCAACCGGGCGAACGTGTAGGTGGGGCGGCTGGTGAGCGCGCGGTCCAGCGCGACGTTGGCCAGTGCGCCGTCGCCACGCAGCCACGCGCTGACCGCGAGCAGCGTCGCCGGCGGGGCGTCGAGCGGCGCGGGTGCCCGCCGCGTGCACTCGGTCCACAACGCCTCGGCCGCCGCGGCGTCGTCCCCCAGCGCGAAGGTGAGGGCCCGGTCCCGGACCCGGATGTCGGCCAGCGCCCACAGCACCCCGGCGACGTCGCGGTCGCCGAGGCGCTCGGCGGCACCGGGCCGGCAGCGGCCGAGCCCCCGGACCACGGTGTCCCAGGAGCGGCGGGCCTCGGCGTCGGGGTTCTCGAGCGCCGCGCGGGCGCGCCGGTCGCCGACGCGCCAGGTGAGCGCCTCCATGGCCGCGAGGGCCCGCCCGTCGAGCGGGGCGATCCGGGCCTCCAGCGCGGCCCGGTCCCGTTCGACGACGACGCCGCTCGCCACGGAGGCCACCTCGAGCTCGGTCACCCCCGCCGGCAGCGGCGTCCCGCCGTCGGGGGCGCAGCACGCCTGGGGGCAGTCGTAGGACCACCACCGGCCCCGCCGGACCAGGAGCGCGTCACGGACGGGGATGTCCAGGCCGGCGAGGGCCACGACCAGGTCGTGCACGACGTCCCGGTGCGGCAGGCCGGCCACGACCTCGTCCTCCGGCTGCCCGGGGAGCGGGTCGGTGTCGTCGGGCGCCTCGGAGACGACCGCGACGACCACGCCGGCCGGGTCGTCGGTGGCCACGCTGCACGCCAGGGCCCGCGCGACGGCGGCCGACGACCCGCGCCCCGGGAGGTCGGCCCGCACGGTCAGTCCCACCCGGCCCCCACTCGGGCCGCCCAGGGCCAGGAGCAGGACCGACTCGTGGGGCTGGAACCCGACGAGCGCGGGCAGTGCGGCGGCGATGTCGCCGGGGTCTGAGATGCGCACCTCGGTGCGCAGGCGGTCGTCCATGCGCCGACCCTCGCCGCCCGACGGGACCGCCGGGCCCGGTCCGGCCGATCTGTGGACGGCCCGGGCGGCTGTGGACGCCGGGAGACCGACCGTCGGGAGGTCGTGCCGCCGGGTGCGTTCAGTCGAGCTGCGCGGCCTGCACCTCGTGCGCCTGCTCCAGCAGCGCGGTGAACCCCGCCTCGTCGAGCGGGCCGCCCTGCGGATCGGTCGTGACCAGGGTGACCAGCCGGTCGCCGTCGCGGACCAGGCCGATGACCGCCGGCACCGTGACCCGCACGCCGTCCGGCGTGGTCGCGGCCGTGGTGAACGAGACCGCCGCCGATCCCTCGCCGAGGTCGGGGACCTCGACCTCGGTGAAGCTGATCGTCGCCGTCCTGACCTCCGGCGAGGTGACCTGCGCCTCCGGGCAGGCGGCGACCTGCTCGGAGAACTGCGTCACGACGTCGTCCACCGGCCCGCCGAGGGAGAGCAGCTCGACGGTCGTCGTCGAGCCGCGGACGGCGACCTGCGCGGCGAGGTCGTCGAACTGGTCGACCTGCGGTTGCGTGCCCCGCACCGCCGCGGCGCAGGGCTCGGGGGTCACCTGGGCGCCCGCCAGGGACCCGGTCGCCGCCGTCGCCCCCTGCGCCAGTTGCCGCTCGGTGACCGGCGTGACCCGGGCGTCGGCGCCGAACGCCTCGGCCGGCAGCAGTCCCGCGGTGAGGTCGGTGCCGGCGGCGGGGGACGGCCCGGCCGCCGACGACCCGGCCCCCGACCCCTCCGGAGCGCCGCCCGCGGCCGCGCAGCCCGCCAGCACGGCCCCGGCCACCACGCCGGCGGCGAGGACGGAGGTCGGCCGGGCCCAGCGCGAGCGAGCGGTCATCCCGCCAACGTAACCGCGCGCGGTTCAGACCTCGTACTGGGCGGCGGTCCGCGAGGCCAGGTACGGGGCGACGTGCTCGGCGATCACCTCCAGGTGCACCGGGTGCTCCGCGTACCGCCGCCACGCGTCGGCGTCGGGGAAGTCGGCCACCAGCGCGGTGTGCGCGTTGCCCTCCCGCAGGCCGGCGTCCGGGCCGACGGCGAAGGACGTCATCCCGCCGACCTCCTCGGGCAGCCCTCGGAGCGCAGCGAGCGTGGTCGCCCGGCGCTCCTCGTCGGCGTCGTCGGACCAGGTGAAGAGCACGACGTGGCGCAGCATGACGGCCACCCTGTCAGCCCGGTCCCGCGCCCCACAGCCCGGGCTTGCGGAACGGACCGGTCACGGGTCCCGGTTAGAGTCGCCGTCCATGGGACGGTCGTTGCGCGTCGCACTGCTGTCCTACCGGAGCAAGCCGCACAGCGGCGGCCAGGGCGTCTACGTCCGGGCGCTCTCTCGCGAGCTCACCGAGCTCGGCCACGACGTCACGGTCTTCAGCGGCCAGCCCTACCCCGAGCTCGACGACGGCGTGCCGCTGGTCCCGGTGCCGAGCCTCGACCTCTACCGCGAGCCCGACCCGTTCCGCACCCCGCGGCCCGGCGAGTTCCGCGACTGGGTCGACGTCACCGAGTGGGCCCTGATGTGCACGGCGGCGTTCCCCGAGCCGCTGACCTTCAGCCTCCGGGCGGCCCGGCTGCTGCTGCCCCGCGCCGCGGACCACGACCGGCTGGTCGCGCCGGGCCGACCGGGCTTCGACCTGGTCCACGACAACCAGAGCCTCGGCCTCGGCCTGCTGCGGCTGGTGCGTGCCGGGGTGCCGACGGTCGCCACCGTCCACCACCCGGTCGCCATCGACCGCGACCTCGAGCTCGCCGCCACGCCGAGCCTGCGCCGCCGGCTCACGCTGCGCCGCTGGTACGCCTTCACCGGCATGCAGGCCCGCGTGGCACCGCGGCTCGACGCGATCACCACGGTGTCGGAGAGCTCCCGCCGCGACATCGAGACCCACCTCGGCGTCCCCGCGGCCGGCGTGGAGGTCATCCCGGTGGGCATCGACCCCGCCGTCTTCACCCCTCCCCCGCCCGGCCGCGCGCGCGACCGCGACTCCGTCGTCGTCACCACCAGCGCCGACGTCCCGCTGAAGGGCCTGGTCCACCTGCTGGAGGCGGTGGCCAAGCTGCGCACCGAGCGCCCGGTGCGACTGACCGTCGTCGGCTCGGCGCGACCCGGCGGCCCGGCCGCGGCGACGCTGGACCGGCTCGCGCTCCGGGACGCCGTCCGCTTCACCGGCCCGCTGCCCGAACCCGACCTCGTCGCGCTGCTGCAGAGCGCCGCCGTGGTCGCCATCCCGTCGCTGTACGAGGGCTTCTCGCTGCCGGCGATCGAGGCCATGGCCTGCGGCACCCCGCTGGTGACCACCGACGCCGGTGCGCTGCCGGAGGTGGTGGGCAGCGAGGCCGGGCTGCGGGTGTCCGCGGGGGACGTCGAGGAGCTCACCGCCGCGCTGCAACTGGTCCTCGACTCGCCGTCCCTCGGCGAGCAGCTGGGCCGGGCCGGCCGGCGCCGGGTGCTGGCCTCCTACACCTGGCGGTCCACGGCCGAGCGGACGGCGGACTGGTACGCCGAGGTGCTGGAGCGGAAGGGACGCTCGTGAAGACGACGGACGAGGGAGCATCGCCCCAGGCTGGGGGCACCTCCCGCTTGCGGGGGACCGCGACCGAGGAGCGGATCGAGCCCGGAGTCGAACGGGGGACGTGGTGCTGACCGTCGACTACGACCGGCTCGACGTCCGGCCGGGGATGACCGTCCTCGACCTGGGCTGCGGCGAGGGCCGGCACGCGTTCGAGGCCTACCGGCGGGGCGCGCGGGTGGTGGCGGTCGACTGGGGCGTGCCCGAGGTGGAGACGACGAAGCGCTGGCTGGGCGCGATCGCCGGGGCCGGCGAGGCCCCGGCGGGCGCCCGCTACGAGGTGGTGCGCGGCGACCTGCGCGCGCTGCCGGTCCCCGACGCGAGCGTCGACCGGGTCATCGCCGCCGAGGTGCTCGAGCACGTCGCCGACGACGTCTCCGCGGTGGCCGAGATCGCCCGCGTCCTCCGGCCCGGCGGGCGGGTGGCGGTCACCGTGCCGCGCTACGGCCCCGAGCGGATCTGCTGGGCACTGTCGGACGCCTACCACGCCAACGAGGGCGGGCACGTGCGCATCTACCGCGGGGACGTCCTGCGCACCCGGCTCGCCGCGGCGGGCCTGGCCCCGGGCGGGCAGCACCACGCGCACGCCCTGCACGCGCCCTTCTGGTGGCTCAGGTGCGCTGTCGGCGTGGAGCGGGACACCGCCGCCGTCCGGGCGTACCACCGCCTGCTCGTGTGGGACCTCGTGCACCGCCCCTGGCTGACCCGCACCGCCGAGCGGCTGCTCGACCCCGTGCTGGGCAAGAGCCTGGTGCTCTACGCCGACAAGCCGGTCGCCCATGCGGACGAACCGGGGGTCGCGCTGCCGGAGGTCGAGCCGGAGCTGGAGCGGACCGCTGTCTGAGCTGCTGCCCGAGCTGCCGGGGGTGCTCAGCGGGGAGCAGGTGCGGGCGACGGTCGCCGCGATCGCCGCCGAGCAGGACGACGACGGCGCGCTGCCCTGGTTCCGCGGCGGCCGGCTCGACCCCTGGGACTGCGTCGAGGCGGCGATGGCGCTCGACGTCGGCGGCGCCCACGACCGCGCTCGTGCGGCCTACCGCTGGCTGGCCGCGCGGCAGCGGCCGGACGGGGCCTGGGCAGCGGAGTACCGCTCCGGCGGAGAGGCCGCGCCGGGCGTCGAGAGCAACCACGCCGGCTACCTGGCCGTCGGGCTCTGGCACAGCTGGCTGTGCACCCGGGACGAGGCGCTCGTCGCCGGCCTGTGGCCGGTCGCGCGGCGGGGCCTGGACCTGGTCACCCGCATGCAGCTGCCCGGGGGCGCGGTGAGCTGGGCGCTGCGCCCCGACGGCACACCCGACGACACCGCGCTGCTCACCGGCAGCGCCAGCCTGTTCCAGGCCCTGCGCTGCGGGGTCGCGCTGGCCGGCCTGGCCGGGGAGCCCCAGCCGGACTGGGAGCTGGCCGCCGACGACCTCGGCACGGCGCTGCGCACCCGGCCCGAGGCCTTCGCCGACCGCTCGCGCTACTCCATGGACTGGTACTACCCCGTCCTCGGCGGCGCGGTCACCGGGGCCGCGGCGACCGAGCGGCTGGCCTCCGGCTGGGACCGGTTCGTCGTCCCCGGGCTCGGGGTCCGGTGCGTCGCCGACCACCCGTGGGTGACCGGCGCGGAGACCTGCGAGCTGGCGCTGGCCCTCGCCGCTGCAGGGCAGCCGGACGCCGCCCTCGAGCAGGTCGCCGCCATGCAGCACCTGCGGCACGACGACGGCTCCTACTGGACCGGCCTCGTCTACCCCGACGACGCCCGCTGGCCGGTGGAGCGGACCACCTGGACGGCGGCCGCGGTGGTGCTCGCCGCGGACGCGCTCTCGGGAGCCGGCCCGGCGTCCGGCCTGTTCACCGACCCGGCCGCGCTGCCGGCGGCGGGGACGGACGGATCACGACAGACCGCCGGTTGGCTGCCGGACGGCGCGGGCAGAGGGGGACCGTGACCTCTCCCGATCCCGACGTGACCGTCGTCGTCATGAGCCGCGACCGGCGCGAGGACCTCCTGGCGACCCTCCCCCGCCACGAGGCCCCGGTCGTCCTGGTGGACAACGCCTCCACCGACGGCACGGTCGAGGCCGTGCGCGCGGCCCTGCCGGAGGTCACGGTGCTGCCGCTGGAGCGCAACCTCGGCTCCTTCGCGCGGACCGTCGGGGCGCGGCACGCGCCCACCCCGTTCGTGGCCTTCGCCGACGACGACTCCTGGTGGGCGCCGGGCGACCTGGCCCGGGCCGCGGCGGTCATGCGCGCCCACCCGCGCCTGGCGGTGCTCAACGCGCGCATCCTCGTCGGCCCGGAGGAGCGGCTCGACCCGGTCTGCGCCGAGATGGCCGACAGCCCCCTGAGCACGCCCGAGGACCTCCCCGGCCCGGCGCTGCTGGGCTTCGTCGCGTGCGCCGTCCTGGTGCGCCGGGAGGCGTTCCTCGCCGTCGGCGGCTTCGACCCGGTGGTCCGCTTCCCCGGTGAGGAGGAGCGCCTCGCCCTCGACCTCGCGGCGGCCGGCTGGGGCATGGCCTACGTCGACTCGGTGGTCGTGCACCACCACCCCTCGCCCCGGCGGCACGGCCCCGAGCAGCGGCGGACGGCGATCTGGCGGAGCCGGGTGCTCACCGCGGTGATGCGGCAGCCGGCGCGCGAGCTCGCCCGGGTCGTGGGGCGGGCGGTGCGCGCCGGGGGACCGGAGCGGCGAGGACTGGTGCGGGCGCTGCCCGACGTCCCGGCCGCGCTGCGCCACCGCCGTCCGGTCCCGGCCGCCGTCCGTGCCGACCTGCGCGTGCTGGCGGGGGCTCGGTGAGAGAGGACCCTCCCGCCCCCCACCACATGCGAGCTCGCGGCGGGACCCTGCAGGACGGCCGGCCGGACCCGCGGGTCGCCGTCGTCGTCATCACCCACCAGCGGCGCGAGGAGCTGCTGCTGGCCCTGGAGCGGCTGACCGACCTGCCGGAGCGGCCCCGCGTCGTCGTCGTCGACAACGGTTCCACCGACGGGACGGCCGCGGCGGTCGCCGAGCGCTTCCCCGAGGTGGACCTGGTCGCCAGCCCGGAGAACCTGGGGGCGATCGGCCGCAACGTCGGCGTGGCACGGGTGGCCACCCCCTACGTGGCGTTCTGCGACGACGACACGTGGTGGGAGCCGGGCGCGCTGCGCACCGCCGCCGACGTCCTGGACGCGCACCCGCGGCTGGCCGTGGTGACCGCGCGGATCCTCGTCGAGCCGGGCGCGCGGGAGGACCCGATCGTGGCCGAGCTGCGCGACTCCCCCGTGCGCGGCCCCGGCTGGCTGCCCGGCCCGGCGCTGGGCTCCTTCCTCGCCGGGGCCTCGGTGCTGCGGCGGGCGGCGTTCGCCGAGGTCGGCGGGTTCTCCGAGCGGCTGTGGCTGGGCGGCGAGGAGGAGCTCATGGCCGGCGACCTGGCCGCGGCCGGCTGGGAGCTGTGCTACCTGCCGCAGCTGACCGTGCACCACCAGGCCAGCACGGCCCGGGACCCGCACAAGCGCCGCCGCGACGGCATCCGGAACACCCTCTGGACGACGTGGCTGCGCCGCCCGCTGCGGCCGGCGCTGCGCCGCACCGGCCACCTGCTGCACACCGTCCCGCGGGACCGGCTGAGCGTGCTCGGGGTCCTCGACGCGCTGCGCGGCCTGCCGTGGGTGCTGCGCGAGCGCCGGGTCCTGCCGCCGCACGCCGAGGCGCGCTTCGCCGCGCTGGAGCACGCGCAGCGGACCTCCACCGCGCGCCGCTACGTGAGCTGACGCGTGGGCTGCCGAGAGCGGCGAGAGGGCCGCGCTCAGCCCTTGACGTACGAGAGCTTCTCCACGACCTTGCCGCCCCGGACGGTCATCACGTCCACGCCGCGCACGTGCCCGGCGCCGGCCTCGTCGGTCCCCCACTCGTAGCGCCACAGCGCCACCGCGCGCTCCCCGTGCGGCAGGACGGCCTCGGTCGTGAAGCGGGCGCCGGGGGTGGCGAACAGCTGCTCCCACACCCGGCGGACGTCGGCCTGCCCGCGGACGCGGCGCCCGTCCGGCGGCGCGGTCGACTCGAAGAGGACGTCGTCGGACATCTCCGCCATGATCGCGTCGACGTCCGCGCGCCCGAAGGCGTCGAGGAGGCGCTGCACCACCGCGAGCGTCTCCTCCGTGGTCCGGTCCAGGACCTGGTCGGTCATCGCCCCTCCTCCGGCGGCCCCGTGGCGCCGCCACGATCCCACCGGGGATGCCGCCGCGGGAGGGTTCAGCGGGCGCAGTCGATGCAGGTGCGCGCGGCGGGGCGGGCGGCCAGCCGCTCGGCCGCGATCGGCCGCCCGCAGCGTTCGCAGACGCCGTAGGTCCCGGCGTCCCGGCGGGCCAGGGCGGCGTCGACGTCGGCCAGCCGCTGCCGGGCCGCGGCCAGCAGCGCGACCACCTGCTGCCGCTCGAACGCGATCGTCGCGCCCTCCGGGTCGTGCTCGTCGTCGGCGTTGGAGGCCCTCGACGCCGCGACCACCGCGTCGAACTCCCCGGTGAGCGCCGCGATCTGGGCCAGCACGGCGGCCCGCTCGGCGGCCAGCGGATCGCCGCCCCCGGCTCCGTCCAGGGCACCGCCCCGAGCCTGCGAGGGGTGGGGAGGACGGGGTCCTTTCCGGCGCAGCAGCCGCAGCGAGCCGGTCCCGGGCAGCTCGGTGAACTCGCCGGAGGCCAGCACCCGGCGGTAGACGCCGTAGGGGGCCTGCCCGCCGTCGGCCGGGTCGGGGAAGACGTCGTGGATGGCCAGCGTGCCGCCCACGGCGAGCTTGCCCACCCAGGCGTCCTGGTCGCGGCGGGCGGACTCCTCGGTGTGGCTGCCGTCGAGGAACAGCAGGGCCAGCGGGGTCGCCCACAGCGCGGCGAGGACCTCCGAGCGGGCGACGACGGCGACCACGACGTCCTCGGCCCCGGCGTCGGCGATGGTCCGGCGGAACCGCGGCAGGGTGTCGACCAGCCCGACGGCGGGGTCGACCAGCGACGGGTCGTGGTACTCCCAGCCCGGCTGGTGCTCCTCCGACCCGCGGTGGTGGTCGACGGTGACCACCTGCCGGCCGGTCTCCCGGGCGGCGGCGGCCAGGTACAGCGCCGACTTCCCCATCCAGCTGCCGACCTCCAGCAGCGGGCCCGGGACGGCGACCGCGCGGGCCGCCTCGTACAGCGCCGTCCCCTCATCGTCGGGCATGAAGCCGGGCGCGGCGCGGGCGGCGGTGAGCAGCGGGAGGACCCCCGGGAGGACCCCGCTGCCCCCGGCCACTCGCGGGCTCGCGGCGGGACCCTGCAGCGGGGCCATCGAACGCCTCCCGGGCTCGGCGCGAGCCTCGGGAGGCGGCCGATCCGCGCTCACCGGGCGAACCGGGCGCGCAGGGCGGTCACCCGCCGCTCGGTCGCCGCGCCCGCCTCGGTGCCGGCCGCCTTGGCGAAGAACGCGCCGGCCGCCGTGGTCACCGGGACGGCGAGGACCAGGGCGATCGACCCGACCAGCGTGCGGATCACCTCCTCGGCCAGCGCGGAGCTGGTGAGGACCACGTCCCACGGCTGCGCGTACAACTCGAAGAGCATGAGCAGCGGCAGCGAGGCACCGGCGTAGGCGAACACGATCGTGTAGACGGTCGAGGCGATGTGGTCGCGGCCGACCGCCATCCCGCGGCGGTAGAGGTCCCGCCAGCTCATCTCCTGGTCGACCTCGTGCAGCTGCCAGATCGCCGAGGCCTGGGTGATGGTGACGTCGTTGAGCACGCCGAGGCCGGCCACCACCACGCCGGCGAGCACCAGCCCGGAGAAGTCCAGGGTCGGGTCGAAGCCGAGCAGGGTGGTGGTCTCCTCGCTGGTCAGCCCGGTCAGCCGGGCCGTCTCCACCGCGAGCGCCCCGAGCACGGCCACCAGGGCGAGGCCGAAGAGGGTGCCCACCAGCGCGGTCGTCGTCCGGGCGGAGAAGCCGTGCGCGAGGTACAGGACGACGAACATGATCGCCGCCGAGCCGACCAGGCTGGTCAGCGTCGGCGACTGGTCGGAGAGCAGCCCGGGCAGCACGAACTCCAGCAGGACGAAGAAGGCGAACGCCAGCCCCACCAGGGCGGCCAGCCCGCGCAGCCGGGCCACGGCGACGACCACGACGGCGAAGGCCAGGGTCAGGACGACGATCGGGACGTCGCGGTCGTAGTCGAAGAACGCGTACTGCGCCCCGCCCTCCGCCGTGGCGTCCCGCGTGAGGACCAGCCCGTCGCCCTCCTCGATCCCGGCCGCGTACACCTCCGCCGGGACGTCGACCTGTACGAACTCCCCCGCCCCGTCGCCCTCGAGCACCTCGACGACGAGGGTGGCGCAGGTGAGCTGCTGGGCCGGCTGGCCCTCCCCGCCCGGCAGCGAGCAGTCGACCGGCTGGACGGAGGAGACCCGGGCCTCGGGATAGGTGGTGCCGGGGGGCAGGTAGAGCTCGGCGGCCTGCTGTGCGCGGGTCGGCTCGTCGGAGGGCCAGAGCGCGACCAGGCCGATCACCGTGGCCAGCCCGACCGGCACGAGGAGCAGCAGCATCAGCCAGACCGCCCGGCGCCGGCGGGTGAGGACCTCCGGGCTGGGCGGCGGCGCGTCCGGGTCGGGACCGTGGCTGTGGGCGTGACTCGGCGGCACCCGGCCAGGCTAGGAGTTGCCTCCCGGGCCGACGACCGCGGCACCGGCCTCAGGCGCCGCCGCCCTCCCGGCCGACGCGGTCGTCCTCTCCGGCGTGCTCCTCGACCGGGAAGCGCAGCCACAGCCCGGACAGCTGCAGCGGGCGGGCGACCGCGGTCGGCGGCGCCACCAGCACCACCTCGACCCCGCGCGGCTGGCCGAGCCGCTGCAGCTGCACGAGCACCGCCATGCCGGCGGAGTTGAGGAAGGTCACCCCGCGGGTGTCCAGGCGCACCCGGCGCAGGGACGCCTCGGCGAGCAGCAGGTCGGTCATGGTCCGCACCAGTGGTCGCCGGGCCTGCTCGGTCAGCTCCCCGGTGACGGTGACGGTCGCGACCTCGCCGTCCAGTGCGGTGCTCACCTCCGCGCCCGCGCCGCCCTCCGCCGGTCCCGGTCCCCCCTGCGCTCGGGGGGCGTTCGCGTCGTCCACACCGGGTGGTCTGCCCCGCGGGGACGTCGTTCACGCACGCCGGGCGAACCGGCTGCCAGGACGGGAACAAAACTCGGCGAGACACGTTTACAAGAGTGCTTGCCGGAGGTAATCTCCAGTTGCCACTAGAGGTTCACCTCGGGCAGCGAACACACACGAGACCCACACAGGAGGTTGCACAGCCATGGCGATGCTGACCGCCTACGACCCGTTCGCCGCCACCAACGCCGCCTTCCGCGCGCTGGACCAGCTGACCGGCCGGACGGGGTCGACCGCCCGCCCGCTGTCGGGCATGCCGATGGACGCCTACCGGGTCGGCGACAACTTCGTCGCCCACTTCGACCTGCCCGGCGTCGACCCCGGCTCGATCGACCTGTCGGTCGAGGGCAACACCCTCACGGTGACCGCCGAGCGGTCGGTGCCGCAGCTGGAGAACGCCGAGTGGGCGGTGGCCGAGCGGCCCTACGGCAGCTACACCCGCCAGCTGGTGCTCGGCCGGAGCCTGGACACCGACCGGCTCGAGGCGAGCTACCACGACGGCGTCCTCAGCCTCAGCATCCCGGTCGCCGAGAAGGCGCGGGCCCGCAAGATCACGGTGACCCGTGCCGACACGCCGACCGCGGTCGAGGGGCGCACCATCGAGCACGAGGCGTCCGAGAAGAAGGCCGTCGAGAGCTGATCGCCGGCTCCCGCCGGCAGGGGCCGGGTCCGCAGCGGACCCGGCCCCTGTGCGCATCCAGGACCAGGAGGACCCGCCATGGCCGATCCCGGGCGCGGCGGCGGAACGCCGGGGGACGACGCGCTGCGGCGCCTCGACGACCCGGACTTCCCCGCCCTGACCATGAGCCAGGCCGCAGCCCTGCTCGGCGTGCAGGCGGCGTTCCTGCGGAGCCTCGACGCCTCGGGGGTGCTGCAGCCGCACCGCTCCCCCGGCGGCCACCGGCGCTACTCCCGACACCAGCTCAGCCTGGCCGCGCGGCTGCGCGGCCTCCTCGACGAGGGGCACACCCTCGCCTCCGCCGAGGTCATCCTCGGCCTGCAGGACGAACTGGCCGACGCCCGCGCCGACAGCGAGCGGCTGCAGCGGACCGTCGACCGGCTGCGCGGCCGCGAGGACGACCCCGCCGAGCCGGAGGCGTGAGCGAGCACACCCGCGCAGTGAACCCTAGGGGGGTATAGTTCCTCGGCGAGAGCTCCCGAGCCGCCTGGAGGAACAGCGTGGAGAGCGCGCCGCACGGCTACATCCACCGCAAGGACGACTACCTCAAGCGGCTGCGCCGCATCGAGGGCCAGGCCCGCGGGCTGCAGCGCATGGTCGAGGACGAGAAGTACTGCATCGACATCCTCACCCAGGTCTCGGCCATGACGAAGGCGCTGCAGTCGGTCGCCCTCGGCCTGCTCGAGGAGCACATGGCGCACTGCGTCGTCCAGGCCGCCCAGGCCGGCGGGCGCGAGGCCGACGAGAAGGTCCGCGAGGCCTCCGAGGCGATCGCCCGCCTCGTCCGCTCCTGAACCCCGTCCCCCGAGAGGATCCGCGTTGAGCACCGCCACCTACACCGTCGTCGGCATGACCTGCGGCCACTGCGTCACCGCCGTCACCGAGGAGGTCTCGGCCGTCCCCGGCGTGACCGAGGTCGACGTGGACCTCGCCACCGGCGGCCTGACCGTCACCAGCACCGAGCCGGTCGACGAGGGCGCGGTCCGCGCCGCCGTCGAGGAGGCCGGCTACGAGATCGTCGACTGACAACCGTTCCTGCGAGGGGCATCGCAGCGAGGAACGAGCGAGGAGCGGACCGGGGCGCGGAAGCCGCCCCCGGTGATCGCCGGGAGCTGACCGGCAGAACAACGCGAGAGGACCGTCGTGAACACACCGGTGAGGCTGGCCGTCGTCGCCGCCGGCCTGGGCGCCGTCTTCGCCGCGGCCGTCGGCATCGGCGCGGCGGTGGGCCCGATCGGCGCCCCCGAGCCGCACCCCGGGACGACGGCGTCCCCGGCAGCCCCCGCGGCGGCCGAGGCCGTCGCCGGGCTGGCCGTCGCCGAGTCCGGGTACGTCCTCGACGTGCTGGACCCGCAGCCACCCGCGGGGACGGCGACTCTCGCCTTCCGCGTCCTCGGGGCCGACGGCGCCCCGGTGCCCGCCGACACCGTGAGCGAGATGCACCTGGTCGCCGTCCGCCGCGACCTCAGCGGCTACCAGCACGTGCACGCCGTGGTCGACGGCGAGGGCACGTGGCGGGCGCCGCTGACCCTGACCCCCGGCAGCTGGCGGGTGATCGCCGACACCACGCCGACCGCGCTGGGCGAGGACCTCACCCTCGGCGCCGACGTCGAGGTGGCCGGCGACTACACCCCGGTCGCACTGCCCGAGCCGTCCGCGGTCGCCGACGTCGACGGGTACACCGTCGTCCTGACCGGCGACCTCGCCGCGGGCGCCGAGTCCGAGCTGACCTTCAGCGTCAGCCGCGACGGCCGGCCGGTCACCGACCTGCAGCGCTACCTGGGCACCTACGGCCACCTGGTCGCCCTGCGCGACGGCGACCTGGGCTACCTGCACGTGCACCCGGTCGAGCCGGAGAACGGCACCACCCAGGCACCCGGGCCGCACGTCGGCTTCGCGACGACGGCGCCGTCCGCCGGGACCTACCGGCTGTTCCTCGACTTCTGGCACGGCGACGCCGTGCACACCGCCGCCTTCACCGTCCGGGTCGGACCCGACGGCGAGGCCACCGCCGAACCCGCCCCGCACGGGCACGGCGACTGAGGAGACCCCTGATGAGCACCACGCACGCCCCGGCCGGCGAGATCGAGCTCGCGATCGGCGGCATGACCTGCGCCTCGTGCGCCGCCCGCATCGAGAAGAAGCTCAACAAGCTCGACGGCGTGACCGCGACGGTCAACTACGCCACCGAGAGGGCCCGGGTCAGCTACGGCGGCGACGTCACGCCCGAGGACCTCGTCGCGACCGTCGAGAAGACCGGTTACACCGCGACCCTCCCCAGGCCCCGTCCCGAGGCTCGCCCCGAGCCTGCCAGGGGTGAGGAGGACGGGGTCCTCCTACTGCGCCGCAGGCTGCTGGTGTCCACGCTGCTCAGCGTGCCGGTGATCGCCATGGCGATGGTCCCGGCGCTGCAGTTCGAGTACTGGCAGTGGCTCTCGCTCACCCTGGCCGCCCCGGTGGTCGTCTGGGGCGGGCTGCCGTTCCACCACGCCGCCTGGACCAACCTGCGCCACGGCGCCGCGACGATGGACACCCTCGTCTCGCTCGGCACGGGCGCGGCGTTCCTGTGGTCGCTGTACGCGCTGTTCCTGGGCAGCGCGGGCGAGCCGGGCATGACCCACCCGTTCGAGCTGACCATCTCCCGCGGCGACGGCGGCGCCAACATCTACCTCGAGGCCGCCGCCGGGGTGACCACCTTCCTGCTGGCCGGGCGCTACGCCGAGGCGCGGTCCAAGCGGCGGGCCGGGGCGGCGCTGCGCGCCCTGCTCGAGCTCGGCGCCAAGGAGGTCTCGGTGCTGCGCGGCGGCGTCGAGCGCCGGGTGCCGGTCGACCAGCTCGCGGTCGGCGACGAGTTCGTCGTCCGGCCCGGGGAGAAGATCGCCGCCGACGGCGAGGTGACCGAGGGCGCCTCCGCGGTCGACGCCTCGATGCTGACCGGCGAGTCCGTCCCGGTCGAGGTGGGCCCCGGCGACCCCGTCGTCGGCGCCACCGTCAACGCCGGAGGACGGCTGGTCGTGCGGGCCACCCGGATAGGCGCGGAGACCCAGCTGGCGCAGATGGCCCGGTTGGTCGAGGAGGCGCAGAACGGCAAGGCCGAGGTGCAGCGCCTGGCCGACCGGGTGTCGGGCGTGTTCGTCCCGATCGTGCTGGCCCTCGCGGTGGCGACCCTCGGGTTCTGGATCGGCGCCGGCGCCGGCCTCGCGGCCGCGTTCACCGCGGCGGTCGCGGTGCTGATCATCGCCTGCCCGTGCGCCCTGGGGCTGGCCACGCCGACCGCGCTCATGGTGGGCACCGGCCGCGGCGCGCAGCTCGGCATCCTCATCAAGGGGCCGGAGGTGCTGGAGTCCACCCGCGCCGTCGACACCGTCGTCCTGGACAAGACCGGCACCGTCACGACCGGCCGGATGACCCTGCGCGAGGTCGTCCCCGCCGACGGGGAGGACGCCGACCGGGTGCTGGCCCTCGCCGGTGCGCTCGAGGCCGCGTCGGAGCACCCGATCGCCCGGGCCGTCGCCGCGGCGGCCGCCGAGCGCACGGGCGCGCTGCGGCCGGTCGAGGGGTTCGCCAACGTCGAGGGGCTGGGCGTGCGCGGCGTCGTCGACGGTGCCGCCGTGCTCGTCGGACGACCGCGCCTGCTCGCCGACCGGTCCGTGCCGGTGCCCGCCGGGCTCGAGGCGGCCCGCGCCGCGGCCGAGGCGGACGGCGCGACGGCGGTCCTCGTCGCCGCGGACGGCGCCGCCCGCGGGCTGCTCGTCGTCGCCGACGCGGTCAAGGAGACCTCCGCCGAGGCCGTGCGGCAGCTGCGGGACCTCGGCCTGCGCCCGATCCTGCTCACCGGCGACAACGCCGCGGTGGCCCGGACCGTCGCGGCGGAGGTCGGCATCGACGAGGTCGTCGCCGAGGTGCTGCCGCAGGACAAGGTGGCCGTCGTCCGCCGGCTGCAGGCCAAGGGGCGGGTCGTGGCCATGGTCGGCGACGGGGTGAACGACGCCGCCGCCCTCGCGCAGGCCGACCTCGGGCTGGCCATGGGCACCGGGACCGACGTGGCGATCCAGGCCTCGGACCTCACCCTGGTGCGCGGCGACCTGCGCGCGGCCGCGGACGCCATCCGGCTCGCCCGCCGCACCCTGGCCACCATCAAGGGCAACCTGTTCTGGGCGTTCGCCTACAACGTGGCGGCGCTGCCGCTCGCCGCGGCGGGGCTGCTCAACCCGATGATCGCCGGGGCCGCGATGGCGTTCAGCTCGGTGTTCGTGGTGACCAACAGCCTGCGGCTGCGCCGGTTCGGGCGGTGACCCGGCGGTCCCCTGGACCGCCGCTGTGCCAGGGACCGGCACCCTCCGGGAGCTCGTGCTCTGCCCACCACCGGGGGCAGAGCACGAGCTCCCGACACGAGGCACTCGCCGAGTGACCTCCGCCGTGCGTGACGACCGATGCCGCACCGCGGCTCGGCGCTGAGCGCCGGCTCGGGAGGAGGCGGCTCGTGAGTCGGCCCTAGACGACCGCGGGGACCAGCAGCAGTGCGGTCGGGAGCAGGAGCAGCAGGCCGGCGGCCAGCAGCGCCGATCCCCGCGCCCACAGCGGCAGCGGGGACGGCGGCTCGAGCAGCCGCACCACGCGCTCGCGCACCCCACCCCCGGCCACGGCCAGCGCCCCGCTCGGCACGGCCGCGCCGCCCGCCCCGCCGGCCGCCGCGACGATCGCCCGGGCCAGCGTGCGCCGGGGTGCGGCGCCGGTCAGCGAGCCGAGCGCGACGTCGTCGGCCCGCATCTCCACCAGGGTCCGCACCGCGGCGGCGGCGCGCGCGGCCGCGGGCAGCGCCGGCAGCGCCGCCTCCCAGGCGACGAACGGCAGCAGGTAGAGGTGGTGGTGCTCGCGCAGGTGCGCCCGCTCGTGGGCGACGACGGCGGCGACCTGGTCGTCGTCGAGCTCGGCCACCATCCCGGAGGAGAGCACCAGCAGCGGCCTGGCGCCCGGGATGCAGAAGGCCACCGGCGCGGGGTGCTCGAGCAGCCGGGCGTCCCGGAGCGCGTGCGGCTGCACGACCAGCTCCAGCAGCTCGCGGTGCCGGCGGCGGGCGCGGACGGTCCGCACCCAGGAGAGCAGCAGCACCCCGACCAGCTCGGAGGCGAGCACGCCGGCCAGCGTCAGGGTCACCCAGTGGTCGCCGCGGACCGGCTCCTCCGCGGGGGAGCCGGTGAGCACCGACCAGGCCGCCTCCGGCAGCGAGTGTCCCCACGGCGCCAGCCCGTGCACGAGCAGCGCGCCGATGATCGACAGGCCACCGGCCAGCCCGATCGCCTGCCAGCAGACCAGCGCCACGAGGGGGTCGCGCCGCGGCCAGCGGGCACGGGCGAGCAGCGCGGGGACCGGCCAGGCCAGCAGTGCAGCCAGCACCGCGAGGGCGGCCGCGGTCGCGGGGAGCACGGGTCAGCGGGTCAGGGCGTCAGCGGTCGGCGTCCGGCCCCGCGGCGGCCAGCAGCTCGCGCAGCAGCCGGGCCTCGTCGGGGTCGACTCCGCCGACGAACCGGGCCAGCACCGCCTGCCGGTCCCCGGCCGAGCCGAGCACCTCGTGCATCAGCTCGGCGGCGTGCTCCTCGCGGGTCGCCCGGGGCCGGAAGCGGCGCGGCCGGGCGTCGTCGTGCTGGACGAACCCCTTCTGCTCCAGCCGGGTGAGCACCGTGTGGACGGTGGTCAGCGCCAGCCCCCGGTCGGCCAGGCCGTCGCGCAGCTCGGTCGCCGAGACCGGACCGTCGGCCGACCACAGCCGGTCCATGACGGTGCGCTCCAGCTCACCCAACGACGCCACCGGTCCTCCTGTCCTGCGGATCACACCGAGATTCTTCTACGTATCGTAGAAAAAAGTCTTCTACTCGGCGTAGAAAGAACTCGTCCGATCGTACGTCGTCTGGATGAGGAGCGGCCGTGGACGTCCTGGACGTGGCGCGCTGGCAGTTCGGGATCACGACCGTCTACCACTTCCTGATGGTCCCGCTGACCATCGGCCTGGGGATCCTGGTCGCGGTCGTGCACACCCTCTGGGTGCGGACCGGCAAGCCGGAGTGGCTGCGGATGACCCGCTTCTGGGGCCGCATCTACCTGATCAACTTCGTGCTCGGCGTGGCCACCGGGCTGGTGCAGGAGTTCCAGTTCGGCCTGGCCTGGAGCGAGTACAGCCGCTTCGTCGGCGACGTCTTCGGCTCGCTGCTCGCGCTCGAGGCGCTGCTGGCCTTCTTTCTCGAGTCGACGTTCCTCGGCCTGTGGATCTTCGGCTGGGGCCGCATCCCGAAGAAGCTGCACCTCGCCGCGCTGTGGGCGGCGGTCGTCGGCTCCGTCGTCAGCGCGTACTTCATCATCGCGGCCAACTCCTGGATGCAGCACCCGGTCGGCGTCGTGGTCGCCGAGGACGGCCGCCCGCGGCAGGTCGACTTCCTCGCCGTCCTGACCAACAACACCGCGCTGGCCGCCTTCAGCCACGCGATCGTCGCCGCGCTCATGGTCGCCGGCGCCCTGCTGGTCGGCATCGGCCTGTGGCACCTGCGCCGGCGGAAGCTGGCGGACCAGCCGACCACGGACGTCGACCACCAGGTCTGGCGCCGCTCGGTGCGGCTGGGCGGCTGGGTGTCGCTGGTCGCGTTCGTCCTGGTCGCCCTCACCGGCGACTGGCAGGGCAAGCTCATGTACCAGCAGCAGCCGCTGAAGATGAGCTCGGCCGAGGCGCTGTGCGAGACCGAGGCGCCGGCGTCCTTCTCGATCCTGGCCTGGGGCAAGCTCGGCTCCAACGAGTGCGACGACGTCCACTCGATCACCGTGCCGGGGCTGCTGTCCTTCCTCGCGCACAGCGACTTCTCGACCGCCGTCCCGGGCGTCAACGAGCTGCAGGAGCGCTACGCCGCGGTCTACGGCGAGACCTACCCCGACGACCCCGCGCGGTTCGGCGCCCTGGCCGGCGAGGAGGTCGACTACACCCCGCTGCTGGCGGTCACCTACTGGAGCTTCCGGCTCATGGTCGGCATGGGCGCGGTGTCGGCCGGCGTCGCCGCCTACGCGCTGTGGGCGACGCGGCGGGGCCGGGTGCCGACGTCACGGATCGGCGTGTACGGCTCGCTGCTCGCGGTGGGCGCGCCGTTCGTGGCGAACGCGACGGGCTGGATCTTCACCGAGATGGGCCGCCAGCCGTTCGTCGTCTACCCCAACCCCGACGTGCCCGTCGACGAGCAGGTGTGGTTCTTCACCGCCCAGGCCGTCTCCCCCGGCGTCTCCGCCGCCGAGGTCTGGACGTCGCTGACCGTGCTCACCCTCGTCTACGGCGCGCTGGCCGTCGTCGAGCTGTGGCTGATCGGCCGCTTCGTCCGCCGCGGGGTCACCACCGGGGACGCCGCCCCCACCCCCGGGCACACCCCCGACGGGACGCCGGACGACGACCTGCCGGGCGGCCGCGACGGCACCCGCCGCGACACCGACGACGACGTCCTCTCCTTCGCGTACTGAGGAGCACCTCCCATGGACCTGCAGACCCTCTGGTTCGCCGCCGTCGCGGTGCTCTGGACCGGCTTCCTGCTGCTCGAGGGCTTCGACTTCGGCGTCGCCGCGCTGCTGCCGGTGCTCGGCCGCCGCCCCGCCGACCGGCACCTCATGCTGCGCACCATCGGCCCGCTCTGGGACGGCAACGAGGTATGGCTGATCACCGCCGCGGGCGCGGTGTTCGCCGCCTTCCCGGGCTGGTACGCCACCTGGCTGCCGGCGCTGTACCTGCCGTTCGTGCTGGTGCTGTTCGGCCTGATCATCCGGGCGGTCGCCTTCGAGTGGCGGCACTCGCACCACACGGCGGCGTGGGACGCGACCTGGACCCACGTCATCACGGCCGGCTCGCTGATCGCCGCCCTGGGCATCGGTGCCGCCCTCGGGGCGACCACGCTGGGCCTGCCGATCGACGGCGACGGCAACCGGGTGGGCGGCGCGTTGTCGGGGCTGGGCTGGTCGGCGCTGCTCGGCGCGGTCGCCGTCCTCGCGTTCTCCCTGGTGCACGGCGCGGTGTTCCTGGCGCTGAAGACCGACGGCCCGGTGCGCGCCGCCGCCCGCCGCTTCGCCGCGCGGTGGACGCCGGTGGCCGCGCTGCCCCTGCTGGCCTGGGCCGGCGTGGTGCACCTGCGGTACGGCACCCCGGTCACCGCGGTGCTGTGGCTGGTCGCCGCGCTGGCGGTGGTCGTGGCGTGGGCGCGGATCCGGGTGGGCCGCGAGGGCCAGGCCTTCGCCGCGTGGGGCGCGGTGCTGGTCGCCGCGGCCGCGACGTTGTTCGGGGCGGCCTACCCGGTCGTCGTCCCCTCGACGATCGACGCGGCCTTCGACGTGACCGTCGCCGACGCCTCGGTCAGCGACTACACGCTCACCGTGATGACGTGGGCGGCCGGGATCGGCCTGCCGGTGGTGCTCGGCTACCAGGCGTGGACCTACTGGGTCTTCCGCAAGCGGCTGACCGCCGAGCCGGTGCACGCCGACGTCCCCGCGCACGCATGAGGGCGAGAATGGCCATTTCTGCCCCTCGAGGCCGGGGGCCGCTGGCGGCGCTGGCCGGGGTCCCGGGGCTGACCGGGGCGCTGGTGCGGCAGGTGGCCGCGGCGCTGGTCCAGGTGGCCGGCCTGGTGCTCCTCGCCGCCGGGCTGGCGCACGCGGTGGCCCGCGCCGCCGGCCTGGCCGAGGGACCGCTGACCGGTCCCCTGGCCGCGGCCGCCGCGGGTGCCGCGTTGCGGGCGGCCGCCGGGTCGCTGGGCGACCTGCTGGCCGACCGCGACGCCCGCCGCGCCGAGGACGGGCTGCGCGCCCGCCTGGTCACGCGGCTGGCCGGCTCCCCGGCCGCGGTCACCGCGGCGGGCGGGCCCGGCCCCGCGGCGGTGCTGGCCACCACACGGCTGGCCGACCTCGGCCCCGGGCTCACCACGTACCTGCCGGCCCTCGCCCGGACCCTGGTCGTGCCGCCGGTGCTGCTGCTCGTCCTCGCGTGGACCGACCTGCTCTCGGCGGCGCTCGTCGCGGTCACCCTGCCGCTGGTGCCGCTGTTCATGGCGCTGGTCGGCCTGACCACCCGGGACGGCACCACCGCCGCCGCCCGCGCGCTGGACCGCATCGCCGCGCACGTCGCCGAACTGGTGCGCGGGCTCCCCGTGCTGGTCGGCCTCGGCCGCGCCGCCGAGCAGGCCGCCGCGCTCGCCGAGCTCGGCGAGGCCTCGCGCCGCCGCACCCTCGCCACGCTGCGGCTGGCCTTCCTCTCCGCGCTGGTGCTCGAGCTGCTGGCCACGCTGTCGGTCGCGCTGGTCGCGGTGACCGTCGGCCTGCGGCTCGTGCACGGGGACGTGGCCCTGGCCGCCGGCCTGACCGCGCTGCTCCTGGCGCCCGAGGCCTTCGCCCCGCTGCGCGCGCTGGGATCGGCGCACCACGCCAACGAGGACGCCGCCCTGGCCGCCGCCGAGGCGCGGGCCGTGCTGGCCGCGCCGGCCGCCGCTCCGCTCCCCCCGACGCCGGACGACGACCCGCGGGGCGCCGACGTCGCGGTCAGGGGCCTGACCGTGCGCTTCCCCGGCCGGGCCGTGCCCGCCCTCCCACGGGTGGACCTCGCCGCGCGCCCCGGCGAGCTGGTGGCCCTCCGGGGTGCCAGCGGGTCGGGCAAGTCGACGCTGCTCGCCGTCCTGGCCGGGCTGACCGACCCGTCGGCGGCGGTCGAGGGCACCGTGACCGGCGTCCCCGCCGGCGGGGTCGCGTACGTGCCGCAGCACCCGCGGACCACCGGGGAGACCGTCGCCGACGAGCTGCGCCGGCACGCGGGCTCGCAGCCCGGCGTGGACGAGATCGCCGGGGAGGCGTTCGTCATCGAGGCGCTGGAGCGGGTGGGCGCGACGGCCCTGGCCGGACGGCGGTGCACCACCCTGTCCCCCGGCGAGCTGCAGCGGGTCGCGCTGGCCCGCGCGCTGGTGCGGATCCGCCGGGGCGCGCGGCTGCTGCTGCTCGACGAGCCCACCGCCCACCTGGACGACGCGGCGGCCGCGCGGGTGGCCGCGGTGCTGGCCGGCCTGCGCGGCACGGTCACGGTCCTGCTGGTCACGCACGACGCCGCACTGGCCGCCCTCGCCGACCGGGACGTGACCCTCTCCGCCTCGCCGACCGCGGCCGCCGAGGGGACGCCCGGCGTCGCCGGACCGCGGACCGAGGCGGCCGGACCTGCGGCCGCAACCACGGAGGTCCCCGCCGAGCCCGCCGCGATGGACGGGGCCGGTGGCCTGCGCTGGCCGCGGCGGGCGCTGGCCCGCGCCGTGGCCGCGGGGACGGCGTCCGCGGGCGCGGGCGTCGCGCTCACCGCGGTGTCCGGCTGGCTGATCGTGCGGGCGGCGGAGATGCCGCCGGTGCTGACCCTGCTGGTCGCCATCGTCGGGGTGCGCGCCTTCGGCCTCGGCCGGGCGGGACTGCGCTGGGTGGAGCGGATGACCGCGCACGACGCGGCGCTGCGGATGGCCGCCGACCTGCGGGTGCGGGTGTGGCGGGCGCTGGCGGCGCAGGGCGTCGCCGCCGACCGGACGCCCGGCTCGGCGCTCGCCCGGGTGGTCGGCGACGTCACGCTGGTGCAGGACCTGTCGGTGCGCGTCGTCCCCCCGGCGCTGGTCGCCGCGGTCGTCCCCGCCGGGACCGTCGGCGCGCTCGCTCTCGTCTCCCCCGCCGCGGCGGGCGCGGCCGGGCTGGTGCTGCTGGCCACCGCCGCCCTCGTCGCGGCCGCGCACCGGCGGGTGGACGCGGGCACGGCCCGGACGGAGGGGGCGCTGCGCGTCGCCGCCCTGCGGGACACCACCACCGTGCTCGAGGGGGCGCCGGACCTGCGCGCGCACGGCCTGGCCGACCGGACCGCCGCCGACCTCGCCGCCCTCGCCGGGCGCCGGTCCACGGCCGCCGGCGCCGGTGCCCGCGCCGGCGCGCTGGGCGAGGGCCTGGTGGTGCTGGGCACCGGGCTGGCCGCGGTCACCGCCGCGGCCGTCGGCGCCGCCGCCGGCGTGACCGGCCCGGCCGTCGCGGCGCTCGCCCTCGCCCCGCTGGCGCTGGCCGAGCCGCTGAGCGGCCTGGTCGGCGCGCTGCGGCGGCGCGGCGCCCTCGCCGACGCCCGCGGCCGCCTCGACGCCGTGCTCACCGCGCCGGTGCCGGCGGACCCGGCCGCTCCCCTGCCGGCGCCGGCGCCGGTCCGCCGGGTGGCCACCACCGACCTGGTGGCGGGCTGGCCGGGCGGACCCGACGTGCTGGGTGGCCTGACCGCCGAGGCCCGCGCGGACGGCGGGTGGCTGGTGGTGCGCGGACCCTCGGGCGCGGGCAAGTCGACCCTCCTCGCCGTGCTGATGGCCGCGCTGCGCCCGCGCGGGGGCGGCTACGCGGTGCAGGACGTGCCGGCCGACCGGCTCGCCGGAGACGACGTGCGGTCGCGGACGGCCTGGCTGCCGCAGGAGTCGCACGTGTTCGCCTCCAGCATCCGGGCCAACCTGGCGGTGGCCGCGCCGCGGGGCGCCCTGTCCGGTGCCGACGGCGAGGCCCGCATGCGCGCGGCGCTGACCGCGACCGGGCTGGCCGGGCTGCTGGCCGGCCTCCCCGACGGCCTGGACACCCCCGTCGGCGCGGGCGGGACGGCGCTCTCGGGCGGCGAGCGCCGCCGGCTGGCCGCCGCGCGGGCGCTGCTCGCCGACCGCGACGTCGTCCTGCTCGACGAGCCGACCGCGCACCTGGACCCGCCGACCGCCGCCGCGCTGGTCCGGGACCTGCGGCGCGCGCTCGCCGGCCGCGTGGTCGTCTGCGTGACCCACGACGACGCCGTCGAGCAGCCCGGCGACACCGTCGTCCGGCTCGGGGCGCCGGAGCCGGCGCTCGCGGCCTGAGCGAGACCACCTGTCGGCCTCCTGCGGCAGGCTGCGCGGCATGGACGCGCCCTTCACCGGTTCGGTCTTCCTCGGCATGAGCGTCGACGGGTTCATCGCCCGCCGCGACGGCGACCTCGCGTGGCTCACCGGCGACGCGGAGGCCGGCGGCGCGCCGGACGACGGCGCGGGCGGCGACTTCGGGTTCTCCGCGTTCGTCGCCGGCATCGACGCGCTGGTCATGGGCCGCAGCACCTACGAGGTGATCGCCCCGATCGACGAGTGGCCGTACCAGGGCAAGCCGGTGCACGTGGTCAGCACGACCCTGGAGCCCGGCGCGGACGGGCGCGTCACCGTGCACCGGTCCTTCGACGACGCGGTGGCCGCGCTCGCCGCGGCCGGGTACCGCCGGGTCTACGTGGACGGCGGCCGGATGGTGCACACCTTCCTCACCGCCGGGCTGGTCAGTGACATCACGCTCTCCCGGGTGCCCGTGCTCATCGGCGACGGGCTCACCCCCTTCGGCGCGCTGCCGGCCGACGTCCCGCTCGAGCACGAGCGCACCGAGGTCTTCCCCGGCGGCATGGTGCAGACCACCTACCGGGTGCGCCGGCACCAGCCGGACTAGGCGGCGGCGTGCTCCGGCCGGGCCCGCACGACCTCGAACCCCGGGAAGAGGGGCAGTGCCGCGTCGACGGCGACCGGGACGCCGGGCGGCGGGCCCAGCAGGCCGGTGGCGACCGCGGTGGCGCGGTCCTCCGGAGCCATCTGCGCGAGCAGGCGCCCGTACAGCTCCGGGCGGATGCGGATCACCCGCGGCGGGGCGGCGCCGGGGGCGACGGCGATGGCGACGATGTCTCCGGCGATGTCCGGCCGGACCCAGTGGACGCGGCTCATGGCGGCCTCCTGTGCTGCCCTCCCCGCGCCCTGGTTCAACGCCGGGTGGACACCTGTTGTCGTCCCTTACCCGCCGGAGACGACGGTCCCACCTGTCACGGCCACATCGACAGGGATCTCCGACCCCAATCGCGCCCCTTGCAGTAGCGCCAGGCCGTCGCCGGACCAGAAGCTGCCCGGGTCGTAGGCGTTGCGCGGGCGGCGGGGGTCCAGGAGTCCCATCGCGGTGTAGGTCGTGGCCACCAGCTCGGCGCAGTACACGGTCTCGGCCGACGTCCGCCGCCGCAGCCGTCCGCCCAGCCAGCCCGCCGCCAGCCCGCGCGGAGTGGGGAACGGCCTGCCGTCGAGCCGGGCGATCGTGCGCAGGACGGCGTCCTCCATCTCGCCGGTCACGCCGCCGTCGTCGGCCGGGCCGACCAGCTGCCGCAGCCAGGCGCGCTGGCCGTAGCGGTGCCGCCAGGTGCGGACGGCGTCGGCCAGGTCGTGCAGTTGCACGCCGCGCTGGTGCTGCCCGGTCCAGACGTCGGGCAGCGAGCGGCCCAGCTCGGCGTGCCACAGCAGTGGCGGGAGCTCCTCGAGCACGACGGCCATGCCGACGTGGTTGACCGGCGCGTTGGTCAGCGCGCGGATCGCCCGGTCGGCCACGGAGGCGCCCCGGAACACCCACACGTCGCCGGTCCGGGTCAGCTCGACGGCCTCGTCCAGGCTCAGCGCGGGCACGGCGCTACGTTACGGATCATGCGTCCCTGGAAGCTGCTCGGACTGGCCGGCCTCGCCGGCGTCGCGGCCACCGGGGCGGTGCTCGCCCGCAGCGAGCGCCGGCGCCGCGCACACACCCCCGAGGAGATCCGGACCCGGCTTCGCGAGCGGCACGCGCTGCTGGCCGACGTCCCCGAGCCGGTGCCGGCCGAGGAGCTCGCCGGCGGACGACGGCACGCCCTGGCCCGCGCGCTGCGCCGCCGGCCCCGCGGGCTGCGCCGCCGACCCCGCGTTTGAGGTCCCCGCCCGCCGCCCATGGACACGGGGTGCCGGACGACCACATCGGGCCGCTCGTGGGCTTCCACGACACGAGCGGCGCCCTGACCACCGACGAGAGCGTCGGCGAACGCCTGCTCGGCGCGCTGCTCGACCGCGCCCACCTCATCCCGCCGCGCCTGGTCGGCCCGCTGGTGGCCCAGGAGCTGGGGATGGCCGGGGCCACCGACGTCAGCATCCACCTGCAGGACTTCGACCAGCTCCAACTGCAGCCGGTACTCGGCCGGGGGCTGATCGGCAAGCCGGTCCCCATCAGCGACAGCCCCGAGGGCCAGACGTTCGCGACCGCCGTCCGGACCGAGCGGCCGCAGCCCGACGGCAGCGTGCGCCTGCACCTGCCGATGCTCGACGGCTCGGACCGGGTGGGCGTGCTGTCGTTCACCCTGCGGGCCGTGGCCGAGCACGACCGGCAGCTCGCGCACCGCGCGGCCGGGCTCGTCGCCGACCTGATCGTCACCAAGGACAGCTACACCGACACGTTCGCCCGCGTGCGCACCGCACGGCCGATGACCCTGGCGGCCCAGCTGCAGTGGCAGAGCCTGCCGCCGCTGTCGATGACGACGCCCGACATCGACCTGGCAGGAGTCCTCGAACCGGCCTACGCGGTGGGCGGCGACTGCTTCGACTACGCCTTCGACGAGCACGTCCTGCACCTCGGGGTCTTCGACGCCATGGGCCACGGGCTGGACGCGGCGACCATGGCGACGGTCGTCCTCGCCGCCTACCGGCACGGCCGTCGCCGGGACGTCCCGCTCGCCGAGCTCTACGCCGAGATGGACCGCATCGTCGTCCGGTCGTTCCCCGGCCGGTTCGCCACCGGTCAGCTCGGCCGGCTGGACACCGAGACCGGCGAGCTCCGCTGGGTCAACGCCGGGCACCCACCGGCGCTCTGGGTGCGCGAGAGCCGGGTCATCGGCGAGCTGACCGGCGCCCGGACCCGACCCATCGGTTTCGGCGGCGCGGCGCCGTCGGTGGCCTCGGCCCGGCTGGAACCCGGCGACCGCGTCCTGTTCTTCACCGACGGCGTCGTGGAGGAGCGGCTGGACGGCGGCGAGCAGTTCGGCGAGGCCCGCCTGCGGCAGCTGATCGAGCAGACCACCGCGGCGGACCTCGCTGCGGCCGAGACCGTGCGGCGGCTGTCGCACGCGCTCATGGCGGCTCGGGACGGCCGCACCAGTGACGACGCCTCCCTGCTGCTGGTCGAGTGGAAGGCCCCGCCGCGGGACGACGAGCTGGCCCCGGACATCCCCGAGGCCTCGCCACGGGGCGCGGAGAAGCGCTGACGGCTCACGGACGGCGACCGCCACACCGGGTGCCGTCCGGAGTCGTTCCGCAACGGCTCGGAGAGGTCGACACTGCACGACGCCCGCCGGTGTCGCCGGGCGTCGTGTCTGGGTCATCCGTCCGGCGACGCCGACGCGGTCTGCCCGTTCAGCCGGCCCCCGCGGCCAGCGCGGGCCCCTCGTCCTTGAGCGCGACGCCGGACGCGCCGAGCTCCCGGGCCGCGGTCAGCAGCGCCACCACCGTGTCGGCCGCCTGCGCGTAGGACAGCCCGTGCGGCGGCCGGACGTTGGACACGCAGTTGCGCTCGGAGTCCGCCCGCCCCGGCCTCGGGTCCCAGGTGAGGTAGACGCCGAGGGAGTCCGCGGCGGACAGGCCCGGCCGCTCCCCCACGAGGACCACGACGGCGCGCGCGTGCAGTGCCGCCCCGACGGCGTCACCGAGGGCCACCCGGGCCTGGTGCGCGAGCACCACCGGAGCCACCGCCCAGCCGGACAGCCGCTCCAGCAGCGCCGCCGTCAGGCCCGCGGCGTGCTCGTGGACCGCCCGCGGGGACAGCCCGTCGGCGATCACGACGGCCAGGTCGGCGTCGGCGCGGGACAGCTCGGTCCCGGGCGCGAGCTGCCGGCCGAGGTCGGGCCGCTGCAGGTAGGTGGCGCGGTCGCCGGCGGCCGAGTGCACCTCGACCACCTCGACGTCCGGCAGCCGGGCCGCGCGGAGCGCCGTGTCCAGCGCGGTGCGGACGGCGGCCGGGTCCAGCGGCTGGTGCACCGCGTCCCGCGCGGTGGCGTGCGCGGCGCGGAACTCCAGCTCGCGGGCCGTGGGCAGCGCGTCGCCGGCCCGGCCGAGGGCGACCCGGGCCCGGGTCGCCGACCGCAGCACCGCCCACGGATCGGGGTCGGCCGGCAGCGGCTGGTCCAGCGCCGAGCTCATGCCGACGCCGCCGCGAGCAGGGCCCGGGCCGCGGGCGCGTCCGGTGCCGGTTCCCGGACCCGCCCGGCGTCGTCGAGCAGGTCCATCCGCGCGAGCCACGCCTCGAACTCCGGCGCCGGTCGCAGGCCCAGCACCGACCGGGTGGTGAGCACGTCGGAGAACGCCAGCGACTGGTAGTGCAGCATCACGTCGTCCATCCCCGGGACGGCGATGAGGAACGTGCAGCCGGCCGCGCCGAGCAGCAGCATCAGCGAGTCCATGTCGTCCTCGTCGACCTCGGCGTGGTTGGTGTAGCAGACGTCCACGCCCATCGGCAGGCCGAGCAGCTTGCCGCAGAAGTGGTCCTCCAGCCCGGCCCGCAGCACCTGCTTGCCGTCGTAGAGGTACTCCGGCCCGATGAACCCCACGACGGTGTTGACCAGCAGCGGGGCGAAGTGCCGGGCGACGGCGTAGGCGCGCGCCTCCAGGGTCTGCTGGTCCACCGGCCGGCCGCCGATGCCGTGGTGGGCGTCGGCCGACAGCGCCGACCCCTGACCGGTCTCGAAGTAGGTGACGTTGTCGCCCACCGTGCCCCGGCCCAGCGCCAGCGCCCCCGCCCGCGCCTCGGCCAGCAGGTCGAGGGTGACGCCGAACCCGCGGTTGGCGGCCTGCGTGCCGGCGACCGACTGGAACACCAGGTCCACCGGCGCGCCCGCCTCCAGCGCCCGCAGCGTCGTCGTCACGTGCGCCAGGACGCACGACTGGGTGGGGATCTCGTACCGGCTGATGACCGCGTCGACCAGCTCCAGGAGTGCGACGGTGCGCGCCGGGGAGTCGGTGGCCGGGTTGATCCCGATGACGGCGTCCCCGCAGCCCTGCAGCAGGCCGTCGACGATCGACGCGGTCACCCCCAGCGGGTCGTCGGTGGGGTGGTTGGGCTGCAGCCGGGAGGCCAGCCGGCCGGGCAGGCCGAGCGTGCTGCGCAGGCCGGTCACCACCCGGGTCCGCCGGCCGACGGCGACCAGGTCGGCATTGCGCATCAGCTTCGACGTCGCCGCGACCATCTCGGGGGTCAGGCCGCGGGCCAGGGACGAGATCGCCGCCTCGTCGCCGGCCGCGGCCCAGGCCAGCAGTCGGTCGCGGAACTCCCCCACCGTCAGCGAGGCCACCGGCGCGAAGGCGGCCGGGTCGTGGGTGTCCAGCACCAGCCGGGTGACGTCGTCCTCCTCGTAGCCGACGACCTGCTCCTCGAGGAAGGTCGCCAGCGGCAGGTCGGCCAGCACCGCCTGGGCGGCCACCCGCTCGGCGGCCGACTCGGCGGCGCACCCGGCCAGGACGTCGCCGGAGCGGGCCGGCGTCGCCTTGGCCAGCAGCTCGACCAGCGTCGGGAACTCGAAGGTGTGCCCGCCCAGCGTCGCGCGGCGCACGGTCATCCCAGCTCCTCCTCCGCCTCGGCCAGCAGCTCGAACTCCTCCTCCGGCGCGGAGGCCACCAGGTGGTGGCGGCTGTAGAACGCGAAGTAGGCGAGGAACGCCGCATAGGCGCCCAGCGTCCAGAACGCCGCGGTGACGTCGACGAGGAAGGTCGCGACCACCGCCGCGGCGGCCAGCACGAGCGCGATCCCGGTGGTGACCACCCCGCCCGGGGTCCGGTACGGGCGCTCCAGGTCGGGCTCGCGCCGGCGCAGCACGATGTGGCTGACCATCATCAGCACGTAGGAGACCGTCGCCCCGAAGACGGCCATGTTCAGCAGCATGGCGCCCTGGCCGGTCAGCGAGAGGACGAACCCGATCGCGCCCGGCACGAGCAGGGCGAGCATCGGCGCCTTGCGGGAGTTGGTCACCGACAGCACCCGCGGCAGGTAGCCGGCGCGGGAGAGCGCGAAGGTCTGCCGCGAGTACGCGTAGATGATCGAGAAGAAGCTCGCCACCAGGCCGAACAGGCCCGCGTAGTTGACCACCGTGGTGAGCGCGTCGGGCGCGGCCGAGGCCGCCAGCGCGTCCACCGGCGGGTTGCCCGACGCGGCGATCGTCGACGACCCGCCGGCCCCCGGGGTGAACACCAGCATGAGGACGGCGAGCAGGACGAGCACGCCCATCGCGGCGACGATCCCCCGCGGCATCGAGCGGGCCGGGTCGCGGGCCTCCTCGGCGGCCAGCGGCACGCTCTCCACGGCGAGGAAGAACCAGATCGCGAACGGGAACGCCGCCCAGATGCCGATCAGCCCGTAGGGCAGGAAGGACGACGCGCCGGCCGCGTCGGTGGGGGCGATGTCGAGCAGGTTGCCCGCGTCGAACTGCGGCACAGCCCCGACGAGGAACACCAGCAGCCCGAGCAGGGCGACCACGGTGACGGCGAACATCGCCTTGAGCGCCTCGCCGACGCCCATCAGGTGGATGCCGATGAACAGCGCGTACACCACCAGGTAGACCCACCAGCCGTCGGTGATCCCGAACAGCCCGAGCGACTCCACGTAGGCGCCGATGAAGGTGGCGATCGCGGCGGGGGCGATGGCGTACTCGATGAGCACCGCGACCCCGGTGGCGTACCCGCCCCACGGTCCGAGGGCGCGGCGGGCGAAGGTGTAGCCGCCGCCGGCGGTCGGCAGAGCCGAGCCGAGCTCGGCCAGCCCGAACACCATCGCGGTGTACATGACCGCCATGAGGACCGTCGCGACGAGCAGCCCGCCGAAGCCGCCCTCGGCCAGGCCGAAGTTCCAGCCGGCGTAGTCGCCGGAGATGACCGCCGAGACGCCCAGGCCGGCGAGCAGCAGCCAGCCCGCCGTCCCGGTGCGCAGCTGGCGCTTGTGCAGGTAGCCCTCGTCGACGCGCTCGGCCTCGACCCCGGCGTGGTGTCCGGGGCGGGGCGGCGGGACGGATCGGGCGCTGGGTTCCGCGGTCATGCCGTGCCTCCCGGTCGGGCCCCCGGCGGGCGGGTGGGGTCAGGGTGGTCCTCCCGTCCGGGCCGGTCAACCGCGTCGAGGGATCGGAACGGCCTGTTCACGCGCCCGACCCGGGAGTCGTCTCGCACCGCGGGCCCGGCGTGACGCATACTCCCCGGTCGTGCACGACCGGACGGCGCGAGGAGAGCTCCGTTGAGCGAGGGGTACGGGCCGGGGGACGCCGACCTGCTCGCCCTGCTGGCCTCCGGCGGCGACCTGAACGACTTCCTCGGCGAGCTCGTCGACCTGGCGGTGCGCCAGACCAGGAACGCGCGGGCGTGCGGGCTGACGCTGGACCGCTCGGGCGGTGCGGTGACGGTCAGCTGCACCGGACCCCTCGCCGCGCAGGCCGACGAGCGGCAGTACCAGCTGGACGACGGCCCCTGCCTGGAGGCGATGCGCCGGGGCACCGTCGTCCGCGTCGAGGACATGCTCGGCGAGCAGCGCTGGGACGGCTATCCGGCGCTGGCCGCGCAGGTCGGCGTCCGGTCGTCGCTGTCGCTGCCGCTCGCCGTCGACGGCCGCAGCCGCGGGGCGCTCAACCTGTACTCCACCGAGCCCTGCGCCTTCGGCCCCGCGGACGAGGCCGTGGCCGCCCGGTGGGCGGGCCAGGCCGCCGGTGCGCTGGCGGTGGCGCTGCGCATCGCCGCCAGCGACGACAGGGCCGAGCAGCTGCGCGGCGGCCTGGACACCCGCACGGTCATCGGCCAGGCCGTCGGGCTGATGATGGCCCAGGAGCGGTGCACCGCCGAGCAGGCCTTCGCGCTGCTCAAGCACTCCTCGCAGCGGCGCAACGTCAAGCTCCGGGACGTCGCCGCCGGACTCGTCGCCGCGTTCGAGGCCGATCTGCCGGAGCGGCCGGCCCGCTGGTGAGTCAGACGCCACGCCAGCGGCCGTCCTTCGCGTTCCCGCTCGGCCGGGACGCGAACACGTTCCCCTCGGTGGGCGGCGCCTCGTCCCCGGCGAGGGCGAGCCTCTGGAGCAGCGGGCCGACCAGCGTGTCGTAGAGCGCGGGCAGCAGGCGGAACCCGGCGATCACCACCGGGTTGAGGAAGCCGGACTGCACCAGCCGCCGCGGCCGGTCCAGCCGCGCCACGACGGCCCGGGCCACGCGGTCGGCCGAGTAGACCGGCACGGGCGGACGGCCGGTGCTGCCCGCCCACGTCGCGCCCTGGCTGTAGATCGGCGTGCTGACCCCTCCTGGGGCGACGGCCGAGAGGTGCACACCCGGGGCGTCCCGGAGCTCCTGCTGGAGCGTCCGGACCAGCCCCAGCTGCCCCCACTTCGCCGCCGCGTAGGCCCCCATGAGCGGCGCGGTCACCGAGGCCAGCAGCGAGCTGACGACGACCAGGTGGCCGCTGCCCTGCCGGCGGAACACCGGCAGCACCGCCCGGGCGACGTTCGCGGTGCCGTGCACGCCGGTGTCGACCACGGCCTCGAACACCTCGCGCGGCACGTCCTCGATCCGGCCGTAGGCCATGGTCTGCGCCGCGTGGACGACGGCGTCGAGGCGGCCGAAGCGCGCCACCGCCGCCTCGACCACCTGCTGGAGGCCCGCGGCGTCGGTGACGTCCATCGGGCACACGAGCACCTCACCGGCGCCGCGCTCCCGGGCCTCGGCGGCCGCCTCCTCCAGCGACTCGCGGCCGCGGGCGACGAGTACGAGGGCGGCTCCCCGCCCGGCCATCGCGTGGACGGTGGCCCGGCCGATCCCGCTGGAGGCGCCGGTGACCAGGACGGTGGGCGGGCGGGACGGCGCGGCGGACGGCGGCATGCGGCTCCTCGGGGAGAGAGGGCACGCACAGCGCTGGCACGCCCCGGCTCGACGTCCGCCGTCCCTACCCCTGCCGCGAGCACGTCATGCGGGCGGACTGCGTCGTGCAGGCGGGTCGTCCAGCGCGGACGACAGCCAGCCGGGGCCGGTGACCGCCACGCCGTCCGGCAGCCGCTCGCGCAGCCCGCGGTCGGCGGTCACCACCAGGACGTCGCGCCCCTCACCGGCCAGGCGGGCGGCGCGGGCGACGAGGGCGTCGTCGCCGCTGCCCGGTGCGGACACCACCGTGACGCCGTCCGGGGCGCGGGCCTGCCGGGCCGCGCCCTCGACGACGGCGACGAGCTCGTCGACCACCACCCGCCCTCCGCCGGGGCCGGGCAGCAGGCGCCCGGTCAGCGGAGCGAGCCGCCGCAGCAGCCGGGACGTCGCGGCCGCGCGGTCGCGCCACCAGCCGTCGGGTCGGGACCCGACCACGTTGGCCGCGTCCACCAGCAGAACCGTCATCGGCGCTCTTCGTTTGTCGGCTCCGACCTGGGGAATCGTCCCGGTGCACCGCGCCGCAGGCCGGCGCGGCTCACCCGGGAGGAGCGCTCCCGGTTGGCGGAGGAGGCTGGCATGGCGAGCAACGACCCCACGGTCCACGACTCCGACGCCGCCCGCGAGGGCGCCTCGGCCACCCGCGGGACCGCGCGGGACGCGGTCGTCGCGCAGCGGTCGGCCTTCGGCGGCGTGAAGTGGGGCGCGGCGCTCTTCGGGTGGCTGTCGGCCAACGGGCTGGCCGTGCTGCTCATCGCCCTGCTCTCGGCCGGCGGCGTCGCGCTCGGCCTCACCCAGGGCATCGCCTCCCCCGGCGACGCCGCGCAGCAGGCGGAGAGCATCGGTCTAGAAGGTGCGGTCGCGCTGCTGGCGGTCCTCTTCCTGGCCTACCTCGCCGGCGGGTACGTGGCCGGCCGGATGTCCCGCTTCGACGGCGTGCGCCAGGGCGTCGCCGTCTGGCTGGTCGGGCTGCTCGTCGTGCTCGTGCTGTCGGTGGCCGGGTACCTGCTGGGCCGCGAGTACAACGTGCTGGAGGCGCTGGACCTGCCGCGCATCCCGATCGACGAGGGCACGGCCACCACCGCCGGGATCGTCACCCTGCTCGCGATGGTGGTCGTCACCCTGCTCGGCGCCGTGGTGGGCGGCCGGCTCGGCACCCGGTACCACCGGCGCATCGACCGGGCCGGGTTCTCCGCCTGATCCCCTCCGCGGGGACTGCCGGCCGTCGGCGGCCGCTCCTACGCTCTCGCCCATGTGCCGGAACATCCGACCGCTGGCCAACTTCGAGCCGGCGGTGACCGACGACGAGATCCAGGCGGCCGCGCTGCAGTACGTGCGCAAGATCAGCGGCTCGACGCGGCCCTCGCGGGCCAACGCGGAGGTCTTCGACCGCGCGGTCGCCGAGGTGGCCGAGGCGTCCGCGCGGCTGCTGTCGGCCCTGGTGACCACCGCTCCCCCGAAGGACCGGGAGGTCGAGGCGGCCAAGGCGCGGCAGCGCGCGGCGCTGCGGTACGGGAGCTGACCGGCCACCGTATTGCGCACAACCGGTGTGGCGGCCGGTGACCGGGGGTACGCCGTGCGTGTCCCCGTCCCCTGCCCCGGAGCGCAGCCATGGCTCGCAACACCCTGTCCCGCAGCCTGCACGACCTCGGCCTGGCGGCCTGGTTCGGCGGCACCCTGGCCAACGCGGTCGCCCTGAACCCCGCCGCCGGCGAGGCGGGTGGCCGCGGCACCGGCCGGGTGGCGAACGCCGGGTGGGACCGCTGGACGCCGGTCAACGCCGCGGCGATCGGCGCGCACCTCGTCGGCAGCGTGGGGCAGTTGCGCGGCAACCGCGGCCGCGTCGCGCGCCAGCAGGGCGTGGCCGGCACGAGCCTGCTCAAGACCGCCCTGACCGCCGCCGCGCTGGGCGTCACCGCCTACAGCCGCACCCTCGGCCGGGTGGTGTCCGGCGCGGGCGCCGTCCCGGCGCGGTCGGGCACCAAGCCGGCCAAGCGCACCAGGGCCGAGGTCGCCGCCGCCCAGGAACGGCTGGACCAGTTGCAGTGGGTGGTCCCGGCCCTGACCGGAGCGCTGATCGCGGTCAGCTCCTACGCCGGGGAGCAGCAGCGGCCGAGCGAGGTCGCCCGCGGCACCACCCAGCGCTGACGGCCTGGAGTTCCACGACGCGCACCGTCGCCTTCCAGGGCGACACCGCCGGACGGTCCACCGGCGGGGCCACCCGCTGCCCGGACTGCCCCGACGGGCTGGGCAGGCCCCGTCCGGTGCGGCCGGGGCGTCCTTCCGGCGCACGGCGCGACGCCTGGCAGGACGCCCGGAAGCACCCGGTCAGCTCAGCGGCGGTGACCCTGGGCGGCCTGGCCGCGGCCGGTGTCGCCTTCTGGGCCGTGCGCCACCACGACCTCGTGGACCGGGCCACCGTCGCGCTCGGCGGCTGACCGGACCGCGGGTCAGCGGTCGCCGCGGGTGAGGTCGCCCGGGTCCGGGGTCCGGAAGGGCGGGTCGGCGTGCTGCCCGCCGTCGTCCGCCGACGGCCGGCGCTCCTCCGGCCGGTCGGGCTCCTCCCCGCCGACTCCGTAGCCCTCCGCGGGTCCGGGCGCGCCCGCGCCCGGGTCGGCGGCGGGGATCCCGTCGTTCCCCTCACCGCCTCCGCGCCCTGCCTCCATCGGCGCCCACGTCGACATGCCCGTCCACCCCTCGTCGCACCTCGCGGTCGTCCTGCGCATACCCCGGCCGCGTTGGTGGAAGTACCCCACCCCACGTGAACGGCGGGTGAACGACCAGGAGGCGGTGAGAGGCATGGTCGACACGTCGTACGGTCCGGCGCATCGCACGGGCCGGGAGGACGACGGTGAGCCGGGCGAGAGCCGCAAGCAGCGGATCGACCGCGAGCTGATCGAGCTGCTCAACGAGCTGCGGGTGGCACTGCCCGGCGTGCAGTTCCTGTTCGCCTTCCTGCTGGTGGTGCCGTTCCAGCCGGGAGGCGCGGAACTCACCGAGTTCCAGCGGGACGTCTACTTCGTGACCCTGTTGGCGGCCGCCGTCGCGACGGGGCTGCTCATCGCCCCGGCCGCGCAGCACCGGGTCCTGTTCCGCCAGCGGGACAAGGAGAACCTGCTGCGGCGCAGCCACCGATCGGCGTTCGCCGGGCTGGTCGTGCTGGCCCTGGCCATCTCCTCGGCGGTGCTCCTGGTGACCGACGTGGTCTTCGCCCCGCTCCAGGCGTGGGTCACCGCCGGCGTGGTCGCCCTCCTGCTGGTGTGGTGGTGGATCGCCGTCCCGTACTGGCAGCGCGCGCACAAGCGGCAGGACCGACCGGAGGACTGACGGCCGCCTCCCCGCGTCCCAGCGCGCGGCAGATCGCGTCCGCCACCGCGTCCGGGTCCTCGTGCTCCCAGAAGCGCAGGACCCGCCAGCCCGCCGCGCGCAGGATCGCGTCCACCCGGCGGTCGCGCGCCACGTTGCCGGCGAGCTTGCGGACCCACCACCCCCGGTTGGCCCGGGGCGTGTGGCCGCAGGCTGGGCAGGCGTGCCAGAAGCAGCCGTCGAGGAAGACGACGAGGCGCCGGCCCTTCCAGACCAGGTCGCCTCGCGCCCGGGTCTGCGGGCACGGCCGGACGTCGACCCGGTAGCGGACGCCCCGCGCGTGCAGCCGTCGGCGCACGGCCATCTCGTGTGCGGTGTCGCGGCGCGGTTGTCGGCGGAAGCGCCGGGCGACGACCTCGTCCGACGGCGGCGGCGCGGGACCCGGGCCACGGCTCGGTGCACCTGGGTCGCCGGCCGGCGCCGGTGCGCTCCCCGCCGCGGCGACGACCGCGCTCGGCAAGGGTCGCCTAACCTGCCCGTGTGAGTGCGACGGCGGCCCGGGTGCTGACCCCACCGTCGGCGGCTCCGGCCCGGGTGCGCTGGTCACGGGTCGAGCTCCTGCCGCCGCTGCTCGTCGTGCTGCTCGGCGCGGTGCTCCTGGCTCCCGGTCACGGGCTGTGGTTCGACGAGCTGTTCACCGCGGAGGTCGGCCGGCTGTCCATCGGGGAGATCCTCGCGGCGGTCGTCACCGGCCGCGGAACGACGAGCTACCTGGTCGACGTCCCGCCGTCGTACAACGCGCCCTACTACGTCGTCGTCTCCGCGTGGACGTCGCTGCCCGGGCTGGGCGGCGACACATCGCTCCGGGTGCTGTCGCTGCTGGCGACCGCCGGCGGGACAGCGCTGGTGACCCGTGCGGTGAGCCGGTTGACGACGCGGGCGACCGGTGTGCTGGCCGGCGCGGTGCTCGCGTCCGCTCCCCTGCTGCTCGAGCAGGCCGTCGAGGCGCGCAGCTACGGGTTGGTCGTGCTCGCCACGGGCGGGGCCGTGCTGGGGCTCGTCCGGTGGCTGCAGGAGGCGCCGTGGGGACGGTGGCTGTTCGGCCTGTCCGGCGCGGCCATGGGCCTGATGCACTGGTACGCGGTCACCGTCCTGGCCGCCTTCGTCGTCGCCGCGCTGCTGCTGCGCGGACGCCGCGCCGTGCCGGTGCTGTTCATCGGGGCGGCCGCCGTCCTCCCGACGGTCGGCCTCATCGTGGTGAACCTGCTCAACGGGACCGGCGCCCGCAACGCCGAGCACCTGCGCGACACCGGCGGGACGCTCGCCGGCCAGGCCGTCGAGGCGTGGGCCGGCGGTCGCGGACCGCTGCTCTACCTCACCGTCGGGCTGGCCGTGCTCGGCGCGGTGCGGGCCGTCGGGGTGCGGGTCGTGGGGATCTGCTGGGTGCTGGTGCCGCTGCTTCTCCTCCTCGCCGCCGAGCTGGTGCGACCGGTCTACCTGCCCCGGTACCTTCTCGCCGGCCTCCTGGGTCTGGGGGTCCTGGCGGCGGCGGGAGCACTGACCCTGCCCCGGGCGGCCCGCGCGCCGGTGGCCGGGCTGCTCGTGGCCTGCTCTCTGCTGGCCTGCTCCCCGCTGGCCGACCGCGGGCCGCGAGAACGCGCCGACGACGTGGTGGCCCTGCTCGCCGAGCGCCACCGGGCCGGGGAGCCCATCGTGGCGGCGGACCAGCGCTCGGCGACCGGCCTGGACCACTACGTCCGGGTGGCGGCACCGCAGCTGCGGCCCGATGTCGTCCTCCCCCCGGACGACGCCCCTGCGGACGCGGACCGCGTCTGGCTCGTCCGCCGGATCATCGACGGGCAGCCGGTGCCCACCGACGACGACGGCATCCTCGAGGACGCGGGGATGCGGATGACGGCGGAGTACGACTTCCCGGCCGGCAAGACCGACCTCGTCGTCCAGGTGTGGGAGCACTAGAAGGGCGGGACGTCGAGGTCGGTCCCGAACCTCGGAGGGGAGCTCACCAGCAGGGCGCCGTTGGGCATGGTGACGGCCAGGGCACCGTCGTCGGCCTCGTCGAACCGCCAGCCGGGTGCCTGGTGCTTGAGCCGGTGGTGGTGCTCGCAGAGGCAGCAGAGGTCGTGGTGGGCAGTCGGCCCGTCGGGCCATTCCCGCCGGTGGTCGAGGTCGCAGGCGCGGGCGCGGGCGCGGCATCCGGGGAACCGGCAGCGCCGATCGCGCAGTCGCACGAAGCGGTCCAGCTCGGCGCCGGGGTCGTGCTCGTCGGTGGCTGCCGGCGGGCCGAGGGCCTCGCCGCGGCGGATGCCGGTGGCGTCGGTCAGGGCCACGAGGCTGCCGCGCAGCTGGTCGACGACGGCGATGTCCGGCCGGTGCGCCAGGCCGGTGCCGCGGACGTCGCGCACGCCGATCAGTTCACCGAGGTCGAGGACGGAGCGCAGCTCGCCGTCGGTCCAGCCGCCGTCGAGGATCGCCTGCCGGGCGCTGCCCAGGCCGACACGCACGGCGGCGTCGTGCCGGGCAGCGACCCAGCTGAGCCACTCGGCGAGCGGACGGTCCCTGACCGGGGTGGGCGGTGTCCCCACCGCCCCCGGTGGCTCCCCAGCCTCCGCGTGCGCTGACTCGGCTGGGGTCGGCACCGCGGTATCGAGCCGCGGCGGAGGATCTTCGCGCGGCGGGGGTTCGGCGCCCAACGCGGCGAGATCGTCCAGCCGGGCCGCGGGGCGCGGCATCAGGCCGAACGCGTAGCCGAGCTCGCGCACCATCTCGGCCGGCACCAGGTGCCCGTCGACCTGACCGGGTTCGTTGCCGCCGAGCATCGTCTCCAACGTGGCGACGAGGGTGAGCGCGATCGTGACCGGCGGCATGCCGTGCTGCCCGGCTCGCAGCACGAGGTCGGTCAGGCAGTCCGCCATGCGCTGCTGCTTGGTGCGCTCGTCGCCTTCGACGCGCGTCTGATCGGCGTAGGCCTCCAGATGCCGGTAGACCGCCGCGGCGGTCGGGAGCGGCAGGTCGACGATGAGCGTGCCGGTGCCGTTCCGCCGGTCGTGCAGGCGCACGCCGCGCTCCCGGATCGCGGCGACCAGCTTCCGGCCGGCGGCCTCGGCGTCCTTGCGGAGCACGATGCGTCGGGCGCAGTCGCCCAACGGGGGCGGGGTCTTGTCGCCCAGCAGGCGGAGCACGTGTCCCTCGATGTCGGCACGAACGGCGTCGTCGGCAACCGGACCCACGATGGTCACCATCTGACGCGCGTGCGCGGGGCTCAGCCGACCCCGGGCGAGCAGGTCGAGGGCCGCTCGGTGAGCACGATCGAGTCGCTGAGTTGGGCCGTGGCCGCCGGACCGCTGATGCCGCCGCGTGGGCGCCACCTCGTCGACCGCCCACTCGCTCACGTCGGTCAGCGCCGCGGGCCGGGCCGCACGGGTCGCCGCCGACATCGCGCCCCGTTCCCCGTGCTGCCGGTCGAACTGCCCCGCCGGGCGGTACCGCGCGAACTCGGTGAGCGAGGTCGCCATGACCGCGGACCACCGGGCGATGGCCCGCGACGCCTCGGCAGCCCGCTCGAGCGGTGCGGCTCCGGCGTCCAGCAGGCGGCGCAGCTCCGCGAAGCCCGCCGTGGGAACAGCGGCGGCGCGGACGTGCCTCCCCGGCTCGCCGACGGGCCACGTCCGGCCCGACCGCAGACCGGTGTGGACGGCGTCGACGATGACCGTCACGGGCCTGTCGAGTACTGCGGTCAGGCCGCGTTCGAACGCCGAGACACCACCGTCTCGTGCGGAGCCATCTTCGAACACAGGTTCGATACTAGTCGCTCGGTAACCCGCTCACCAGCCCAGATGCACCCTGGGGATGCGGGTCAGCCGTCCACAGGTCCCGGGCCACGGGCTCCGGGCCACGGGCTCTGGACCACGGGCTCCGGCCTCGCGCCACGGGCCCTTCCGCCTCAGCCTCGGCGGTGGCGGGCGGCCCAGAACAACGACCGGGCCGACTGCCCCAGTCGGGCGCGGGCAGTCCACGCCGACCGACCCTGGGGACGGCGGTCTCGGGGCACCGGCACGCTGGCCACCGGCCGCCGCGCCAGGCCGACCGCCAGCACGATGCTCGGCGCCTCCGCGGCGAGGACGGCCTCCCGCACGCGAGGGCCCATCGCGAGGAAGGCGCCGGCGTCCGGCGGCAGTCCGGTGAGCCGCGCCGCCAGCCGACGGTGCGCCGTCCCGGTGAGCCGGCGCAGCCGTGACTCGTAGTCCCCGCGACGGCCGGCGAAGACCGCCTCGACGTCACCGGCGGCGAGGCGGTCCAGCAGCAGGGGAACCGCCTCGGGCGGATCCTGCAGATCGGCGTCCATGCACACCCAGACGTCGGCGCCGGGCTCGGCCGCCAGCCCGCGGGCCAGCGCCGCGTGCTGGCCCGCGTTGACGGTGAGGCCGGTGACGGCGACCCGCGGATCGGCGGCGCTCAGCGCGAACGCGACCCGCGCGCTGTCGTCGGGCGAGGCGTCGATGACCAACCGCAGGCGCCAGTCCCGACCCGCGAGCGCGGTGGCCAGCCGTTCGGCCAGCGGCTCCAGGGTCGACTCGTTCCGGTACACGGGGACGACGACCGCGACACGCGACCCGGGCGGGCTCATGCCCCCGCGGTCCAGGTGCGGGCCAGGCCCTCGGCCAGGTCGACCGTCGGCCGCCAGCCCAGCAGCGCCGCGGCCAGGGACGGGTCGCTGACCCAGCAGTCGGTGTCCCACTCCCGGCCCGGGTGGGCGCCGGGTGCCGTGGCGATCGGCCGCCCGGTGACCTGCGCGGCCACCTCGACGAGTTCCTCGGTGGTGGTCTGCACGCCGGTACCGAGGTTGAACACCTGGCTCGGGGGCAGGTCGTCGGCGGCCGCGGCCCGGACGCACGCGTCGACGACGTCCCCGACCCACACCCAGTCCCGGCGGCTGACCCGGGCCGGCAGGGGGACCACCGCGCCCGTCCGGGCGGCGTCGAGCACGACCGGCACCAGCCGGGTGGGGTGGTCGCCGGGCCCGTAGACCTGGAAGGCGCGCAGCACGGCGGCCCGGACGCCGCGTTCGGCGGCCGCGGCCTGCAGCAGCAGCGATCCGGCCGCCTTGGTCGCCCCGAAGAAGCCGCGCGGGTGGAGCGGGGCCTCCTCGGCCAACGGCTCCGGACCGGCCGCGTACTCCGTCGACGACCCCAGCCGGACCACGGCGCGGCACCTGTCCGGCAGCGCGTCCACCAGCCACGGACTGGTGTTGACCGCCACCGTGGCGGCCCGCTCCACAGGGGTGGCCTTGGCGCGCCCCGCGGCGAGCGAGAAGACGACGTCGGGGTCGGCCGCACGGACGGCGGTCGCGGCGGCGTCCGGGTCGGCCAGGTCGACGTCGGCCCGGGTGAGCCCCACGACCGACCAGCCGTCGGAGCGCAGGCGGGCCACCAGGTGCCGTCCGACGAAGCCGCCGGCACCGGTCACCACGGCCCTCATGCCGGCTGGGCCACCGGCACCCCGCCGTCCGTCGCCGGGACGGCGACCGGCCCCACGACCGCCGGCAACACGGCCGGCCCGACGACCGCCGGGACCGGACCGTCCACCGCCGCCACGAAGGCCGCCCGCCGCTCCGCGACCTCCTCGACGGTCGCCCGGCCCAGCGTGTCGAGGGCGGCAAGCAGCCGGGGCAGCTCCACCGCCGGGTCGCGGCCGGCCATGTCCGCGGTGAACGACCGGCGCAGGAACGTGAAGTCGGTGCCCAGCCGGAGGAGCTCGGCGGCCAGCAGGTCCCCCGGGACGGGGAACCCGCCTCCGGGCAGGGTCAGCCCGCCGACTCCGAAGGGCTGGAGCACCGCGGCCCGGACGGCGTCGACGGTGCCGTCGGTGAGGGGCGCGAACAGCGAGTCCGACCGGCGGTCGATGCGCAGGTCGTTGAGCCCGACGTAGACCCGCGACAGGGGCCGCCGGGCCAGATCCGCGGAACACGCGACGGCGTCCTGCGTCTCGACCAGGATGCCCAGGCCGCAGCGCCCGGCGACCAGGTCGAGGGTTCGGTCGACCTCCTCCGGCGTCCGCACCATCGGCAGCAGCAGCTCGTCGGCGCCACGTGCGACGGCGTCGTCCACCTCCTCGGCCGTCCACGGGCCGAAGCCGTTGAGCCGGCACAGCAGCCGGCCGGCGGTGGCCGCCCGCATGCGGCTGAGGTCCTCGGGGGTGTCGCTGTTGATCTGGGTGCCCTCCCCCAGCTGCCGGCGGTGCTTCCCGCGGCGCTCCCAGTCGACGACGATCCCCGCCGCGCCCGCGGCCACCACGTCGGCTCCCCAGTGGGCGTCGACGGTGAAGAGGAAGAGGTCCACGCGGGTGAGCTTAGGCACACCTAACGCCGGGTGGCGCCCCGGGTGGCGCCCCGGGTGGCGCCCAGCCACACAGGTCAGACCACGGCAGCGGGACCCGCCGGGAACGGCACGGCCGCACCGACCACCCGGATCGACACGTCGTCCCCCGCCGAGGGCAGGTCCCACCCCTCCAGCCGGGCGCTCAACCGCAGCCCCGAGGAGAGCTCCAGCCGGACCCGCGCGTCGTGGCCGAAGAAGTCGACACCGAGCACCCGCGCCGTCGGCCCCTCCCCCGCCGGGCCGAGCCGGAGCTGCTCCGGGCGCAGCAGCACCCGGGCCGGGCCGTCGGGGCAGGCGTCGCCGAGCACGAGGTCGCCCAGCGCCGAGTTCGCCCGGCCGGCGCGGACCTCGGCGTCCAGGACGACCGACTCGCCCACGAACGTGGCGACGTCGAGATCGCGCGGGCTGCGGTAGAGGGTCCGCGGCTCGGCAAGCTGCACGAGCTGGCCGCCGCGCAGCACCGCCACCTCGTCGGCCATCGACAGCGCCTCGGCCTGGTCGTGGGTGACCAGCACCGCGGTCGCGCCGGCGGCGGCGAGCGCGTCGGCCACCGCCTGCCGTGTCTCCTCCCGCAGCGACGCGTCGAGGGAGGAGAACGGCTCGTCGAGCAGCACGAGGCTCGGTTCCGGCGCCAGCGCCCGGGCGAGCGCC
Source organism: Geodermatophilus sp. SYSU D00703 (assembly GCF_054050155.1). NCBI lineage: Bacteria > Bacillati > Actinomycetota > Actinomycetes > Geodermatophilales > Geodermatophilaceae > Geodermatophilus > Geodermatophilus sp. SYSU D00703. Next base: position 162,640 of record NZ_JBJGYU010000004.1, on the reverse strand, counting down.
ACGCGCTGCTGCTGGCCGCCGGAGAGCTGGTGCGGCGAGCGCTCGGCGAGACCGGCGTCGAGCCCGACCAGGCGCAGCAGGCCGCGCACCCGCCCGGCGTCCCGGCGCTGCCGGCGGGGCAGGCCGAAGGCGACGTTGCCGGCGACGGTCAGGTGCGGGAACAGCCCGCCCTCCTGCGGCACGAACCCGATCCGCCGGCGGCGGGCGGCCACGCTGCGGCCGGGACCGGCCACCTGCCGGCCGCCGATCTCGATCGTGCCGGCGTCGGGGTCGTCGAACCCGGCGACCAGCCGCAGCAGCGTCGTCTTCCCGCACCCCGAGGGCCCGAGCAGCGCGGTGAACCCGCCCTCGGGCACGTGCAGGTCCACCCCGGTGAGCACGGGGGTGGCGCCGTAGGACTTCGTCACGGCGGTGACGGTCAGCGAGCTCATGCGGTCGGGTCCTCGTGGGGGGTCAGGTCGGCGGGCATCACGTCGTCAGGCCTCGTCGGGCGTCGCGGGAGAGCAGCACGGTGGCCGGTGCCGACAGCAGCACCATGACCACGGCGTAGGGGGCGGCCGCGCCGTACTCCAGGGCGCTGCTCGCCGACCAGAACGCCGTGGCCAGCGTGGTGGTCCCGGTGGGCGCGAGCAGCAGCGTCGCGGTCAGCTCGGTGACGACGGCGAGGAACACCAGCGCGGCACCGGCGCCGATGCCGGGGGCGAGCAGCGGCAGGGTCACCCGCCGCAGCCGGTCGGCCGCCGTGGACCCCAGCGAGGCGGCGACGTCGTCGTAGATCGGCGGCGACTGCTCCACCGCGGCGCGCACGGTCACGATCGCGCGCGGCAGGAAGAGGATCGCGTAGGCGGCCAGGAGCACCGGGACGGTCTGGTAGATCCACGGGGTGGCGTGGATGGCGATGGTGACCAGCGCGAGTGCGATGACGATCGCCGGCACCGAGCTGCCCAGGTAGGTGCTGCGCTCCAGCACCGTGGCCACCCGGCTGCGGGCGCGGACGGCGAGCCAGCCGGTCGGCAGGGCCATCGCGGTGGTGACGACGGCGGCCGCGCCGGCCAGCGCCAGCGTCGTCCCGGTGGTGGTGACGAGGACGGCCGGGTCCAGGCCGGTCGACGCGCCGCGGACCAGCCAGGTGGCCAGGCTGCCCAGCGGCACCGCGAGCGACAGCCCGACCAGGGCGGCCAGGCCCAGCAGCGAGGGGGCGGCCAGCGCGCCCAGCCGCACCGGGCGGCCGGGCCGGGCCACGCCCGCCCCGGTGCGCGCGTAGCCGCGCCGGCCGCGCAGCCGCAGCTCCGCGAGCAGCAGGACCAGGCAGAGCAGCACCAGGACGCCGGCGAGCATCGTGGCGCCCGGCCCGTTGAAGGTCGCCCGGTACTGGTCGTAGATCGCCGTGGTGAAGGTCGGGTACCGCAGCATCTGCAGCGCGCCGAACTCGGCGAGCACGTGCAGCGCGACGAGCAGGCTGCCGCCGAGCAGCGCGACCCGCAGCTGGGGCAGCTGCACCCGCCGGAACACCGCCCAGCCCGAGAGCCCCAACCCCCGCGCCGTCTCCTCCAGCGCCGGGTCCAGGCCGCGGAAGGCGGCCACCACGGGCAGGTAGACGAACGGGGAGTAGGACAGGGTCACGACCAGCAGCGCGCCGCCGTAGGTGTCCAGCCCCGGCAGCAGCGAGATCCAGGCGTAGCTGTTGACGAACGCCGGCACCGCCAGCGGCGCGACCAGCAGCACGTGCCACACCCGCCGTCCCGGCAGCGCCGCGCGCTCCACCAGCCAGGCCGCGCCCACCCCGAGGACGGCGCACAGCGCGACCGTGCCCCCGACCAGGCGCGCGGTGTTCCAGAGCAGCTCGGCCACGCGCGGCCGGAACACCAGCTCGCGGACGCCGCTCCAGCCGACGTCGAGGGTGGAGACGACGATGTAGCCGAGCGGCAGGAGCGCCAGGGCCGCGACCGCCGTGGCCAGCAGCAGGAGGACCGGGCTGCGGCGCACGCCCGAGCGCGCGCGGGCGCGGCCGGGGACGGCCGTCGTCCCGGCGCCGGGAGCCGGTGCCGCGGGGGCGCTCAGAGCAGTCCCACCTCCTGCATGAGCTCGGTGACCCGTTGCTGGTCGAGGGAGCCGGGGTCGACGTCGGGCACCTGCAGGTCGGCCAGCGGGGGCAGCGCCTCGGCGGAGGCGACGCCATCGGCGACGGCGTACTCCAGTGCCGAGCTCTCGGCCAGCCGCTGCTGGGCCGCCGGGCTGGTGAGGTAGGCGACCAGCTGCTGGGCCTCCTCCTGCTGGTCGGAGGAGGCGAGGACGCCGGCGCCGGAGACGCTGAGGAAGGCGCCCGGGTCCTGGTTGCGGAAGTAGTGCAGCGCGGCGTCGTCGCCCTTGAGCGCGTTCTCGGCCTGGTCGCGGTACCAGTAGTAGTGGTACATGACGCCGGCGTCGATCTCGCCCTCGTCGGCGGCCACCATGACGGCGGTGTTGCTCTGGTAGACGGCGGCGTTGCGCTCCAGCCCCTCCAGCCAGGCGCGGGTGGCCTCCTCCCCGCGCAGGGCGAGGACGGCGCTCACGATCGCCTGGAAGTCCGGGCCACCGGCCGCGATGCCGATCCGCCCCTGCCACTCCGGGTTCGCCAGGTCGAGGATCGACGCCGGCAGCTCGGCCTCGGGCAGCTGCGCGGGGTTGTAGACCAGCACGGTCGACCGGGCGGCGAACCCGGTCCAGTTGCCCGACGACGGCCGGAACTGCTCGCCCACCTGGTCGAGCGTCGACTGGTCCAGGGGTGCCAGGAGCCCCTCCCGGTCGAGGATGTCGATCGACGGGCTGTTCTCGGTCAGGAAGACGTCGGCCGGCGACGCGTCGCCCTCCTGCACGATCTGGTTGGCCAGCTCGGCGTCGTTCGCGTCGCGGAACTCCAGCTCGACGCCGGTCTCCGCCGTGAAGTCCTCGAGCATCGTGCGGACCAGGCTCTCGTGCTGGGCGCTGTAGACGGTGAGCACGTCCCCGCCGGAGCCGCTCTCGGAGCCACACCCGGCGAGCACCGCCGCGGTGGTGAGTGCGGAGAGCAGCGTGGCGGTCGCCCGCCCAGGCCTGGTCACGTACGGTCCTCCGAGAGGTAGGCAAGGCAAACCTGACCGCTAGGTGTACCACGGGGAGCCCCCGAGCGGGTCCGGTGCCGTGGGCTACAACTGGGGCATGACCGCCGGATCGCCTGCCGTCCGACCGCGCCTGCGCACCGCCCGCTTCGCCGAGCTCACCCCGTTCGAGGTCTACGCGCTGTGCCGGCTGCGGGTCGACGTCTTCGTCGTCGAGCAGCAGTGCCCGTACCCGGAACTGGACGGGCGGGACGTCGAGCCGACCACCGTGCACCTGTGGCACGAGGTGGACGGCGAGGTGGCGGCCACGATCCGGGTGCTCGACGACGGCGCGACCCGGGCGATCGGCCGGGTGGCCACCGCGCCGGCGCACCGCGGGCAGGGGCTGGCCGCCGAGCTCATCGAGGCCGGGATGGCGCTGTGCGAGGGGCTGCCGATCACGATGGGCGCGCAGGCCCACCTGGAGGACTGGTACGGCCGGTTCGGCTTCCGCAGGAGCGGCCCGGGTTACGTCGAGGACGGCATCCCGCACATCCCGATGCGCCGTGAACCCGCCTGAGGAGGGACCCCTGGGAGGACCTCGTCCTCCTCGCCGCTCGCATCCTGGCGGCGAGCCTCCGGACGAGGCCGCACGCCCCTCGCAGGCTCGGGTCGGCGCCCTGGACGGGGCCGCACTGCTCCTGGACGTGGCCGATCGCCTCGAGGCGCTGGCCGCCCGCACCACGCCGGGCGACTGGCGGGTCGGGGGCCTGCTGGCGACGCGGCCCGAGGTCGTCGCGCACCTCCCCGACGGCGGGACCGAGCACGTGGCCGAGGCCCGTGCAGGCACCGGCGCCTGGATCGCCGCGCTGTCGCCGGCACTGGCCGGGCCCCTGGCCGCGTGGCTGCGCGCCGCGGCCCCCAGCGACCCGTCCGCGGTCGCGTTCGCTGAGGCGCTGCTGGCCCGCCTCGGCGGGCTCCCCGGCTGACCGGCGGGGACCCGGGCCCCCCGTCAGCCCGGGTCCCCGCCCGGCCAGTCTACGAGACGGTGTCGTTCTGTATGCCACGGGTGGGTCGACCCGCGCTGGACACGCCCGCCGTCCCCCGCGCACGCTCGACCCGTGCCCGCCGAGCGACGCGCCTTCGCCCACGATGCCGTCCTAGCGCTGCCGGCCGACGGCGACGAACGGGCTCCCAGCGGTGCGGTCACCGTCGCGCTCTGCGGCAGCTGGACCCACGAGCCGCCCTGCCCGCTCGCCCCGCACCACACCACGGCGACCCGGGACGGCGACCGGTTGCGGGTGCGGGTGCTCTTCGCCACCGACCCCGCGGACGAGGCCCGGGTGCGCGCCCTGGTCGAGGAGGCGCTGGCCCGCGGGGAGTGCGTGGGTCCCGACGGCGCCCGCACCTCGTGGCGGCTGCTCGACGCGGCGGCCTCGCCGGTGCACCCGGATGAGCAGGAGCACGCGGGACGGCTGCAGCGCAGCTGACGGCGCTCAGCCCGGCAGCCCGCACGCGGCCGCGCGGCCCAGCAGCACGTCGCGCTCCCGCTCGTTGCGGGTCAGCGCGGCAGCCCGCTCGAACTCCCGCCGGGCCTCGGCCGCGCGGCCGAGCTGCAGCAGCAGGTCCCCGCGGGCCGCCGGCAGCAGGTGGTACCCGCGGAGCGCGGGGACGCCGGTCAGCGCGTCGACCAGCTCCAGGCCGGCGGCCGGACCGTAGGCCCGGGAGACGGCGACGGCACGGTTGAGGTCGACGACCGGCGAGGGCGCCAGCTCGGCGAGCGCCTCGTACAGCGCGGCGATGCGCACCCAGTCGGTCTCCTCCGCCGTCCGGGCGCGGGCGTGACAGGCCGCGATCGCCGCCTGCAGCCCGTAGGGCCCGAGCCCCGTGCCGGCGTCCTCCGCCCGGCGCAGCGCGGCCAGGCCGCGGCCGATGAGGACGTGGTCCCAGCGGGCGCGGTCCTGGTCGAGGAGGAGCACCGGCCTGCCGTCGGCGCCGGTGCGCGCCCGCATGCGGGACGCCTGGATCTCCATCAGCGCGACCAGCCCGTGCACCTCGGCCTCACCGGGGGTCAGCCCGGCGAGGACGCGGCCCAGCCGCAGGGCCTCCTGGCACAGCTCCGGGCGGGTCCACGACTCCCCCGCCGTCGCCGCGTAGCCCTCGTTGAACACCAGGTAGACCACCTCGAGCACCGAGGTGAGCCGGGCGGTGAAGTCGGCGCCGGTCGGCACCTCGAACGGCACGCCGGCGGCGGCGAGGGTGCGCTTCGCGCGGACGATCCGCTGGGCCACGGTGGACTCGGGGACGAGGAAGGCCCGCGCGATCTCGTCGGTGGTCAGGCCGCCGAGCAGCCGCAGGGTGAGCGCGACGCGCGCCTCGCGGGAGAGCACCGGGTGGCAGGCGATGAAGACCAGCCGCAGCAGGTCGTCCTCGACCACCTCGTCGAGCGCGGCCGCCCAGTCCGGCTCCTCGGCCTCGGTCAGCTCGCGGCCGAGCTCGGCAGTCTTGCGCTGCAGCCGCTCCCCGCGCCGGAAGACGTCGACCGCCCGGTGCTTGGCCGTGGCCATGAGCCAGGCCGCCGGCTTGTCGGGCACCCCCGTCTCGGGCCACCGCTCGAGGGCCGCGACGAGGGCGTCCTGGGCCAGCTCCTCGGCCAGGCCGACGTCCCCCGTGACGCGGGTGAGGGCGGCGACGAGCTTGGCGGACTCGATCCGCCAGACCGCCTCGACGACCCGGTGCGTCGTCTCCGCGCTGCTCATCGCCGCCCTCGGGTCAGGCCTGCCGCTGCTGGGCCTCGATGGTCGCCCGCAGCCGGTCCTCCTGCTCGCGCACCTCGGGCGTGTACGCGTCGCCGAAGTCCTCGGCCTCGAACACCTGCCGGATCTCCACCTCGCCCTCGCGGAACGGCGCCCGCTTGAGCCACTCGACGACCTCCTCGCGCGAGCTGACCTGGAGCACCCAGTAGCCGGCGATCAGCTCCTTGGTCTCGGCGAACGGCCCGTCGATCACGGTGGCCTTCCCGTCCTCGTCGTACCGGAGGCGCACGCCCTTCGAACTCGGGTGCAGACCCTCGCCGGCGAGCATCACGCCGGCCTTGACCAGCTGCTCGTTGTACGCGCCCATCTCGGCGAGCTCCTGCTCGGTGGGCAGAACGCCGTTCTCGCTGGCCTCGGACGCCTTGACGATCACCATGAAGCGCATCGGGGTCTCCTCCTCGCGCGCGGGGCGCCGACCCTGCTGACCGGCGTCCACCCCGCCCTCACTGACACGTCGAACGGCGGACGCCCGGATCGACACGACCGCCGGATCTTCTCCACGCCCCTGCGGGTGCCACGTCCGCGGCGGCGCAGGGTAGCGGCCGGGGCCGCCCGGCACAGCCCTCCGCCGCGCGCTCAGCGGTGGGCGTCGACGAACCGGGTGAGCTCCTCGGCGAGGGCCGCCTCGGCGCCGCCGTACTCGTGCCCCGCGCCGGGCAGCTCGACGCAGCGCCGGTCGGCCACCTGCACGCGGTCGAAGAGGTCCCGCCAGGCCGGCGCCCGGGTCTCGGCGCCGCCCCAGGCCAGCAGCAGCGGGGACGGCGAGGCGTTGCAGCCGTCCAGCCAGCGGCCCGGCCGCTCGGCGAGCCGCTCGAGGAAGGAGGCGGCGGAGATGGCGAAGTACCACGCGGGCACGGGGATGAGCAGGTGGCCGTCCCCGCGGTCGACCAGGTCCTGCGCCTGCGCCCGCGCCCGGTCCAGCGCCGCGTCGTCGTCGAACCACGCCGACAGCGGGAAGCGCACCGAGGTCAGCGGCGAGAGGAACACCCGCCCGGCCACCTCGTCGGCAGGAGGCGCCCAGTCCCCGAGGAAGTAGCCGCCGGCGGAGTGGCCGACGACGAACACCGGCAGGCCGGTCCGCTCGCGCAGCCAGGCCGCGCCGGCGCGCAGGTCGACCGGCCCGTCGTCGAGCCGCTCCCACATGCCGCCGTAGGCCGCCTCGGCGCCGGTCGCGATGCCGGGGGCGTCGCCGAGCCGGCTGTAGCCCAGGTCGTGGCAGCGCAGGTTGAGGGCCAGGTGCACGAACCGGTCGGGGGCCACCAGCGGCGGGAGGCTCCGCGGCGGCCCCGAGTAGCAGTTGCCGCCCTTGCCGTGCACGTGCAGCAGCGCCGCGACGGGCTCGCGCGGCGGCGGGTAGAGCAGGCCCTGGAGCAGCACGCCGTCCTCGGCGGGGACGTCCACCAGCTGCGGGCCACCGGTGGGCAGGTCCACGGGGCTCCTCGGGAGTGCGAGTCGGGAGTGCGAGGAGGCCCCCGGTGCGGCGAGGCTGCCGCACCGGGGGCCTCCGGTCAGTCGTCGATGATCGCCGCGTCGTAGTCGATCTCCTCGTCGACGAGGCCGTACTTGACCATCAGCTCGCCGAACGTCCGGATCGACTCCGGGTCGTTCTTGCCGCGCCACTGGATGAGGTTGATGTTCTCGGCGAGGGCCGGGTCGATGTCGATCAGCTCGGGCATGGCCTGGCGGAAGGACTCCGGGTCCTCGCGGATGTCGTCGGCGGTCGCCTGCACGGCCCGCCCGAAGGCCGCCACGACGTCGTCACCGACCCGCGCGATGGTCTCGTCGGTCATGACCATGGTGCCGATCTGCAGGCCCGGCGCGATCCCCACCCACGGGCGGTGGACGACGCGCAGACCCTGGTTCTGCCCGATGGTCGCGAACGGCTCGATCACGATGCCGGCGTCGACGTCGCCGCGGCCGATGGCGGCCAGGATGTCCGGGAACGGCAGCTCGACCGGGTTGATCGCGTCCTCGGCGAAGCCCTGCTCGTCGCGGATCCGGCCGATCGCCAGGTCGTTGACGTTGCGCAGCGCGTTGACGCCCATGCGGACGCCGTCGAGGTCCTCCGGGCCCTGGATCGGGCTGTCGGGCTTCACCAGGACCGCGGCGAAGTCGCCGTCGGCCTCCTCGGAGGTGGCGCTGCCGGCCGCCACCATCTTGATCGGCAGGCCCGCGTCGATGCTGGTGATGGCCGAGACCAGGTCCAGGCCGAGGACGTCCATGTCGCCCTGCACGAGCGCCGGGACGGTGGCGGTGCCACCCCCCGGGTTGACCCGCGCCTGCAGGTCGATCCCCTCGTCCTCGAAGTGCCCGCGCTGGACGCCGTAGGCCACGAAGGAGTACGGGCCGCCCGGCGTCTCGGCCATGGTGAGCGTCGTCAGGCCACCGCTGGTGCTCGGGGCGCCGGCGGCGTCGGCCGTCTCGTCGTCCGACCCGCACGCGGTGCCGGCCACCAGCACGGCGGCCGTGAGCAGCGCCCACGCGGCTCTCGAGGACTTCATCCGATCTCCTTGGAGGTCGTTCGGGGGCGCCGTCCGACCGGACGGCGCGCTGTAACGTACGTCACCGTTCCGCGGTCGACAATCACCGTGGACGAAGTTCCGCTAGACCGAACAGCGGTCACTTCAGCGAGAAGTGGACCCAGCGCTTGCCCTCAGCGAGCCCGGCCAGTTCCCGCCCCGCGGACTGCATGATCAGCGGGGACGACGACACGTGCTGGGTGCCGCCGTGCACGTCGCGGAACAGCCGCTGCATCGTGCCCCGGCGCAGCGCGTCGGTGCCGGCGGACACGTAGGCGAACTGGGCGATCCCGGCGACGGAGAACGTGGCGTTGTGCAGCGCGACCCGGTTGAGGGTGTGCAGCCGCAGCGGGATCTCCTCCCCCGCCGCCAGCGTCGCCTCGATCTCCTCCCACACCTCGTAGAGCAGGGCCTTGGCGGCCCGCAGCTGCACCTCGGCCTCCGCGAAGCGCTGGGCGAAGGCGTCGGTGTCGGTCTGCGCGCCCGGCCGGCCGACCTTGGCCCGGACGACGGCGGCCAGCTCGTCGAGGACCCGGCGGCCGACCCCGAGCACCCAGCCGCCGTGGTTGATGCTGGCGAAGTTGCCGATGCCGATCCGGTAGAGGTCGCCGCCGGTGACCGGCTCGGTGGACAGCGACGGGTAGCTGTACTCGATCGGGACGAAGCAGTCCTCGAGCGTGTAGTCGATGCTGCCGGTGCCCCGCAGGCCCAGCACGTCCCAGTTCTCGATGAAGGTGACCTGCTCGACCGGCACGATGAAGAACCGCGTCTGCCCGGTCTCGGTGTCCATCGCGGCGGTGTGCAGGTGGGTGCAGTGCTTGATGCCGGAGGCGAACGACCACTCGCCGCCGATCCGGTGGCCACCCGGGACGGGGACCGCGCGACCGGGCTTGGTGCCCTGGCCGGCGATGCCCAGCCGCGGGGTGGCGAACAGCGCCCGCGCGGCGTCCTTCTCGAAGAACGCGCCGGCCAGGCCGGTCGCCAGGCCCATGGCCATGGTGACCCAGCCGGTCGAGGGGTCGGCGTAGGAGAGCGCGCGGAAGAGGTCCATCGACTGCCGCGGGGTCATCTCCGCGCCGCCGAGCTCGCGGGGGGTGAAGACGCCGATCGCCCCGATGCGGTACAGCTCCTCGACGACCGGCTCGGCGATCCGGCCCTCGCGGTCGTTCTCCTCGCCGTGGCCGTCGACGAGGTCGAACAGCCCCTGGGCCGCGCGGATGACCTCCTCCGGCTCGGGCGCGGTCGCCCCGAGAGCCACCGGCTGCTCCACCGTCGTCATGCCCCGCTCCTCCGTCGTCCTCGGCGTTCCGGGAGCGACTGTAAGGAGCGGGGACCCGGGCTACAGCGGCTTTCGCTGATAGGGAATCGGACCGTTCTGATTCCCGGCCGGAATGAGCCTCGCCACCTGCGCCTCCTCCGCGGGCGCGAGCGGCCCGGGCAGCGGTGTCGCGCACCGGTGATCCCCCGCGGGTGTCAGCCGTCCGCGCTCCCCCAGGGACGCAGCGCCAGGAAGTTGTCGAGCACTGCCGGCCGCGGTCCGGCGCGCCAGAGGGCGCCCATCGTGAGCGCGAGGTCGCCGTCCTCCAACGGCACGTGCGCGACGGTCGCCTGCGCGGCCAGCCGGGCCGACGCCGGCGCGAACGCGACCCCGAGGCCGCCGGCCACCAGTCCGAGCGCGATCGAGGTGCTGCTCACCTCGTGCGCGACCCGCGGGCTGAAACCGGCGCGGTTGCAGGCGGTCACGTAGTAGTCGTGCAGGCCCGGCTCGACGGTGCGGTCGATGAGGATGAGCTCCTCGCCGGCGACCTCCTCCAGCCGGACCGACGACCGCTCGGCCAGCCGGTGCCCGCGCGGGACGACGAGCAGCACCGGCTCCTCGCTGACCGGCTCGGTCCGCAGCTCGGGCCGGGGCGGGACGGGCAGCCGGGTGAACGCGAGGTGCATGCTGCCGTCGGTGACGCGCTCGAGCGCCGTCCGGCTGGTGGCCTCGCTGAGCACGAGCGTCACGTCCGGGTGGTGGCGGCGGAACACCCGCAGCGACCGCGGCAGCAGGTCGGCCAGGGCGGGCTGGATGAACCCGATGGCCAGCCGGCCGACCTCGCCCCGGACGACGGCGCGGGCCCGGTCGACCGCGCCGTCCGCGCGGGCGAGCACCTCGACCGCCTCGGCGAGGAAGACCCGGCCGGCCTCGGTGAGCGTGACGCCGCGGCGGTCCCGGTCGAGCAGCCGGACGCCGAGCTCGTGCTCGAGCGCGCTGATCTGCTTGCTCAGCGCCGGCTGGACGATGTGCAGCTTCTGCGCCGCCCGGCGGAAGTGGAGCTCCTCCGCGACGGAGACGAAGTAGCGCAGGTGGCGCAGCTCCACCGGCTACCGCGCCGCGGCGGGCACGGTCACAGCCACGCGGGCACCTCGGGGATGCCGCCGTCCGCCTCGAGCCCCTCGCCCCGGGAGCGCCCGGTGAGCCACGCGGTCACCGCCGGCATCGGGCCGGAGACGGCCACCGAGCCGGTCCCCCACTCGCGGTCCCCGGCGAACACCACGACGTCGGGCACCTGATCGCGGCGGTCCCACATGCGGAACACGTCGTCCACCATCGCCGCCTGGACCTCCTCAGGGACGTCGGTGAAGGTCACCCCTGCGTCGAGGTCGACGGCGTGGACGTAGACCTCGCGGCAGCGCATCCAGGGCACCTCCGCCGCCGGCACGTCGCGGCCCTGCGCCGTCCGCACCCGCGCGGACCAGGCCTCGTCGGGGAGGCCGTGCACCGCCTCGGCGAGCCGGCCGGTGGCGGCGAGCACCTCGCCGCGCAGCTCGGCCGGCGACAGCTTCGCCGCCTCGGCGATGCCCGCCTCGCGCGCCTCGGCCGAGGCGTACATCGGCGTCTCGACGCCGGTCCGCGCCCAGGCGAGCAGGTTGCACAGGGCGTCGGCGTTGCGGGCCACGTGCGCCAGGAGGTAGTGGCGGCTCCAACCGGGGAGCAGCGAGGGCGCGTCGAACTCCTCGTCGGTGAGCCGGCCGAGGGCGGTGCCGAGCAGCCGCTCCCCGTCGGCCCACCAGTCGAGCGTCTCCGGCTTGGTCATGCGGTCCTCCTCGACCCGGGCGCCGACGACCCCGCCCGGCTCAGCGGACGGTCACCGCCATCGACCCGATCCGGCTGATGGTCATCTCCAGCTTCTCACCGGCCGCGATGGGGCCCACACCGGGCGGGGCGCCGGTGAACAGCACGTCGCCGGGCAGCAGGGTCATGACCGTCGAGGCGTAGGCGACGATCTGCGGCACGGGGGTGAGCAGGTCCCGGGTGTTCACCGACTGCCGCACCTCCCCGCCGCTGGTCAACAGGACGTCGAGGTCGGAGCCGTCGCCGATCTCGTCCGCGGTCACCAGCCAGGGCCCCAGCGGGCTGAACGTGTCGTAGCTCTTGCGGCGGGACCGGTCCGCGGCGCTGCGGACGGTGATGTCCAGCCCCGCGGTGAACCCGAGGACGGCGTCCATCGCCGACTCGACCGGGATGTCCTTGCCCCCGGTGCCGATCACCACGACCAGCTCCGACTCGTGGTGCACCTCGTGCCCGGCGGCGACGACGTCCGGTGGCAGCACGACCTCCGCGCCCGGGCCGACGATCGAGGACGGCGCCTTGAGGAAGACGTCGAACTCCATCATCCAGGACTCCACCCGGCCCAGCGTCCGCTCCTGGACGCCGTGCATCTCGGCCACGTGCTCGCCGTAGTTGCTGGCCGCGGCGATGACCTTGGACGGGCCCAGCACCGGCGCCCGCAGCGCGACCTCGGCGACCGGCCGCGGCGTGCGGGTCCCGGCGGCCTCGCGCAGCCGCGGGGCGACCATCGCGAAGTCGCGGCACAGCGCCCGCCACCACCCGGCGGTGACCGGGTCGGGGTCGTGCGGCCAGGGCAGGGCATCGGTGACGTCGACGACGGTCGCGTCGTCGGCGGAGACGACGCCCAGCCGGGTGTCGTCGAACAGGGCGAGCTTCACGGGTCTCCAGGGCTCAGCGGGGGGTGGATCTCAGCGGGGGCTGAAGGTGCCGGTCACCGTCTGCGGCCCGGCCAGGACCTGCTCGCGGTAGATGCCCAGCGCGCGCAGCACGGGGGCATCGGTGAGCTGGAACAGCACGCTGTCGGCGTCGGCGGCGTGCTCGACCGCCGACCAGGACGGTGCGACGAACACGTCCCCGGGGCTCCAGTCGAAGCGCTGCCCGTCGATGACGGTCGACCCGGCGCCCTGGAACGCCACGAACAGCGCGTTGCCGGACCGGCGCACCGCGGCGCCGTGCCCGCCGGCGCGGACGCGGAGCACCGAGCAGCCCAGCGTCGGCAGCACGCTGGCCCCGGTGGTCGGGTTGACGTACTCGAGCCCGATCACCGGCTCGTCGGACGCCGCGGCCAGCCGGTCGAGCTCGGCGGCGGTGTCGGCCCAGCGGTACACCAGCAGCGGCGAGGGCGCGGGGGTCAGCGGCCCGTCGACGGCGCCCTGCACGTAGCGGGTGCCCGGCGGGTGCGCCCGCTCGGAGAGGTTGTGCTCGGCCGGCTGCGGCTGGCTCTCCCCCGCCCCCGGGTACGGCTCGAAGAAGACCGCGTCCAGGGCCTCGACCATCGGCAGGTCCAGGCCGTCGAACCAGAACATCTCCGAGTCGCCGCCGTTGACGTGGTCGTGCCAGTTCCACGACGGGGTGAGCACCAGGTCGCCGGGGTGCATGTCGCAGGCGTCGCCGTCGACCGTCGTCCACACGCCCTCGCCCTCGAGCACCCACCGGATCGCGCCGGGCGTGTGCCGGTGCGCCGGCGCGGTCTCCCGCGGGCCGAGGCACTGCAGCGCGCCCCACAGCGTGCCGGCCGCGTACGGCCGGCCGCCGAGGCCGGGGTTCTGCAGGCTGAGCACCCGCCGCTCCCCGCCCCGCTCGACGGGCACCAGCTGGATCGCCCGGCGGGCCAGGGGCTTCATCGTCCCCGCCGACCACAGCCACGGGATCGCCCGCGGCTGGGGCGTGGGGGTGAGCAGCTGCTCGGTGATGGTCCACAGCGGCCGGAGGTCGACCGCGGCCAGGTCGCGGTAGAGCGCCGCCAGCTCCAGGTCGGTGCTGGTCTCGGGGGTCGCGGTCATCGGGAGGCCTCCAGTTCGGCGGGTCCGCGGGCGGCCGGGCAGCTCAGGCTAGGCGGGGGTTCCTCTGTCCACATAGCAGGCGGCATACAGTTCCTCCATGTCGAATCCGACGCGTCGTCCGGATCCTGCGGGGTCCGTCCCCCCGGACGGGCCGACCACCACCTCGGTCGACAACGCCCTGTGGCTGCTGCAGCTGGTCGGCGACCGCCAGGCGCTGCGCGTGGCCGAGGCCGCCGAGCTGCTCGGCGTCGCCCGGTCGACGGCGCACCGGCTGCTCACCGCGCTGCGCCGGCGCGGGTTCGTCACGCAGGACCGGCCCAACGGCGCCTACCGGCCCGGGCCGGCGCTGTACGAGATCGGGCTGGCCGCGGTCAGCCGCATCGACATCCGCCGGGTGGCCCGCCCGGTGCTCGAGCAGCTGCGGGAGGAGACCCGGGAGACGGTGAGCCTTGCGCTGCTGGAGGGGACGACGGTGCGCTTCCTCGACTGCGCCGAGAGCCCGCGGTCGGTGCGCGTCGGCAACCGCACCGGCGTCGTCCGGCAGGCGCACGCCTCGGCGGTGGGCAAGGCGATCCTCGCCGGGCTGTCGGACGCCGAGCTGGACCGCCGCTACCCCGGCGGCGCCCTGCCGCCGGCGGCGACAGCGGCCGCCCTCGGCGACCTCGCGCTGCTGCGCGAGGAGCTGGCGGGCATCCGGGCGTCGGGCTACGCGGTCAACTGGGAGGAGAGCGCCGACGGGGTCTGCGCGGTGGCGGTCGCGCTCAAGGACACCGTCGGCCAGCCCCTGGCCGGCCTGGGTGTGGCCGCCCCGATCAGCCGGATCGGCGACGTCGAGGCCATCCGCGCGCTGGCGCCGGCCGTGCAGCGCGGCGCCGCGCTCATCGAGGAGCGGCTGCGCACGCCGTCCTGACCGTGCGTGGCCGGCGGCCCGGCGGGTACCGGCCGGCCATGGCAGCAGGAGGACCGGGGGGCTTCGCCGAGCGGCTCGGGGCCGAGGTCACCGGGACTGAGGACGGCGGCGCGCGGATCGCGTTCGAGGTCGGTGAGGAGCACCTCAACCCGGCCGGCACCCTCCACGGCGGGGTGGTCGCGACGCTGGTCGACACCGCGATGGGACAGGCGGTCCGCACCACCACCGGGGAGGGCGAGGTGCCGGCCACCAGCCAGCTGACCGTCACCTACCTGCGCCCGGGCAAGCCCGGGCCGTTGTCGGTGAGCGCCGCGGTGCGGACCCGCGGAGAGCACCTGACCGTCTGCGAGGCCGACGTCGAGCAGGACGGCGCGGCGATCGCCCACGCGGTCGCGACCTTCGCGCTGCTCTCCCGCTGACCGCTCCGCGGCGCATGGACACCACCCCTCCCTGACCGGGACACTGCCGCCCTTCGGACGACCGTCGTCAGCGGAGGCCGCGGTGACCCAGCCCTTCGACACCGGCGAGATCGAGACCGGGCCCGACGGGGTCCGCCACTACACCGGCCTGCTCCCCTCCCTGCCTGCCCTGTTGCGCGCCGCGGTCGACCGGCGGCCGGACGGCGTCGCGGTCGCCGAGCTCGGCGGGCCGCGGCTGACCTACCGGCAGCTGGAGGAGCGGGCGCTGCGGGTCGCCGGCGGGCTGCGGGCGGCCGGCGTGCGGCCCGGCGACCGGGTGGCCAACCGGCTGCCCAACGGCGTCGACTGGGTGCTGCTCTTCTGGGGGACGCTGCTGGCCGGCGCGGTCACCGTCCCGGTGAACACCCGCTTCGCCGAGCCGGAGGTCCGCTACGTCGTCGAGGACTCCGGTGCCACGGTCGTCGTCGAGCCCGGGTCCGCGCTGCCCGACGGGGACCCGCCGGAGGTGCCGGAGCCGGGGCACGGGGACCTGGCCGCGATCTTCTACACCAGCGGCACCACCGGCTTCCCGAAGGGGGCGATGACCAGCCACGAGAACTTCCTGTCCAACGTCGAGACCTGCCTGCGGGTCATGTCGCTGGACCGGGCCGAGCCGTTCACGACGCTGGTCTCGGTGCCGCTGTTCCACGTCACCGGCTGCAACTCGCAGCTGCTGCCCGCCACCGCCGTCGCCGGGACGACGGTGGTGATGCCGGCGTTCGAGGTGGGCGCCTTCCTCCGGGCGATCGAGGACGAGCGCATCACGCTGCTGATCACGGTCCCGGCGATCTACTGGCTTGCGCTGCAGCAGCCGTCCTTCGCCGACGTCGACACCTCCGCGGTGCGGGCGGTGACCTACGGCGGGGCCCCGATCGCGCCCGACCTGGTGCACCGCCTTCAACGGGCCTTCCCCACCGCGCGGGTCGGCAACGGCTTCGGGCTGACCGAGACGTCGTCGGTGGCGACGTTCCTCCCGCACGAGTACGCCGCCGAGCACGCCGACTCGGTCGGGTTCCCGGCGCCGGTCGTGGAGCTCGACCTGGCCGACGTCGACCCGCGGACCGGCGTCGGCGAGCTGCTCGTCCGCGGCCCCAACGTCGTCGCCGGCTACTGGCGCAAGCCCGAGCAGACCGCCGAGACGTTCCGGGACGGCTGGCTGCGCACCGGCGACCTCGCCCGCATCGACGAGCGCGGCCTGACCTACGTCGTCGACCGGAAGAAGGACGTGATCAACCGCGGCGGCGAGAACGTGTACTGCGTGGAGGTGGAGAACGCCCTGGCCGCGCACCCCGACGTCGGCGAGGTCGCCGTGCTCGGTGTGCCGGACCCGATGATGGGCGAGAAGGTCGGTGCGGTCGTCGTCCCCCGGCCGGGCCGGGAGGTCGCCGTCGCCGACCTGCTGTCCTTCGCCGGCGAGCGGCTGGCCGACTTCAAGGTGCCCCAGTACCTGGTGCTGCGCGCCGACCCGCTGCCCCGCAACCCGGGCGGCAAGGTGCTCAAGCCGCCGCTGCGCGAGCAGGCGGAGTGGCAGCCCGTCCAGTGACCTCGGACCTGTCAGGCCGGCGACCACCGGCGGTACGGTCACCCTGCCGACCGACCCCTCCGGGGAGGACCCGCGATGCCCGTCTTCATGATCGAGCGCCGCTACTCCGACGTGCTCGAGGTGACCCCTGACATCGCCGAGGGTGTCAACAAGATCAACGACGACGAGGGGGTGCGCTGGCTGTACTCCTTCCTCTCGGTCGACAAGCGCAAGACCTACTGCCTGTACGAGGCGCCCTCGGCCGACGCGATCCGCCGGGCCGCGGTGCGCGCCGGGCTACCGGCCGACGTGGTCGTCGAGGTCTCGGCGACCGTGCAGCCCGACGGGTCGCTGCTGCCGGTCTGACCCGTCCAGCAGGCCGTGCGCGGCGGCGTACATCGCCGCCTGCGTGCGGTTCCCGGCGCCGGTCTTGGCCAGGATGCTGCGCACGTGGTTGGCGACGGTGTTCTCGCTGATCACCAGCCGCTCGGAGATCTCCCGGTTGAGCAGCCCCTCCCCCAGCAGGCGCAGCACCTCGGCCTCCCGCGCGGTCAGCCCCGCCGGGCGGGACGGCTTCGCCGCGGGGGACGGCACGGCGGTCGGGCGCAGCGCCCGCAGCACCCGCCGCAGGCCCAGGTCGCGGGCCAGCTGCCCCGCCTCGTCGGCCAGCGCGGTGGCCCGCCGTGCGGAGCCGCCGGTCCGCCGGAGGTGGTCGGCGAGGGCCGCGAGGCTCTGCGCCCGGTGCACCGTGGCACCCATCCGGGTGTCCATGTCCAGGGCCGCCTCGAGCAGCGGCACGGCCGAGTCGCGCCCCAGTGCCGAGTCGACCGCCCCGAGGTAGCGGTCGGCGCTGCCGAACACGGCGACGAACTGGCCGGCCCGCAGGTTGGTCCCGGCGTACTCGGCCACCCGCGGCCGCAGCTCCCGCAGGACGTCGGTCTCGCCGAGGTGCAGCGCCGCCTCGACGGTGAAGGCCAGGACGCAGGGCCACTGGGCGTCCTCGTACCGCTCCAGCCCGCCGTCGAGCAGCCAGTGCAGCACCCGGTGCGCGGCCCGGTCCAGGCCCAGCTCGGTGTAGAGGGCCAGCAGCCCCGGCGCCCAGTGCCCGTCCGGCGGCTCCTCCCCGGTGACCAGCGCGCGGACCGCCTCCAGCGCCCCGGTCTCCCGCCGGACCATGAAGGTCTGCACGGCCGAGGAGCCCTCGGTGTCGTCGGTGCCGAAGGACGCGCCCCGCTCCAGCAGCTCCGTGCACGTGCGGTCCGCGCCGGCGAAGTCCCCGGCGCAGAACTGGCGGCCGTAGCGGATGCAGCCGGCGATGTACTCGTAGTACGGCTCCCCCATGGCCCGCGCCATGCGGGACACGTCCCAGTACGCCGAGGCGAGGGCCTCGGGGTCGCCCTGCTGGTAGGCGAGCGCGGCCCGCCAGTAGCCCGCCGGCCCCAGCGGGGCGGGGTCCCCGGTGCGGGCGGCGAGGCGGGTGAGCTCGGTGGCCCGGGCGAGCTTGCCGGGGACGTCGGAGGGACGCAGCCCGTTCCAGAGGCTGGCCTCCAGCGCGTCGGCGAGCAGGGCGTCGTCCCCCAGGGCGCGGGCGAGCTCCAGCGCGCGCCGGCCCAGCTCGCCGGACTGCGCGTCGGCCCCGGTGAAGGCCAGCGCCCGCCCCAGGCGGGCCAGCCCGCGCACGTACAGGGGGTCGGTGGCGTCGTGCACCACGCCGCGCAGCGCCTCGGTGAGCAGCTCCACCGCCCGGTGACCGAGCAGCCCGGGCCGCCACGACGCCCCCTCGAAGCCGATCGCCGCCTCCAGCCGCTCGCGCGGACCCGCCGCGCCCGCGACCTGCTCGAAGAGCCCCCGGGCCCGGGCGAAGTCGCCGCCGAGCAGGTGCGCGCCGGCCGCCGACAGGAGCAGCCGGTACCGCTGCGCCGGGTCCTCGGCCAGCGCCGCGGCCTGCTCGTACCACCGCGCGGCGTCCTCGTGGGCCAGGCTGCGGGAGGCCGCCTGCGCGGCCTCGGTCAGGTAGTGGACCGCCCGGTCGGCGGCACCGAGCGCCGCCCCCTGGGCGTAGTGGTGGGCCAGCCGCTGGGTGCGCCGGTCGGAGACGGCACCCGTGGCCTCCAGCGCGGCGGCGACGCGCAGGTGCTCGCGGGCGCGGCGGGTGGCCGGCATGAGGTCGAGAACGGCCTGCCGGGCCAGGCTGTGCGGGAACCGGAATGCCGGGCCGGCCGGCTCGAGCAGGCCGTAGGCGACGGCGGTGTCCAGCGCCGCGAGCGTGGTGTCCTCTCCCCACGCGGTGACGGCCAGCAGCGTGGCGAGGTCGCACTCCTCCCCCATCACCGCGGCCAGTTCGAGGGTCTGCCGCTCGGGCGCGCTGAGCCGCTCCAGCCGGCCGGACAGCATGTCCTGCACCGACAGCGGCGCCGCCGCGCCCGGGCCCGGCACCGTCCCGGCCGCCTCCCGCAGCAGCTCCCGGAGCAGGAACGGGTTGCCGCCGGTGCGGTCGCGCAGGAGCGCCGCGGCGACCCGGGCCCGGTGCTCGGGCACCCGCGCCTCGTGCGCCAGGTACTCGGCGATGTCCTCGGTGGACAGCCCGGCCAGGTCCAGCCGCCGGACGCCGTCCAGCCGGTACAGGCCGGCGATGGCGGCGGTGAGCGCGGCCGACCGCTCCGGCGCCGTCGTCCGGTGCGTGGCGAGGACCAGCAGCGGCGACTCCGCCGTGCGCTCGACGAGGTGGCCGAGCAGCTGCAGGCCGGCCGCACCGCTCCAGTGGAGGTCCTCCAGCGCCAGGACGACCGGCCCGGTGCGGGTCAGCGCCCCGACCGCGCCGACGGCGGCGTCGTACAGCTCGCGGCGGGTGTCCGGCTCGGCGCTGTCGTCGGCCCGCCCCACGAGCCGGGCCAGCGCGTCGCGCGGCCCGCCCGGTCCGGTCGCGGCGAGCAGCGCGTCCAGCGGCTCGACGAACGGCTGGTAGGGCGGCCCCAGCTCGGCGGCGCAGGTGCCGAGCAGCACCGTGGCGCCCCGGTCGTGCAGCAGCGTGCAGAACTCGGCGAGCAACCGCGACTTGCCGGCGCCGGGCTCACCGCCGAGGAAGGCCACCTGACGGGCGCCGCCGAGCACCGCCGTCCAGAGCTCCTCGAGGCAGGACAGCTCGCCGCGTCGGCCGACGAACAGCGGGCGCGCGGCCCTCGTCCAGCGCGCCGGCAGGGGTGGCGGCGTCCACCCGGACACGCTCCCGGACGCTAGCCGCCCCCTCCGGGGCTGTCGATGGCCAGAAGTGGCCATGCCCGCCCCGGCGCCGATTCGCGCACTTCTGGTCATGTGCCGACCCCGGTCCGCTCCCTAGCGTCGAGGGCCATCCGAAGCGCGGCACCGAGGAGGGGCCATGACGACGCAGGTACCCGGGACGCTGGCCGACCGCGTGCGAGGCCAGGTCATCCGGCCGGGGGACGCCGACTACGAGGAGGCGCGGCACGTCTACAACGCCATGATCGACGCCCGCCCGGACCTGGTCGTGCGCTGCACGGGCACCGACGACGTCGCCGCGACGGTGCGGTACGCGGCAGAGAGCGGCCGGCCGCTCGCCGTCCGGGGTGGCGGGCACAGCGTGCCGGGGTTCGGCACCGCCGACGGCGCCGTGGTGGCCGACCTGTCGCTGATGCAGGCGGTCGACGTCGACCCCGAGGCGCGGACGGCGACGGCCGGCGGCGGCACCACGTGGGGCCGGTTCAACGACGCGACCGCCGCCTCCGGGCTGGCCACCACCGGCGGCATCATCTCCACCACCGGGATCGGCGGGCTGACCCTCGGCGGCGGGATCGGCTACCTGTGTCGCGGCTACGGCCTCTCCTGCGACAACCTGCTCTCCGCCGAGGTGGTCACGGCCGACGGCACGGTGCTCACCGCGGACGGGGACGAGAACGCCGACCTGTTCTGGGCGCTGCGCGGCGGCGGGGGCAACTTCGGCGCCGTCACCCGGTTCACCTACCGGCTGCACCCGGTGGAGACGATCTACGGCGGGCCGATGTTCTTCGAGCTCGCCGACGCTCCGGCGCTGTTCGCGTTCTTCCGCGAGTTCGTCCAGGACGCCCCCCGCGAGTACGGCGGCTTCCCGGCGTTCCAGATCGCCCCGCCGCTGCCGTTCGTGCCGGAGGACCGGGTCGGCGACACGTTCCTCGCGGTGGTGTCCTGCTGGTCCGGCTCGCAGGCCGAGGGCGAGCGCGTGGTCGACCGGTTCCGGCAGGTCGCCCGGCCGGTCGCCGAGCACGTCGGCCCTATGCCCTACCCCGCGCTCAACAGCGCCTTCGACGCGCTGGAGCCCCCGGGCCTGCAGCACTACTGGAAGGCGGCCTACGTCAAGGAGCTCACCGACGAGGCGATCGCCGCGCACGTGGAGCACGGCGCCCAGGCCCCGACGGTGCACTCGACCATGCACCTGTACCCGATCGACGGCGCCGTCCACGACGTCGGCCCTGACGCGACCGCCTTCGGGCACCGGGACGCGACCTTCGCGGCGGTGATCGTGGGCGCGTGGCCCGACCCGGCCGACAACGAGGCGAACACCCGCTGGGTCCGCGACTACTACTCGGCGATCGCGCCGTTCTCCGAGGCCGGGGGCTACACGAACTTCGCCTCCGCCGACGACCAGTCGAAGGTGGCGGACAACTACGGGGCCAACTACGAGCGGCTGCGCGAGGTCAAGCGGCGCTACGACCCCGGCAACCTGTTCGCCCTCAACCAGAACATCCGGCCTTAGCACCCCCAGGGCGGCTGAGCCCAGGCCGCCCGGGGGCCGGGGTGGACGACGGGTCCGCCGTCCGCCCCGACCCCGCGACCACGGGGAATGCGCTTCCGGCGCCCCGCTGTTGCCGGGTCCATGGCCACCGCACGCTGGAACGGGACCGTCATCGCCGAGTCCGACGACATCGTCACCGTGGAGGGCAACGCGTACTTCCCCCGGGACGCCGTCCGGGACGACGTCCTGCGGGTCAGCGAGACCACGACGTTCTGCCCGTGGAAGGGGACGGCGTCGTACTACTCGCTGCACGTGGACGGGCAGACCAACCGCGACGCGGTCTGGTTCTACGCCGAGCCGAAGGACGCGGCGCGGGAGATCACCGGGCGGGTGGCGTTCTGGCGCGGCGTCGAGGTGGCCTGACCGGCCCCGAGCTCCCGGGGCGAGAGGGGCCGCTGACCGGCGGGTCAGCGGCCCCTCGGCGGCTCAGCTGCCCAACCGCTGCTTGAGCAGCGCCTTGCCCTGCTCGGCGCCCTTGCGGCTGTCGGCCTGTGCCTTGCGGAACAGCTCGGCGACCTCCTGGTCGCCGTCCCGCTCGGCGTCCTGGATGTAGGTCTCCAGGCGGAGGGCGTTGCTCAGGCACTGCTCGGTGAACCAGACGAGGTCGTAGTCCTTGTCCTTGGTGCCGGTGGTGCCCCCGGTCTCCTGGGTGCTGGTCATGACGCTCCTCCTCGGCGTTGGTGCGACGTCCCTGCACGCCGGAGCCCCGTCGGTCCCCCGCGCGGCCCCGACGTCCCCAGTCCACCGCATCGGCGGCCGGGGCACCAGGGCCGCCGACCGCCCTCAGCCCGGTTGGGTGCCGGCCAGCTGCCGGGCGGCCGCCGCGGCGTCCGGGGCGAGGGTCCGGGTCCGCTCCTGCCGCTCGATGAGCTCCTGGAAGAGCGACCAGGCCTCGGCGGGGGTCACGTCGAGCGCGGCGGCGACCTGCTCCCACGTCGCGCCGCCGCGCAGGGCGGCCCGGAAGCCGATCAGCTGGCTGTCGTGCGCCTTGCGCGCGACGACCTCGCCGAGAGCCAGCAGCTCCAGGGACTCGGGCACGTCCAGCGTGGTGGTGGTGTCCTTGAACGTGCTCCAGTCGTGGGTGTCGACCTCGGCGGCGGTGTTGAGCGTGGTCTCCCCGCTGTCCCGCCGGCTCAGGAAGTCCAGGCGGGTCACCGCTGTGGTGAGGGAGAACTCCTGCTCGAGGTCACCCGGTGTGATGCGCATGAGGGATCCCATCCCCGGGGCGGCTTCCGGGTCAAACCCGGTGTCGCGCAGATCTCGACCCCGTGAACGGCGCGAGGGCCCGCACCCCGGGTGGGGTGCGGGCCCTCGGCTCGGGTCGCTCAGCTCTCGCTGTCGACGCCCACGGCCTCCTTGGCCAGGGCGGCCAGCCGGGTCTGCGTCGCGTTGATGACGCTGGTCCGCTTCTGGTGGGTCTCCTCGTAGCGGATCACCACGTTCACGTCGTGCGCCGTCGTCAGCTCCTCGACGGCCTCGATCGCCTCCTCGGGGGACAGCGAGTCGTAGCCCTCGATCGGCAGCTCGCCGGCCGAGACGTCGCCGAGCTCCTCCCGGGCGGCCTTGGCGGCGTCCGCGATCTCGGTGTCCCCCTCCCGGCGGGCGACCCGCTCCGCCCGGCGCAGCGCGGCGCTGCGGCCGACGGTGAGGGTCTCGCGGACGGCGTCGGTGAGGGAGCTGGCCTTGCCGGCGACCTGGCCGAACTTCTCGCCGGCGTCGTTGCGGCGCTGGCGCGCGGTGTCGACGGTCTCGTTCACCCGGTTGGCGACGAAGCGGACCGGGGCGTTGGCCACGCGGACCGCGCCGCCGGCGACGCGCTGGAACGGGGTCGGCTGCAGCGCGGCCGGGCCGCCCATGGCCTCCTCGGCGAGCACGACGGTCAGCCACTCGACGGTGGCCTCGTGCGCGGTGACCAGCCGCTCGGCCAGCTGCTGCACCTCCGTCAGCTGCGCCTTCTCGGCCAGCACCTTGAGGTAGGTGGCGCGGTCGAGCAGCTGGTGCTCGAGCTGGAGGTCCTGCAGCAGTGCCTCCTCGATCGGCTCGCCCTGCTCGAGGGCGGCCTTGACGAGGGCACCGAGGCGACCGACGGCGGGGGTGACGACGTCGGGGACGCCACCGAGGGCGCGCAGCTGCTCGGTGATGGCCTGCGTCCGCTCGGCGGCGTGGTCGGCGTTCTGCTCGAGCTCCCGACGGACGGCGTCCGTGCGGGCCTGGGTCACACGGGTGCGCGCGACCTGCTCCTCGGTCCGGGTCAGCAGCACGAGGGCGCGGAGCTGGTTGATGATCCGAACCGTGTCGGCTGGAAGTCGGGTGTCGGCCGGGAGTCGGGTGTCGGTCATGGCGGGGTCTCCAGACATCGGGGATGACCTGACGTCGGAGGGGGTGCCCCGTCCTCTCCGCCCGCCAACTCCTGCAAGCGGATCGCTTGCTGTGAGCCCCGTCACGTTCCTCGGGGACGGCGGCAGCCGCCCCCGAGGAGTGCGTCACCGGGCCGGGACGGCGGGCTTGGAGGGGCGCTCGAGGCGCAGCACCGGCTGGGTCAGCGCGTCGGCCAGCGGCGAGCGCGGGCGGGGCGCCGGGCGGGGGGACGGCGGCACGGCCGTGCCGCAGCCGACGCAGAACCGGCCGCGCTGGTCGACAGCCCCACAGGAAGCACAGGTCATGGGGTCCTCCTCGGTCTCGGGGGTCCGGGCGACGGTCGGGGGAACGCCGCCGGACGAGGACCCTGCCAGGCCGGGCGGCCGCGGCACCCCCGCGCGGGAGCGGTGTGACGACACGTCACCGGACCGTCATGCAGGAGGGCAGGTCACGCTCCGCCGCGGCCGCGGCGCGCACCCGCGTCCGGCAGGTCGGTCAGCGCCAGTGCCAGCACCAGCGCCGCGTGCCGCTGCGGCGCGTGGACGTCCCCGATGAGCTCCTCGATCCGCTGCAGCCGCAGGTAGAGCGTCTGCCGGCGCAGCCGCAGGGCCTCGGCCGTCCGCACCTTCGACGAGCAGTGCGCCAGGTAGGTCCGCAGCGTGTGCACCAGCGCGCTGCCGTGGGCGGCGTCGTGGGCGACCAGCCGGCCGATCTCCTCGGCGACGAGCTGCTCGGCCAGCGGGTCGCGGCGGACCCCGTCGAGCAGCAGCGGCGTGGTCATCTGGCCGGCCGCCAGCACCCGCTCCCCGGCGCCGGCCAGCCGCAGCGCGCTGCGCGCCCGGGTCAGCGAGCGGTCGACGTCCTCCAGCCGCTCGACGACCGTGCCGGCGACCACCCGCGCCCCGGTCACGCCGAGCCCGTCGACCGCGGCGAGCACGCTCCGCGCCGCGGTCAGCGCCGCCGACGTGCGGACGACGGCGACGACGTCCTCCCCGAGGTCAGCGACCAGGGCGGCCCCCGGCGCGAGCGCGCCCGCGCACGCCCGCAGGACCGCGTCGAGGTCGGCCCGGCCGAGGTCGGTCACCAGCAGGGCGGTGTACCGGCCGTCGGCGGTGAACGGCAGCCCGAGCACCCGCGCCCGGGTGACCAGCTCGCCCGGCGTCCGCCAACGGCGCTCGGCCAGGTCGGTCAGCAGCTGGCGGCGCCGGTCGGCCAGGTCGCCGCCGGCCGCCGACCGCAGCAGCGCCAGCCCGAGCGCCTCCGCCCCGTAGGACACCACCGCGGACACGGCCGGGTCCTCGGCCCGCCCCGGTGGCAGGACGGCGACCTGCCCCCAGTGCCGGTCCAGCAGGACGACGTCCCGGCGGGCGACCGGGCGGCCGCGGCGGCGGGTGGCGGGCGGCAGGCCCGCGCACGCGACCAGCGACCCGTCGGCGGTCGTGACCACGACGGGAGCGTGCGCCTGCTCGGCCATGACCGCCGCCAGCTCCTGCGGGCCGGCCCCGCCGAGCAGGGCGTCGGTGAGCACCTGGCGGACGTCGCGCTCCCGGCGGGAACCCGCCGCGGCCCGCTCCAGCAGCATCGTCAGGATCTGCTCGGTCATCTCGACGAACGGGACGACCTCCCGCAGCACCACCAGCGGCAGCGCGTGCTCCCGGCACGCGGCCACGAGCGCGGCCGGCGCCTCCGGGTACGTCCAGCCCAGCTCGAGGGCCAGCGCGGCGGCGCCGCTCTCGGCCAGCGCGGCGACGTACGCCGACTCCCCCACCGCACCCCGGCCGCCGATGCCCAGGCCGGTGGTGAGCAGCAGCTCCCCGCCCTTGAGCAGGTAGGCCGCCTCGGCCAGCTCGCTGGTGTGCACCCAGCGCACCGGCCGGTCGAGCAGGTCCGCGCCGACGACGACCTCCGGCGCGGCCCGCTGCACGGCGTCGAGCCGGAGCACCTCGCCGAGCGTCGTGGCCACGCGAGCAGTGCACCAACGACCGGACAGAACGTCCAGTGCCGGGCGCACAAGTCGCAACACGACGTCCGTGGAGCGGCCCGTCCCGTGCCGCCACGATCGTCCACGCGGCGCGGCGTCCCGCGGCGCCGCCGGAGGGAGACATCCGTGAAGCCCGCCCCGTTCGCCTACCTCGCCCCGACCACGATCGAGGAGACCCTCGACGCGCTGCGCGAGCACGGCGACGACGCCAAGGTCCTGGCCGGCGGCCAGAGCCTGGTGCCGATGCTCAACTTCCGGCTCGCCCGGCCGGCGGTGCTCGTCGACGTCAACACCGTCGCCGGGCTCGACGAGGTGACCGTGGCCGAGGACGCGCTCACCCTCGGCGCCACCGTGCGGCAGCGCGCCCTCGAGACCCGGCTGCCCGACCGGCTGCCGCCGTCGTCGGCGTGGTCGCTGCTGCCCCGGGCGGTGGCCCACGTCGGGCACAAGTCCATCCGGGCGCGGGGCACGCTGGGCGGCAGCCTCGCGCACGCCGACCCCGCGGCGGAGCTCCCTGCTGCCGTCACCGCGCTGGGGGCCACCCTCTGCCTGCGCAGCGCCGCGGGCACCCGCGAGGTCGGCCCGGACGAGTTCTTCGAGGGCTTCTTCACCACCTGCCTGACGCCCGAGGAACTGCTCGTGGCGGTCCGCGTGCCCGCCTGGCCGGCCGGCACGGGCACCTCCTTCCTGGAGGTCAGCCGGCGTCGCGGCGACTTCGCCCAGGTCGCGGTCGCCGCCGTGGTCACCGTGGACGGCGGCCGGGTCAGCCGGGCCGGGGTGGCGCTCGCCGGCGTGGCCGGGGGCACGGTGGACGCGCACCCGCTCGTCGCGGCGCTGGTCGGCCAGGAACCGGCGCCGGACACGCTCGCCGCACTGGCCGCCGACTACGCGGCCACGCTCGACCCGCCGCCGGACGTGCACGGCCCGGCCGCGTACCGCCGGGCACTGGCCGCCCACCTGCTGGAGCGCGCCCTCGCCGAGGCGACCGGCCCGTCCACCGCCGCGGCGGCGTGACCGTGCCGGCCACCGCAGCAGCCGACCCGACCGGCGCCCCGGCACCGACCGACCGAGGAGGAGAGCAGACGATGCAGGTCGAGGACCGCGCGACAGCGGGCACCGGCACGCCCGTCACGGAGGGGTCGATCCGGGTCACGGTGAACGGGACCCTCCACGAGCGGACCGTGCCGGTGCGGCGCTCGCTGGCCGACTTCCTCCGGGAGGACCTCGGCCTGACCGGCACTCACGTCGGGTGCGAGCACGGCGTCTGCGGCGCCTGCACCGTCCTGATGGACGGCGAACCGATCCGCGCCTGCCTGGTGTTCGCCGTCCAGGCCGACGGCGCGGCGGTCACCACCGTCGAGGGCCTGGCCGAGGGCGACGAGCTGCACCCGATCCAGCAGGCGTTCTGGGACCACCACGGCCTGCAGTGCGGCTTCTGCACCCCCGGCATCCTGCTGACCACCTACGACCTCCTGCGGGAGGCCCGCGGGGTCGACGAGGCCGCGATCCGCGAGGCGCTGTCGGGCAACCTCTGCCGGTGCACCGGCTACCAGGGGATCGTCCGCTCGGTCCGCGCCGCCGACGAGACCTGGGAGCGATGACGTGGGCGTGCAGACGATCGGCGCGAACGTCAAGCGCCTCGAGGACCCCCGGCTGCTGCGCGGGGAGGCGGCCTTCGTCGACGACCTCCGGGTGCCGGGCGTGCAGCACATGGCGGTCCTGCGCAGCCCGCACGCCCACGCCCGGTTGCTGTCGGTGGACGTGAGCGCCGCGCGCCGGCTGGCCGGGGTCGTGGACGCCTTCTCCGCCGCCGACCTGGGCGCCGAGCCCCCGGCCATCCCGGCGCTGTTCGCGCTGGAGACCTTCCACCCGGCGCCGCAGCACCCGCTCGCCACCGACACCGTCCGCTTCGTCGGCGAGCCGGTCGCGGTCGTGGTCGCCGAGGACCGGCACGTCGCCGAGGACGCGCTGGAGCTCATCGAGGTCGAGTACGAGCCGCTGGAGGCGGTCGTCGACGCCGTGGCGGCCATCTCGCCGGGGGCGCCGGTGCTGCACGCCAACGCGCCGGACAACGTGGCCGCCCGCTCGGTCTACGAGTACGGCGACGTCGAGGCCGCCTTCGCCGCCGCCGACCGGGTGGTCAGCGAGCGGCTGGACGTGCAGCGCTACACCGGCGTCCCGCTGGAGACCCGCGGCGTCGTCGCCTCGCGGGACGCCGTCACCGGTGAGCTCACCGTCTGGGACTCAACCCAGTGGCCGCACACGGTGCGCACCATCCTCGCCGGGATGCTCGGCGTGCCGGCGCGCACCGTCCGGGTCGCCGTCCCCGACATCGGCGGGGGTTTCGGCGTCAAGGCCGACTTCAACGCCGAGGACTTCCTCGTGCCCTTCGCCGCCGTCCGCACCGGCCGGCCGGTCAAGTGGATCGAGGACCGCAACGAGCACTTCCTGTCCATCGCGCACTCCCGCGAGCAGGTGCACGAGGTGGAGATGGCGCTGCGCTCCGACGGCACGATCCTCGGGCTGCGCGCGCGGCACATCACCGACTGCGGCGCCTACCAGCGACCGCTCGGCGTCATCAACGCCTCGCTGGCCGCGACCAGCCTGGGCGGGGTCTACCGGGTGCCCGCCTACCGGGTGGAGGCGGTGTGCGCCTCCACGAACAAGGCCCCGGCCTCCCCGTACCGCGGGGCCGGCGCGCCCGAGTCGACGTTCGCGCGGGAGCGGCTGCTGGACATCGTCGCCCGCGAGCTGCGCATCGACCGCGCCGAGCTCCGGCGCAAGAACCTGCTCACCCCCGAGGAACTGCCGTACGACAGCGGGCTGGTCTCCCTGGAGGCGGCGGTCGTCCTGGACAGCGGGGACTTCCCGGCCGGGCTGGAGCAGGCCCTGGAGATGGTCGACTACGCCGGGTTCGCGGCCCGCCAGCACGCGGCGCGCGCGCAGGGGCGGCTCATCGGGCTGGGCATCTGCGTCTACCACCAGGTCACCGGGACCGGCCCGTTCGAGGGCGGCAGCGTGCGGGTCGACCCCACCGGCGAGGTCACGATCGTCTCCGGCGCCGCGCCGATGGGTCAGGGCACCGCCACGATGCTGGCCCAGATCGCCGCCGAGGAGCTGCAGGTGCGGCACGACTCGATCAAGGGCGTGTTCGGCGACACCGGCCGGCTGCCCTTCGGCATGGGTTCCTACGCCAGCCGCAACGCGGTCATGGCCGGCACGTCCGTGGTGCTGGCCGCGCGCAAGGTCCGGGAGAAGGCCGAGGAGCTCGCCGCGCACCTGCTCGAGGCCGACCCGGCCGACCTGGTGCTGGAGGACGGCGCGTTCGCCGTCCGCGGCGTGCCGACCGCGTCGGTGTCCTGGGCGCAGGTCGCGGCCGCGGCGAGCCCCGGGGGCAGCCGGCCGGCGGGCATGGAGCCGGACCTGGAGGCGGTCCAGTACTTCGAGAACATGGCCGCGCCCTACTCGTACGGCATCCACGTCGCCGAGGTGGAGGTCGACCCCGCCACCGGCTACACCACCGTCGACCGCTACGTGGTGGTCAACGACGCCGGCCGGATCGTCAACCCGTGCAACGCCGAGGGCCAGATCGTCGGCGGGGTGGCCCAGGGCCTGGGCGGGGCGTTGATGGAGGAGCTGGTCTACGGCCCCGACGGTCAGCCGCAGTCGACGTCGTTCATGGACTACCTGCTGCCCGGGTCGCTGGACGTGCCCGACGTCGAGATCGGCCACCTGGAGTCGCCGTCCCCGCTCAACCCGCTGGGCGTCAAGGGCATGGGCGAGGGCGGCGCGATCGGCGGGCACTCCGCGGTGGCCAACGCCGTGGCCGACGCCATCGAGCACCTCGGCGTCCGGGTCACCCGCACCCCGCTCAAGCCGGCCGCGGTCTGGGAGCTGCTGCGGTCGGCGGGAGAGCAGGCGTGACGCCGGGAACCGTCCTCGCGGGGGCGACGGTCGTGACGATGGACGCCGAGCGCCGGGTCCTCCCCGACGGCGCGGTCGCCTTCGCCGACGGCCGGATCCGCGCCGTCGGCCCGTCGTCCGAGGTGCTCGCGGCCTCCCCCGGCGCGGAGGTGGTCGACTGCGCGGGGCGGGTGGTGCTGCCCGGCTTCGTCAACACCCACACCCACCTGTTCCAGACCCTGCTCAAGGGGCTGGGCGACGACCGCGTGCTCTCCGACTGGTTCCTGACGATGACCGGCCCCTCGGCCGTCGAGCTGACCCCGGAGGACTGCTACGCGGCGGCGCTGCACGGCTGCGCGGAGGCGCTGACCACCGGCACGACCACCCTGCTCGACTTCATGTACGTGCACCCGCTCCCCGGGCTCGGGGACGCGGTCGCCTCGGCGATGGACGACGTCGGCATCCGCGGCGTGATGGCCCGCGGGTACATGACCGCCGGGACCGACGTCGGCGCGCCGCCGCAGCTCGTGCAGCCGCTGGACGCCGCGCTGGCCGACGCCGAGCGGCTGATCGGCGCCCGCAACCGGCCCGGGTCCCGGGTGACCGTCGGGCTGGCCCCGTGCATGAGCTGGACGGTGGACGAGCCGACGCTGCGGGAGACCCGCGCGCTGGCCGACGCCACGGGGGCGCTGGTCACCATGCACCTGGCCGAGTCGCCGTTCGACGTCGAGGAGTCCGTCCGCCGGTTCGGCCTGCGCGACGTGCCGTTCGCCGCGCACACCGGGCTGCTCGGACCGGACCTGCTGGCGGCGCACTGCGTGCAGGTCGACGGTGCCGACCTCGACCTGCTCCGGGGGACCGACACGAAGGTGTCGCACAACCCGTGCTCGAACCTCTACCTGGGCTCGGGGTTCGCCCCGGTGCCGGCGATGCACCGGCGCGGCATCACCGTCGGCCTGGCGTCGGACGGCCCGGCCTCGTCGTCGAACCACTCGATGCTGCAGGCGATGAAGTTCGCCGCGCTGCTGCACAAGGGGGTGCACCGCAACCCGGAGGTCATGACCGCCGAGAAGGCGCTGGAGATGGTCACCATCGACGGCGCCCGTGCCCTGGGGATGGCCGACACCATCGGCTCCCTGGAGGTCGGCAAGCGGGCCGACGCCGTCGTCCTGGACCTGACCAACCTCTGCGCCTCGCCGGTGCACGCGGCGGTCTCCGCGCTGGTCTACAGCCAGCGGGGCGACGAGGTCGAGCGGGTCTACGTCGACGGCCGGCTGGTGGTGTCCGGCGGGGCGCTCACGACGGTGGACGAGGCGGCCGTGCGGGCCCGGTCGGCGGCGGCGGCCACCGCGCTGGCCGCGCGCGCGGGCACCGGCCGGTTCGCCGCCCGCGGGTGGCGCTCGCTGGTCGGCGCCTGAGGACTCCCAGCCGGTCCACAGCCGGGACACAGCCGCGCGGGGAAGACTCCCCTCCCCCGACCCGGAGGTGGAGACCGTGCGCATCTCCCTGTTCAGCCTCGTCTACCTGGCGATCGGCCTCGTCGTGGCCCTCACCCAGGGCTACAACAGCGTCGCCGGGATCTCGGAGATCCTGTCGCTGGTGGTGGCGGTCGTGCTGTGGCCGCTGGTCCTGCTCGGCGTCGACCTGCACCTGCCGCCGATCGCGACCTAGCCGAGGCGCTCGGTCAGCCGGTCGAGGAAGGGCACCTGACCCTTCACCAGCTTGGCGCGCGCGGCGTCGAGGGCGAACCACGCGGCGCGGTCGACCTCGGGGAACTCCTGCACCCGCCCCGACCGCGGCGGCCACTCCAGCGGGAAGGTGTTGCTGCGGCAGGTGGCGGCGTCCAGGTCGCCCTCGGCGGCCCAGACGGTGAGCACCTTGCCGCCGGCGCGCAGCTCCCCGAGCGGCAGGAAGTCCTCGGCGGGCACCGGCGAGCCGAGCTCCTCCTCGAACTCGCGGCGGGCCACGGCGAACGGGTCCTCGCCGTCGCCGTACTCGCCCTTGGGGATCGACCAGGCGCCGTCGTCCTTCCGGGCCCAGAACGGGCCGCCCATGTGCCCGATCAGCACCTCGACGGCGCCGTCCGCTCCCCGCCGGTAGAGCAGCACGCCCGCGCTGGTCCTCGCCACCGCCACCTCCCGAGCGGCCATTGTGGCCACAAAGGCCGGAGGAGGCGGCGGCACCCGCTCAGAGGTGGGCGAGGGCCTCGGGCAGGTCGACCACGTCGGCGTACTTCGCGTCGAGGTCGGCGAGGTTGTTGTCGTGCAGTGCCGGTGTCCGGTCGGCGCAGGCCTGGCGCACCACCTGGGGGCGGAAGCCGCTGTTGAGCGCGTCCATGGCCGTGGCCCGCACGCAGCCCGACGTCGAGACGCCGGCGACCACCACCGTGTCCACCCCCGCGGTGCGCAGCGTCGCCGCCAGCGTGGTGCCGGAGAACGCCGACGCGTACTGCTTGACCACGACCGGCTCCCCCGCCCCGGGCTCGATCGCGAGGTCGCCCCAGCCGCCCGGGGCGCCCTCGGCGAAGCAGGCCAGCGCCGGCACCTTGTGCACGAACCACCCGGCGTCGCCCAGGCCCGGGGCGTAGCGGACGACGGTCCACACGACCGGGTGCCCGTGCGCCCGGGCGGCGTCCACCAGTTGCTGCGTGGCCGCCACCGCGGGCTCGGGCTCGGGCAGCCCGAACGGCCCGTCCCGGTCGGTGTAGGCGCGCACCAGGTCGACGACCACGACCGCGGGCGCGCTGCCCCATCCGACGCGGCCGGAGAACGCCGACCCGTGCGGCCCCGGCGCCGGCTCGGGGACACTCATCCCGCGGCCCACACCGGACGCCTCGGCACGGGCAGCCCGGTCTCCTCCTCGCACCGGGCGAGCAGCTCCTCGACCGGCGGGCCCATGTCGAAGACCGGCAGGTCGGCCGGGCGGTCGGCGCGCACCTGGTCGCGCAGCGTCTCGGTCGCCTCGGCGTCCACCTCGCCGCCGTCGCAGACCACCACCCCGTAGCGCCGGGCGCCGGCCTGGGTCACCAGCCCGCGGCGGACCTCCGTGGCCACCAGCTCCGGGTCCCGCTCCAGCGGGTCGCCCCAGCCGCCCCCGCCCCAGGTGACGAAGTGCAGGACGTCGCCCGGCGACACCGGCACCCCGTGGCACTTGCTCGGCAGCATCTCCCGGGTGCCGTCGGCGCGGTCGATCCACTTGCGGCCGCGGGCGCCGGGGGAGCCGCCGTTCACACCCCACGGGTAGGTCAGCCAGCGGTCGTCGTGGATGGCGATCTCGCCCGGCTCCTCGAAGACGTAGGCGACGTCGACCCCGTTGCCCCCGCGGTGCAGGCCGGGGCCGCCGGTGTCGGCGACGGTCTCCCACTTCTCGATGCGCAGCGGGTAGTAGGACTCGAGGTACTCGCAGGGGATGTTCACGAAGCTCGGCCACAGCGAGTGCCCGTCGGGGCCGTCCCCGAGCGGGCGGCCGGGGATGCCGCCGAAGCCGATCGAGTACAGCTGGAACCACTCGCCCTTCCGCTCCCCGCCGGAGTAGTGCCCGGAGTACATGAAGTGCGGCGAGGAGGAGAAGCCGGCGGCGTTGAGCAGCGCCGGGTTGGTCTGCCCGAGCAGCCCGCCGAACAGGTCGAACACCCGCCCGATGCCGTGGTTGCGGCCGTTGAGCGCGGCCGGGTGCTTGGGCTTCCAGTAGGAGCCGTCCGGGATCGTGACGTCGACCAGCGGGTAGAAGCCGTCGTTCCAGAGGATCTGCGGGTCGGCCACGGTGATCATGTAGATCCCGAAGAACATCCGGGTCAGGTTCTCGTTGATGTAGTAGTTGATCGGGCCGGCCGCCTGCGGCGAGGACCCGGTGAAGTCCAGGTGCACCTTCTCGCCGGTGCGGGTCAGCGACAGCTTGAGCTCGTAGGGGCCGTTGCCGACGCCGTCGTCGCAGATGTAGTCGGTGAAGGAGAGCGTCCGCCCCTCCTCGAACACCGTCTGCAGCAGCACCTTCATCGCGTCGTAGTTGCGCTGCAGCAGCGCGTCGAGCGCCGAGAGGTAGGTCGCCGTCCCGAACCGCTCGCACATCTCCACCACCCGCCGGGCGGCGGTGCGGCAGGCGGCGACCAGGCCGTTGAGGTCGGCCCGGTTCCAGTCGGGCATGCGGACCTGGTTGAGGATGATCCGTAGCGCGTCCTCGTTCAGCTGCCCCCTCCGGTACAGCTTGAACGGCGGGATGACCACGCCCTCCTCGTAGATCGTGCGC
Organism: Geodermatophilus sp. SYSU D00703; assembly: GCF_054050155.1. Classification (NCBI taxonomy): domain Bacteria; kingdom Bacillati; phylum Actinomycetota; class Actinomycetes; order Geodermatophilales; family Geodermatophilaceae; genus Geodermatophilus; species Geodermatophilus sp. SYSU D00703. The sequence continues at coordinate 128,968 of NZ_JBJGYU010000004.1, read as the reverse complement.
GCGTCGGTGGGCATGGACGACGGCGTCTTGCCGCCCACGTCGGACATGTGCCCGAACATCGACGCCCAGCCCACGACCCGGCCCTCGTGGAACACCGGCATGACCAGCAGCCAGTCGTTGGCGTGGCTGATCGCCGCCCCGCAGGCGTACGGGTCGCTGGTCAGCAGGACGTCGCCCTCCTCGACGGTGTCGTCGAAGCCCTCGAGGAAGTCGGGGATGGACAGGCCGAACTGGCCGACGACCATCTTCCCGCTGGGGTCGCCGATGAGCGGGAACTCGTCGTGCTGCTCGCGGATGCCCGGCGACAGCGCGGTGCGGAACAGCACCTCGTCCATCTCGTAGCGGGCGTTGCGCAGCCCGTTCTCGATCAGGTCGAGGGTCACCGGGTCGACGTCCACCGGCCGAGGCGTCCCGGTCGCGGTCTCGACGATGCGTGCCATGGCGCTCAGCCCTCCTGCACGGGGTTGATGAGCAGCGAGCCCGAGGGGTGCACGGTGGCCGCGTGCCCGGGCAGGACGAGGGTGGTGGAGTCCATCTCGGTGACGATCGCCGGGCCGGGGACGACGTCACCGGCCCGCAGCCGCTCGCGGTCGTAGACGCCGGCGGTCACCCGCTCGCCCCCGACGTGCACGGGGTGCTCGTCGACGCGCGCCGCGGACGGGTCGCCGTCCCCCTGCTCGAGGTGCACCGGGGCGACGTCGGGCCGCGGGCCGGTGACGGTGGCGCGGGCGTTGACCAGCTCGTGGTCGACGGAGAGCAGGAAGGAGAACAGCCGGTCGTGCTCGGCGTCGAAGGCCCGGCCGAGCTCGACCAGGGCCTGGCCACCGTCGAGCCATGCGGGGTCGACCTCCACCGGGATCTCGAACCCCTGGCCGTGGTAGCGGACGTCGACCTGGAAGCCCACCGTCTGGTCGGCGCGGGGCAGGCCCTGGGCGGCCAGCCGCTCCCCGGCCTCGTCGGCGAGCTCGCGCAGGATCCCGACCAGCTCGGCGCCGGTCAGCTGGCCGAAGCGGCGCAGCACGGTGCGCGCCGACTCGTCGCGCCGGCTGGTGGTCGCGTCGCCGAGGGCGCAGAGCAGGCCGGGCCCCGGCGGGATGATCACCGGCCACGCGCCGGTCAGCTTCCCGAGGGCGTTGGCGTGCAGCGGGCCGGCCCCGCCGAAGGCGACGAGGGCGAAGTCGCGGGGGTCGAAGCCCTGCTGCACCGAGACCAGCCGCAGGCCGCCGAGCATGTTCTCGTTGACGATGTCGATGATCCCGGCGGCCGCGGCCTCCGGGGAGTCCAGCCCGATCGCCTCGGCCACCTTGCTCACCGCGGCCCGCGAGGCCTCGGCGTCCAGGGTGATCTCCCCGCCGGCCAGGGACGAGGGCAGGTAGCCGAGGACGACGTTCGCGTCGGTGACCGTCGGCTCGACCCCGCCCTTGCCGTACGCGGCCGGGCCGGGGTCCGCGCCGGCCGACTGCGGGCCGACCCGCAGCGCCCGGGTCAGCTCCGGGACGTGCGCGATCGAGCCGCCGCCCGCCCCGACGGTCCGGACGTCGACGCTGGACGCCCGCACCGACAGGTCGCCGACCTTGGTCTCCCGGCCGATCATCGGGGTGAGGTCGCGGACCAGGGCGACGTCGGTGGAGGTGCCGCCCATGTCGAAGGTGATCAGGTCGCGGAAGCCGCACTGCTCGGCCACGAAGACCGCGCCGGTGACGCCGCCGGCCGGCCCGGACAGCAGCATGGTCACCGGCGCCTCGACCGCGGCCCGCGCCGACTGCAGCCCGCCGTCGCTGCGCAGGATGGACAGCTCGCCGGCCACCCCGCCCGAGGCCAGTCCCTCGGACAGGTGCTGCACGTACCGGGCGACCTGCGGCTGGACGTAGCCGTTCGCGACGGTGGTCAGCGTCCGCTCGTACTCGCGCAGCTCGGGGAGGACGTCGGAGGACAGCGACACCGGGACGCCGGGCAGCACCTCCGCGGCGAGCTCGGCGATCCGCCGCTCGTGCGACGGGTCGGCGAAGGAGTTGACCAGGCTGACCGCGAGCGCCTGGATCCCCTGCCCGGCGAGCGCGCCGAGCCGCGCGCGGACGTCGTCCTCGTCCAGCGGCCGGACCACCGACCCGTCGCTGGCGATCCGCTCGTCGACCTCGACGGTGTTCTCCAGGTCGGCCAGCGGCTCGGGCTTGGGCCAGATGATCCAGCCGGCCAGGCCGCCGGGGACGAAGGAACGGGCGATCTGCAGCACCTGCCGGAAGCCCTTCGTCGTGACCAGCCCGACGGTGGCGCCCTTGCCCTCGAGGATGGCGTTGGTCGCCACCGTGGTGCCGTGCAGCACCTGCGCGACCTCGCTCATCGCGATGCCGGCGTCGGCGCACACCTTCTCGATGCCGTGCAGCACCCCCACGGCCTGGTCGGCCGGGGTCGAGGCGGTCTTGGCCCGCCAGGTCGCGCCGCTGTCCTCGTCGACGAGCAGGACGTCGGTGAACGTGCCGCCGACGTCCACTCCGAGCCGGTAGCTCATGCGGTCTCCTCTGTTCGGGTCGCCTGCAGTCGGGCCGCCCGGACCATGACCGCCCGGGCGTTGGCGATGTGCGAGGTCATGACGGCGCGGGCCCACTCCGGGTCGCCCGCGCGGAGGGCGGCGACGATCTCGCTGTGGTGGGCCAGGCTGCGGCGCAGCGACGCCTCGTCGTAGGTGAGGAAGTTGCGCCGCACGATCGGCGGGTGGATCGCCGCGGCGAGGGCGGCAGCCAGCGTGGGGTGCCCGGCGAGCGCGACCAGCCGGTCGTGGAAGGCGCGGTTGAGCGGGACGAGCGCGTCGAGGTCCTGGGACGGCCCGGGGCTGCCGACCTCGTGCATGCGGGTGGCCAGCGCGTCGAGCTCGTCGACGTCGGCGGGCGTGGCGTGGGGGACGGCGTAGGCGGTCAGCTGCGGCTCGAGGGTCGAGCGGAGGTCGAACACGCCCTCGAGCTCGTCGACGGTCCAGGTGGCCACCCGGGCGCCGCGGTTGGGGACCAGCTCGACCAGGCCCTCGGCGGCCAGCCGGGAGAGCGCCTCGCGCACCGGGGTGCGGCTCACGCCCAGGCGGTCGGCGAGCTCCACCTCGCCCAGGCGCGCGCCGGGGCGCAGGACACCGCCCATGATCATGTCGCGCAGGGAGCTCAGCGCCCGTTCGGCCGAGGTCAGGGAACGTGTCAGCCGTCACACCTCCTCGGAGATTGTGTGCAAACCTAGAGGGGGTTCCGGGCAGGGGGCAATGCCGGGCCGGGACGTTCGTGGACGTGCATACAACTGGTCGCGTTCCGTATCGGAGGAGGCCGCCGTGGCGGACCTGTTGGGGAACGGCCGGGCACCCCGGTCCCGGCTGCGCGAGCTGCTCGCGGCACCGGAGCCGCTGGTCGCGCCGGGCGCCTACGACGCGCTCTCGGCGCGGCTGGTGGAGCAGGCGGGGTTCGACGCGGTCTACATGACCGGCTTCGGGACGACGGCCTCGCTCATCGGCCGCCCCGACGTGGGGCTGTTGACCGGCGCGGAGATGGCCGACAACGCCCGCCGCATCGCCGCCGCCGTCGAGGTGCCGGTGATCGCCGACGCCGACACCGGCTACGGCAACGCGCTCAACGTCGTCCGCACGGTGCAGCTCTACGAGCAGGCCGGCGTGGCCGGGATCCAGCTCGAGGACCAGGTGATGCCCAAGAAGTGCGGGCACATGAGCGGCAAGGCGCTGATCGGCACCGACGAGATGGCCGGCAAGGTCCGGGCCGCCGTGGCCGCGCGGCAGGACCCGGACCTGGTGGTCATCGCCCGCACCGACGCGGTGGCCGTCACCGGGGTGGACGACGCCCTCGCCCGCGCCCGGGCCTACGCCGAGGCCGGCGCGGACCTGCTGTTCGTCGAGGCGCCGACGTCCGAGGCCGACATCGGGCGGGTGGCGGCCGAGCTGCGGGACGTCGCGCCGCTGGTGTTCAACTGGGCCGAGGGCGGCCGCACTCCCCCGCTGTCGCTGGCGCGGATGACCGAGCTCGGCTTCTCCCTGGTCATCTACCCGATCGGCACGCTGCTGGCGGCGACGGCGGGGATCCGCACGCTGCTGGAGTCGCTCCGCCGGGACGGCGTCCCCTCGCTCGACGGCCTGCCGGCGTTCGGGGAGTTCACCGACCTGATCGGCCTGCCCGAGGTGCAGCAGCTGGAGCAGCGCTTCGCCTGAGCGCGGGGCCGATCCGCCCCGCTGCCCGCCGCGGCACCTCGCTCCCCGCGTGCTCGTGCTCTGCCCACCACCGTGGGCAGAGCACGAGCTCCCGCGGACCACCCTCCCCCGCTGGCGCCCCGGGGAACAGGTCGGCCGACGCCGGGGGCTATCGCCCGGTCCACCTCGGCGGGCGCTTCTCGAGGTGGGCGGCGATCCCCTCCGCGCGGTCCTCGGACAGGTACGGGTTGGGGCCGACGTCCAACCGCAGCGCCTGCCACAGCGGCAGCTCCAGGCCCTTGACCGCGGTCTCCTTCATCCGGCGGATCGAGATCGGCGCGTTGGCCGCGATCGCCTCCGCGAGCCGCAGCGCCGTCGGCAGGACGTCGTCCACCGGCACGAGCCGGTTGACCAGGCCCCAGCGCTCGGCGACCTCGCTGGTCACGTACTCGCCGGTGTAGAGCATCTCCAGCGCGATCCCCATCGGGATCCGCTTGGGCAGGACGACCGAGCCGAAGTTGGCGCCCATCCCGATCCTCGCCTCGGGCAGGCCCATCGGGACGCCGGGCGCCGCCACCCGCAGGTCGCAGGCCAGGGCGAGCTCGAAACCGCCCGCGACCGCGGGGCCGGTGATCGCCGCGACGATCGGCACCGACGTCTCGGTGACCACCTCGAACAGCGACCGTGTCGGCCGGTTCATCGGCGGCCGGAAGCGCTCCCCGCGCCGGTCGCCCTCGCGGATCTCCTTGAGGTCGAAGCCGGCGCAGAAGGCCGGGCCGTTGCCGGTGAGCACGATCGCCCGGACGTCGCCGTCCTCGCCGCAGCGCAGCAACTGCTCGACGAGGTCGGCCTGCAGCGCGGTGGACAGCGCGTTGCGGCGCTCGGGCCGGTCCAGGGTCAGCAGGCGCACGTGCCCGCGGTCCTCGACCAGCAGACCCGACTTCCGCCGCTGCGGTGCGCTCATGCCGGCCAACCTCTCACGAGCCGGCAGCGGGCGCGGGGGTCAGCGGCAGGCACCGCCACCACGCCGGGAGCCGGCCGCCTCGTTGCCCTTGGCCGAGCCGCGTCCCTCGGTGCACCGGTCCGGCTTGCCGTCCCCGGCCGCTGAGGGCTCGCTCGTGGGCTCCGCGGGCACTGCGGTGGTGGAGGCGGTGGCCGGGCGCGTGGGGTCGGCCTCGTCCGCGTCCGCCGCGACCTCCTGCGCGGGCGGCTCGGTCTCCGCGGGCGCCGACGCGGACGGCGTCGCGTCGTCGTCCCCCGCGAGCAGCCCCCCACGGGCGACCGGCTCGGTGTCCAGGCGCGCGATGGACGGCGGCGCCGCGGTCGCCTCCTGCGCCGGACCGGGGCCCGACCTGCCCACGACCAGGCCGGCGACCGCGGTGAGGCCGATCGCCACGAGGGCCACCGCCACGACGGCCCACCGACGCCGGGACGGGGACGGGAGCGAGGGTGCACGGTGCGCCGGCCGGAACCTGATGGTGTCGTCGTCGTCGATGGGAGGCCTCCCTGGTACGGCTGCGTCCGGCCGACCGTACGAGCGGATCCGCCGGGCGCCGTTCCGAAACGCCGGTCCGCGGACGGGACGGCAGGCCCCACGCGGATCGGCGTCCGGAGGGGCGGTCGTGACCCTCCGGAGGTGTCCCGGACGTGATCCGTGGTCAGACCGGCCGCACCCGTCACACCCGCCCCAGACGCCTCGACCGCCTGACCGGACCGGTCCGTCCTGGCCGGTAGACATGGAGTCCATGAGCACCACGGACCTCCGGCCCACCGAACCGACCACCCGGCCGGCCGTGGCGATCTCGGCGACCTCCACCCCGGTGCTGAGCTACGCGCTGGCGCACAACCGGGTGCCGGTCGTCTCGCGGCTGGCGTTCACCAACCACGGCGGTCCCGTGCGCGCGGCCACGGTGCGCCTGGGCGTCCGCGACGCGGAGGGCCCGATCGGCAGCGCCGTGGAGGTGCTCGTCGACCTCGACGCCGGCCAGACGACGGTGCTGAGCGACGTCGGCCTGGTCATGGACCCCGCCGCGATGCTGCAGATCGAGGAGCAGCGCCCCGGCTCCATCGAGATCGACCTGCTCGTCGACGGCGAGGACGTCGGCGGCACCGCCGTCCCGGTGCAGGTGCTGGCCGCCAACCAGTGGCTGGCCGCGCCGGTCCCGCTGGCGCTGGAGATGCTCGCCGCGCACGTCCTGCCCAACCACCCGACGATCACGACGCTGATCGCCGAGGCCGGCGCGCTGCTCGAGGAGCGCACCGGCAGCGGCTCGGTGCAGGGCTACCAGTCCGGTCCCGAGCGGGTCGACGAGATCGTCGCCGCGCTCACCGAGGCGATGCGCCGCCGCGAGATCCGCTACAGCGAGCCGCCGGCCAGCTGGGCCGACGTCGGCCAGAAGGTGCGCACCCCGGGCGACGTCCTCGACGGGCGGGTCGGCACCTGCCTGGACACCGTGGTCACCCTCGCCGCCGCGCTGGAGCAGGCCGGCATCCGGCCGCTGCTGTGGCTGGCCGACGGGCACGCCTTCCTCGGCTACTGGCGGGAGGAGCGCAGCGCGGAGAGCGCCGCGACCACCGACGTCGCGCCGCTGGTCAACCTCGTCGACCTCGGCCTGATCCGGCTGGTCGAGACCACGCTGCTCACCAGCCGCGGCTCCACCGATGCCGACCTGCACCGGAGCGCCTACGACGCGTGGCTGGCCGGCGACCTCGACCGGGTCCTCGGTGTCACCGACGTCCACCGCGCCCGGCGCGACGGGATCGTGCCGCTGCCGGCCCGCACCCGCGGGCTGGACGGCGCGGTGCAGGTCTTCGAGTACCGGCTGGCCGTGCACAGTGTCGCGGCCCGGCCGGTCGAGCGGGTGCCGGCCCCGGCCGCACCGGGCCGCAGCGAGACGCCAGCGCGGGTGCAGCAGTGGAAGAACAGCCTGCTGGACCTCTCGCTGCGCAACCGGCTGATCAACTACACCGAGCGCGCCGGCCTGCCGCTCGCCGTCCCGGCCACGGGACTGGCGACCCTGGAGAACCTGCTGCACGGCGGCACCGCCGTCCAGCTGCTGCCCAACGACCGGATCGCCGCCGTCCACCGCGAGCGCGGCATCCGCTCGGCCGCCGAGCTGCCCGCCGACCACCTCGCCGAGCTGCTCGTCGAGCGCAAGGCCGTGCACGCCGACGTCACCGAGGGCGGCTACCTGCCCCGGCTGCGCAACCTCGCCTACAAGGCCAAGACGGTGCGCGAGGAGACCGGCGCCAACAACCTGTACCTCGCGCTGGGCAGCCTGGCCTGGGAGCTCGACGGGCGGCCGCTGCGCTCGCCGCTGGTGCTGGTCCCGGTCACGCTCACGCCGACCAGCCGCAACGGCGTCTACAAGCTCACCCTCGACGACACCGGCACCAGCACGCCCAACTACTGCCTGCTGGAGAAGCTGCGGCAGGTGCACGGGCTGACCGTCCCGGGGCTGACCGAGCCGGCCGAGGACGGCGCCGGCATCGACCTCGACCGCGCACTGCAGGCGATGCGCCAGGCCCTGGCCGACGCCGCCCTGCCCCACCGCGTCGAGCCGACCGCCGACCTCGCGGTCCTCCAGTTCGCCAAGTACCGGCTGTGGAAGGACCTCGACGAGCACTGGGCCGACTTCGCCGCCAACCCGCTGGTGCACCACCTCGTGCACCAGCCGACCGAGCCGTTCACCGACCCGGTGCCGGACACCGCGGCGCGGGTCGACCTCGACGAGCTCGCCGCGCAGTGCCCCGTCCCGGCCGACGCCTCGCAGCTGCGCGCGGTCGCCGAGGCCGCCGCCGGCCGCACGTTCGTGCTCGAGGGCCCGCCCGGCACCGGCAAGTCGCAGACGATCACCAACCTGCTCACCCGGGCGGTCGCCGACGGCAAGCGGGTGCTGTTCGTCGCCGAGAAGCGGGCGGCGCTGGACGTCGTCGCCCGCCGGCTGGACGCCGTGGGCATGGGCCCGTTCGCGCTGGACCTGCACGACAAGGGCAGCAAGGCCTCGGTGGTGCGGGCGCAGATCCAGGCCGCGCTCGACCACGCGGTCGCCGTGGACGAGCAGGGCCTGGCCGCCGACGGCGAGGACCTCCGCTCGGCCCGGCGCACCCTGGCCCGCTACGCCGACCGGCTGCACGCCGAGAACGCCGCCGGGCTGTCGTTCTACTCGGCGCGGACGGCGGTGCTGTCGGTGCGCGACGGGGTCCCGTCGCTGCCGCTGCCTGCCCCGTTCGTGGCCGCCGCGTCGGCCGAGACGATGACCGCGGTGCGCCGGGCGCTGGCGCTGCTGCCCGACATCGCCGACCTGGTGCGCCCGTCGCCGCGGCACGCGTGGGCGTTCGTCGACACGGCGGAGGTCGACCTGCTCGCCGCGCAGCAGGCCGCGGCCGCCGTCGACGCCGCCGTCCGCGAGCTGCCGGCCGAGCCCCACCTGGCGCGGGCGCTGCGCGAGGTGCGGACCCCGGCGGACCTGCACGCCCTCGCCCACGTGCTGTCCGGGCCGGCGACGACCCTCGACGTCCTCGACGAGGTGCCGACCGAGCGGTGGACCGTGGCGACCACGTCGGTGCTCAGCGAGGTCGCCGCGTTCACCACCGCCGTCCACCCGGGCATGGAGCTGGCCACCCCGGCGGCGCTGGAGCTGCCGCTGGCCGACCTGTACGTCGCCGCCCAGACCGCGCAGGCCGGCCGCTGGCTGGCCCGCCGCAGGGGGCTGCGCGCCGTCCGCGACCAGCTGGCCCCCGCGCTGCGGCCCGGCGTGAAGGTCAAGCCCAAGGACGTCCCGGAGCTCACCGCCGCGCTGTGGCGGGTGCAGACCGCCGCCGCCGGCATCGCCGCCCGCGCCTCGGTGATCCCCGGCCTGGCGGTGCCGCCCGGCTGGAACCCGCTGGCGGACCCGGAGCTGCTGGTCGGGCAGGTGGAGTGGCTGGAGAAGGCCGGCGCCGCCACCGACAGCGCCAGCGAGTTCGCCGTCGCGCTGCGCCGCTACGTCGTCCAGGGCCCCGGCCCGGACGCCGCCGCGGCCGCCGCGATCGCCCGGCTGCGCGACGCCACCCGGGCGCTGCTCCGGGTGGTCCGCAGCGACGAGCGGCGGCTGGCCGACTGGGCGGGCGACGACGGGCTGGTGCTGCGCTGGCAGATGACCCGCCCCGAGCGCGGGGTGGAGCACACCGGGCTGATGTCGCTGCGCCGCTGGGCGGACTTCATCGACACCCTCGAGCCGCTGCGCGCCGCCGGCCTGCCCGAGGCGCGGGCGCTGCTGGTCAGCGGGGAGCTGCTCGCCGACGACGCCGTCCGCGCGTTCGAGCACGGGCTGGCGCAGGCCTCCGTGATCGAGCGCCGCGGCGCCTCCGGCCTGGACGGCTTCGACGCCGACGTCCACGAGAAGGCGATCGCCCGGTTCACCGCCGCCTCGCGGGCGGTGCGCGCGCACCTGCGCACCGCGCTGCCCGGCAAGGTGCTCGACGCCCGGCCGTTCGACGCGGCCAGCGGCAACGGGCAGGTCGGCGCGCTGCAGCGCGAGCTGGCGAAGTCCCGCAGCCGGCTGGGCGTGCGCGGGCTGCTGGCGCAGTACGGCGAGCTGGTCACCGCGGTCATGCCCTGCGTGCTGGTCAGCCCCGACTCGGTGGCGCGGTTCTTCCCCGCCGAGGCCGGCCTGTTCGACCTGGTGGTCTTCGACGAGGCCTCGCAGATCCGGGTGGCCGACGCCGTCGGCGCGCTGGGCCGGGCGAAGGCCGCGGTCGTCGTCGGTGACAGCAAGCAGATGCCGCCGACGTCGTTCATGGAGCCCTCCTCGGGTTCGGCCGAGGACGACGCGATCGAGCTGCTGGGCACCGCGGTCGAGGACGAGGAGTCGATCCTCTCCGAGTGCGTCCAGGCGCGGGTGCCGCGGCAGTGGCTGTCCTGGCACTACCGCAGCCAGGACGAGTCGCTCATCGCGTTCAGCAACGCGAACTACTACGAGAACCGGCTCTCGTCGTTCCCCGCGCCGACCCACGGCCGGCCGTCGGCGGACCCCGACGGGCGGGGCATCTCGCTGGTGCGGGTCAACGGCACCTTCCACCGCTCGGGTGCCGGACGGCTGCTGCGCACCAACCCGATGGAGGCCAAGGCGGTCGTCGCGGAGATCCGCCGCCGGTTCGACGCCTCGCCGGACCTGCTGCCGTCGATCGGCGTCGTGACGTTCAACGCGCAGCAGCGGGCCTACATCGAGGGCCTGCTGCGCGACGCCGGTGACGAGCGGCTGGTCGAGGCGCTGGACCGCACCGACGGCGAGGGGCTGTTCGTCAAGAACCTGGAGAACGTGCAGGGTGACGAGCGCGACGTGGTGCTCTTCTCCACCGGGTTCAGCGTCAACGACCGCGGCTTCCTGCCGCTGAACTTCGGCCCGCTCAACCGGGTCGGGGGCGAGCGGCGGCTCAACGTCGCGGTCACCCGCGCCCGCCGGCAGGTCGTCGTCTTCACCTCGTTCGACCCGTCGCAGCTGCGCGCCGAGCAGACCTCGTCGGTCGGCGTGAAGCACCTGCGCGCCTACCTCGACCTGGCCGCGCTCGGCACCGACGCGCTGCCGAGGGACGCCCGCCCGGTGGCCGTCCCCGACCGGCACCGCGAGGAGATCGCCGCCGCGCTGCGCGACCGGGGGCTCGTGGTCCGCACCGACGTCGGCCTGTCGGAGTTCCGCGTCGACCTCTCGGTCGCCCGCGCCGACGCCCCCGACACCCCGGTGATGGCCGTGCTGCTCGACGGGCCGGCCTGGGCCCGCCGGCGCACGGTCGGCGACCGGGACGGCCTGCCGGTGGAGGTGCTGGCCGGGATGCTGCGCTGGCCCGCCGTCGAGCGGGTGTGGCTGCCGACCTGGCTGCGCGACCGCGAGGCGGTGCTCGACCGCCTGGCCGCCGCCGTCGCCGCCGTCCCGGTGCCCGAGGCCCCCGCTCCGGCCTTTGTGGCCACTTCGGCCACCGACGAGCCGGCCCTCGTGGCCCCTTCGGCCGCGGGGGCGTCGGCCTTTGTGGCCACGATGGCCCCGGAGGAGCCGGGCGCCGGACCGGCGGCGCCGGAGGTCAAGGCGGTCGCTCCGCTGCGGTCGGCCCCGCCCGCGGTGCTCGAGGCCCCGGTCGCCGAGGCCGTCGCCGAGCCGGCGCCCGCCGCCGCGCCGGCCCCCGAGGCGGCGCCGGCCCGGCCCGCCCGGCGGACGCTGAAGAAGGTCCCGGCCGAGACGACGCTGGACGGCGAGGGGCCGTTCGTGCCCTGGGTGCCCAAGACCGCCGGGGAGCGCAAGGTGCTCGACCAGCTGTCCGACGCCCGCGTGGCCCGCACGGTGAAGCGGGTGCTGGCCGCCGGCACCCGGGTCGAGGGGCCGGTGCACCGCGACCGGCTGGCCCGCCTGACCGCGAGCGCGTTCGGGCTGTCCCGGGTGAGCGAGGCCCGTCGCGACGCGCTGCTGGCGCTGCTGCCGGCCGGCGTCCTCGACGGCGAGTTCGTCTGGCCCGAGGCGACCGACCGCGCGACCTGGTCGGGTTTCCGCCGGCAGGCCGCCAGCGCCGACCGGCCGCTGGAGCACGTCGCCCCGGAGGAGGTGGGCAACGCGATGGTCGCGCTGTGCCGCGCCAGCGCCGGGATGACCGAGGACGAGCTGTTCCTGCGGGCGGCGGAGGTGTTCGGCTACCGCCGCCGGACGCCGTCCCTCACCCCGCTGCTGGCGGCGGCGCTGGCCCGCGTGCTCGACGCCGGGCGGCTGACCCGCCAGGAGTCGGGGCTGCTCACCGCCGCCTGAGCCCGTCGGGCGAGGGGGTCGCCGGCCGGCGCGGAGCGGGGCCTACCGACGTGTCAACCAGGCCGCCGGGGACCGACCGCGCCGGGCGGCGAAGACCCCGACCTGCTCCGCGCTGAGGCGGCAGCCGCCGGGACAGTCGAACTCGACCGGCCGGCCGTTCACCCAGCCGACCGCCGCCACCCGCTGACAGACCGGGCAGTCCTCCCAGGTGACCCGCTCACTCGCTTCCATCGACTGCCTTCCGAGCCCAGGGTCGTGGTCGAGGGGGCCTGACCGCGCGATGCGAGCCAGGGCGCCCTCGGGACGGGGTGTGGCTACCCGTCGACGGATGGGGTGTCGTTACCCGTCGGCGCCCGGGAGCCACGTCCTGGTTCCGGACGGCTTGTTCCGGTTCCCCGCGGTTCTGCCCGGGCTCAGGGGATCCGGTAGTCGTCGCCGTAGGTCGACCAGCGCAGCGGCGGGTCGAGGTGCAGGTTGCCCTCCTCGAGGAAGACCCGCTGCGCGTCGTCCACCCGGCTGGTGTCGCGGTGGGCGCGCTCGGCCTGCATCGCCTCGACCCGCGCGTCCAGGAACGCCTCGAGCCACTCGGTCTCGTCGCCGCCGTGGGACGGCGGGCTGGCGACGGCCAGCGCGGCCGCCCGGATGCCGCCGAAGCTGAGCGCGTCGTCGCCCGGCCCGTGCACCACCAGCGCGTCGAAGTAGGCGAACTGGCCGAGCGCGTGCACGCCGTCGGCGATCCCCTGCTGCACGGCGGGGTCGAAGTAGACCTGGGCGACGACGTGGTCCTGCGCGGCCTGGAACCGCGGGTCGCGCGCGGCGGCCTCCCAGTCGGCGACGAAGTCCTGCCCGAGGCCCTCCTGGGTCACGTCGCCCATGCCCAGTTCCTCCTGCTCGCGCAGGGCGGGCAGGTACTGCTCGAGCCGGTTGCCCGGCGCGATCGACGTGTAGTACTCGACGAGCCGGGTCATGTCGCCGCAGCCGCTGCAGAAGCCGACCAGGCCGGCGGTGTAGCCGCGGTTCTCCTCGGCGACGCCCTCGACGTCCCACTCGATGTAGCCGTACTGACCGCGCCAGTCCAGCGTCGAGTTCTCCGCGCTGGAGACCAGCTGCATGGCGACGTCCCGCTTGGCCGGGTCGGTGAGGTCGGCGGTGTTCTCGGGCGTCGGACTCGCCTCCGTCGTCGGGGCCGGCTGCGTCCCGGGCCCGCCGCCGTTCCGCGCGACGACGACGACCAGCAGCACGAGCAGGACCGCCAGACCGGCCGCGGCCGACCCGAGGACGACCGACGGCGAGGGGCCCCGCCGCGGCGCCCGGTGCGAGCTCGGGGCAGCGTCCGGCCGGACGCCGGTGCCGACACCGCTCATGCACACACCCCAAGATCGTTCGCGAACGCAACGACTCCGGTTGTACCCGCGCCCGCCGGTCCCGTGCGCGCGGGGGCCGGACTCCATGGATGTTCACAGGTTCGCGATCTACGGTCGGGTCCCACCTGCCGACGACAGGGAGGCCCCGCACGTGGACGAGGCACTCGACCCCACCGGAGCCGTCGCCGACCTCGCCGGGACCCGTCAGGTCGACCTGCTCGAGCCCGGCGACCCGCACCGCATCGGGCCCTACGAGCTGCTGTGCCGGCTGCCCCGCGGTGGCCAGGGGGCGGACGTCTTCGTCGGGTCGACCGGGCCGTCCAGCCCGCTGGTCGTCATCAAGCGGCTGCCCGAGGGCGCGCCCGAGCTCGCCCGCAAGCGGCTGGCCCGCGAGGTGGAGAACGCCGCGCGGGTGAAGAGCTCGCGGGTGGCGCGGATCGTCGACCAGGACCTCACCGCCGACGCGCCGTACTACGTGCAGGAGTACGTGACCGGGACGCCGCTGGACGAGTTCCTGGCCCGCCGGGCGGCCGGGCTCAACGCCGAGGAGCTGCGCCGGATCGCGATCGGCCTGCTCCGCGCGCTGCGGGACGTGCACGCCGCCGGCGTCGTCCACCGGGACGTCAAGCCGGGCAACATCATCATCTCGGGGGCCGACGTCTGGCTGGTCGACTTCGGCATCAGCCGCTACATCGGCCCGGAGCCGCCGTCGGGCACCTCGACGACCGGCATCGCCGCGCTGGGCACCAAGCTGTTCGCCAGCCCTGAGCAGCTGCAGGGCGCGGTCCTCACGGAGGCCAGCGACGTCTACAGCTGGGGCATGGTGATCGCCTACGCGGCCGGCGCCGTCCACCCGGTGGACCCCGACGACACCCTGCCCGACTCCGACTACTTCCTGGCTCTGCGCGCGGGCCGGCTCAACCTGACCGCCGTGCCGCCCAACCTGCTCGACAGCGTCTCCGCTGCGCTGAAGTTCGCGCCGGAGAAGCGGCCGTCGGTGGCGCGGCTGGCCAAGCAGGTCGAGCAGCACACCCGGTGGCTGGGCGAGACCTCGCAGATCCCCGACCCCCGGACGACGATCCGCGACCTGCAGTCGGTGGGCGCGGTCGTCGAGGCGGCCCGGTACGAGCTGGCCCGGCTGGAGCGTGCCGTGGCCGACACCTGGACCGGGTTCGCGGCGGCCGCCGTGGTGGTCGCGGTGCTCGGGATCGTCGCGGGGCTGGTGCTCGCCGTCCTCTACCACCTGGTCTTCTAGGAGGTCCTCCGACCGTGTCCGGGATGTACGAGCGGGCCCTCGCCCAGCAGCGCCTCGACGAGCGGCGGCACCGCTACCGTGAGCGGCAGCGGCTGCTGCTGGCGGTGTTCTGCGCGGTCACGATCGTCTTCTTCGCGATCTTCGTCCGCTGATGAAGCGCCGCGTCTGCCCCCGCTGCCTCGAACCCCTGTCCACCCTCGTGTGGCGGGACGCCGCCGGCGTCGCGCACCGCCCGCCGGTCGAGCGCCGCACCCGCTGGCAGCGGCTCCTCGACCCGCTGCTCGGGGAGCAGGCGCCGCCGCCCACGCCCCGGGACGCCGCCGGCGCCGCCGCGGCCAACGTGAGCCCCACCTGCCCGCGGGGGCACCGCCTGCCGCCGGACTACCTGGACCGGCCGACGATCGTCGTCGGCCTGGTCGGACTGACCGGCGCGTCGAAGAGCACCTACCTCACGGTGCTCATCGACCTGCTGCACGAGGGGGCGCTGGCCCCGCTCGGCGTCTCGGTGGAGATGGACGAGGAGAGCGCCCTCCGCTTCGACGACTACCGCTACCGGCTGATGGTGCAGCGCCGGCAGCTGCCGCTGACCCTGCCGCTGCTCGGCGAGGGCAGCTCGCCGGAGCCGTTCATGCTGGTGCTGCGCGGCACCGGCCGGGGCGGCGGCGAGCGGGCGGTCAACCTCGTCTTCTTCGACGCCTCGGGCGAGCAGCTCTACCGGGCCGAGGACATGGGCCAGTACGGCAAGTTCCTCTACGCGGCGACCTCGGTGCTGGTGCTCCTCTCCCCCGGCGTCTTCCCGCGGCTGCGGCACCTCGCCGACCCCGGCGAGGAGTCGATGGGCCTGGCCCGGCACACCCAGATGGTGGTCAACCTGGCCAACCTGCTGCGCAGCGCCCGCAACCTGCACCCCGACAGCCCGCTGGCCGGCGTCTCGGCGGCCGTGGTGCTCACCAAGGCCGACAAGCTGCGCGGCGTCCCAGACTTCCCGACCGACAGCCTGCGCGACACCGACCTGGCCGCGATGCCGCTGGCGCACTGGTTCGGGGGCGTGCGCGACACCAGCTCCCGGCTGGTCGACTTCCTCGAGGTCAGCGGCGGCTCCAACCTGCTCACCGCGGTGCTCAACCGGCTGCCCCGGCCGACCGTGCACGCGGTGTCGGCCACCGGCGCCGACGCGAAGGACGGCGGCTACCCGGAGATCACCCCGGTCGGCTGCCTGGAGCCGCTGCTGGTGCTCCTGGCCCGCCACGGCTTCCTCTCCGCGGAGGGTCTGGACCCGGAGGAGGCCGGCTCGGCGCCGATGCGCGAGTGGTTCGGATGAGCGGCCGGACCTGCGCGCAGGCGGTCTACACCTCGGCCCCGCGGACCCTGGAGGGGCCGGGCTTCGGCGTCTTCGCGCACTCGGCGGACTGGCCGGCCGAGGTGGGCCGCACCCGCAAGGCGCTGGGCGCGCTGGTCGGCTTCCGCCCGGACGCCGGCGAGACCTTCGGGCTGGTCCACCGCGCCGGCGGCCGGCTGCTCCACCGCACGGTGGCGGCGAGCGCCGACGCCTTCGGCCGCCCCGGCAACTACCTCGTCCACCTGCTGTGGGGCGACGGCGACCGGCTGGGGGTCCGCGAGCTGCTGGCGCTGCGCCGGACCGGGCGGTTCCTCGACGCGCTGCCCGAGGACGCGACGCCGACGGCCGACCTGCCCCCGCTGCGGGTGCCGCCCGCCGACCGCACCGTCCCGGTGCTGACCCCCGAGGACGTGGACGCCCTCACCCCCGCCCTGGCCCGGCTGCTGGCCGCGCTCGCCGACGGGCGGGGGACGTGCCCGCTCCCGCGCCGGACGCCGTCGGGCCGGGAGGTCGCCGACGTGGTCTTCGACGTGCTGCCGCGGGCGCTGGCGGCGCCGGTCTCCCTGGTGGCCGGTCCGCGGGCGGAGGACGGCGACACCGCGCCGGTGAGCGTGGAGCTTGTGGACGCCGCACCGCGGTCGGCCGCGCGCGCGGCCGACACCGAGCGGGCCCGGACGCTGCTCGAGGCCGCGAGCAAGGGCGAGCTGCCGCCGGACTCGATCGGTGACCTGCGCCGGCTGGACGCCTGGCTGTTCGCCGACGCGTGGGCCGAGCAGGACGCCGATGAGCTGACCGCGGCGCAGGTGGCTTGCGTGCTCGGGTCCGGGGCCGGTCCGAGCTGGCTGGCCCGGGGCCGCAACGCCGCCGCCGCGCTGCAGGTCGCCGCGGACGACCGGACGGTGGAGGCGGCGCTGCGCGCGTCGATCGGGCGTTCCGCGGCCGCCGCAGAGCGGGTGCGCGGCGGGGTGCTGACCGCGCTGCTCGACGAGGTGTTCGACGGCGCCGAGGGGCCCGCCGAGCGGGCGGTCGAGATCGCCGGGCTCACCCAGGGCGACCTGTGCACCGCGCTGGCCGACGAGGTCGCCCGCGGACGGCGGATCGCCTCGCTCGACCGCGCGGCCGGCCTCCTGGTCGAGCAGGCGCTCAGCCTCGGCGTCCGGCTGCCGCTGCTCGAGCTCACCGACGACACCTGGGAGCTGGCGCTGCTGGCGACCCGCCGGCGGGTGGTCGGCGACGCGTTGGTCGCGCAGTGGGCACGGACCGGCGTCCCGTGGGAGGAGTGGCACCGGACGCTGCTGGGGCACCTGCTCGTCGCCGATGTCGGCTGGCTGGCCCGGCTGGAGGGCGTCGTGCCGCGGTCGGGGCTGCCACCGGTGCTGCGCTGGGCCGCGCTCCGGATGGACGTCCCCGCGGTCGAGAAGCTCGCCGTCGCGGTCGCCACCGGCACCGGCGCGGGGAACGGCTGGGCGCTGCGCGAGGTCGTGTTCGGCTCGGAGCTGCCGGCTCCGGACGTCGACGGCATCCTCGCCCGCCGGCTCGCGCTCCTGCTGGTCGACGACGGCTGGCCCGCCGACCTCGCCGAGTCCTTCGCCCGCAGCCGCGGCGCCGGGGAGGAGCTGCCCCGCCGGCGCCGCCGCCGTCCGGACTGAGCCGCACCGCCGCCTCCGACCCTCGCTCCCCGGGTGCTCGTGCTCTGCGTGCCCCGTGCATGCAGAGCACGAGCTCGCGCGGGACCAGCCGGGCGGCTCGGCCAGCGCGCTGCGCAGCCTTCCGATTACAGTCCGTCCAGGCTCCGGCTGCCCCAGGCGTCACACCCGCTCCATCGACCCCGGGCGCACCGGGCCCGCCTCATAGGCTCGGAGGCGATCACGCGCGGAAGGACATCAACGTGGCCCGACACCTGCTGGACGAGACCGCAGAGTTCACGATGCCCACCCTCGGACGGCACGCGGCGACCGAGGAGGACGCCCCGGCCGACCTGACCCAGCGGCTGGACGGCATGGCCCGCCGACAGCCGCCGGTCGGTCCCCGCCGGCACGCGGAGGACCGGGCCGAGTAGGCCCGCGCCTCGGCCGGGCGCGCCCTCAGGTGCGGCCCAGGCCGACCAGGGTGACGTCGTCGGTGTCCGGCGGGTCGAGCGTGGCGAGGACGTCGTCCAGCAGCGTCTCCGGGTCGCGGCCCGCGGCGACGGCGGCGCGCAGCGCGTCCAGCCGCTCCTCGAGCGGGACGTCGCGGCGTTCGACCAGGCCGTCGCTGAACAGCAGCAGGCGGTCGTTCCCGGCCAGCTGCAGCCGGGTCTCGGGGTAGTCGGCGTCGTCGAGCAGCCCGAGCGCGGGCCCGTGTCCCCCGGTCATCAGCGCGGCCCCGCCGGCGGTGGCGTGCAGCACCGGCAGGTGACCGGCGTTGGCGAGCGCGACCGCGCCGGTGGCCGGGTCCAGCTCCGCGACGACGGCGGTGGCCAGCTCCCCGGGCAGCAGCGCGTCGATCAGCTCGTTGAGCCCCCGCAGGGCCGCGGCCGGGCCGAGGTCGCGGAGCAGGTGCGCGCGGAGGGCGTGCCGCAGCTGGGCGGTGATCGCCGCGGCGGCCAGCCCGTGCCCGGCGACGTCGCCGAGCACGACCGACACCCGGCCGCTGGGCAGCGGGACCAGGTCGTACCAGTCACCGCCCACGACGTCGGCGGCGCTGGGCCGGTAACGGGCGGCCAGCGCCACGCCGGGCACCTTGGGCAGCTCCTCGAGCAGCAGGGTGCGCTGCAGCACGGCGGCGAGCCGGTTGTCCTCACCGGCCTGCTGCAGCGCGGACTCGGCCAGGTGGGCGGCCAGCGCCTGCGCCGCGGCGACCTCGTGCTCCCGCCAGGGTGCGGCCGTGCCGCGCACGGTCTCGCGCCACGCGGCGAACGAGCGGCGCGGGGACAGCCGCGGGCCCGCGTCGGTCTCGACGGTCTTCGGGGTGTGCGGGTTGCCGCCCCAGGTGACCTCGCGCAGCGTCTCGGGCCGGAACCAGGCGAGGAAGTCCCCGCGGCCGCTGCCGACCTCCACGGCGAGCAGTCCGCTGGCGGTGTCCACGACGTCGGCCGCGCCGGGGACCACCCGGCCCAGGACGTCGGTCGCCGGACGGCCGGTGGCCAGCAGGCCCGCGACGAGCCCTGGCACCCGGTCGGCCGGCGGGGTGCTGCCGAGCAGGTGCAACCGGCCGCCGAGGCGCACCGCCGCGCCGCCGGCGGGCAGCAGGTCCAGCAGCGTCGGATCGCCCTCGGTGAGCGCCGGCACCGGCGTGCGCGGGGTGCGGCCGAGCGCGGCCACCAGGCGCGCCTGCCGCTGCGCGACGCCGACGACGTCCCCCTGCTCGGCGGTGCCGACGGTGGTGTGCAGCAGCAGGGACGCGGTGCGGCCGAGGAACTCGGCGGCCACCCGGTCGGCGTAGGAGGGCCGGCGCGGGCCGGCGTAGTGGTGGCAGGAGAGCAGGCCCCACAGCCGGCCGCGGTCGATCAGCGACACCGACATCGAGGAGACCACACCCATGTTGGCCAGGTACTCCAGGTGCACCGGGGAGACGCTGCGCAGCACCGCCCCGGAGAGGTCCAGCGGCCGGCCGGTGAGCGGGTTGGTCCCCGGCCGCAGCGGCACCGGGCGGTAGGTGGCGTCGGGGATCAGCCGCAGCCAGTTGGTCGTGTAGAGCGCGCGGGCCTGTGCGGGGATGTCGCTGGCGGGGTAGCGCAGGTCGAGGAACGGCTCGAGGTCGGCCCGGCGGTCCTCGGCGACCACCTCGCCGTTCCACTCGGCGTCGAAGCGGTAGACCATCACGCGGTCGAACCCGGTGAGCTGCCGGACGTCGCGGGCGAGGGTCGCGGTGAGCTCGTCCGGGGTGGCCGCGGCCGCGAGCCGCTGCAGCACCGAGGGCAGCCGCCGGTGCCAGTCCGCGCCGGCCTGTTCCGCGCCGGTCAGCGGCTCCCACTCGGTGAGCAGCAGCCCGTCCGCGCGGGAGGCGACGAGGTCGACCTCGGCGCCGGCGACGGTCACCCGCAGCGGGTTCAGCTCGGCGAGGTTCCCGGCGAGACCGGCGCGCAGGCGGGCCAGGTCGGCGGGTGCGAGCACGTCGACCAGGGACGCCGGCTCGCCGCCCAGCACCGCGGCGGCGTTGGCTGAGGCGACGACGACCGCGAGGTCGGGTTCGGTGACGGCCAGCAGGACGCCGTGCGGCTGGACGGCGCCGGGGATCGCGATCGGCTCGTCGGCGCAGCGGGCGAGCGCCTCGTCGCTGACCCGAGGGGACGGCGTGCTCACCGCCGGGACGCTACGGGCTGGCCTCCCCCTCGGTGAGGCTGGGCGCCTCGACGATCGGCACCAGCGCCTCGAGTTCCAGCAGGTCGATGACCAGCCGGACCGGCCGGTTGACGCGGGGGCAGACGACCTGCAGCCGCACGCCGCTGCGGGTGGCCCGCCGGGCGCTCCACGCCAGCTGCCGGGCGCCGGAGGAGTCCAGGAAGCTGGTGTCGGTCAGGTCGACCACCATGGAGCGGGGCTCGATGGCCAGCACCGCGTCGACGGCCTCGGACAGTTGCGGCGAGGTCGCGATGTCGAGCTCGCCGCGGACTCTCAGCGCGGGTCGCCCGAGCACCGTCGTCCGCTCGATCTCGAACAGCAACGGATGGTCCCCTCGTCGTGGTCCACTGGCCTCCCGCAGGGTAGTGGCCACCGTGACGGAAGGGGGACCCGAGGCGTGGACATCGCGTTCACCGTCCGCCTCCCGGTGGACAGCACCAGCGTCCCGTTCATCCGCGGGCTGTGCCGGCAGGCACTCGAGCACCTGCGGGTGGAGCGGCCGGTGGTCGACGGGATCATGCTGGCGCTGACCGAGGCGTGCGCCAACGTCATCCGGCACGCCGGGGAGCACGCCGACTACGAGGTGCAGGTCGCCATCGACGACACGACCTGCCGGATCAGCGTGTTCGACGACGGGCCGGGCTTCGACCCCGACGCGCTGCCGGAGGACCGGGGGGACTCGCCCCTGGACGGCGGCCGCGGCCTGCTGCTCATGCAGGCCCTGGTCGACCGGCTGGACTTCCGGCACGACGCCGACGGCCGGCACCGGGTGACCCTGGAGAAGCGGCTGTCCGCTTCCCCGCCGCTGCGCCTGGTCGACCCGGTCTGACGCCGCCCCGGGTGCCGGTTCGCGGCGCGGGCCGCCGATAACGGGTGGAGCGGCGGGGAGTCCCACGAGCAAGGAGTCGACCCTGGATCTGTCAGGTTGCGTCCTCGGCAACCGGTACGCCCTGGAGACCCTCCTGGCGACCGGCGGCATGGGCCAGGTGTGGCGCGCCCGGGACGTCGTCCTGGAGCGACCGGTGGCCGTGAAGCTGCTGCGCAGCGAGTACACCGACGACCCCACCTTCCTGGCCCGCTTCCGCGCGGAGGCCCGGCTGACCGCCGGCCTGACCGCGCCGTCCATCGCGACGCTGCACGACGTCGGCGAGTCGCAGGGGCCCGGCGGGGGGCGGCTGGCGTTCCTCGTCATGGAGCTCGTCGACGGCGAGCCGCTGTCCGCGCTGCTGAAGCGGGAGGGCCTGCTCGGGGCGGACCGGACGCTCGGCGTGCTCCGGCAGGCCGCGGCGGGACTGGCCGCGGCCCACGCCGCCGGGGTGGTCCACCGGGACGTCAAGCCGGCCAACCTCCTGGTGACCGCGGAGGGCACCGTCAAGATCACCGACTTCGGGATCGCGTGGTCGGCGTCGAGCGTGCCGGTCACGCAGACCGGCGAGGTGATGGGCACGGTGCAGTACCTCTCCCCCGAGCAGGCCCGGGGCGAGAAGGCGAGCCCCGCCAGCGACGTCTACGCGCTCGGCCTGGTGGCGTACGAGTGCCTGACCGGCCGGCGGGCCTTCGACGGGGAGACGCCGGCGCAGGTCATCGCACTGCAGATCTCCTCGGCGCCCGAGCCGCTGCCGCCCGACGTCCCGCCCGCCCTGCGCCGCCTGGTCGAGCGGGCCCTGGCCAAGGACCCCGCGGTCCGCCTCCCCGACGGCGCCGAGTTCCTCCATGCCGTGGACGAGGTGCTGGCCGGCCGGGACCCCGACCCTCCCGCGCGCGACCGGACCCGCGTCCTCCCCGTCGCCGGGCCCTCGCCGACCACCCGCCTGCTGCCGTCCGGGGCCGGGCCCGGGCCGGCGCGACGGCTGCTCGTGCCGCTGGCCGCGCTGCTCACGCTGGCGGTCGTGGTCGGGGCGGTGCTGCTCGCCACGCGCGGGACGTCCTCCCCCGCGACGGAGCCGACCCCGTCGCCGTCTCCGCCGGCAGGGGTCGAGGTCGCCTCCGCCGACCACGTCGGCCGGCCGGTGTCCGACGTCCGGGCCGAGCTGACCGAGCTCGGGCTCACCGTGCAGCTGCGGCCGCTGCAGACCGCGGACGTCCCCGACGGCCAGGTCATCGCCGTCGACCCGCTCAGCACCCTGCAGCCGGGCGACACGGTGACCGTCACGCACGCCGTCGCCCCGCCGGCCCCGGCTCCCGCTCCGGCCGAGGAGGACGAGCCCGACGAGGACGAGGGCGGCAACGGCAACGGCAACGGCAACGGCGCCGACAAGCCGAAGAAGGACAAGGGCAAGAAGAAGGACTGAGGTCCACGCGCGGGTACCGGTCGGGCGTGGAGAAGATCAACGACCGCCTGCTCAACTGGGCGTCGATCCTCGAGCCGACCACCCGGATGCAGGCCGAGCGGACCGCGTCGATGCCGTTCATCCACCCGCACATGGCGCTGATGCCCGACGCGCACCTGGGCCTGGGCGCCACCGTCGGGTCGGTGATCCCGACCGACGGCGCGATCATCCCGGCGGCGGTCGGGGTGGACATCGGCTGCGGGATGATGGCCGTCCGCACCCAGTTCACCGGCGACGACCTGCGCGGCCGGAACCTCTCGACGCTGCACGAGCAGATCTCGCGGGCCGTCCCGCTCTCGGCCGGCCGGTACAACAAGAGGCTGCGCGAGACGGCGGCTCCGCGGGTGGAGGAGCTGCGGGCGCTCCCAGGCGCCGCCCAGGCCGACGGCGTCGCGCACAACTGGCCCCTGCAACTGGGGTCGCTCGGGTCGGGCAACCACTTCATCGAGGTGTCGCTGGACGAGGTCGACCGGGTGTGGCTGTTCCTGCACTCCGGCTCGCGCGGGGTGGGCAACCGGCTGGCGTCCAAGCACATCCGGGTGGCCAAGGACCTCACCGCCGCGCGGGACGTCGACCTCCCCGACCGCGACCTGGCCTACCTCGAGGAGGGCGAGCCGGAGTTCGACGCGTACCTGGAGGCGCTGCTCTGGGCGCAGCGGTTCGCCTACCTCAACCGCGAGGAGATGATGGACCGCGTCGCCGAGCAGGTCTCCCGGTTCTTGAGTCGGCGTGGCCTCACGACGGAGGTCGAGCGGCTGCAGGTGGTGAACGCGCACCACAACTACACCGAGCGCGAGGAGCACTACGGCCAGCGGGTGTGGGTGTCCCGCAAGGGCGCGATCTCCGCACGGGAGGGCCAGTGGGGGCTGATCCCGGGGTCGATGGGCGCGGCGTCCTACATCGTCGTCGGCCTGGGCAACGTCGAGGCGCTGCACTCGGCGCCGCACGGGGCGGGCCGCAACCACTCGCGCGGCCAGGCGCGCAGGCTGTTCACCCGCGCGGACCTGGACCGCCGGATGAAGGGCATCGCCTGGGGCCGCTCGGACGCGTTCCTCGACGAGCACCCCGATGCGTACAAGCCGGTGGACGTCGTCATGGCCGACGCGGCCGACCTGGTGGAGATCCGGCACACGCTGCGCCAGGTGGTCAACGTCAAGGGCGACTGAGGCCCCGGCCGGTCGGTACCCCCCTGCGGACGCTCCTGCTCTGCGTACCGGGTGCACGCAGAGCACGAGCCTGTCCGGGATGCACGCCCGGGCCGGATGGCTCCGTCGCGTGCTCGTGCTCTGCCCTCGGTGGTGGGCAGAGCACGAGCACCCCGCGATGTCGTCCCGTCCGGTCGTCAGCCCTCGTCCACGTTCCCGGCGCGCCGGGCGTGGCCGAGGCCGATCGGGCGCTCACCGGCCAGCGCCAGCGCCTCCACCGCGCCGGCGTCGTCCAGACCGTCCCGGCCGCGGCTGGCCTCGAAGAGCTCGACCTGTTCCTCGATCCACCGTTGGTGCCGGTTCCACGCGTTGAGCGGCGTGGTGCCGAGCGACTCCCCGATCCGCGCCCACGACGCCCCGGCCCGCAGCGCCGCCCGGACGCCGAGGTGCTGCGCGTCGTAGGCCCGGCGGGCGACGACGACGCCCAGGTCGAGCAGCTCCAGGGACTCCTCGAGGTCGAGGGGCTCCACCTCGCCGCGCAGGTGTCGGGTCCAGGTGTGCGTGGGCGCCGCGGCGCGGGGCCGCGGACCCGCCGACGCGTTGTCCCGCCGGCTCAGGTAGTCCAGCCGCGTCGCCGCCGTGACCATCGGCAGCACCAGCCCGGGGACGCCGATCCTCATGGCGACCGAGCCTCGGGCAGCCGCACCCGCCGCCCGGGTCACCGTCGGCCGTGTCGCCGGCATCCCATCGCGACACGCGGCGGGCGTGACCCTCCGCGATCGACCGGGGACAGGGCGGTCAGGGTGTCCAGCCGGTGCGGGCCAGCCAGGTGGGCAGGTCCTGCAGGTCGGGGGCCAGGGCCCGGGTGGCGCCGACGTCGGCCCGGTAGGCGGGCGGCCGCGCGAACCAGCCGAACATCGCGCGGGAGTCCTCATCGTCGCCCAGCGCGTCCAGCGGCACCGGCTCGTACCGGCCCGGCAGCCCGGCCCGTTCGCCGAAGGCCGCAGCGATCTGCTCGCCGGTCCGCTCGTCCCCGCCGATCTCGATGCTGCCGTCGGGCACCCGGGACGGGTCCAGCAGGACGGCGGCGGTGACCGCGCCGATGTCGGCGACGGCGATCATCTGCAGCGGCACCCCGGCCGGCAGCGCCATCCGGACGACGACCTCGCCGTCGTCGGCCGAGGCCATCCACCGCAGGTTCTCCATGAAGAAGACCGGCCGGACGAACGTCGCGGGCAGGCCGAGGGACTCGACGTGCTCCTCCACGCGGCGCTTGCTCTCGAAGTGCGGGATGCCGGTGTCCCGCTCGGCGCCGCCGACGGAGGTGAACACCAGGTGCTCGACGCCGGCGTCGGCGGCCGCGTCGGCCTGGGCGGTGCCGTCCGCGACCTCGCCGTCGACACCTCGCGGGCCGAACGGCGTGGTCATCGCGAACACCCGCTGTGCGCCGCGGAACGCCGTCCGCAGGCCGTCGGGGTCCTGCATGTCGGCGCGGACGAGCTCGGCGCCGCGGTCGGCGAGGTCCCGGGCCCTGGCCGGGTCGCGCACCAGGGCCCGGACCCGGGCGCCGGCGTCCAGCAGGGCACGCGCGGTGGCGCCACCCTGCTGTCCGGTGGCTCCGACGACGGCGATCACGGGTTCGGGCACGCTGCGCTCCTCGATGGGGGTCGGGTGCCCCTAGGGTGCCCGACCATGGCGGAGCGGCAGCCCAGGACGGTGCTGGAGGGCGGCGGGTTCTTCGAGGGCCCGCGCTGGCACGAGGGCACGTGGTGGGTGTCGGACTTCTACCGGCACACGGTCAGCCGGGTGAGCCCGGACGGCGCGGAGACCGTCGTCGTCGAGGTGGCGCAGCAGCCCTCCGGGCTGGGCTGGCTGCCCGACGGCTCGCTGGTGGTCGTGTCGATGAAGGACCGCCGGGTGCTCCGGTACGCCGACGGGACGCTGACCACGCACGCCGACCTCGCCGAGCACTGCGGCGGGCACCTCAACGACCTGGTGGTCGACGCGCACGGGCACGTGTTCGTCGGCGACTTCGGCTTCGACCTGATGGGCGGCGGCAGCGCGGCGACCGCGTCGCTCAAGCGGGTCGACCCGGACGGCACGGTGTCCGTCGCCGCTGAGGGGCTGCAGTTCCCGAACGGCTCGGTCATCACCCCGGACGGCGGCACGCTGGTCGTCGGCGAGACGCTGGGCAACCGGTACACCGCGTTCGACCTGGGCGCCGACGGGGCGCTGACCAACCGGCGGGTGTGGGCGGCCCTCGGCCCGGAGGTGACCGGGACGACGGTCGACGAGGTGCTCGGCCAGCTGGTCGTGGCCCCGGACGGCTGCGCGCTGGACGCCGAGGGCCGGATCTGGGCCGCCGACGCGGTCGGCGGCCGGGTGGTGCGGGTGGCCGAGGGCGGCGAGGTCGTCGACGAGGTCGCCGCGCCGTCCGGGCTCGGCGTCTACGCCTGCATGCTCGGCGGGGACGACGGCCGCACGCTGCTGATGTGCTGCGCGCCGGACTTCTACGAGCACAACCGCGCGCCGGTGCGCGAGGCGGTGCTGCTGGCGACCGAGGTCGACGTCCCCCACGCCGGCCGGCCGTAGGTCAGCTCCCGGTGTCGCCGGGCGGCGGCTGGCTGGAGCGGTGCGGGACGCTGGGGTCCTCGGTCCCGATGGTGCCGCCCTGCGCCGCGCGCGGTTCCTCCGCCTGCGACGGCGGACCGACCAGGTCCTCCTCGGGCTTCTCCCCCGGGATCTGGTCGGGACGCTCGTTGACGCCGCCGGCGGGTCGGCCGGTCATGTTGCCCTCGGACATGTCTGCTCGGTACCCGGGGCCCGCCGCGGTCACGCGGGGGTGAGCACCCGGACCGGCGAGCCGGCCAGGAAGGCGGCGACGTCCTCGACGGCCTCGCCGTAGAACACCTCGTAGGTGCGGCGGGTGACGTAGCCCAGGTGCGGCGTGAGGACGGTCCGCGGGGCGCGGCGCAGCGGCGAGTCGGCCGGCAGCGGCTCGCGGTCGAAGACGTCGAGGCCGGCTCCGGCGATCCGTCCCTCGGTCAGCGCCGCGACCAGCGCGGCCTCGTCGACGACCGGCCCGCGGGAGGTGTTGACCAGGATCGCGGTGGGCTGCACCAGCCCGAGTTCGTGCCGCCCGACGGTGCCGCGGGTGCTGTCGGCCAGGACCAAGTGGACGGTGACGACGTCCGCCGTGGCGAACAGTTCGTCCTTCTCCACGCGGCGGACGTCGGCGGCCGCGGCGCGCTCATCGGTGAGGTGCGGGCTCCACGCGACGACGTCCATCTCGAAGGCCTGCCCGATGCGGGCGACGCGGGTGCCGAGTCGGCCCAGGCCGACGACGCCGAGCCGGGAGCCGGCGAGGTCGGTGCCGACACTGGTCTGCCAGCGGCCGGCGCGCAGGGCGGCGTCCTCGGCCGGGACGTGCCGGGCGACGGCGAGGACGAGCGCCCAGGTCAGCTCGGCGGTGCCGGGCGCGTGCGCGGCGGTGCCGCAGACGGTGACGCCGCGGTCGCGGGCGGCGGCGAGGTCGATGGCGGCGTTGCGGAGGCCGGTGGTGACCAGCAGCCGCAGGTTCGGCAGGCGGTCGAGCAGGCTGCGTGGGAACGGCGTCCGCTCGCGCATGGCGACCACCACGTCGAAGGGTGCGAGCCGCTCCGCGACGGCGTCCTGATCGCCGAGGTGGTCGTGGAACGTCACGACGTCCAGCGGCTCGGGGACGCCGGACCAGTCGGCGAACTCCGCGGCGGCCGACTGGTAGTCGTCGAGGACGGCGACCCGGTGCACGCGACCCCCGCCCGGGACCGGGCGGGGGTCAGCGGGCCCGGGCGTCAGTGGACGGGACCGCGGCCGTAGCCCTTGCCGCCACCGCGCTTCTTGTTCTGCTCGCCCATCTTGGCGATGAACTCCTTGATCTTGGCCTGGTTCTGCGGCTTGCGGGCCTCCTGGATGACCTTCGCCGCGATCCCCGACGCCACCAGCTTCCGGATCATGCCGGCCATGGGGGTGTCCCTCCTCGTTCTCGGTTGACTGCAGTCGTGCCCGGCCAACGGGCGCGCCAACCACCGG
This sequence comes from Geodermatophilus sp. SYSU D00703, assembly GCF_054050155.1. Taxonomy (NCBI): domain Bacteria; kingdom Bacillati; phylum Actinomycetota; class Actinomycetes; order Geodermatophilales; family Geodermatophilaceae; genus Geodermatophilus; species Geodermatophilus sp. SYSU D00703. Next base: position 101,196 of record NZ_JBJGYU010000004.1, on the reverse strand, counting down.
GTTCCGAGAGCTGTCCGCACTGCGGACGTCACGCCGTGTGAGAACACACCGCGATGTGAAGACTTTGGTCCCAACGCGCTGACCTGCGGAGACGCAGCCGTGACATTCCCGCGCGCTGCGTAGTCCCCCGAGGTCGGCGCGGCGTGTCGCCATCCGGACAGGCCGCCGTCCCGCGTCCACAGGCCGTCTGCGCCGCCCGTCGTCCTTCTCTACGGTCGGGCGCGGTCCAGCCGGGCCCCTCGTCGCCGAATCGTGGTGACACCGGCCGGACTACGCCGAACCGGACGCGGTACTCGCCGCGCCCGGACCGGGGACCCACCGAATCCCTGGGGTGAAGCGCGTTCGCGCGCCGGGCGACTCCCCCGTCCGAACCCGTCAGCTAACCCGGTAGGCGGCCGTGGAGAACAGGAGAACCGTCGTCGATGACGACTGCCCGCACATCCTTCGCTCGTCGCTCGTTCCGCGGGATCGCCGTCGCCGCTGTTGCCGGCGCCGCCGTGACCCTCGCCCCCGCCACTGCCTCCGCTGACGCCGGTGACGCCGGCTCCGGCGCGGTCGCCGCCGCTCCGGCCGCCGCTCCGAACGGGGCCGCGCAGAAGGCGGTCGACACCGCCCTGGCCCAGCAGGGCGACCCCTACGGCTGGGGCGCCACCGGTCCCAACGCCTTCGACTGCTCGGGGCTGACGACCTTCGCCTACCGGGAGGCCGGCATCTCGCTGCCGCGCACCTCGAAGGCGCAGTCGACCTTCGGCACCCCGGTGGCGAAGGCCGACCTCAAGCCCGGTGACCTGGTGTTCTTCTACAGCCCCGTCTCGCACGTCGGGATGTACATCGGCAACGGCCAGATGGTGCACGCCTCGACCGCCGGCCAGCCGGTCAAGGTCGCGAACCTCGACTCGATGCCGAGCTACGTCGGGGCGCGCCGGGTCGCGTGAGTCGCGGCGCCCCGGCCGTTCGCCATCGAACGGCCGGGGCGCTCACTGCCGGCAGGGCACGGGGGCCCGCTCGACCGGCTGGAGTGAGAAGACCGCACGGGGGTCGCTCGGCCAGGAGTGCGGGAACAGCAGCCCGAGGCGGGTGTTCAGGAAGCCGCCGGGGCCGTGCTCCCGTGCCAGGGCCGTCAGGGCGCCCGCGTCGTGGTTGCGGTAGCGCCGCAACTCGTCGCCGGCGGCCACGGTGACGACGTCACCGACGGCGCCCATGACGACGACCGACTGCCAGTGCTCGGCGGCGTCGTCCTGGCACAGCCGGACGTGCGCCGGGTGCGCGGCGTGGCCGGGGGCGATCCGGCGGCACGGTGACGGTGCCTCGACCCGGCTCGCGCCCGGGTCCGGCTCGAGGTGGTCGGACACTGGCTCTCCCTCCGTGCGTGGCCGGACAGCCGGCCGGCTGTCCAGTGTGGACACCGGGATGACCCGGCAGCGGCGCGGAGGAACGCCCCGGACGCCGAAGTCGCCCGCCCGCATGGGTGACGCCGGAGCCCGATGACGGACGGTCACTGCACGCCCGCTCCACGCGAGGTGGAGAATGGTGGAACGCTGGCGCTACCGTTCCACCATGGCCCTGAACATCAAGAACGCCGAGGCGGAGGAACTCGCCCGACAGCTCGCCGCGGCCACGGGAGAGAGCGTCACCCGTGCGGTGTCCGTGGCCCTGCAGGAGCGGCTCGACCGAGTGCGGAGTCGCGATCGTGCCGCGTCGGCAGCGCGGGCGGCGCGGATCGCGGCCATCGCCGAGGACGCCACCGGCCGCTGGGCCGAGCCGTATCGCAGCACCGACCACAGCGAGCTGCTGTACGACGAGGCGGGACTGCCTCGTTGATCGTCGACACGTCGGCTCTCGTCGCCATCCTCCGCGGCGAGCCCGATGCCGACCGGTACGTCGAGGCACTGGCCGGCACGGTCGGATCACGGATGTCTGCCGCGACCTACCTGGAGACCGCCGTCGTCGTCGACGCGAACCGCGACCCCGTGCTCAGCCGCCGGCTCGACGACCTGCTCGCGGTCGCAGACGTCTCCGTCGAAGCCGTCACGAAGGAGCACGCGGACATCGCCCGTCAGGCGTACCGCGACTTCGGCAAGGGCAGCGGGCATGCCGCCGGGCTCAACCTCGGCGACGTCTTCTCGTACGCCCTCGCCCGCGCCACCGATGAGCCCCTCCTGTACAAGGGCGAGGACTTCGCCCACACGGACGTGACCCCGGCGCTGCGCCCCTGAGCCCGCTGGCCCGACCGTCCCCGCCGCTGGGCTCACACGGGGCCGGTCGAGGAGCCGGCCAGGCGGCCGTCCCGCGGGTCCTCGGAGCCGAACGGGTCGGCCGAGTACAGCGCGTCGAGGTCGTCGGGGGTCGGCATCCCTCCCGTCGACGTCGTGCGCCCGAGCTGCTCGTCCCGCCAGCGGCGCACACCATCGTGGGTGACGTCCAGCTGCGCGTCGAGCACCATGGCCGTGGCCCGGGACTCCGCCTCCAGCGTCCGGGCCGCCCGGGCCTCCGCGGCGGCCAGTGCCGAGCGGGCGAGCGTCTCGGCCTCCTCGTACTCGGTCTGCAGGCGCAGCCGGGCACGCTGCTCGACCTTCTCCTCCCCCAGCGAGACCAGCCGCTCGTAGAGCGACGGCGGCGCCAGCGCCAGCATCGTCTTGAAGATGATCGGCAGGCACTCGAGCGCGGTCATGAACAGGAACAGCAGCAGGTGTGCCGTGTGCAGCACCGGGTCCGCGTCGCTGATCCGACCGAGCGCGGTGAGCCGGGCGAGGATCCCGTCGCTGTCGCCCACGGCGGCCCGGTGCGCGGCGATCTCCGCGTCCCGCTGCGCCTCGATGCCGGCGATCTGGTCCCGGAGGACCGGGAGTGCGGCTCGGGCGTCGGCGTCCTCACGTGCGTCCTCGACCTGGAGCTGCTCGCGGACCTGGTCCTTCAACACCTCGAGCTGCGCGGCCAGGTCGTCCCGTTCGTCCCGGAGCCGGTCCCGGTCGGCGATCTTCTGCTCGGCCGCCGCCGCGATGCCGGGGTCGCCGGTGCCGCAGGTGCCGTCGATCTCGCACTGGACGGCCGCGGCGGCCGCGGTGTACGTGCCGGCCACGTCGTCCAGCCGCTGCTGCAGGTCCACGACGGCCGGGTGGGCGATGACGTCGGCCTCGGTCGGGCCCTCCCTCAGCTCCCGCTCCAGGTCGGCGACCTGCTCCCGCATCGCCGGCAGCCGGCTGTAGCGGCTGTCCTGCTGGAGCTGGTCGTTGAAGGCCTGCTCCTCCTCGGCCGCCATGACCTGGACCTCGGTGCTGATCTCCGCGCTGAACACGGCGAGCGTGAGCGGGGTCGAGATGACCGCGCCGACGAGGACGGCGAGGAGGACCCGCGGGAGCGCCATGGCGAGGGTGCCGAGCTTGGTCCTGAGCCGGGGGGTCGAGACGACCAGCCAGCGGTCCAGGTTGAGGATGACCAGGCCCCACGCGACGCCGCCGAGGACCGCGAACGGCCACCAGAAGTGCAGGGCCAGGTGCAGGGCGTAGCTCGCCGCGACCGCGGCGATGGCGGCCGTCGACAGCAGCACCGCACCCATCGCGACCTGCTTGGTGCGCTCCTTGGGCGCCTCCCGCAGGACGTCGCGGTTGGCGCCGGAGACCGTGATCAGTCCGTCGGCGATGGTCCGCCGGCTCACCCGCCGGCGGCCCGACGACCGTTCCGCGCTCACTTCGCCTCCCCCATTCCGTTGCGACCCGCTCGCCGCAGGCCGTCGACCACCGACGCCGGCACCCCCACGAACCGCGGGGAGGCATCGAGCCGCGGCCGCAGGCTGTCCTGCGTGGTCCAGAACGCGTCGAGCCGCTGGGTGATCGGGCTGGGCGCGCCGATCGTGGCGGCGACGTCGGCCCGGAGGGCCACCGGCGGTGGTGCTGCCACGGTGGGCAGGTCGAGCTGGGGCACGGTCATGGCGATGACGGCGGCCGTGGCCACCGGCGTGGAGCCGTGCCGGTTGCGGGCGACGACCTCGATGCGCCGGGTGGCGTCGACGCGGGCGAGGGCCTGGCCGCAGGCCGGGTGGCCACCCCGGCCGTCGACGGCGACGTCGCGGGCGTGCTCGAAGCACCAGGTGACGCTCACGTCCGAGCCGGGCCGGACGATCGTGTGGCTCACCGACAGCGCGCGCAGCACCGGCGCCTGCTCGACCGGCGACTCGGCGTCCAGGGGGGCGCCGTGCCGGCAGGTGACGGCCGCGGGCACGTCGTCGTCGGCCGTGACCCGCTGCTGGGCCTCTGCCTCGCGCCAGTCGCGGATCCAGCGGTCGGTCCAGGGCAGCGGCGAGGACGGCTGCGCGGCTCGCGCCGGTCGGGTGCCGCCGTCCAGCCACCGCCAGCCACGGGCGCGCAGCCACGCGAGGAGGAGCAGGAGGAAGAAGGACCACAGGAAGGCCTCGGCGAGGTCCTCGAGGAAACCGGCGACGCGGTCCGCCTCGAGGTGGCCGCTCCACTCGGTGTTGTTGCTCAGTGCCACGAAGCCGGCGACGAACACGAGCAGTGCCCAGCCGACGACCAGCGGATCACGCCGCAGCGGTTTCCGGAACATGTCTCCCCCGTGCGCGGCTCGACCCGCGCGTGTCCCCCGTGTGCCGACGCGTCCTCGGGGAACGCCATCGACTGTTCCGGTGGATTGTCACGCTCCGTCACCGGCGAACGGGAGGTCTGGTCACCCGAAGGTGCGACCGGCTCGGCGGGTAGTGACTCCGCACCGCACCGGTGGGAGGAGGTCCCCGTGGTCGAGGGCAACGACGTCCCGATCCTGTTGCTGGACGTCGACGGCGTGCTCAACGCGGCCTGCGTGGACCTCCCCGAGGGCTGGCGGCGGGGCACCTTCAACGGGTTCGTGCTGTCGTGGGACCCGACGATCACCGCCCGGCTGCGCGCGCTGCACGAGTCGGGGCGGGTGGAGATCCAGTGGCTCACCACCTGGGCCGGCAACGCCGACGAGCTGCTCGCCGAGCCGATGGGACTGCCGCGCGGGCTGAAGACCCACGAGCGGGAGGACGCCGCCCCGACGGGGTTCCTCGGGCGGCTGGGCGGGGCGTCGGGCTGGTGGAAGCTCGACCTGGCCCGCGTGGTGGCGCAAGCCGAGCCGGACCGGCGGATCGTCTGGATCGACGACGACCTGGCCGAGCAGGCGGCTGACACCGGGGAGTGGCTCGCCGCGCACCCGCACGTGCTGGTCGTCGCGCCGGACCTGTTCGCCGGGCTCACCCACGAGCAGCTCGACGAGATGGAGGCCTGGCTCTGACGGAGGCGTCCCTCGAGCCGCGCGCGCCGCACGACGCACGGCGCACGCGGGGCGTTCGGCTAGGGGACCCGGACGAAGTCCCTGCCGTTCCAGTGCCACTCCACCGTGAGCGGGACGGACGGACCGGAGGCATGCGAGTCCTCCGGCGCGTACGCGGTCATCCCGGCGACGACGTCGCCGTCCTGGACCGACAGCTCGGCCGGCTCGTACACAGGGGCGAGGATCGTCGCCTCGCGCAGGGTGCGTGGACTGGGCAGGGAGCCGAGCCGCTCGCCGGAGGCGGCGAAGACCTGCACCTCCTCGACGATCCCGTTGGACGGCTGCGGCGAGCACCGGAGCAGGACGACGGTGTCCGGCGCGCCGTCCCCGTCGACGTCGCCCGTGGCCTCGGCCGTGAACCGGACGTCGTAGTGGTCGTAGAACGGGGGCCGGCTCGCGTCAGCGGGCACGCGCGCGACCCCGTCGACCAGCGTCGCCGGGAAGCCGTCCGGGACGATCCCGTCGCACGTCACGCTGTAGGTGGCGTTGCGCCAGTCGGTCGCCGGGGGACCCGGTGCCGCCCCGGTGCCGCCCGCGGCGGCGCACCCGGCCACCAGGCACGCGGCCAGGCCGACGGCCGCCGGCCTCCCCACGGCCGTCAGCCGTCCCGGCTCGACCCACGACACGGACATCGGCGACCACCTCGGCCGGGAGCGGAGATCTCGACACCGAGCGTCCCACCCTGCGGCCGCCGTCGGTGCCGTCGTGCGAGCGGCTGGGAACGGGACCTCGGGGTACCGGTTCTCCCCGTCTCGCCGGTGGGACCCTGACGCATGCGGAGCCACGGCCAGTTCTGTCCGATCGCCCGGGCCGCCGAACTGCTCGCCGAGCGCTGGTCGATCGTCATCCTGCGCAACGTCGTCATCCTCGGCTGCCGGACCTTCAACGAGATCGCCGACGGCGCACCCGGCCTCTCCCGGGGACTGCTGTCGAAACGGTTGCGGGAGCTGCAGCGGGCCGGGGTGATCGACATCCGGCCCAAACCCGACGGGCCCGGCTCGATCTACGAGCCCACCGAGGCGGGACGCGAGCTGACGCAGGTCTTGCGCGCCCTCCAGGACTGGGGCTCGCGGTGGGCCGACCTGACCCCTGAACACGCCCATCCCGGCGTCGTCCTGTGGGCGTGGGCGACCTTCCACCTGGACCCGGAGCGGTTGCCGCGCCACCGGGTGCTGGTCCGCTTCGACCTCCCCACCCGGGCCGGGCCGGGCAGCCGCGCCTGGCTGCTGATCGAACGGGGCGACGCCGAGATCTGCGATCGGTACCCCGGGGGTGAGGAGCACCTGGTGGTGGCGATCCACGATGCGGTGGCGTTCCCCCGCTGGCACCCGGGCCAGCTCGGCTGGGGCGAGGTGCTGCGGCGCGGAGCCGTCGAGGTGACGGGCTCCCCCGACCTCGCCCGGGCCTTCCCCACCTGGCACCGGGCCTCCGCACTGGGCCCTCGACCGCTGCACGCCACGGATCTCGTCGCGGCGCCGGCGGCCGGCTGAGGACGGCGCACCGGTTCACACTCTGCACTTCTCCGGCGCGGCTCCTCGCCACACGCTCGATCCATCTCGAGAGGTCCGATGAGGGAGAGCGTCATGGAGATCGCAGGGTTCTCGGGAGCGGTGCTCGAACCGGGCGACGAGGGCTTCGAGACCGCCCGGCAGCTCTGGAACGGGGACGTCCAGCGGAAGCCGGCCGTCATCGCCGGCTGTACCGGGACCGCCGACGTGCTGGCGGCGGTGCGCTGCGCCCGGGAGCGCGACCTGCCGATCGCGATCCGCGGCGGGGGGCACGCGGTGGCCGGGCACGCGATGTGCGACGGCGGCCTGGTCGTCGACCTGTCTGCCATGACCGGCGTGCGCGTCGACCCCCTGACCAGCACCGCCCGGGCTCAGGGCGGATGCCTGTGGCGGCACGTCGACCGGGAGAGCCAGGCCTTCGGGCTGGCGGTGACCGGCGGCATCGTGACCCACACCGAGATCGGCGGGTTGACGCTGGGCGGCGGGATCGGCCACCTCATGCGCCGCTTCGGGCTCACCGTCGACAGCCTGCTGTCCTGCGACCGGGTCACCGCCGACGGCCGGTTCCTCGTGGCCAACGCGGAGGAGAACCCCGACCTGTTCTGGGGCCTGCGGGGCGGCGGGGGCAACTTCGGCGTCGTCACGTCCTTCGAGTACCGGCTCCACCCGCTCGGGCCCACCGTGCTGGCCGGTGTGCTGGCGTGGCCCATGGACGAGGCGGGCGCGGTGCTGCGCCGGTTCCGCGACTTCGTCGCCGACGCCCCCGACGAGGTGGGGATCATGGCCAACCTGCGGCTGGCTCCACCGCTGCCGGTGTTCCCCGAGGAGCTGCACGGACGCCCCAGCGTGGCGCTCGTCGTCTGCTACGCCGGGCCCGTCGACGAGGGCGAGGAGGTGCTGCGGCCGCTCCGCACCTTCCGGGCGCCGGTCCTCGACGGCGTCGCACCCAAGGCCTACGAGACACACCAGGCGGTGTTCGACCCGGCCTACCCGCACGGCCGCCACTACCACTGGAAGTCCTGGAAACTGCCGCCGCTCACCGACGAGGCCATCGACGTGCTCGTCGAGCAGGGCGCCGCGATCACCTCACCGCTCTCGGCCATCCCCGTCTTCACCCTGGGCGGAGCCGTGGCCCGGGTGGACGACGACGCGACCGCCTTCACCGGCCGGACCGCGGCGCACGACGTCAACGTCGTCGCCTCGTGGCTGCCCGACGACCCGCAGCCCGACCGCCACCGGGCCTGGGCGCGGACGGCCTGGGCAGCGCTGCGCCCGTTCGCCCAGGGCGTCTACGTCCAACTTCTGTCGGACGAACCGGCGAAGCACGTCCGGGTCGCCTACGGGGAGCCCACGTACGCCCGGCTGGCCGCGCTGAAGCGCGAACACGACCCGTCGAACGTCTTCCGCTTCAACTCCAACATCGCCGCGGCCGCCTGAGCGGCCGGGCAGGCTGTCCTCCGTGAACGATCCTCCCTGGCCCCGTCGCGCGGTGCGGGGCCCGGTGGTCGCGCTCGGCAAGCTGGTCGTCGACCAGGTGCTGGAGCTGTCCGAGCCGCTGGTCATCGGCGGCCAGCAGCGGGTCGTGCGGACGACGACCGCGGGTGGTGCGCCGGCCAACGTCACGGCGAGCCTGGCGCGGCTCGGGGTGCCGGCACGGCTGGCGGGCTGGGCCGGCAGCGACCCGGGAGCCGACGGGTTGCTGGCCGCGCTGGCCCGCCGCGGGGTCGGCACGGCGCTGGTGCGCCGCGGCCGGACGCCGCTGACGACGGTGCTGGTCCACCCGGGCGGCGAGCGGACGCTGCTCGCCGACCGCGGGGACGGCGGACTCGAGCCGGCCGACGTGCAGAAGGCGTGGGTGGCCGACGCCGCCGTCGTCCACCTCGACGGCTACGACCTGCTGCGCTTCCCGGACGCACTGCGGGCCGCGGCGTCGCTCGCGCGGGAGGCCGGGGTGCCGGTCAGCGTGGACGCCGCGGCCGCAGCGCGGATCCGGCGGTTCGGGACGGCTCGCTACGGAGAGCTGCTCGCCGGGCTTCGGCCGGACCTCCTCTTCTGCACCGCGGCCGAGGCGGAGGCACTGGGGTTGGACGGCGGCCGGCCCGAGTGGGCGCCGGAACTGGTGCTCGTGCACGCCGGTGCACGGCCGACGCGGGTGCTGACGCCTCGCGGTGCGGCGGAGGTGCCGGTACCGCCCGTCCCGGAACTGCGGGACACGACCGGCTGCGGGGACGCCTTCGCCGCCGGTGTGCTGGCCGGCTGGCGCGCCGGGGCGCCGGTCCTGGACGCCGTCCGCGCCGGGCACGCGGCGGCCGCGGTGGTCGCCGCGGTGGTGGGCGCCCAGCCGCCGTCCTGAACCGCGTCAGCGCGGGACGACCCGCAGCCGCTCGGCGATCTCCTCGACGTCGGCTGTTCCGGCGGCCACGTCCATGACGAGCTCAAAGGCGGCGTCGTCACCGAGGTCCGGTTCGGAGGCGTTCAGGTCCAGGAAGACGACGGTGGCGAGCCACCCCAGGCGCTCGTTCCCGTCGACCAGAGGGTGGTTGCGCGCCAGCGAGTGCAACAGCGCGGCGGCCTTGAGCGGCAGCGTGGGATAGGCCTCCTGCCCGAAGACGTGCGATCGCGGTCGGGCGGCAGCGGCGTCCAGCAGTCCCACGTCCCGCACCGGTCCGGTTGCCAGTGCCCGGACGAGGCCGAGGAGGTCGTCGAGGTCGAGGTACTCGACCTCGCTCACACCGTGCCCAGCCGGCGGAGCACGTCGCCCCACCTGTCGATCAGCCGGGCCGAGCTGTCCTGGACCCGCGCCGCGTGACCGCTGCGCTCGTACCGCTCGAGGACCGCGCGCCGGATGACCTCCTGGCGCGACGTCCCCTCGGCGGCGGCGAGCGCCGTGAGTGCCTTCTCGAGCTCCTCGTCGGTTCGCAGCGTCAGCGCCATGGCCTCCATGGTATCGCCGTGATACCGCGGAGCGCGGGTCACACGGCGAGCAGGCGGTGGACCTGCTGGATCGCGACGCCGCCCTCGCCGACGGCGGAGGCCACGCGCTTGACCGACCCGTGGCGGACGTCCCCGGCCGCGAGGACGCCGGGCACGCTGGTCTCCAGCGGGAGCGGCGGGCGCCCGAACGCCTCCAGCGCACCGGCGCTCAGGTCGGGGCCGGTCAGCACGAAGCCGTCGGTGTCGCGCTCGACCTTCGGCGGCAGCCACTCGGTGTGCGGGCGGGCGCCGATCATCAGGAACAGCGCGTAGGCGTCAACCGTCTCCTGGTCGCCGGTCGTGCGGTCGCGCAGCACCAGGTGCTCCAGCCGGCCGTCGCCACCGCCGTCGACGACCTCGGTCGCCGTCCGGACCTCGATGTTCGGCGTCCCCTCGACCTGGCGCACCAGGTAGTGGGACATGCCGTCGCCGAGTGCCTTCGCCCGCACCACGAGCGTGACGCGCTTGGCGTAGTGGGCGAGGTGGAGGGCGGCCTGCCCGGCGGAGTTCGCGCCCCCGACGATGTAGACGTCCTCCCCCGCCACCAGCGGCGCCTCGGAGGCCGCGGCGCCGTAGTAGACGCCCGCGCCGCGCAGGTCCTCGAGCGGCTCGACGCCGAGGCGGCGGTAGCTGGCCCCCATCGCGAGGACGGCCGCGCGGGCCACCACGACCCCGCCGGTGTTGAGGGTCAGGACGACGCCGTCGTCCTCCCGCGCGAGGTGGGTGACCTGCTGCATGAAGGCGAAGCGGGCGCCGAAGACCCACCCCTGCTGGTAGGCGCGGCGGGCGAGGTCCGCGCCGCTGAGGCCCCGCGGGAAGCCGAGGTAGTTGCGGATCGACGAGCTCGCCGTGGCCTGCCCGCCGATGCTGCCCGAGTCGATGACGACGGTGCGCAGCCCCTCGGAGGCGCCGTAGACGCCCGCGGACAGGCCGGCCGGTCCGCACCCGACGATCACCAGGTCGTAGTGGTCCCCGGCCGGGTCGATCGTCTCCCCCGCCGACCGGGCGATGTCCATGTCGGTGGGGTCCTCCATCACCCGCCCGTCGGGCATGACGAGCAGCGGCAGCCGCTTGTCCAGCCCCGCGTCGGCCAGGATGGCGCGACCCTCCTCCGAGCCGGCCAGGCAGAACCGGTGCGGCAGCGCGCAGCGGCCGAGCGTCTGGCGCAGCTCGTACGCCCGGCCGGACCACGTCTCGCCGATCACGTCGATCGTGTGCGGCGCGCGGCGCCGCGCCTCGGCCCACGCGAGCAGGAAGCTGGAGATCGCCTGGTGGAACTGCTCGTCGGGGGGCGGCGCCGGCCGCATCACCCACTGGTCGATGCGGCCGCGGGCGATGGCCTCGAAGACGGCGTCGCCGGCGGCCGGGTCCCCGACGCGGGCCCACGGCAGGAGCAGGGCGCGCTGGGCGTGCGGGAAGAGGTTCTGCACGCCTGCCAGCAGCTCCGCGCCGGGTGCGCCCGCGAACTCCTCGCCGGTGAGCACCAGGGCGACCTCCTCACCGGCCGCGGCGAGCTCGTCCAGCGTGCGGCGCGCCTCGTCGGGCGAGCTCAGGCAGCAGACGCGGTAGTCGGACGCGTACCGGTTGCGCAGCTCCCGCTCGACGTCACGCAGGAGGTCGGGGTCGTCGTCGACCGCGATCAGCAGGGGTGCGCTCGTGGGCGCCATGCCCGGTGACCGTAGGAACGGGCGCGATCAGCGCACCAGGTACTTAAGACCTCGTGCTCCGGAGGACGCGGTTCTCGCCGGGGACGGTCACGCGCGGTCGTCGTCGGACAGCGCCACGATGTCAGCCGCCGAGAGCCGGGTGCCGGCCCCCCGCACTCGGTGCTGCACCCGGTCCCAGAAGTCGCCGGGACTCGGTCGCCCGGTCAGCTCGTCGCGTCAAGGACGTCGTGGACGGTGATCGACACCGGCACACCAACAGGTCGGCAGCCTCTGCGGCACTTCGGTTCGGAGCGCCGTGCGGGTACCCGGGTGTCGCGCACGTCATGGCCCGAGTGGCGCGTCGTTCGTGCGGGGACGTGCCGCGGGCTGGCACGGTGGAGACGGAGCCCGAGGTCGTGCCCCGCCCTCGTCCCTGTCGAGCCGTCCCGAGACGGCCGGCGCGCCCGCCCCAGCGAGGGGCCCTCTGGAAGTAGCGCGCCCCACCCGGAAGGAACCCGGCGTGAGCCCTGCCCTCGACCGTGTCCGCACGTCCGCACCCGCCGTCCCGGCCGCCTTGCAGCAGCTGCGCGTCGCCGTCGCCGTCCTGTTCGCGATGGACGGCTTCGTCTTCGGCACCTGGGCCGCCCGCATCCCCGACGTGAGCGCGCGGACCGGCGCCTCGCACAGCGCGTTGGGGATCGCCGTCCTGTGCATGTCCCTCGGCGCGCTGGCCTGCATGCAGGTGACCGGTGCGCTGAGCGCCCGCCTCGGCGCCGGCCGGGTCGCCCTCGCCGCCGCCGTGCTGGTCAGCCTGGCGGTCGCGCTGCCGGCCATGGCGACGTCGGTGCCACAGCTGTGCGCAGCCCTGCTGGTCTTCGGCGCCGCGACCGGCGCGGTGAACGTGGCGGCCAACAGCCTGGGGGTGCAGGTGGAGGCCCGGTGGCCCCGGCCGCTGCTGTCCTCGCTGCACGCCGGGTTCAGCTTCGGTGGCCTGTTCGGCGCCCTGGTCGGGGGGCTGGTGGCCGCCTCCCTCGGCGTCGTCCCGCACCTGGTCGGCGTCACCGTGGCCGGGTTGGCGCTGCTCGCCTGGATCGGGCCGACGCTGGCCCGCGCCGACGAGGCCGCGCCGCGGGCCGCTGCCCCCGTTCCGCCGGACGAGCGGGCCGACCGTCGCGGCGTGCCGACGGCCGTCCTCGTGGTGCTGGGCGCGGTCGCCGGCTGCACCGCGTACGGCGAGGGTGCGCTGACCGACTGGGGCGCGCTCTACCTGCGTGAGGACCTCGGTGCGACGCCGGTCCTGGCCGCCGCCGGCTACGCCGGGTTCTCGCTGGCCATGGCGTGCGGCCGCCTGGTCGGCAGTGCGCTCGTGGTGCGGTTCGGGGAGGAGCGGCTGCTCGTCGGCGGGTCGCTGCTGGCGGCGCTCGGCATGCTGCTCGCCGCCTGGTCGGGCTCGGTCACCGTCGCGCTGGCCGGCTTCGTGCTCGTCGGGCTGGGCCTGGCCAACGTCTTCCCGCTGGCCATCGGCCGGGCCGGCGCCCTCGGCGGGGGCGGTGGAGTGGCGCTGACCTCGACCGTCGGCTACGGCGGCCTGCTCGGCGGTCCGCCGCTGCTCGGGTTCCTGGCCGAGGCGACCGGGCTGGCCGTGGCGCTGACGACGGTGTCGGTGGCGGCCGTGGTCGCCGCGGTGCTGGTGCGTTCGCTCGGTGGGGACCCGGTCTCGGTGCGCCGTCCCCCGGTGCCCGCCGTCCCCCGCCCGGCGATGGTGACCTGGGCGAACGCCCGCCTGCAGCCGGTCGGGCTGGCCGCCCGCGTCAACGTCCGGAGGGCCGCGCGCGACCTGCGGATCCTGGCCGTGTCCTGACGACGCGCCCGTCCGATGTCGCCGTCCGCCGGGCGGCGGGTACGGAGCAGGCGTGGACTCGCGGACACTGCTCCTGGGCGACTGGACGCCGCTGATCCGGGACGGGATCGACGTCCTCCGGCTGGTCATCCTGGGCGGGGCCGTCGTCTACGCGGCCATCGGCGACTGGGGATCGGCGGCCCTGCTCGCCGCGCTGGGCGGCATCACGCTGGTCGCGCGGCTGGTCGACCTGCCGCGGCTCTACGACCTGTCGCTGACCCTCGCCATGGCGCTGCAGGGGTTCGGCGAGACGCTCGGCCTGTACGACCAGTTCGTCCGCTTCGACGACCTGGTGCACTTCACCCTGCCGATGCTGACGGCCCCGGTCATCTACATCGCCCTGGCCCGGGTGGAGGTCGTGCCGGACCCGCGCGACGAGACGCACCTGCAGCACTACATCGGCATCGGCGTCGTCACCCTCGCCCTGGGCATCTCCGTCGGGGCGCTGTGGGAGCTGTTCGAGTGGCGGTCCGACGTGTGGTTCGGGACGGACCTGTCCGAGGACAACGACGACACCAACGGCGACCTGCTCCGCGACACGCTCGGGTCACTCGTCGGCGCCGGGCTGCTGGTCGTGTGGGCGCGGTTCGGCTGGGGGTCGGTGCGGCGCATCCCCGGGGTGAACACCCATGAGGAGATCAGCGCCTGAGGGCGTGCTCCGCATGCGCTACCGGTTGCCGCGACCTACAGCCACTCGACGAGACCCGTCTCGCCCCGCTGTAGCCCCTCAACGTCAGCGTGACTCGTCAGCCAGGCGCGAAGGGCTGCCGCGAGCCGGGGCAGGCCGCTCGGGGTGCGGGGCCAGCGGCGGGCGTTGACCAGCAGCAGCCCGGCATGGTCGCCCGGAGCCAGAGGTGCGTAGTCGACGACGTTCTCCGTGACGACGACGCGACCGTCCTCGCGGGCCCGGCGCACCACCTCGGCGTCCTCCCGGCCGACCAGGTCCGGCTCCTCGACGACGGCGACGACGTCGTGGCCGTCGCTGCGCAGCATCTCGGCGAACCGCCGCGGGTACATCTCGTCGAGCAGCGACCTCACCGCTCGGGTCCGGCCAGGATCTCCTGCTGGCGACGCCAGGCCGCCTCCAGCTCCTCGGCGGCCCGTTCGTCGGCGGTGATCCTCGCGTCGACCTCGGCACCGTGGTCGGCGTAGTAGGCGACGGCAGTCCGCACCTGGGCCTCCGTCAGCCCGATGGCCTCGCGAACCACGGGGACAGGGTCCTGATGACGTTCCTCCTGGACCGCACGGAGCGTCCGGATCACCTCGTCGACGTCCGGACCGTTCGCGAGGCCGGCCCGTCGTCCACTCGGGCCGTCGCGGAAGGTGATGCCCGGATGGGCCTCCCGGCGCAGCGCCTCGTCCAGCAGGCGCTCGATGGTCGACGAGATCGAGGCCCCACGCCGCCCTGCCAGGTCGGAGAGCCGGCGCAGGACGTCGTCCGACAGCCGGACGGATCGAGGCGTCGCCATGACTACACCGTAGTCGCCAGAGGGTCACTTCGCGGGACTCCGGGACTCCATCGCGACGACCTCGCGGCAGTACCGTGCTCGCCCGCCCTCCATCGAGGAGACCGCGATGGACGACCAGTCAGCTGCCCCCTCGACAGCGCGCGTCCTCCGGGCCGCGGACGGCGTGGTGGTGGGGGACCCCGCCGGGGTCCGGGACCGGTTCATGATCGACGGCGAGGACGCCGGTGGCCGGTTCGCCCTCGTCCAGCACCTGTTCGCGCCCAGGGCGCTGGCCGCCCCGCTGCACCGTCACCACCGGGAGGACGAGTACACCTTCGTGCTCTCCGGTCGTATCGGCGCGGTCCTCGGCGACGACGAGGTGGTCGCCGGCCCCGGTGATCTGGTCGTGAAGCCACGGAACCAGTGGCACACCTTCTGGAACGCGGGCGATGAGCCGGCGGCGGTGCTCGAGCTCATCTCCCCCGCGGGGCTCGAGCAGTTCTTCCGCTGGCTCGGCGGCCTGACCGAGCCCCCGACGCCGGCGCAGCTCGCCGAGATGGCCGCCCCCTACCAGTGCGACGCCGACCCCGACGCGACCCAGCGCCTCGTCGAGCGCCATGGGCTGACGTTCTGACCCGCGCGGGACCACTCCCTGCCGAGTTCGTCGCCTCGCGCTCCGGTCTCCTCGACGCGACCCCGATGCGGTCACCTGGTCGACGCAGTTCCTGAACCCCTTGTCCGCCCCAGGCCCACGGTCCACGCTCACCGACGAGGCGGATGTCCAGTTCCTCCGGGGCCCGGCACCAAGGAGCAGTCATGACCCGTGCCGCTCCGTTCCCCGAGGGTGCCGAGCGCCGGGGGAACCTCGCCCGACGTCACCCGCTCACCGTCTTCTTGCTGCTCGCGTTCGCCATCGGTGTGCCGGGACTGGTCGTCCCGCTCCTGGCCGGCATCCCGCAGGCGCCGTTCCTGCTGCTGCTCGTCTTCGTCGCCCTGCTCGGGCCTGCGCTCCTGGTCACCTGGCTGGCCGACGGTCCGGCCGGCCTCCGGAAGCTGCTGTTCCGCGTGGTGCAGTGGCGGTTCAGCGCCTGGCGCTGGGCGATCGTCCTCTTCGGGGTGCCGGTGCTGACCGTCGCGGTGGCCGCCGTCTCGGGGACGCTGACCAGTCCCGAGCGCGGCTGGGCCGCCGAGATCGGCTGGTACCTGTTCAACACACTGGTCTTCGGCGCGCTGAGCCTCAACCTGTGGGAGGAGACCGCCTGGGCCGGCTTCGCCCAGTCCCGGTGGATGGCCCGGCACGGTCTGCTGGTCGCCTCCCTGATCACCGCAGTGTTCTTCGCAGCCATCCACCTGCCGCTCCAGTTCGCGGGTGACCCGAGCGGGGCACGGCTCCTCGCCGGCATCGGGTTCCTGTTCCTGACCGCGCTCGTCGCCCGGTACCTGGTCGGCATGCACCTGCTGGACACCGGCGGCAGCATCCTCGCGGCCGGCATCCAGCACGCCTCCTGGAACGCCGCCCAGAACATCGAGGCCGTCGAGGGGGGCGACTGGCCGTGGCAGATGGTGACCGCCCTCGCGCTGCTCACCGCCCTCCTGGCCGTCGGCCGCCGGATCCACCGGCCGCAGGGCCGACCGATCGGACCGGAAGCCGAGAAGGCCTCCGCGGCACAGTGGGTCGCACCACTGGCCCCCCCGAGCCCGGCCCCGCCCCACCCTGAGCCGACGACCGGCAGGGGTTGACCTCCTGACCGCTGCGCCGGGTGCCGCCAGGGCGGCCGCCGGCATCAGGGGTCGGCGTCGAGGGTGGCCCGCCGGGGCACGTGCACCCCTACCCTCGGTGCCCGCCGCATCCGTCGACCGGGCCGGCCACCTCTCGCGCCGGGGCTCGGTGACAGGGCCGAGGAGGTGGTCGGCAATGACGCGGACCGGAGGGACGGCGCGTCCCGGTTCAGCGGTCGCCCCGCCGACGCAGCCGACGACCACCGGGGCGCCGGCAGGCGACCACACCGAGGAGGAGGTCACCGGCTACGAGCGGTCCCCGAGCGACGTCCTCCGCACCGTCGTGTTCGCCCTCGTCACGCTGGTGCTCGTCGCCCTGGCGCGGTGGTCCCGGAACGCGGTCGCCGCGCTGGACGACGACCTCGCCCGGCGGATGTCGTTCCTGACGCCCACCGTCGGACGGGTCCTGATGGGGACGGCGACCCTGCTGGTCCTGGCGGGCATCACCGCGGCGTGGGTCGCCCCGCTGGTGACCCGCCGCCACCGGCTGTTCGGCCACCTGCTCGTCAGCGGCGTGCTGGCGGTGGTGCTGCTGCGCGGCGTCGAGTGGCTCGTCGACCGCGGTGACACGGACGTCCTCGTGCGCGCGGCCACCGCACTCGGCAGCGCACTCACCGTGGACGGCCTGGCCGTGGTCGCGGCCGCCTTCGTGGTGCTCGCGCCGTTCGTGTCGCGGCGATGGCGGCGGGCCGGGGCGGTGCTGCTGGCGGGAGTCGCGCTCCTGCGGCTGCTCACGCCGGTCGCCTTCCCCGCCACGCCGGCGCTCGCGCTCCTGCTCGGCGGCCTGGCGGGTTCGGGGACGCTCCTGCTGCTCGGCCGCCCCAGCAGCCGGCCGACCGCGGGCGCGGTCGCCGCCGCGCTGACCGGCGGGGGCCTGCCTGTGGCGCACCTGCAGCCGGCCTCCGTCGACGCCCGCGGCTCGGTTCCCTACGTCGCCACACTGGAGGACGGCAGCCAGGTCTTCGCCAAGGTGATGGGCACCGACAACCGGGCTGCCGACCTGCTGTTCCGGGCCTGGCGGCTGCTCCGGCTGAAGAACGTCGGCGACGAGCGCCCGTTCTCCTCGCTGCGCCGCACCGTCGAGCACGAGGCGCTGGTGTCGCTGCTGGCGCGGGACGCCGGCGCGCGGACGCCGCGGCTGCGGACGATCGCGCCGGTGGGGCGCGACTCCTTCCTGCTGTCCTACGACCTCATCGACGGCACGACCCTCGACCGGCTGCCGGACGACGCCGTGACGACGCCGGTGTTGCACGGCATCTGGGCGCAGGTGGCGGTGCTGCGGCGGCGCCACGTCGCCCACCGCGACCTGCGCCGCGCCAACGTCCTCCTCGACGGCTCGGGTGTCCCGTGGCTCATCGACTGGGGCTTCAGCGAGGTCGCCGCCGCCCCCGCGCTCCTCGACGCGGACGTCGCCCAGCTCCTCGTCGCGCTGGCCCTGGACGTCGGGGTGGACCCAGCCGTGGACGCCGCGATCGCCGAACTCGGACCCGAGGCCGTGGCCGCGGCGCTGCCCCGGCTGCAGCCCAACTCGTTCAGCGGCGCCACGCGGGACGCGCTGCACTCCCGCAAGCAGCTCGTCGGTCAGCTCCGGGCGACGGTGTCCGAGCGGTGCGGGGTCCCCGAGCCCCGGCTCGCCGACCTGGAGCGCGTCCACCCGAAGACGGTCCTCACCGTCGTCCTGCTGGTGGTCGCCACCTACCTGCTCGCGCCGCAGTTCGGCGACGTGCCCGGCATGGTCGCCCGCGTCCGCGAGGCCGACTGGGTGTGGTTGCCGGCCATCCTGGCGATGTCCGCGCTGACCTACGTGGGCGCCGCCATCAGCCTCGTCGGCGCCGTCCCCCGGCGGCTGCGTGCGCTGCCCACGTTCGTCGCCCAGCTCGCCTCCTCGTTCGCGTCCAAGCTGGCGCCGGCCGGCCTCGGCGGCATGGCCCTGCAGGTGCGCTACCTGCAGCGGAGCGGCGTCGACCCGGCGGTGGCCACCTCGGCGGTCGGCCTGGACTACGTGGCCGGGTCGGTCGTCCACGTGTTCCTGATGGTGGTGTTCGCCGTCTGGGCCGGCCGGTCGGCGTTCGGCGCTCTCCGGCTGCCGGACCCGCAGGTCTTCCTGTGGGGCTCGCTGGTCGTGCTCGCGCTGGCCGCGGCCATGATCGCCGTGCCCGCCGTCCGCCGGGCGCTGGCCACCAGGCTGGTCCCGCTGCTGCGCCGATCGGTGGACGGTGTCGGTCACGCCCTCCGCAGGCCGGGGAGGGTCGCGCTGCTGCTGGGCGGCTCCGCCGTGATCACCCTCGGCTACCTGGTCTGCCTCTACCTGTCCACGCGGGCCTTCGGCGGGGGCCTGGGCCTCGCCACGGTGGGCGCCGTCTACCTCGCCGGCGCCGCCGTCGCGGCCGCGGCTCCGACGCCCGGTGGGCTCGGTGCCCTGGAGGTCGCGCTGATCGCGGGTCTGGTGGCCGCCGGGATGGACCACACGATCGCCGTCCCGGCCGTCTTCCTCTACCGGATCGCGACGTTCTGGCTCCCGATCCTGCCCGGCTGGGCCGCCTTCCTCTGGCTCCGGCGGTCGGAGTTCGTGTAGGACCCTGACCGACCGGCTCGGCGTCGGGCGCACCACGCCCGCGCAGCGCGCCGAGCCGTTCCTCGAGGCCCTCGGCGTCGATCCCGACGGGTACGCCTACGCGTCCCCCTACCTCCGCTCGCCGGACTACCTGACCGCGGCCACCCGGGCGGACGTCATCGCCGTGCGGGACCGCCTGCGCTGAGGGCCTCCCTGGCGATCGGTCCCTCGGCACACTTCCCGGACGTGGGACGACGGAAGCCCGGCAAGTACCCGTACGACCACACCACGGGGGATGACGGTCGGTTCATCGACAGCGGCGTCGGCGGCACCCTGCGCGTGCTGCACGGTCCCGGGCGGGGCATGGGCATCACCGAGGGCGTCACGTGCCGGGTCGAGGTGCTCGGTGCGGCCGGCGCCCTGCTCGACGAGGCCTGGACGGGCAAGCTCGGCAAGGAGCACCGGTTGCGCCGCACCGGGGCCGGGGACCGGGTCGACGTCACCGTGACGGCGCGGATCGGGGAGGACAGTGAGCTGACCGCCTCACGGACGGAGCCCGGCCGGCTACCGCCGAGGACGACGACCTGGACGCACTCGCCGAGCACGCCGTCCGGACGCCGCTCGACGACCTCGACTGACGGAACCGTCCGGGTGCTGACCTGCCCGCTGGTGCGCTCACATCTCGCGCGGGTGAGCGTCGCGGTCATCGCCGCTCGTAGACGTCCCTGCGGTGACCGACCTTGATGACGAGGACCAGCAGCTACGGATCACGGATGTCGTAGACGATGCGGAAGTCGCCGGTTCGCACCCGCCACTCCCCGGCGCCACCGACCTACTGCACACCCCTGAGAGACGGGGTTCCTCGGTCAGGAGGTCGATGGCCGCTTGGACCCGCCGGCGCCCCGGCGGATCCAACGTGCGCGACTGACGGACGGCGGCGGGCGCGAGCTGGACCCGGTACGTCATGCCATGCCCAGGTCGGCCTTCACCTGCTCCCAGGGCACCGGCTCGGCCGCCGTTTCCCGGAGCTCGGCACAGGCGGCTTTGGCATCGAGGAGGTCCGACATGTCTTCAGCGAGGGCCTGCAGGCGTTCGAGATCCTCCACGGCGATGACGGCTGCCACCCGCCGGCCGCGGCGGCTCAGGTAGACCGGCCGCTGGGTCGCGCGCGCCTGGTCGACGACGGCGGCCAGGTCCTTGCGCGCCTCGGAGACACTGCGCTCGCCCGGCTCCGACATGTACACACATGTACACCTGATGGTCGCTGTCGAGCCCGTCGAAAGCCTTGAACGCCGAACCGGCCGGATGCCCGTCCCACGTCGCTGTCCCTCCGTGGTCAACCGGTGGCGACTCCGCCGGTGCCGTTGGGGACCAGCTCGACCCAGGTGGTCCCGGGCGCCAGCGTCACCGGGGCGCCTTCCGCTCCGGTCAAGCTCATCCGGTCGCCGGTCCCCGGCTTGGACCAGGTGGCCTCGACCGCGTGCCCGCCGGAGGCGACGAGCGCACGGCCGGTGCCGGTCAGGATGGTCTCCGGGACGGGGTTCCCTGCCGGATCCCGGGCCTCGGTCGCGACGACGTCGACGCGCAGGACGACGACGTTGGTCGCGCCGATCCGCCGGCCGTCCGCCTCGACCGCCGGGGCGCTCCCCTCGTTGCGCAGCCAGCGGCCGTCCGCAGCGTTCCAGGCCCACCGAGGGTGGCTGACCCCGGACAACGTGAGCTCCAGGGTGGTCGCCGGCTGACCCGCGGCGACGGCGGTGGGGTGTTCACCGGCCGCGGAGTGGTCGAACTGGGCGCCGGGTGAGGCCCGGTGGGCGGCGTCGGCCTGGTCGACGAGGATCTGTGGCACCGCGTAGACGTTGTGCGGCGCCACGCGGATCGTCGTCCGGTGGAAGCCGTCGGCCCGGGAGTCCTGGCTGAGCACCTGCAACCCGGCGTCCTGCGCGGCGGTGACGTAGGCCTGCACGCCACCGGAGAACGCGAGCAGCCCGCCCAGCGGCGCGGCGATCGCGGGGTCCATCGGCCGGATCGACCGCACCGGGCCGATCTCGGGCGGGAGGTCGGAGTGGTAGACGGCGACGAACCGGGTGATCCCGCCCTCGACGACCTGCTCCCACACCAGGTCCGCGGCGTTCAGCCCGGTCTGCGGGCGGGCGTCGACGGAGTTCTCGATCTTCACCGCGAGCGCCGGGCGGTCGGCGATCGCGTCGGCCGGGACCCCGGTCAGCGGCCAGGCGGGCGTGAGCGCGGCGACGACGGACCCGACGAACGGCAGCGCGGACAGGTGCTTCTCCACCGCCGGCCACGCGACCACACCGGCGATCACCAGCACCACGAGCAGCGTCGCTCGAAGACCACGCCCGGACCTCGACCGGCGGCGGCCCTTCGCCGTCCTCCCTCTGCGGGACCGGGAGCCCTTCTTGGTGCGGGCGCCCTTGCTCGGCCTGGAGCGGGACCGGGGCGCGGTGGACCTGGGCACGTCGGCGCTCCTGGCTCGGCGAGGCGTTACCTCTCCTGTATCGGCACAGCCCCTCGCGCTCGGCACCATGACTCCGCGGGGCAGCCGGGCGTCGACTCGGACGGCGCCGGTGGCCATGTCGGCGAGTCGCCACAGCGTCTTGCTCGGAAGCCACCGGCCGGCCGTTCGCATCCGGCGTACGGCTGCGGACGGCGTCCACTCAATCGGGTCGGCCCTGGCAAGAGCTGCTGCCGGGCGAGGAGGAACCACCATGGCGCCCGGCCTGAGCCGACTATGTGCAGAAGGCGCAGTCGCCGGAGACCGGCATCTCGGTGAAGCAGCTCGGGCACATCCCGCCCCGCCGCGCGGGCTGGCGGGTGTGCCGCTGCTTGTCCCGGCGTGCTTGGACCTGCGCCGTCACCGCCGGACGCCCGCCGTCCGGCGGCAGCTCAGCGCCGAAGTAGCGGTAGCACTCGAGCCGCTGCTCCGCAGCGTGGTCGTCGGGCTGCTCGGGTTCGATCCCGCACACGGCCCGCACCGCCCCGACGTAGCCACCGCCGACGGCGCCGTCCTGGGTCACGCAGAGCGCCGAGAGCATCGGTTCGTCCCGCTGACCGCAGTCCTCCGCCACCCGGAACAGGACGTCGCCGATCCAGTACCGCATGAGCTGCCGGGTGTGCACACC
The DNA here is from genome assembly GCF_054050155.1 of Geodermatophilus sp. SYSU D00703. NCBI lineage: Bacteria > Bacillati > Actinomycetota > Actinomycetes > Geodermatophilales > Geodermatophilaceae > Geodermatophilus > Geodermatophilus sp. SYSU D00703. Next base: position 78,941 of record NZ_JBJGYU010000004.1, on the reverse strand, counting down.
CGATGCCTCCTGCACGTGCCGAGCCAGCTCGCTGTAGGTGACGACCGCGTGATAGCTGCGCGCTGTCTCGATGAGCTTCTCCCGGGCCTCGCGGGACCAGACCGAGATCCGATCACCGCCACTCAACGTCCCGGCATCACGCCGGTCCGCTGCTCTCCCTGTCCGACGGCGCACGCCGAAGACCGTCATGCCGAGAACCGCCCGGCCCGGGCGACGTGCTGGGGCACAGTGATCAGCTCGACGTCGAACGTGTCGCACACCCGCGCCAGGCGGCCGGGCCAGGGCGAGTCGCGCGCCGCGAACTCCGGCACGACGACGGCGGCGCGGCACGCGGTGTGGTCGAGGCCGAATCGCTCGAACCAGGGCGCCAGATGCACAGCCTCCCGGATGAAGTGTCGGTAGAGGACGGCCTGGTGCACTGCGTGCCGGTAGTACGAGCCGACACCCGACGGTCCCTCGACCTTGATCTCGAGTGCCCACGGCGTCGGCCCGTCACGGAGGAGCGCGTCGAGATAGCGGCCGGCGTTGGACGCGGTCCTTCCCCAACGGGTCGGGAACTGGCTGCCCCAACTCACTCGGTCGGTGCCCGGCATCCGCAGGATCTCGAGGGCACCGTCGGCGGTCGTGATCGGTACGGCGCCGCGCAGGATGCGGGACTCGAGAGCGTGCTCGTTGTGCCTGGGCCGCGCCGAGAGGACCTTCTCCCACGTGTCCGCGAAGTGGTTGATCGCCTCGGTGGCGCGAGCGATCGACACGTCGTCCTCGGTGACCTCGAGGCGTCCCTCGGGGACCGTGCCCAGCCATGTCGTGCGCTCGGGCCCGCGCCGCCCCTGGTAGTCCTTGCCGACGTCGAGCCGGCCGTGGCGTGGTCCCACCTGGGCGACCTCGAGGCCCTCGAGCCGCAGGGACCACCAGCCCTTGGAGGTCAGCATCGGGTAGGCCCGGAAGTCCTCACGGTGCACGCCGTCGAGGAGTCGATCGACCAGAGGTGACGGACGGTCGCCGACGTCCATGAGGTAACGCCGCCACTCGGTGTACCGGTACTTCTCGTGGTCCCCGAGATCGTCGAGCCCACCCGCGCTGATCGACAACACCTCACCCTTGCTGTTGAGCCGTCGCAGCAGGACCCGGAACGGGCCGCGCAGCTGCGCCGCCAGCGTCCGGAGCGCACCCTCCGCCTCCGTGTCCCACCGGTCCTGCACCATCAGCAGGACGACCTCGTCGGATGCAACCGGCGTGCCGGCGCCCACACCGGCCAGGTGCAGGTCGACGAGGTCGAGCAGGGCACCGATCTGCGTCCTCGTGTCCGTGCCGACAGTGACGGCCCGTCGGCCTTCGTAGACGCATCGGACGACCGTGTTGACGATCGAGTTGGCGCGGTCGGTGGTGGCGTCGACGTGCGAGACGCCGGGGACAGACTCCAGCAGCGGGACGACAGGCGTGTGTGCGGACACTGCGGCCTCTCGTGTTCGGGATCCGAGTTGCTGCGCGGCACCGGATCCCGCGCGATCTCTGAGGGAGGACGTGCCTGGAGGACTCGTGAGCGCCTCGGGGGTCATCAGCGGCTCAGCCCTCGGCGACGACCGACGAGCGCAGCCGGCTCAAGGTCCGGCGCAGCGGGGTGACCGGTACGCCCTGGAGGTTGAGCGGTGGATCAGTGAGCCCGAGCAGGCGCTCCTCCGATGGGAGGACGTCTGCGGCGGCCAGTGGCAGCACCGCGACGCGCAGGTGGTCGTGCATCCAGCGAGTCAGCGAGGACTCGTCCACGACCCGCGCGTGCTCGTGTCGGAGGGCGGCGGTGAGGGTCAGCCGGAAGGTCGAGAAGCTGCGGTTGCCCTGGAGGTGCATGCCAGCGACGCGGCCCCACAGGGTGTTCGTGGAGGCCGACCCGTTCGTGCGCACACCGCCGGCTCGACCGGCGTAGACCAGTCCGGGAGCGACCCGGTGGCCCAGGCCGGAGAGCTCGTGGGCTCCCGCCGTGTCGACCCACCAGCTGTAGAGCCCGGGACGGTCAGCGGCCCGGCGTCCCGCTGCGAGGAAGTCGGCGGGCGCGATGGTCCGCGCTGGGTCGAGCAGGGAGCTGATGTCGGGGATCTCCTGAGAGCGGCTGATCAGCTCGAGGTCGTTGCGCGCCCTCCCGTACCAGGCCAGCCGCTCTCCCTGCCGCAGGCCGGCCAGTGGCTGGTGCAGCGTCGCGCCGGCCGCGGCCAGCGGACCCGCGAGCGGCAGACAGTACGCCTCACCCGCGTGCACCTCCACCGCTGCGCCGCGGAGTCCGTGCCGCTCGGCCAGCTGGGCCACCACCCAGGCGCCCCACGCCGTCCGGTACTGCGTCGGCCGGTCTGCCAGATAGACGTCGTAGGGCGCGACGACGTCGTCGGGTGCCAGGAGCCCCCACCTCGCGCTCAGCACGTACCAGGGGCGGCCGGTGGCCAGCGCGTGTGCGCGCCCCTTCACGAACGCAGCGCCGGTGAAGAGCCGTTCCGCCGGTCGGGCGGACGGCGCCTTCGAGTCCGAGCAGCCGACCAGGACGACGTCGGCACGTCCTACGACCGGCGGCTGAGCCGTCGGCTGCGGCGTGGGCGGCGCCGGAGTTCCAGCCGACGGACGGTGCCGGCGATACTCGCCGTGGCCGACGCGGTCGAGCAGCGGCCGCCGGTGGCCGAAGGGGTTGCGCGCGTTCCCGGCGTTGGCGGTCGCGTACTGGATGTGCGTGCGCACTGACGACTCCTGGACGTCCGGACGCTGCCGGATCACCCAGTCGATCAGACGCTTGCTGCTGAACGGCTCGGGCAGCGTGTCGGCGCCGCGGCGCACGAGGTCCCAGATGGTCTCGACCGTGGTCATGCCGTGCTCCCCACGGTGAGCCGCCGGGCGACGGCCTCGCCGCCGACGCGGCGGATCAGCTCCAGGTCCCCGCAGACGACCAGCAGGTCGCGGGCGCGGGAGAGGCCGACGTACAACATCTCCCGAGCCCTGGCCTCGTCGCGGAACCCGTTGACCGCGAGCACGACGGCCGGCCGCTCGAGGCCCTTGAAGCCGAGCACGTGCCCGTAGAACGGGTCCTCGTCGTCCCAGAAGGTGGCCCAGTAGGCGTCCTGCCCGGCGGCCTGCCGCTCCTTCTGCACCTGGTGACGAGCGTGCGTGGTCAGCAGCGCCACCGACTCCGGCGGCCAGTCCTCGTCCTCGAGCAGGGCCGCGGCGACGTCGTCCGCCACGTCGACGGCCTGCTCCGAGGTGCACTCGACGAACCGCACCGGCACGCCGGACAGCCCGCGCACCCTCATGCGGGGCGCCAGGCTGGAGAAGGTCCCGGCGATCTGCTTGGTGTTGCGCAGGTTCTCGGTGAGCGGGAACGACTCCAGTTGGACGGTCGGCCGCCCTTGCCGTGCGAAGATGCGCTGCCCCTCGTCGGAGAAGACGTGGAGCGCCCCCTTCTGAGGGTCGCGCAGTGCCGCGAGGACGGCGTCCCACCAGCTCGCGGCGAAGTCCTGACCCTCGTCGACGACGATCGCGTCGAAGCGCTCGGACTCCGGCAGGGACCGGGCCAGCGACACCATCCGCGCCGGCAGGAACTCCTCCCAGTACCGGCTGTCGTCGTCCGACCCCTCGGGGACGCCCCAGCCGATGCCGAGGTAGTGGAAGGTGCCGACGTAGTCCGGCCGCTGCCGCTTCGGGAGCTTCTCGACCCACCGCCGCAGGAACTCGGCCAGGCCGCGCGAGTAGCACATGAGCGCCACGCGGTGCCCGTCCGCGGCGAGGCGACGCGCCTTCTCCACGGCCAGCCAGGTCTTGCCGGAGCCGGCGCCGCCGGTGATCTCCACGCGGTGCCGACCGGACAGGAGGTCGAGGACCCTGGCCTGGTCCTTGGTGAGCAGGTCGCAGGCGGCCTCCCGCTCGGCGAGCCAGGCCACGAGGTGCTGCTGCGGGATCGCCGTCCCGGCGAGGCAGTCGACGAGGTCCTCGACGTCCTCGGCGGTGGGCGGGTCCGGCTCGTCCCGCACCTTCTGCAGCGCCGCACGGATGCGCGCGGCCGCGTGCGGCACGTCCGTCTTGTCGAGGGCCATCCACCGGGCGAGCCCCGGGGCGACGAAGGCGTCCGGCAGCGTGGTGGCCGGCAGTGCGACGAGGTGCGCCAGGCGCGGACGGCCCGCGGACCAGCGCGGGTGCTCGGCGAGGTAGTCGCGCAGCAGGTACTTGCAGGCGACGGCCTGGTCGACCGGGTGGATCTCGCGGTCGACGCCGTCCCCGACCTGCCGCCACACCCCGCGCTGCAGGGACACGCTGCCGCCCTTGACCTCGACGACGGCGACGCCCAGACCGGGCCAGGCCACGATGAGGTCGGCCTCGCGGTCCTCCCCGCGGTCGCTGAAGCGCAGGTTGCAGAAGAGGACGGCGTCGTCGGGCAGCTGCTCCTGGAGCATCCGGACGAGCAGCTCCTCGGACGCCGTGACGAACTGCGGCTCGTCGGGGAAGACCCGCGCCGTCACGGCCGCATCTCCGCGTCAACGGTCACGACGACTCCTCTGTGCTCTCGACCGCGCTGCACTGCGGTCCATCCGGTGCGGCGTCCGACGGACGATGACACGGAGCGGGACGGAACACGTGCGTTTAGGACGGATGCCACCCGCAACCGCCTCACTGGTCCCAGAGCTCCCTCGTGCGTGCGGGCGGGTACTGCTCGCGCCCGTCCGAGCTCGTTCTCCGGCATCGCCGGAGCGGGAAGGGCCCACACCAGTCCGTGACGGGGGTCCGCCTCGGTGGCACTCGGGCTGCCTCCCTCGTTCGTGCTCGTGCTCGACGCCAAGCTCGGTCAGGCAGGAGCGCCTCCGACCGTGGTGGCCGGAGTGCTCCAGCAGACCCCGCCTGGAGGAGGCCGACCTGTGACCACCGGAGAGAACCGACCCGCGCCCCCGGCCGAGGCGACCTGGGCTGGGTCCTCCTGGGCGTCTTCGCTGTGGCACTGATCGCCGTCAAGCTCAGCAACCACTTCGACCTCCACCTGCCCTGGCTGTACGGAGTGGCGGCCGGCGTGAACGTCGCGATCGTCAGCGTCCGTGCGTCCCGACGGCGCCGGCGACGGCTGCCCGGCTGAACAGGACACCCGGTCCCGGCGCTGACCAGGCAGGCCTCGCGGCTGCGACTACGGCTTCGAGGTCCAGCGGTGTTCCGCGTCGACACCGTCAAGGAGCGAGACGCACTGTCGGCAGGTCCCTGCTGCGCCGACGAACCACTCAGGTGCGTGGGGACGGCGGCAGGAGCGGCACCAGCGGAACGAGCGGCGTCGGCGCGCGGCGATGGCCTCGGCCGCCTCGGCGACGACCTCCGGGGTCCAGAGCAGGTCGTCGCGGCTGAACTCGCGCCGGTCGGCCGGCTGCAGTTCGGTTCGCTCGCCCCAGCTGGTCAGCGGACGGGCCAGCACCAACGAGGGGCCCTCGACGCCGACCGCGACCTGCGCCGGCTCGCCGCTGACGAACCACTGCACCGGGTCCTCAGCGGCGCTCTCCCGTCGCCATCCCGTACCGAGCGCGCGGACGACGTCGGCGTACTGGACGCCCAGCAGGTCGGCCAACGCCTGCTCGTCGGTGGTTGGGTCGCCCTTACGCCCCCACTCGAGACCACAGGCTCGGCAGCTGAGGGCGGGCTCGTCCTCCGGCAGCATGCAGCCGCCCAGCGCGACCAGACCGCGCTCGGCGAGCCGCATGTCCTCGACCGCAGGCAGGCCCCACCGCAGCGGGACCGAGTCCTCCCGCCCGCACCCGGGACAGACCCGACCCACCTGGACGCCGACTGGTTCAGCCATGCCACTCCCGTCTCGAGGCCGTCCCGTGACGGCCGGGCGCGGATGGTGGCAGGCGCCACCCACAGAACCGGGGTTTGTCACACCCCCCGCCCGTGCAGGAGCACGGCGGCGGCCTGATGCGAACGCCCTGCGTGGCGGGCCGGGTGGCCGTGGCGGGGATTCGCCCCACCGGTAGCCGCGGTTTTTCTCGGATCAGCGCAAATTGTCGGACCCTGCGGGTAGGAAGTAGGTGCAGATCCCGAGCAGAGGAGCCCGATGACGACCATCCCCACCCTTGAAGCCCGTCGGACGTTCGGCGCCGGCGCGCTGACCACGCGGTTCGACGACGCGCTGCAGTTCGCCTTCGAGCGCCACCGGTTCCACTTCCGCAAGGGGTCCCGTGTCCCGTACTTCTCGCACCTGATGAGTGTTTCCGCACTCGTGCTCGAACACGGGGGCGGCGAGGACCAGGCGATCACGGCGTTGCTGCACGACGCCGTGGAGGACGCCGCCAAGGGGCAGGGCCCCGAGGTGCTCCGGGCGATCGGGGACCAGTTCGGCGAGTCCGTGCGGTCGATGGTCGAGGCGTGCAGCGACTCGCTCAACGACGGGCACGGCAAGCGCCCGTGGCGCGAGCGCAAGCTCGACTACGTCACCGGTCTGAGGACGCCGGGCAAGAAGTCGGACGAGGCCCTGCTCGTCACCGCGGCGGACAAGATCCACAACGCGCTGTCGATCGCCCGGGACCTGCGCACCTACGGCCCCGGCTTCTGGGGCACGTTCAGCGCCTGCGAGCACGACCTGCTCTGGTACTACACCGCCGTGGAGCAGGCGGTCGCCGAGCGCCTCGGGGACCACGCGATCGTCGCGGCGCTGCACCGCGCGGTGGACGAGCTGATCACCGCGGGCGGCACCGAGCGGGGCTCCGTTCCCACCGCCCCGTCCGACGGCGGGTGCCCGAGGCACGCGAGCGAGGGGTCAGCCGCCTGAGCGCCGATAGAGGGCCGCGGGTCGACCGACGGCCCGTTCCGTCGTCCGCCCCGTGTCCTGCAGTTGCGGCTCCATGTGCCGGCGGAAGGCGTCCGGCTTGAGCTCGTCGAGGGCTACGCCGGCCACCGCCGCGTGCACCTCGCGCAGCTGCCGCATCGTGAACGGCGCCGGCAGCAGGGCTTCCGGATCGGGGCGTCGGCGGTAACGGGCACGGAGGTTGCGCACCGCCCGCCGCACGATGGCGTCGTGGTCGAACGGCAGCCCCGTCGCCTCGGCGACGGGGCAGAGCCGGTCGTCGTCCGGGCGGGCGGCCAAGACCGGCTCGATGGTGTGCCACGGGAGGACGACGACGTGCGCTACGGAGAGGACCCACCCGCGCTCGTCGCGCCTCGGATCGTCGAAGACGTGCAGCTGCCGCGGCGTCGTCCCCCGCAGACCGGCCTTCTGCTCAAGCGACCGCAGGACGGCGTCGGCCAGCCGCTCCCTCGGGTGCAGGAACGTCCCGGGCAGCGCCCAGGCGTCGCGCTGATGGGCGCCATCGCGCCGGACGAGCAGCACGTCCAGCGTGCCGTTCGGCCCGACGGTCAGGACGGCGGTGTCGACGGCCACCGAGGGCCGCGGGTAGTCCTCGAGGGTCTTGCCGAAGGAGTCGCGGTACACGCCCTTGACTTTACGCGCACCTCGCTTAACCTGTGTTTGCGCGCCATCGCGTAAATGCTGGAGAGGGTGGTCGGGATGGACGGGATCGGCGTTCGACTCCACGTCGGACAGGGCACGCACCGCGGACCGCTCACGGTCTTCCCCGTCTGGACCGACGCACCCTCGGTGGCGTCCGACCACCTGACCGGGGGGCAGGCGCCCGTCGACGTCGAGGAGCGAGCCGGCTCCCCCGCCGTCGACCAGCTGGTCCTGACCAACCGGGCCGACCGGCCGGTGCTCCTGCTGGCCGGGGAGCTGCTCGAGGGGGGCTGGCAGCACCGGGCGCTCACCGCGACGACCCTGCTCCCGCCGAACCGGCCCACGGTGCTGCCGGTCGTCTGCGTCGAGCAGGGCCGCTGGCACGGGGACGCCATCCACCGGCGGCAGGCCCGCCGCGTGCCGTTCGCCGTCCTCCCCCGGCTCGACTCGCAGGCCGAGGTGTGGCGGCGGGTGAGCCGCTACGAGGCCGTTGCCGGCCCGTCGGCCACCGACTCGCTGGCCGAGCGCCTCGACCGGGCGGCACCCCGGGCCCGGGACCTCACCCGTGAACTGCGCCCGCTCGCCGGCCAGCGCGGGCTGCTCGTCGGCGTCGCCGGCCGCCCCGCGTGGCTGGAGCTGTTCGACTCCGCGCGCACGCTGAAGGCGCACTGGTCGGGCCTGCTGCAGGCCGCCACGCTGGACACCCTCGGCCGCCCGGACCTCCGCACGCCCGCCGCCCTGGTCCGCGGCTTCGCCGAGCGGGTCGAGAAGACCCGGCTCACCCTCGACGGACCGGCCGGCCTCGGCCGCCGCTCCCGCGGTGGCGGCCGGGTGTGGCTGGACGCCGTCACCTGGCACGGCCGCACCGTCCACCTGACCGCCGTCGACCTGACCCACCCCCTCCAGGAGGCCTGATCCATGACGCTCCACCGCTCCTCCCGCGTCGCCGGCGCGCTGGTGGGCTCGGCCGTCGGGGACGCGCTCGGCGCCCCGTTCGAGTTCGGCCCGCCCGGCCGGTTCACCGCCCGCTTCCCCGAGCCGGCCCGCGGCTCGCAGACCGAGATGTGCGGTGGCGGTCCGTGGGAACCGGGCGAGTTCACCGACGACACGCAGATGGCGCTGCTCGTCGCGACGTCCCTCGTCGAGCGCGGCGACCTGGACGAGGCCGACCTGTTCGACCGCTTCCGCGCCTGGGCGGCGGCCGGCCCGAAGGACGTCGGTATCCAGACGCGGGAGGTGCTCGGCTCCGGGCGGCCGTGGGACGTCGCCGCGGCCGAGCACTTCCGCCGCTCGGGACGGGCCGCCGGCAATGGATCGCTGATGCGGACGACGCCCGCGGCGATCCGGTTCGCCCGCGAGGGGCGCGAGACGATGATGGACGCCGCCCGCCGGATCTCCGCGCTGACCCACGGCGACCCATCCGCCGGCGAGGGCTGCGCCGTCTTCCACGAGCTCATCCGGGTGGCGCTCGACGGCGGGGACCCGCTGGTCGCGATCCCGTCGGCGCTGGAGGCCGTGCCCGACGAGCACCGCGGCCGGTGGGCCATCGTGCTCGCGCCGGACTGGACGCCCGAGGACGCCACCGAGTCCAACGGGGCGGTGTGGCCCACGCTCGGGCAGGCGGTGTGGGGGCTGCGGCACGGCCGGGACTTCGCCGAGGTCATGCGGCTGGTCATCGACCTGGGCGGAGACACCGACACGGTGGCCGCGGTCGCTGGCGGGCTGGCCGGGGCGGTGTACGGCATGGGCGGGATCCCGGCGCGGTGGGCCTCGGTGGTGCACGGCCGCGTGCCGGGGCACGGCGAGAAGGTGTGGCGACTGGCTGCCCTGCAGGAGCTCGCGGCGGTGCTCGACGGGAAGGACGGCGACCCGTACGACCCCGGCGTCATCCCGCGGATCGGCCCGCGCGAGGTCATCCCGGCCGACGAGGAGGGCCCCGGCATCTGGGCCGGCAACCTCGACGGCGCCCGGTACAGCGAGGAGGACTTCGCCGTCATCTCGCTGTGCCGGCTCGGCGAGCCGTTCCCCCACCGGACGCACCGGATGGCCTACATCGCCGACAACGACCACAACCACGACCTGGACGCCGTCCTGGCCGACGTCCTCGACGACATGGCCGCGCTGCGCGCCGAGGGGCACCGGCTGCTCGTGCACTGCCACGGCGGCGCTTCCCGCACCGGCCTGGTGCTGCGCGGCTGGCTGGTACGCCAGAGGGGGATGTCGGTCGCCGAAGCGACCGACTACGTCCGCCAGCGGTGGGAGCACCTCGGCCTGTGGAACGACAGCTTCACCGCCGCCCTGCACCGCCTCGAGCAGAACCGCTGACCGGAGACCACGGGGAGCCGCCATGAGCACGCTGCACGACCACCTCGACGACCTGGATCCCGCGCCTCCGGTTCGGGCGCTCGCCACCGACCTCGCCGGCTGGACGAGCGTCGAATCCGACCGGCAGGCGCAGTACGTCAGCCTGCGCCCCTCGACGGAGAACGCGGTCGCGGTCTACGCACACAAGACGTGGATCTCGATCGCGCTGTCGCCCGAGCGAGCGCTCCAGGTCGTCGGCGAGGTCCCCGGTGCCACGCTCGACAACAAGACGCCGGCGACCACGTACCTCCACGTCGCCGCCGACTCCCTGGGCGACCGCTACGCCGTCGTCCTGGGCATCGCGAAGGAAGCCATGGGCTGGCGGGCGACCGGCCCGAAGTCCAGCGTGGGCACGGGGTCTCCCAAGAAGGGCGAGCAGGCGTCGAAGATCTGTCCAGCGTGCCAGATGGAGCTGTTGCCGAGCGGTGCCTGCGGGGCCTGCTGGTGAGCCTCCTGGACCTCGCTGGTGTGCGCGGCCACGTCGTGGCGCGGGTCGCCAGGTGGGACGAGGAGGACGTCGCCGTCCGCGTCGAGGAAGGCCGGGACGGCGGGCTAAGCGTCACGATCAGCAGCCGGCACCCGCTGACCTACTACACGCAGTGGGTCGACCTGCGCCCCGACGGCACGGTCGAGCTGCCTACTCCGGACGACGGCTTCGCGCTCGACCTGAAGCGGACGACGGCGGGGACGGCGGCGACCGCCGACGAGGCGGTGGACCTCGTCGTCCGCGAGGTCGAGCGGGCGGTGGCCGTTCTGCGCAAGGACCAGACACGGGCGGCGGAGTGGGCCCGTCCGGACCGGCAATCTCCCGTCTCGGCCGAGGACCTGGCTGCGGCATGCACCCTCTGGCAGGGCGGGCAGAACGTGGGGTCCTCGCCGATCCGCGGTGCGGCGCGCGTGCTGACCGGCGTCCGCCACTACTTCCGCGCCGGGTTCATCACCGGGTACGAGCAGCAGGCCAGGGCGTCCCGCGAGCTCCTCGAGGCCGGCGTCCACCTGTTGAGGGCAGTCAACGCGGCACCGCACATGGACGCCGACGGTTGGAACGCGCAAGTCGGGCTGCCGCTCCTCGGGTTCGCCGGGCGGGGCATCACGTCCAAGCCGGACGAGGACCCGCAGATCGAGCGGCAGCTGCGCACGGGCCGGATCGAGATGCCGTTGTGGGGCGTGTCGCTGAGCCGCGAGGTGGCCGACAGCTTCGGCACCCGGTTCCTGTTCGAGCTGGTCGGGCCGTTCCCGGCCGTGCCCGCGTGGGTCGCGTCGGGCGTCAAGGCGTTCGAGCAGGAGCTCGTCACCGGCGGCCGGTACCGGGTGCTGTCGCAGGAGCAGCGCGGCGGGACGACGCACGTGCGGCTGCGCTGGATCGGCGCGAGCGGTGACCGAGTGGGGTGGGACGCCGTCCTGCTGGGGGTCCTCGGTGCGGTACCCGGCGTCTCGGTCAGCTCCCTGACCCGTACGGCCGGCGACGAGGTGCTCGAGCTGCGGCTGGGCGGCGAGGACTCCGCGACCGTGACCCGCTCGGCGGGCTCGGACGAGGTCGAGGTCGTCCGCTACTGGGCGCCGGAGCTGGGCTGGGCGGCCAAGGGCGACGACCCGTACACGCAGTACGCAGCGATCCGGGCAGCGTCCCGGACGACAACCGTGCCGGCGGACGTCGACTCGATCGTCGCCGCCGTCCTGAGAGGAGAGGAGAACGCGTGACCACGACCCTGGGGGACCGCCGCTCGATGGGGGCCGGCCCGCTGACCGAGCGCTTCGACGAGGCGCTGGTGTTCGCGGCGCGGCACCACCGGGAGCAGCTGCGCAAGGGCTCGCGAGTGCCGTACATGACGCACCTGATGAGCGTCAGCGCGCTGGTCATGGAGCACGGCGGCAACGAGGACCAGGCGATCGCTGCCCTGCTCCACGACGCCGTCGAGGACGCGCCGGCCGGTACCGGCGGCGCCGTGCTGGCCCAGATCCGGACGACGTTCGGGGACGCCGTCGCCGACATCGTGCGCGCGTGCTCGGACGGCCTGGACGCCGACGGCAACCGCAGCGGGACGTGGGCCGAGCGGAAGCGTCCGTACGTCGCGGGCCTCGCCGACAAGCCGCTGGACGCCCTGCTCGTGACCGCGGCCGACAAGACGCACAACGGGCTCTGCATCGCCGCCGACGTCCGCCGGTACGGGCAGGACTTCTGGTCGACGTTCAACGCCTGCCGCGACGAGCTGCTCTGGTACTACACGAGCGTCGAACGGGCGGTCGCGGAGCGGCTGCCGGGGAGCTCCATCGCCGACGCCCTGCACCGCGCCGTCGATGAGCTGCTCGCCGCGGGCAACACCGAGCGATCCGCCGTCCCGACGACGATGCCTGGCCGCGACGACTGAAGCATCTAACGCGGCCCTGCATCTGTCGGGGTGACGCATCTCAGCCCCCGTAGGCCCCGAGCTCGTCCAGCGCTCTGACGACGTCGTCCCAACCCGCCCGTTCCATGACCTCCTTGGGCAGGTTGGCGACGTCGTCGGCGAGGACGGAGAGGGAGGCGGCGACCCTGCGTTCCTCCTCGGTTTCCAAGAGCTCTCGGTATCGCGGGTCGAGAAGGTGGGCCGTTCGCGGAGCCGCGAGCATCGCGACCCTGTCGAGGAAGATCTCGAGCTCACGGCCGGCCGCCGCGAGGTCGCCGCCTTCGTTGCCGAGGTCGACGTAGCGGAGTTCCGGCTCCCACAGTTGGGCCCGCATCGGGTCCGGACGCAGGCTCAGGACGGTCCCGAAGGCGCGTTCCTCACCGGGCCGCTCGTTGAGCTCGGCGACCTCGTGGATGAGCCTTATGACGTTGTCGTCGGTCATCGACGCGCCCACCACCAACAGGTGCTTCGTGAGCAACGTCGTCTGCAGGACACCGCCCAGGGGACGTCGCCTGGCGTCGTAGCGGACGAACGACCGGCGGTCGAGGACGATGTCCTCCGGCCGATCGATGTCCCCGTGCAGCTTCAGCAGCCACGGCCGCCGGCCGTCCGGGACGGCGAGATCGGCGGTGGCGGTCTCCGGGAGGACGATGAAGGGAGCGGTGCGGCGGATCGCGCCGACCGCTGTCTCGTAGAGCCTGTCGAAATTGGTTGTGATGGCCTGGTCCACGTCCAGTGCCGCCAGCAGGGCGTGACTCAAGGCGTAGCGCGAGGGCTGTCCTATCGCCTCGGCCACGTACCTCCCGAGCGGGTTCGGCCGCGGGCTCTCGGGGTTCTCCTCGCGCTCATTCCGCTCTGCGTACCTGCGCACCAACTCGGCGGCGTCCAGCGGCCCAAGCTCCTCGGAGAGAGCACCACCGCCCTTCAGGCCGACGCGCTCGGCCACCGCCTCCAGGAGGTCGTCCCAACTGGGCAATCCAGCGGCGATCCCTGTGCCGGCTCCCATGAACAGCGCCAGCTGACCACTGCGGGCGAGGGCGGCCAGTCGTTGAGCGTGCACCTCGAAGCGATCCACCAGCGGCCGTGAGTGCCTGGCTGCACGCAGGGCTTGCAGGGCCGAGTAGTCAGACGGCTTGGCAGCGACGATGACGACGTCGAGACCGAGGTCATCAGCTGCCCACTGAGCGACGTCGAGCAGGCCGTGGATGACCTCTCCCCGCCGTCCGTCAAAGCCTCCGCTTCCGACACCCATGACGGGCATCGCGACGCGGCGAGGACGCTTTTCCGTCAGTCCCGTGGGGTCTGCCTCGGCCACGGCGGTCAGCGCTTGCCGAACGCCGTCGAGGAGCCATGGGACCGGCGTCGCCGAGGTCCCGCCGACCGCGACAAGCCATCGGCGAGGCCCGTCGGGGTCGTCAGGCAGCGGCTCGACGAGCGCTACTCGCCGTTCCTCCGACAACCACGGAAGCGATTGCTGCTTCTCGGCGCCCGCTTCCTCCGACCATCCGAACACCGGCCAGAAGTGGCTGCCGACGCCGCCGCCGAAGTCGGTCGAGAGGAGGACGTCGTCGTAGGCCAGCGACTGCAGAGTGCCCGGGACGACAAAGACGTGAGCTGCCACGCGGGCATTCTGGGCGGCCCGCAGCTGTGAACGCCTGACCCGCAGGGGTGAGTACCGGCCAGAAGTGTCGCCGACGTTGGGAGACTACTCAGGACTCGTTCATCGACCCGGGTTTCCGGCGCGAGACCGAACCGCAGGAGTTGAACAGCATGGACCCCGCCGACCAGGATCACCGTGTGCGAGTGCGTCGGTGAACGATGCCGACTCCTGGGCTCTGACGCCCCGGCGCGCCTGGGGACTCATGCTGGGACTCGTGCTGGGCGATGGACTGGCCGCCGTCGGAGGACGTGTCCCGACAGGCCCGTCCCCGATGCGCAGCACGGTGGCCGGGCAACTCGCCTGCACGACGGCGGAAGGGCTCATCCGGGCCTCGGTGCGATACCGCTCCAAGGGGATCTGCCATCCCCCGGCGGTCGTCTGGCACGCGCTCGTGCGGTGGGCCTGGGGGCAAGGAATCGATGCAGAAGCGGCGTACGAGGCCTGGAACCACGGACACACGGTGTGGCCCGACGGGTTCCTGTCCACGATCCCCGTCCTCCGTGAACGGCGCGGCTCGGCGCCGGCCACTGTGGCCGCACTACGGCAGGGCGGGAAGAAGGCAGGGACGACCGCCAGTGCCGGGTTCCACGGTCTCGTCCGGACGCTCCCCGTTGCCCTCTCCGGCGGGGAGCCGTCCCGTCTCCACGAACTGGCGAAGGACGTCGCTGCGCTGACACACGGGGCGCGGGACGGATGGCTGCCGGCCGCCGACGGCACGCTCTTCCTCGCGTCCGCGCTCAGAACCGGTGATGTCCGAGGGTGCACGGAAGACGGCCTGAGGGCGTTGTCGGCTGTCACGCCGCAGCATCCTCACGCCGTCGGCTACGAAGCCGCCGTCGCCGAGGGCGCTCATGCGGCTCGACGAGGAGCCGCCCCGACGCGTATCGACGCGAGCAGGACCGCACCGGCTGCTCTGCGTGACGCGCTCTACCTGATCACCGCGTTCCCGCGGCGCGATCAGGTGCTCGACGCTCTCCTCTTCGCGGCCCGCCACGGGACAGCGGGCACGGCGGCAACGGTCGGAGCGCTGCTCGGTGCCTGCCACGGTCCGGACGCATTGCCCGCCGAACTGGTCAGCCGACTGGAACTCGCCTGGGTGGCCGACGTGCTGGCGCAGGACCTCGTCCGCGAGTTCGTGGACGCGCCGAGCGAGGAACGACCGCCGCCGGAGGCCGGGACCATCTACCTCGACGACTCCCCGGATGCCGAGTGGTGGGTCCGCTATCCCGGCTGGTGATCCATCAGAGGTCGGCGGGCCACTCGGCCGCCCGTTGCGGCAGTGACGAGCAGGGGAGGACAGACCTCTCGGACCGGCGTGCCGTCGGTCGGGCGGTGATCTGGGCGGCGAGTGCTTCGACAGACGTCCCACGGTCGTAGGCCGCCAACAGGTCCAGGCGCTCGCCGACCTGCGTGACGGCCCAACCACGCGCGAGGTGCGCTACAACCTCCCCGTCCCGGGTGAGAGCCCAGATCTGGTTGGCCGGGATGTCCGCCAGGTCGGCAGCCGGAGCACTGGCCGGCGTCTCCGTGTACTCGTCGGCGGCGATCACCGCCCTGCAGTCCCAGTGCGCGTCGAAGAAGCGCAGTGACAGGGCCCCGGCGATCACGCGATAGGTGAGGGTCTCCGCCGTGGTGGGCGGCCGCCTCTGGTCGACGCTCAGCCCGCAGCGCCCGAGTACCGCCGCGACGGCACGCTCGACGCCGCCCGGCGCGAACGACAGCTCACGCACCTGCTCTCCTGGGACCGGTGGATCCTCGTCGTGCGCCCCGGGGACATGAGCGTGTATCGAGCCCCCGCGGTTGATGTCGACGCGCAGGCGAGGGCCGCGGATGGACAAGCAGTCGTAGAACCCATCGGCCGGAGCGGTCTCGTAGATCGTGTGGCCTGGGACCCGCCAACACAGCTCGGCGGCCACGTGCCAGGAGAACGGCATCTGCAGCCGGTTGATGTGCTGCGGCAGTTCGACGTTCACCCATGCCTCCCGAGGCCGCGCGCTCGCAGGGCCGCCGTCATCGACCCGCCACGGCCCGACGGTCGGCGTCGGTCCACTCGACCGGTCGGCCGAGCGAGGAACAGAACTCCGTCCAGGTGACGCGAGGTCGACCATCGGCAGGCGGCCGGCACCAGTACGAGATCCGGCTGTTGTAGCTCCACGCACCGGTCGCCGGACCGTACTCGTACGCCAGGTCGCCGGCACGGGCGAGCCTGCCCAGCGCCATTCCGAAACGCACGGCAGAGGCCGTCGTCTGCGTCTTCCCGGCGAGGACGTGCCCGCGCTCGGCCACGTGCGCGCGGAACAGATCGGGGTACCGCTCCCGGAACCGGTACTCGACGATGCCGTACTCGAGCATGGAGTCGTCCGGGCCGACACAGCTGAGCATGGGCTCGAGCAACTCGTCGGTCACGCCGTCAGCTGCCGACCAGGAGTCGCTCGCGGCGTCCGCCGAACGCACCCACTCGTAGTTCTTGCCGTCGACGTGACGGCCCCTGCAGAAGTAGGCCACCTGACGGTCCGGCAATCGCTGATAAGTGACGTCGTCCGCGGAGAAGCAGGCAGGGCAGGTCACAATCACGAGGTTCTCCAGTTTCCGCTACTGACGAGGACTCGCCACGCAGCGACGAAGATGTCGATGAAGCCGCCCTCGGGACTGGACTTGACAGTCCGGAGTCCTGAGGGCGGCTTCGCTGCCGTTGGGGGCCGGATCAACCGCTGTCGTGGGCGGATCTACGGCCGCCGATGAAAGTCCAAGCCGTGCGCGAGGATCTGCGCCTCGGTGGGGGGCGCCGACCCGCTGGGCGAACGTACCGGTCGACGGCGCAGAGCCGGCAGCGCTGGATACGGCTCCGGATCGCCCGCAGGGCTGGTCACGGCCCCGCCTAGTGCGCGCGCAACGCCGCCCGCGTCAGGCGACGACTGCTGCGTGCGGCCGAGTGACGCCCAGAACCGACTCGGCCCCGTCGGTCACCATCGGCTGCATCCAGCCGTCAATGCCCTCCCAGTAGGTCGCGTCCGCCTGCAGATTTGTTTCATACCGGAGCCTCCACAGCAGACCTGCGTCTGTGTGCGCACTCCAGGCCAGCAGGTAGTCCCGCAGGAAGGTGTTGACGGACTCACCGCCTTCTTTGCATGCGCTCTTCCACGCTTCATGGTCCTGCAGTTCAGCGAGCAGGCGGCGGGCTGGCGAAACGGCCGCCAGGCGGTCCAGGTTCTTCTTCTGGAGCCCGGCCAGTTGACGGTGCATCCACTTGCGCTTGATGTCGCTGTCACCCCAGAACAGTCGGGTGTCGCGAAGGCCGTCGGCCACCTTGTCCGCCATGGCGTTCGCACCATCCATGACGGTGCCCATGGCCGCCACGAGCGTGGTTGCGTCCGCCGCTTGTTCCAGGTGGCGGCGGAGGCCGTCGTCGCCGACCACCTTGAGCGGGTCACCCGAGCAGGCGAGGTTGTGCGCCTGAACGGCGGTCAGGCGGGCGCCCCAGAGAATGTGCAGGGCGGCCTCTGCCATCTCGCGCACGTCCGAGGCGAGCGTGAAACTCCGGTTCATGCCGGGCTCATTGGGAGCCTTCATCGACGCGAAGAACCGGTCGAGAGCCTTGGCCACCAACTGCGCGAGCAGGACCAGATCGACCTCGTCGCCCTTGCACGCGGACTTCAGTGCGTGGTTGAGGGTCTCCCGGAGATTGAGTTCTGCGACGGTGACGTCGATGCGCTCGGCGCGTGTGAGGAGACCGCTGATCCCCGCCCGGACCTCCTGCAGTCCGACCTGCATCTCCCGCAGGATACGCGTCTGCTTCTTGACCTCGACCAGGACCGCGGCGGAGATCGCGAGATCGACCACGGAGACGCCGAGGTTGGCGAGTTGGACCGCACCCATCACGGCGGAGGCATCCGAGACCGACGGCCGGAGGCACGTCGGAGTGGGCAGCCCCAGGCCCGTGACATCAGCGGATCCGGCCGGGATGTAGCGGATCTTCTGAGGATTCGGGATAGGCCCGTTTGAACCCATGACCTGGTAGACGAGGCGCACGGACTGGCCGGGCCCGGTACTGGTGTACGGCGCTTCCACAGCCGCGCTCCTTCCGTTGCGTAGTGAACGTAGCGGCCGACGGTGACGATCACGCCGAGCGACTCGCGCTGTGGGCCAGCGCTGGACCATCGCCGATGGGGCGACAGCCCGGGCCGCACACCTCATGAGTGTCGAAAGCGAACCCCGCGCTGGAGTGACATGCGCGCGGTGTTCCAGAGTGCGCCGTTGCGTGGCGGGATCCGTCGTCGGGACTCGGACTTGCCTGGTCGCGATCTCCGCACCATCGAGTCGCCACTGGGCAGCGCTCACGCCTCTTTGACACCCCGTCTGCAGACGGTTGCCGAAGGTCTACCCACCGTGGCCGGAGAATGCCGACGTGTACAAGCTGATGGGTGCCGATCGTCGTCCGTACATGAGCCCGGTCCCCGGAACGCTCGGCGGCTATCGGCCGAAGAAGATCTACGGACGTCTCGACTGCCCCTCTGCTCTCAGGTGGATCGCCAAAGGCCACTACGTCGAGCACCGGGTCTTCTTCGCCGATGAGGCCACCGCCATCGCTGCCGGTTACCAACCGTGTGCCAGGTGCCTGCCAGAGAAGTACCAGGAGTGGAAGCGGACGCAACCGCTGTAGCCCTACCACTCCCCCGCCGCCCCTGATCAATGAAGTCCCTGACGGGGAATGATCACCGAGGCGGCTGGGAACGAACCTGAGCCGACCGCCTAACGCCCTGCCCAGCCGTTTCTGTCGGTAGCCCGGATGATCAGCGGACGACGGTCGCCATCTCGACGAGCCGGCACAGCGCATTGACCTGCCGCAGCTGCTCCGGCGTCCGGACGGCGGCGTCCAGCAGCTCCTCGCTCATCACGACGACGGCCAGCGCCTTGGCGCGCGAGACCGCCACGTTGAGCCGGTGCAGGTCGTAGAGGAACGAGACGCCGCGGGGGGCGTCCGCGGCCGACGTCGACGTCATCGAGTAGACGACGACCGGCGCCTCCTGGCCCTGGAACTTGTCCACGGTGCCGACCCGCGCGCCGTCGGGCAGCAGGCCCCGGATGCGGGCGACCTGGTTGTTGTACGGCGCCACCACCAGCACGTCGTCGGCACCTATGACCGACCGCTCACCCGCCGCGTCGACCCAGCCGACCCCCTGCAGCGAGCGCCACAACTCGGCCACCGCACGGGCCTCGTCGTCCGAAGCCGCCGTGGCCGCGCGGGTGTGCTCCACCAACCGGACGGCCAGGCCGCTGGTCCAGCCGTCCACCGCGATCCGCTCGCGGCCGGCGGCCGACTCCAGCCGCCCCTCATAGGCGAGGTCGGAGACGAACGCGGTCAGCGCCGGGTGCATGCGGTAGGTCCGGTCGAGGAAGACGCCGCGGTCCTCGGGCACGGTCTGGTGCCCCTCGAGCAGGTGCTCGAGCGCCGAGAGCCCCGACTCCCCCGGGTGCACCGCCTGCGTCGGCTGTGCCAGCTGCTGCGGGTCGCCGAGCAGCACCAGCGACTTACCGGCGCGCGCCACGGCGACCGCGTTGGCCAGCGAGAACTGCCCGGCCTCGTCGATCACCAGCACGTCGACCGCCTCGGCCAGCTCCGGCCGGGCCCAGAACCACGAGGTCCCGCCGACCAGCGTCGCCGACCCGTCGAGCAGTCGTGAAGCCACCTCAGCGGCGTCCTTCGACCACTCGACGCCGTCCGCCCCGCAGGCCTGGTGCTCCTCGCACTTCTGCAGCGCCGGCCGGCCCACGGCGGAGAGCACGTTGCCGATCACCGCGTGGGACTGCGCCGTGACGCCGACCTTCTTGTCGGCGTCCAGCAGCGCGCGGATAAGCCGCGACGCCGCCCGCGTCTTGCCGCTCCCGGGCGGCCCCTGCACGGCGAGCACCTGCCCGTCCAGCTCCAGCCCGAGCCGGACGACGGCGTCCCCGGCCTCCTCCCCGGGCAGCCGCCGGCAGTCGGCCGGGACGACGCGGTCGAGCAGCGCCTGGCCGAGACACGGCCGCCCGGCGAGAACGTCGTCCGCCGTGGCGACGATCGCCGCGCGCATCTGCCTGTCGTCGAGCGGTCCCTCCGGACCGAGCCCGCGGACCGCGCCCGGCTGCTTGGTGCTCTTGACGACGATCCGGCCACCGACGGCGTCGAGCTCGCGGACCTCGCCGATGCGCGCGCGGGTGTCGACGTCGAAGGCCGGCTTGCCGACGGCGAGCTTGGCGTCCTGCGGCGGGAAGGTGAGCTCGTAGAGCTTGCTGCGCTTCTCGGTGCCGATCTCGACGGCGACGGAGAGGCCGCCGAGTGCGGTGCGGTCCTCGACGAGCTGCTCGTCCTCCAGGTCGCCGCGGCTGAAGAACTCCCACCAGCCGGGCCGGGCCTCGCGGCGGTGCCACTGCACCAGGTCGCCGAGCAAGTCGTGGCCGCGGGCCTGCAGTCGCTCGACCAGGGCCAGCTCCGCGACCTCGGCGTCCGACTGCGGCTTGGGCGCGTCGATCTCGGACAGCATCGGCCGCGGCAGCTCGCCGTGCTCGGCCTCCAGCTCGGCGCGCTGCGTCTCCAGCCAGTCGTGCAGCTCGCGGGTGGAGTCGACGTCGTCCCGGTTGTAGTCGTGGATGGCCTGCAGCCGGGCCGGGTCGCGGTCGATCAGCCACTTCTCGTACTCGACGACGCTGGACATCGCGTCGGCGACGTCGCCGGTGTGCTCGCGCCCGTAGAACGCCTCGACCTTCTTGATCGAGTAGGACTCCTTGCTGATCCGCATCGACTGGCGGACGACGGGATGGAGGTCGACGAACCGCTCGGCGCGCAGCAGCTGGTCGAGCTCCGCCTCCCGGACGCCGTACCGGCCAGTGAGCCGCTTGAGCGCGCTGACCTCGTAGGCGGCGTAGTGGTAGACGTGCATGGCGGGGTCTTGTTTCCAGCTCTCGATGACCCGGTCGATCAGCTCCTCCACCATGCGCCGCTCCTGCTCGGCGTCGTGCGCCCACAGTGCGGTGAAGGCGCCGGTGCGGTCGCCGAGGCCGGCGAGGTACTCCAGGCCCTGGCCGTCGCCGGAGAGCGGATCGCCCTCGAAGTCGAGGTAGAGATCGCCGGGGCTGGGCGCGGGAAGTCGCAGCAGCCCCTGGGTCGGCTGCGGTGTGAGCAGGGTGCGAGTCGGGGCCTGGGCCTGCCGGCCGCGGAGCTGCTCGCGGGCCTGGTCGCGCAGTCGCTCGCGGGTGCCCCGGGTGATGCCGGTGGCCTTGAGGACGTCGTCTGTGGCGGTCGCGAGTTGCTCGAGCGTGGTGACGCCGACGGCGATCAGGGCGGCGCGCTGGTCGCGGCGCATGCCGGCGACGAGGCTGAGGTCGTCGCCGGTGCGCAGCTCGTCCTCGCAGCGCGGCTTCCAGGTGCACTGGCCGCAGTAGGCGACGGGGACCGGGCCGGTGTTTCCCGGGTTGGCGACGAAGCCCTCCAGCCGGGTGCGGGCGCGGCGGGCGTAGGCGGCGACGTCGACCAGCCGCCAGGGACGAGATTCGCCGTCGCCGGTGACCACGCAGATGCGCTCGGGAGTGCGGCCCTGGAGGGTGGCGAGCCGGTCGGCGTAGGTGGCCATCTGCAGCAGCGCCGGCACCTTGATGCGGCGAGCGAGCTTGGCGTCGGCGACCTCGTAGGACCAGTCGCCGAGGTCGGACGGCGCGGTCGTCTTCAGGAGGAAGTCGGCCTGGCCGCCCCAGGTGCCGTCGAACAGGGTCGCCTGGTGGATGACGTCGACGCCAGCGCGCATCGCCTCTCGCGTCGCTGCCTCGCTGCGGCTCTGGTGGAGGCGGACGACCTCGAGGCCCTGCTCCTCCAGCGACTCCAGGTAGCGGAGCTCGTGGGCGATGCCGAGGTCGGCGACGAGCACCGTCTGGTCGCTCACCCCCTCGGCCAGCGGCTGCAGGCTGCCGCCGGCCACCGCGAGGTTGAGCGCGGTGAGGTGGTGGCACTCCTGGTGCCGGGTCAGGTCGCTGGGGCTGAGGACGAGCCGACCGTCGAGGCGATACACGGCTCAGCCCTCCATCGAGCGGACGACGGCTGGCAAGGATGAGTGCGGCAACGTTCCCCCGTGGTGCAGCGTGCGGAGCCTCAGGAGGCTGTCACGGACGACGCCGTTCCGGGGCCTCCCGCGCCGTGTCCTGCCGCACGCCACGTGGGCCCTGAGGAACAGTGAGCACCCGTGTCTTCCAGCGTTCCCACGGCTCAGCAGGTCCTCGTGCGGCTGTCATCGCTTCGGCAGCACCAGCAGGACGGCCGACGATCTCCGCACAAGCCCCTGCTGGTCCTGATGGCGCTGGGCCGATTGGCGGCCACAGGAACCAGCCGCCTGCCCTGGTCGGAGGCCGAGGAGAAGCTCGCCGACCTCATCGAGGAATTCGGCCCGACGTCCAAGACCAGCCGGGCCCAGAGCGCCGCATATCCCTTCACACGGTTACGCGCCGACGGCGTCTGGCAACTGGATCGCGACGTCCCAATGGACAACGTCGGCCCGCTACAGGAGGGCGTGACTGGCCGGCTGGAAACGTCTCTGGAGACGGCCCTGCGGGACCGTCCGGAACTCCTCGCCGCCGTTGCACGCGGACTGGTCGAGAGCCACTTCCCGGGGACGGTGGCACCCGACGTCCTGGTCGCGGTCGGATTGGAGCCGGACCTGCTGGAGGGCAGCGGATCCGCCCGCGATGCGAGCACTGCCGAGCGACGGCGGAGCAGCACGTGGCCGACCGCCGTCATCGAGGCGTGGGACCGGCAGTGCGCCTTCTGCGGCTTCGACGGTGCCGCTGGCGGAGGTGTCGTCGGGATCGAGGCGGCACACGTCCGCTGGTTCAAGGTGGGCGGCCCGGACGACCTGGACAACGGGCTCGCTCTCTGCTCCCTTCACCACAAGCTCTTCGACCGCGGGATGCTCGGCCTGGACGACGACTTCGCCGTCGTCGTATCCCGACGTTTCTCCGCGCGGACGACACAGGGACGCACCGTCTACGACCTGCACGGTCAACGCCTCAAGCCACGGCCGGGAACTCCGCTCCCCGCCGCCGCACACGTTCGCTGGCACACCGAGCAGGTGTTCCGGGGCCGATCCTTCGCCGGCTGACTCATGGAGAGCCACGTGTCCAGCGATGTCCCGCGCGTCCTGTCGCCGAGCGCCTGTGGCGCCGGGACGAGGTGTTGAGCCGTCCGTCGCCCCTTCCGGCCGTTCCCGGCGTCTACGGCTGGTGGTTCGACCGACTGCCGGCGCCGATCGACATCGCCGGTTGCCACCGGGTCAACGGGCTCACCCTGCTGTACACCGGAATCAGCCCGAAGGAGCCACCGCGCAACGGGCGCCCGGCGAGCAAGGGGCAGCTCCGCCAGCGAATCGTGACGCACTACGCCGGCAACGCCGAGGGGTCCACGCTGCGCAAGACCCTCGGCTGTCTGCTCGCCGAAGAGCTCGGGATCCAGCTCCGACGCGTCGGGTCGGGCTCCCGCAGGACCTTCGTGAACGGCGAGCAGCGACTCTCGCAGTGGATGGCAGAGCACGCACACGTCAGCTTCGTGCCACATCAGCGACCATGGGAGCTGGAGGCGCAGCTCATCCAGCTCCTTGACCTCCCGCTGAACCTGGACGGCAACAGTTGCAACGCCTTCCACGCGCGACTCACGAAGGTCCGCAAGGACGCTGTCGCCACGGCGAACGCGCTTCCCGTGGTCCCCAACCCGGGGGTCGGCGGCCGCTGAACGCGCGACCCCATCCATCAGCGCTCAAGCACCACCGTGAGCGGCCCGTTCGAGACTCCTTGCTCCGCGGCGTGCGTCATCGGGCGTCAGGCCGTTCTGCGTGAACGACAGGCAGCATCCGCCCCACGCCGCTCAATCGTCACCACTTGGTGCGACTCACCGGTGACGGGGACGACACCCTCCGTTACGGGTCCTTACCGTCTGGTCTCAGAAGTCCGCGTGACCCGACCCACGGCCACGTCGGGTTTGTCGGAGCAACCGTCTACGGTGCGCCGGCTGCACTGTGCGTTGAGTGATGACGGGGGCGACGTGTACATGGATGGCTGGGCCGGGGCCGACGCCGAAGTCGGCACCGCGGTCGTGAACGAAGCGCGGCAGTGCCTGGCCGCCTACCGCGCCAAGCCGAATCTCGTCGAGCAGGACGCCGGCATCGAGATCTCGAACGTCGAGGGCGGATACGGCCGCAAGCAGCTGCACGAGCTGCTCCAGAACGGCGCCGACGCGATGATCGTGAACCCAGGTCGGATCTCGGTCGTCCTGACCGGCTCGGCGCTGTACTGCGCCAACCAAGGCCGGCCGCTCGCCGCCTCGGGGGTCGCGGCACTCATGGCTTCCCACCTGTCGACGAAGCGCAGCGATCAGATCGGTCGTTTCGGACTCGGGTTCAAGTCCGTCCTCGGGCTCAGCGACACCCCGGAGATCTTCAGTGGGTCCGGCTCACTGCGCTTCGACCGGGCGCAGGCGCGCCGTCGCATCCTGGAGGTCGTCCCGTCGGCCAGGCGGACTCCGGTGCTCCGCTTGGCGGAGCCGGTCGACACCGGGGCAGCCGCCGCCGGGGATCCAGTGCTCCGCGAGCTCATGGAGTGGGCCACCACGGTGGTGCGTCTGCCACTGAAGCCCGACGTCGACTGGCTGTCCGACGAGCTGCGCAAGTTCCCCGCCGAGTTCCTGCTCTTCACCCAACACGTGGTGCAGCTCGACCTCGACGACAGGGTCACGGGACAGCGGCGGGGGTGGACGGCCCGCCGTGAAGGATCACGCGTACAGCTCGAGGGCTCGAGCGGATCCGAGGGGTGGCGTGTCTTCCGGCGGGAACACCGTCCCTCGCCGGCGGCGCGTACGGATGCCGGTGAGATCGCCGGTCGCGACAGGATAGACGTGGTCTGGGCGGTGCCCGACAAGGGGCGTGCCCAGGCCGGACAGTTCTGGGCGTTCTTCCCGACGAACTCCCGCACGACACTGTCGGGCGTGGTCAACGCGCCGTTCAAGACGACCGAGGACCGCCACGACATCCTCGACGGGCGCTACAACCGGGAGATCCTCGAGCAGGTCCTGCCTTGGATGGTCGCCGAGAACTTCGGTGACCTCGTCGAAGGCGGCGATCCCTGCAGCATCCTCGAGATCCTGCCCGCACGTGGCCGCGAGGCCCGGTCCTGGGCCGACGACGCCCTGAACGAGCCGGTCATGCGCGCGGTCGCCACCGCCCCCTGCATCCCCGACATGACCGGTGTGCCCCGTCGCGTCTCCGACGTGAACCTCAGCCCTCGTTTCCTCGCCGATCGCAGCCGCTGGTCCTCCATGTGGGCGAGCGTCGAGAACGGCCCGGTCGACTGGATCCACCCGTCCGTCGACAAGGGAACAGAGCGGCGGGCGAAGGCGACGCGGCTGTACGAGATGGCTCGGGTCGCAGAGTCGACGACCGAGCAGTGGCTGGAGGCCCTCGCACGGTCCGGGGAGCGGGGATCGATGGTCGCCGTGCAGCTCGCCGACCTGATCAACATGGGCGACGCCGACCAGCTGACCGCGGTACGCCGCGCGAAGGCGGTGCTGTGTGCCGACGGCCAGCTCGCGCCGCCCGTCACCGGCAAGTTGTTCATGCCGGACCTCGACGAGACACCGTCGGAGGCCGGGTTCGTCCACCCGGAGCTCGCTCGGGACCCCGAGACCGCGGCAGCCCTGAGCCGACTGGGGATCCGTCCGCTGGACGCCGTCGGCCGGCTGACGTCGCACATCGCGCGCATGGCCGACGGGCAGGTCAAAGGCCTCGATGTCGCCCGCTTGTGGACCCTCGTCCGGCAACTCCCCGTCGACGAGGCGGCGCGGGTCCTCGAGTCGGGGTTCGGGCCCGGACGCACGCCGGTCAGGACGATGGCCGCGAAGCCGGCCGCGATCGGTGAGTGCCTCCTGCCCGGCACCGTCGTCCCGGCGGATGGATCACGCGACGCCGACCACGCGGTGGACGTGCGGTTCCACGCCGCCGATCACCAGGTGCTCGCGAAGCTGGGAGCCGTCTCGGCGCCCCGGCTGGCCTCGCGTCCGGTGGACGAGCCTTGGTTCCGCGCCTGGCTCGAGGACGCCAGGTCGACGTTCGTGGCAGCAGCCGAAGCCCGGGGCTTCCGTGCGTCGCCGGCGTCGGTCCAGGTGCGCCCCGGCCCGACGGCGGTGCACCTGGACCTGCTCCCCCGTCTCTCCGCACCTGCTCGCATCGCCATGACGCGCGAGGTGGTGGCCCTCGCGACGCAGAGCTGGACCGCCTACTCCGAGAGCCGGGGCGGCATCGAGCCCCTCGCCGTCACCAACCCCGGCATTTGGTGGATACGTCGGCACGGCATGGTCGACACCCCGCTCGGTCCGTGTCCGGTGACGGACGCGGTCGCTCCGGTGGACGACGTCTCGTCGGACCTCCTGCCGGTTCCCGTGGGGATGAACGCCACGGGCCTGGCGGCACTCGATCTCCGGCGTTCCCTCGACGGTGACTGGTGGGCGCGCTTCCTCGCAGTGGCCCAGGACGCTCTCGGACTCCCGAAGGCGCATCGCCTCCTCGCCGCCGCCGCACGTGCTGGTTGTCCACGACCGCCGTCCCTGCGGGTCGAGCACGCCGCCGGGATCGGCAACGCGCCGTCGGCCGACGTGGTGGTCACCGACGATCCCGTCGCGTACTCGCTGCTGAAGGACTCCACCGACGTCGTGCTCGTCGACACGGACCGAGACGTCGAGGCGCTGCGCACCTTCTGGGAACTCGGTGACGCGCGAGCCATGCTCCGCAGGACGGTGCTCCCCGCCCCTTCGGGCGATCCCGTCCCCGTGGTCGACCGGTTCCCCGGGTTGCGGGTCACCGCACCGACGGTGCCGCCGTCGTACCAGTTGCTCCCCTGTCGGGAGCTCGCCATCGAGGTCGTCGCCGAGGACGGAGGCCCCCGATCGGTTACCGACCGGCGCCACGTCGTCGACGGCGAGACCTTCTACTTCAGGGACGACCTCACGCCCGACGAGCTGCTCTCCGCTGTCAACGCCGAGTACCGCCTGGGACTGGACGAGCGCGGACTCCAGCAGACCCTGGAGATCGGGCGGCGGAAGGAGACCAGTACGGTCGCCCGCAGCGTCCGCTCCGCAAGGTCCGTCGAGGAGAAGCTGCTCGCCCTCGCCGGCGAGGAGGAACTCAGGAAGCTGGTCCCGGCGCAGGCGATCGACGTCGCGCAGGCGCGGCGAGGTCGCCGTCTGAACGCGACGGAGATCGCGAAGATGGCCACGACGTCGGCCGGCACGCAGATCCTGCGCAAGTTGGGACCCGCGATCGAGGCCCGCGGACTGACCGTCCCGAGTCGCCTCAACGGGGGCGCGGTGGCCTCCACGTTCACGAAGGAGCTGGGACTGCCGGCCGAGTTCGCCGGGACGCAGGAGGACCGGCGACCTGCGTCCGAGACGATCCACGGGCCCGTGCGGTTGCCGAAGCTGCACGACTACCAGGCGGAGAGCATCCGGCGCGTCCGTCGACTCCTGCGTGGCGAGGGCCCGTCTCGCGGACTCGTCGCCCTACCCACCGGATCCGGGAAGACGCGGGTGGCCGTCGAGGCGGTGATCGACCACCTGCGGGAGGAAGCCCCGACGGCGCTGGTGGTGTGGAT
Organism: Geodermatophilus sp. SYSU D00703; assembly: GCF_054050155.1. Lineage (NCBI taxonomy): Bacteria > Bacillati > Actinomycetota > Actinomycetes > Geodermatophilales > Geodermatophilaceae > Geodermatophilus > Geodermatophilus sp. SYSU D00703. Next base: position 51,427 of record NZ_JBJGYU010000004.1, on the reverse strand, counting down.
CGCGCAGAGCTACGAGCTGTGCGAGCAGGCCGTCGAGACGTGGTCCTACGTCTGGCGGGCAGTCGGCGCGCACGAGACCGAGCTGACGATCAACCGTCTCTGGGGGTCCAACGACGCGTCCCGTGCCGACAAGGGCGCCCAGGTCGTGGTCGCCACCGACGACAAGCTCCTGTCGGTGTCGACGCAGGGACGTCACGACTGGCTCAAGGACGCCTCGATCGTGGTCGTCGACGAGGCGCACACGTCGATCTCCAAGACGTACACCGCCCTCTTCAACTGGCTCGGGCGGGGCACCCGCCAGCGGGAGCGGCCGGTGCTCGGGCTCTCCGCGACTCCGTACCGGAACAAGAACGAGGAGCAGACGCAGCAGCTCGTCAACCGCTACGACAAGAACCTGCTGACGGACGGACTGTTCGGTGAAGCGCACCCGCACACCTACCTGCAGGAGTTGGGCATCCTGGCCCGGGTCCGCCACGAGGTCCTGGACGGCATCGAGCTGACTCCGCTCAGGGTCCCCGGCGATCACATGGACAACGACGGCTTCGCCCTGCTCGAGTCCCGGATCGACATGCGTCAGGTCGCGATGGACGAACAGCGCAACTCCCGGATCCTGGACTCCCTGCTCGGTCTTGATCCTGACGTCACCGCGCTCGTGTTCGCCGCGTCCGTGCAGCACGCCGAGATGCTGGCCGCGGTCCTGGACAACGAAGGAGTGCCGGCGGCGTCGGTCTCCGCGTTCACCCCGGTGGCGGAGCGACGTTCGCGTGTACGCCAGTTCCAGTCCGGCGAGATCAGGGTGCTGACGAACTACAACGTGCTGTCGCAGGGGTTCGACGCCCCTCGGGTGGGGGCCGTCTACGTTGCTCGCCCCACCTTCAGCCCGAACCGGTACCAGCAGATGATCGGTCGGGGTCTGCGCGGGCCACGCAACGGTGGTTCCGAAGAGGTCCTGATCGTGAACGTCCAGGACAACATCGACGCCTTCGGCGAACAGCTCGCCTTCCACCACTTCGACAAGATGTGGCGGCAGACGTCGTGACCGTCGACCTCGACGACAGCCAGCTCGCGGTCGTCGAAGCCGACCCCGACGAACGACTGCTCGTGATCGCAGGCGCAGGACGCGGCAAGACCGAGGTCGTGGCGGCCCGCATCGACGCGCTGGTGGCCGATCACGGCCTGCAGCCCGTCGACGAGGTCCTCGTCCTCACCTTCTCCCGGGCGGCCGTGGCCGCGGCCGACCGCCGTGTCCGGGCGAAGACCGGCGCAGCGGTCGGGATCAGCACGTTCGACTCCTTCGCGAGTCAGCTGCTGGTCGAGGCCGGCGAGGACCCCTCGGAGATCCGGGGTTTCGACGCCCGTATCCGCGCGGCCACGGACGTCCTCCGGCGGATCTCCCTGCCCCAGACCGACATGCTGCGTCACCTGCTGCTCGACGAGGTCCAAGACCTCGTCGGCGACCGAGCGGAGTTCGCCGCAGCCGTATTGGGGCGTCTGGATCCGGAGTGTGGCTTCACGGCCCTGGGCGATCCACTGCAGGCGATCTACGACTGGCAGCTCGACAACTCGAAGACACAGACGACGTCGCACGACCTCATGACACGGCTCGTGGCGGACTTCGGCGCCCGCAGGGTCGAGCTCGAGGTGGACTACCGCGCACGAGGACGCGACCCCCGGGCCATCGTCGACCTCGGGAACCTCCTGCGTGCCGTCCCTGCTGAGGACCCGGCTCCCGAGGACCTCTTGATGGACTTCGTCGACGACCTGATCGACGTGGGCCCCGTGGAGAACGTGACCAACCTGGTCGACCGGCCTCCCGCGACCACTGCGGTGCTCTGCCGGGCCAACGGCGACGCGCTCGCCGTGGCTCGAGCGCTCCGCGAGCACTCGGTACGGCACGTGCTGCGCCGCCCCCTGGAGGAGGTCGGCGCCGCCGCCTGGATCGCCCGGGCCTTGGGCGACGTCGACGACTCGGTCCTGGACCGTGACGAGGTGTTCGAACGACTGGCATGCGCTGCGGTCGAGATGGACCACGACGACGCCTGGGTGGCACTCAAGACGGCAGAACGCGACGGGCACAACCGCACTCAGCTCCGACTCAGCGGACTACGGCGAGCCCTGCGGAACCAGGCACTGCCGCAGGAGCTCGTCACACGTGACGAAGCGGCTGTCGTGGTGTCGACGATCCACCGTGCCAAGGGGCTCGAGTTCGACCGGGTCTTCGTCGTCGATCCGTCGTACAGGCACGACGACGAGGACACGTGGGCGGAGCTTCGAACCCAGTTCGTGGCCTTGTCCCGTGCCCGGGACGAGCTGCTCCGCTGCCAGGCTCCCTCGTCGGCGCGGCGGATCTCCCACCACTGGTCCGGGCGGTGGGCGGCGTACACGCTCAGGAGGAACGGCCGGTGGCCTTGGGCCATGGAGGTCACCTCCAGAGACATCGACGTGATCCGGCCCGCCACGCACGAGTCGGGGAGCGGCGTCAAGGCTCAGGCCCGCCTGGCCGACCCGCACCTGCCGAGGGCGGAGGTGGACGGAGTCCTCGAGGAGGGGACGCCGGTGGAGTGTCCGCGCTACGAACTGCGGGTGAAGGCCGACGGCACGGTCATCGGACGGACATCCGAGCAGTTCGGGACCGACCTGGTCAGGGTCTTCGGCCGTCGGCGGCACGGGCAGGACTGGCCGCGCCACATCCGCGACATGGCGGTGACGTCGGTGGAGACGGTGGCGGGCGAGCCGGATCTCTCGCGCGCCGCCGACCTCCCGGGCAGCGGGCTGTGGTTGGTCCCTCGTCTGACAGGACTCGCCCGACCCGCATGGCGAGACGAGGAACAGGAGTGATCGCCGCATGAGTTCCCTGGCGGACAAGTACCTTTTCCGCGACGAGATGGTGAGCCGGCTCCACGACGACCTCATCGGCCCGGGCGGCGGTGAGGACGAGGTGCTCACCGAGTCTCCGCTCGACCGGTACATCGCCGGGGTCCTGTGGCCGCAGGACAGCGGCGCGCAGGAGGAGGTACCGGACGACACCGTCGACGGCGGCAGCGAGGACGCCGGTCAGTCGGCGGACACCCCGGTTTCCCAGGCGCGCATGCGCTATCCGTCGTCGGCCGGCATCACCTTCACCGTCGACGCCCGCAAGACGGATCAGGTCACGCTCACGGCGGGGGCGGCTCGATACCTCCCCCAGGAGGCGCAGAACACCGAGCCCATGGAGGGCCAACGCTCGCGCGCTCGCCGCAAGCAGCAGGACCGCTGGATCCGGTCCGTGCCCGACCTGCCCACCGTCGCCCTGTCCCTCGGGGAGGCCAAGCCCATCCGCCATCCGCTGACGGAGGGGCTCGAGCTGTACACCCTCGTTCGCCCTCCGGTGGACGGGCTGGTGACCGTGACGGCCGCTCTCGTCAACGTGCGGGAGGCGGCATCGGGCCCGAAGGACTCGTTCAGCTGGTTCCAGGTGTCGGTGCAGGCGACGACCGCGACGCCGGCCATCGTCGACCGCCGCTCGGCCCCGTCCGTGGGCCTCGATGAGGACCTCGACACCGGAGCCCTCCTCTACCGGAGGGCGTACACGTTCGCATCCGGTCACGGTTGCGCCGCCGCGTGGGACGACCCAGGAGGCGACTCGCGGACGAGCGCGGTCCGCACCACCTTCCTCCCGCAACACGAACTCCTCCGCGCCAAGCCGCGCGAGGTCCCCGCGGCGGACCTGCGCATGTCCTTCCTGAAGAGCGCCGACGACGCCTCGGTCCTGGCGAGCCTCCGCTCGATCGTGTCGGACTACCGGGCCTGGATCGTGGAAAAGGAGCAGGAGATCCGCTCTGCGGAGTCCGGTGTCGACGAGACCCTCCGGCCTGTGGCGGAGCGGCACGTCGAGCAGGCACGGATCGCAGCGGACCGCATCGAGGGCGGCATCGACCATCTGGCCGACAAGCCCGCCGCGATGCGCTCCTTCCGCTTGATGAACGAGTCGATGCAGGCGCAGCGCGCCCGTCAGGACTGGATCCGGAACGGGGCGAAGGGCGAGCCCGAGGAGGGTGTCGACCAGGTCTGGCGCCCCTTCCAGTTGGCCTTCATCCTCTTGAATCTGCCCGGCCTCGACGACCCCGAACACGAGGACCGCGGGATCCTGGACCTGCTCTGGTTCCCCACCGGAGGCGGCAAGACCGAGGCGTACCTCGGACTCATCGCGTACACCGTCGTCCGTCGGCGGCTGGCCGACGACGCGGCGAGCGGCGTCGCGGTGATCATGCGCTACACGCTCCGCCTCCTGACCATCCAGCAGTTCGAGCGCGCCACCATGCTGCTCTGCTCGCTCGAGTCCCTGCGTCGGAGAACGCCGGAACTGGGGAGCCGGCCCTACTCCATCGGGCTCTGGGTCGGCAGCGACGCCACCCCCAACGACCTCGACGAGGCGCGTCGGAGCCTGGGCAAGCTCCGGCGTGGGCACGACGTCGAGAAGGGCAACCCGATGCAGCTGCTCCAGTGCCCGTGGTGTGGCAGCACCCTCGGGCCGGACGAGTACGCGGTGGTGGACAGGCCCGACCGGCACCTGCGCATCGCGTGCGGGATGCAGGGGTGCGACTTCGCGAACGGACTGCCCGTGCACGTGGTGGACGAGGACGTCTACCGCGAACGCCCCGAGCTGCTGATCGGCACGGTCGACAAGTTCGCCCGGATGGCGTGGTCCGGGAAGGTGGGAGCCCTGTTCGGCCGCGATGGCGGGTACCGGCCGACGCTGATCATCCAGGACGAACTGCACCTCATCTCCGGACCGCTCGGGTCGATGGTCGGGCTGTACGAGACGGCCGTCGAGGCCGCCTGCGCGGCGGACTTCCTCGACCCCTCCCTCCCGTTCCGTGGTCGTCCGAAGGTGATCGCCTCCACCGCGACGATCCGTCGGGCCGGGGAACAGGTGACCGCGGTCTTCAACCGGACCGCGGCCCAGTTCCCTCCGCCGGGGCTGGACCCGGATCACTCCTTCTTCGCCGAGCCGGCCATCTCGGAGGAGCTCGGCTCGCGGAAGTACGTCGGGGTCATGGCGCCGGGCACGAGTCACCAGTCCCTGATGATCCGCGTCTACGCCTCACTGCTGCAGAGCGCGCAGGACCTGCCGGCGGACGAGGCCACTCGGGATCCGTACTGGACGCTGCTCGGCTACTTCGGGAGCCTCCGTGTCCTCGGTTCCGCACACCTCCAGGTGCAGGACGACGTCCGGACTCGCCTCGGGTTCTTGGCCGGCCAGTTCGGGACCGAGCCGCGTCGAGTGCGCCAACTGTCCGAACTGACCAGCAGGGTGGGCCCCCGCGAGATCCCGGAGCGGTTGAAGCACCTGGAGGTCCCCCGTCCCGACGCCGGGGCCGATGACGTCGTTCTGGCCACCAACATGATCTCGGTGGGGCTCGACGTGGACCGACTCGGACTGATGGCCGTGATGGGCCAGCCCCAGTCCAGCGCCGAGTACATCCAGGCGACGAGCCGGGTGGGACGCAAGCACCCCGGCCTGGTCGTCACCATGTTCAACGCGGCGAGGTCGAGGGACCGGTCCCACTTCGAGGACTTCACGCCCTTCCACCAGTCGATCTACCGGTCCGTCGAGGCGACCAGTGCCACGCCGTTCGCGGCCCGCGCACGGGACCGCGGACTGCACGGGGTCCTCACCGCGGTCGTCCGGTTGCTGTTCAACGACCTGGCGCCCAACAACGGGGCCGGCCTCGTCGACGGCCAGGAGGCGAAGCTCGAGAGGGCCGCAGCGATCATCGCCGACCGAGCGCACGCCTGTTCGGACGACGGACCCGAGACCGAGCACCAGCTCGCCGGCCTCGTACAGGCCTGGTTGGACGCGGCCAGGGCGAAGCCGGGCCTGACCTACATGAACAAGAACAACTGGGAAGCAGCCCTGCTCGTCGACCCGGCCGACATGCTGGTCAATCCGGACATCCCGGACTTCGAGCAGGGGCAGGTGCCCTGGCCGACGTTGCAGAGTCTCCGCGACGTCGACGCCGAGAGCACCCTCTTCCAGGTCGCACACGGGAGGCAGCGATGAGCTCGAAGCCGAAGACACGTCGGAGCCAGTTGATCTCGACCTTCGGCGTCGGCGGTCTCTTCCCGTCGGAGAACACCAGCTACATGATCGCGGGGCTGCAGGACTGGGACCCGGAGAAGGCGGAACCGGCGAGCGAACCCCGCTTGGCCCGTTCCCTCGGTGTCAGCGCCTTGAAGATGCCGCCGGCCGGGGGGCATCGGGACGTACCCGTCATCCGGTTCCCGAGGACACAGATCTGCCCCGACTGCCGACGGATCGGCAACCTGACCGACTTCCAGTCCCCCTGGAACCAGGCGGTCTGCAACCTGTGCAAGCCGTCCGCGCCCCTCTCCCCGTCCCGGCTGATCGTCGCGTGTCCCAAGGGGCACATCGGCGAGTTCCCGTACTTCGCGTGGGTCCACTCCGGCTCGGGGCAGCGCGCGGACGGGCAGCACCGGCTGACCCTGCGGAGCAAGGGCCGCACGTCATCGCTCGCCGACCTGGTCGTCGAGTGCAGCTGCGGGGTCCCACCGATAGGGCTGGACGGGTCCTTCGACCAGGGGGCACTGGCCGGTGTCATCCGTTGCCGCGGTGAGCGTCCGTGGATGGGCGCGGGGGCAGCAGAGGACTGCACCGAGGTACCTCGCACCTTGCAGCGTGGTGCCTCGAACGTCTGGTTCCCCGCCGTGCGGTCCGCCATCTCGATCCCACCCTTCTCGGAGGCGCTGGCCCGCTTCGTGGACCGCGAGTGGGGGATGCTCAAGAACCCGCAAGCGCTGACGACCGCGTGGTTGATCGACGGTCTCGTCACAAAGAGCAACGGACGGTTCACCGCGGAGGAGATCGTCCGCGAGGCCCGCCGTCGCCACGAGGAGGACACCGAGGAGGCGGTGACGGAGACCTCGCTCCGTCGCGACGAGTACCGCGCGCTCCTCGACGGACGGGTCGAGGACCACGACGGCTCGGACTTCGTGTGCCTCGTTCGTCCTGTTCCCGACGAGCTCGCCGAGCACGTGCTCGCGGTCCGCAAGGTGACCCGTCTGCGGGAGGTGCGCGCGCTCTACGGCTTCTCCCGCCTGTCCGCGGCATCCGATCCTTCCGACCCGCGGTTGTGTTCGCTGAGCCCGGAGAAGCTCAACTGGCTGCCCGCCATCCAGGTCATCGGCGAGGGCGTGTTCCTCCAGCTCCGACCGGACGACGTCAGGGGCTGGGCCTCGAGGCCGTTCGCCCAGCGCCGGCGAAAGCTGCTGCAGGCCGCTGCGGACCGAGCGGCTCGAGCAGCGCGTCTGCCCGCGGCGCGTCAGATCGACATCGCCCAGGTCATGGTCCACACGTTCGCGCACGTGCTCATCGACCAGCTGGCCCTGGACGCCGGTTATCCCGCCGCCTCGATCCGGGAGCGCCTGTTCGTCGACGAGGGCATGGCCGGGGTGCTCCTCTACACCGCCACGTCGGACTCCGCGGGAAGTCTCGGCGGACTGGCGGCCCAGGCCGAGTCGGACAAGCTCGGCAGCGTGGTGCTCGAGGGACTGCACCGCCTGCGGTGGTGCTCCTCCGATCCCGTCTGCATCGAGTCGACGGGCACCGGCACGGACGGGTTGAACCTCGCGGCGTGTCACGCCTGCGTCCTCGTACCCGAGACGTCCTGCGAGGAGCAGAACGTCCTGCTCGACCGCGGGCTGTTGTTCGGCACGCCCGAGAATCCTGAAGGGGGCTTCTTCAGCGATCTGCGCTCTGCCGTGGGTCTGTAGCTGGCCTGCGGCGTCGTCGCCGCGACCGTCTTCGCCGACGGAGTCATCCGCCGGAGAAGACGGTCGCGGCCGCGAGCACCGATCGGCCGAGCCCCGGCTCGCCCGCGGCATTCCTGCTTGTGGACCGTCTGCTGAGCGATCCCGGCCGCTTGGCACCTCAGCCAGCCGATCGCCGACCAGGCCACGGGGCGACGCGCAGCTCGCGGGCGGAGACGGTCGCGCGGACGGCAGGGTGAGCTTCGGAGACCTCCGGATGGAATGGCGACGCCGAACGTCGCCATTCCATCCGGAGATCTCTTGCGTCATCGTGCCGCCGCGCCGCGTGACACGACGTCCTCGGTCGCGATGCCTAGTGCCTGAGCCCGCAGAAGGACGCGAAGTCACAGCGTCCACAGCGCGGGCCGCGGTCGCCGTCCGACTCCCTGGCGACAGGTCCGGTGTGGAAGTCCCGTGCCTTGATGCGACGGGCTGTCGCGACGACGGTCTCTGCGGCCTCTGCGAGAGCCGCCTCCGTCAGCGGTACGACGAGCTCCCGCGCCTGCGGGTCCGACTCCGCGAGATAGCGCACCAGCCCCCGCTCGGGCTCGTACTCCAACTCCCGCCGCGCGGCGATGCCGTACAGGCTGACCTGCAGGCGCATCTCGTCGGAGTCGAGCTTCATGGCGACGTCGGAGGCCGCTTCCCCGCTCTTGAAGTCGATCAACGTGACGCGTGGGGGGTCGTCGCGACGGATGACGTCGATCGCGCCGGAGATGAGCACCTGCTCCTCCGGCAGCAGGGTCTCGAACTCCTTCTCCGGCTCGTACGTCAGGCGCTCGAGCTCACCGGCGTACGCGGTGATGTAGTCGGCGACCACCTCGATTCCCTTGCGCTCCATCCGCTCCTGTGGCTCACCGGTCGTGTAGCGCAGGTAGAAGAGGCCGCGGTCGACCAGATCGCGCAACTCCGCGCGCAGCCCCTCGCGATCGGCAGCGAGGGCGGCCCAGCGGGCCGGGTCGGAGTGCACCGCCCGCATGAGGTTGTGAACACCCCGCCCGTAGCCGAACGCCCCGTCGATGGTCGGCGCGAACCCGAGGACCTTGCGCAGGTAGAAGTCGTGCGGGCACTCGAGGAAGTACCGCAGGTCCGAGAACGAGGACACGAGTCGCTGTGCCTCCGTGTCCCGATGACCGGCACAGAGCTGGATCGGGCCGGGAGCGGCGGCGGGGTCCCCGTCGGCGACCACGCCGCCCACGTCCGCGACCATCGGCTCGAGCTCCCGCCGGAATGCCGACCGCTGCCGACCCGAGCTGCTGACGAACAGGTAGCGCTCGGCGCGGGTGAGTGCCACGTACATGAGCCGCCGCTCCGCATCGAGGTTCGCGTTGTCGGCGAGGTCGGCGGGATCGATGACGCGTGCGAGGGCGCCCTCGAAGGGCAGCTGGGTGCGCCGCCGGGCGAGCTGACTCGGGAACCGCCGTGCGCACACGTCGGCGACGAAGACGGCGGGCCACTCGAGCCCCTTCGCCGAGTGGACCGTTCCGATGCTCACGGCGTCGGGTGCGGTCAGGAGGTCGGCCTCGGGGAGCCGGGCGCCGGTCGGGCCCCACGCGCACAGCGCCTTCACCTGCGCGGTCAGGTCGTATGGCGTCGTCCACCCGGGCGTCTCGATCGCCGTGATCATGTTCGACAGCGAGCCGACGTGGAACATGTACGTCTCTCCCTGGGCCCCTAGAGCGTCCCAGGCCGCGATGCCGGCCTCCTCGAGGAGCGCGTGCAGGATGGCCTGCGGGAACACCCGTCGGGGCTTCGCACCAGGCCTCAGCAGCGGCCGTGCCGATCGCGCCTGGAAGGTCCGCAGGTCACCGGCAGTGGGGACGACATCGGCGTAGATCCGCTCGTTGATCGCGCCGGCCAGGTTGAGCAGCCGCTCCTCCAGGTCGTCGGCGACCGGAAGCCCCCGACGGCGCAGCTCTGCAGCGGCCCCCCGCAGCACCGGCTCCGGCTCCGGTGGACAGCCGAGCGCTGAGTCGATGAAGTTGGTGATGGCGCGTCCCATGAACCGTTCGACCCCGGCGACGCGAGCCAGTGCGGCGAGCAGGAGCAGTACCTCCGGCTGCGCGAAGAGGTCCGAGCCCCGGAAGACCACGGGGATGCCGCGAGCACGCAGCGCATCGCCGTAGGTCCGGGCGTCGGTCGCCGACCGCAGGAGGACCGCGACGTCGCCGAACCGCAAGCCGCGATCACCGTCCCCGCTGTCGTGCCTCGTGCCCTGATCACCCTGCACGAGCTGGGCAATGGTCGCAGCGATCCACTCGGCCTCGTCCTGGCGCTCCCGGAAGCCCATCGAAGCGACGTGGCCGGCGGAGTAGTCCGAGCGTGCACGACGACCGTGGACCATGTCCGGGGTCGCCATGCCACCCGGCGGCGTGATGCTGCGAGCCCACCGGTTCGCCAGTGCGATCACGCGCGGCGTGGACCGGAAGTTCTCCCTCAGCTCGACGACCTGGCCGTCGGCGGCGCCCACGAGCCGGGCGTGCAACTCCCCCATGAGCTCGACCCGGCCCCCGCGCCAGCCGTAGATGGCCTGCCGGTGATCACCCACGGCCGTCAAGCGGCGGTCCGAGCCGACGAGCGTGTCGATGAGGGCCGACTGCACCGGGTTGAGGTCCTGCACCTCGTCGACGACGAGGTGCGCGAGTCCCTCCCGCAGCGTGGTCCGGGCGCCGGCATCGGTCTCGAGCAGACGCAGCAGTTCGGCCTGCGCCGTCGAGAAGTCGAGGAACCGACGGCAGCGCAGCAGTGCGTAGTACCGCGCCGCGGTGCTCGCGAACGCCCGCGCCGGCGCACCCTCACCGACAGCGGTCAGGAGGACGGCCCGTGTGCACCAGTCGCGCTCGGACTGTCCGGGACCAGGCGGCGTGCCGGCGGGAAGGGTGACGGCCAGCTGGTGGTACTCGTTGAGCAGGTCGTAGGCGAGCAGGAACAACCGCTGGGCGTCGAAGTGCCCCTGCGCGAGGTTCGCCTCGCGGAACGCCGCCTCCAGGGCCGGTCCGCCGAGCGTCTGATACCAGTGGCGTTCGACGAGCCCCGCACGAGCGCCGTCGTCGAGTACGTCGTAGTTGTGGAAGACGTCCGGAGCCAGCGTGCGCAGCTGCTGCAGGCAGAAGCCGTGGATGGTCCCTACGTACATGCCGCCGAGAGTGCTGACCTCCCCCTCACCGGTGAGCGCGGACAAGTGACGCCGGATGCGGAACTGCATCTCCTCGGCTGCTCGCTCGGTGAACGTGAAGGCGACGATGCGGTCCTTAGCGACCCCGTTGACCCCCACTTCCCAGGCGATGCGTCGAGCAGTCACCTCCGTCTTGCCTGACCCGGCGCCTGCCCCCACCAAGAGGCACCGTGCGATCGAGCGGACGGCCTCCGCCTGGTCAGTAGTGAGCCCGGCAAGCAAGTACCCCTCGACGCCGGCGCTTGGCTCCGTGCTCATGTCCAAGTCCTCCTGCAGTGTGACGCGGTCTACAACGGGTGTTACAGCGTGAAGCGTGACACGCGAGAGAGCGGTCAACAAGAGTCAAGTTCACAGAGCCGTGAATATCAGCTACAGTCGTGTCTCAGAACGCCGCGACTTCACGAGGAGGAATCTTGAGATTCAGTGATCGCTTGCGCACTGCACTCCAGATGCGCGAGTGGAACCAGAAGCGACTGGCCGAGGAGCTCGGCTCACCACCGTCGACGGTGTCGCAGTGGGTCAACGGCCAGCGCACGCCCGACGGGGATCAACTGGCCCGAGTCGCCCGGCTCCTGGCTGTCGACGAGAAGTGGCTCGGGGATGGGGACGAGAGCCGAGAGCCCCGAGAGCTCCGCCGGCGCGCCCGGACCCTCGCACGCCAGAACGTCACCTGGATTCCACGCAGCGCTCCCGTGGACGGCGGCCGCGACGGCGGGAACGCGAACCAGTTCACGATCCGCCCCAGCATCGACAACCTCGTGCGCGAGGCGGTCCAGAACGCGGTCGACGAGTGGCTCGGGAGTCCGCACGGTCCGGTCCGTGTGCGGTTCCGGCTGCTGAGCCTGCGCGACGAGGCCAAACGGCGCTACCTGGACGCGATGCAATGGGACCAGCTCCGCCGGCATCTCCAGGCCTGCGTCGAGCAGTCACAGGACCAGCAGGTCGCCGGGGGTCTCGCGGAGGCCCTGAGCATCGCGGCTTCCGGTGAACTGCTCGTGCTCCAGATCAGCGACAGCAACACCCGCGGGCTGGTCGGTCCCGAGACCGAAGCGGGCAACTTCGCGGCCCTCACCCGCGACAACCTGTTCTCGGAGAAGAACAGCGAAAAGGCCGGCGGCTCCTACGGTCTCGGCAAGGCGATGCAGTACGCCGCGTCGGCCTTCGGCTGCGTCCTCTTCTCCAGCGAGCTGTCGGAGGAGGAGCCCGCGACGGGGAACACGCACGGCCGCTTCTTCGCGCGGACCGAACTCGTCTACCACCGGTTGGACGGCCGGCGGTACTCCGGGCCGATGTGGCTCGGTCGCGAGGACGCGAACGAGCCCGACATGCCCGTGTCCTACTGGGCCGACGGGGATCGAGACGCCTTGCTGCGTGACCTGCACATGGTCCGTCAGGCCGGCGACACCGGTACGACCATCGCCGTCGTCGGGATGCGCGACCTCGACGCTGACCGTCCGCGCCCGCCGCGCGAGATCGTCGCACAGATGGCGGATGCCGCCGAGCGTCACTTCTGGCCCGCGATCGAGGCGGGGCAGCTCGAAGTACGCGTCCAGTACGTCGAGGTCGAGGACCCGGACGTCGAGAACGTCCCCGAGCTCGACCGCCTGGTCGACCCGGGCACGTCACGGGTCGTCGGGCCTTTCGTGGCGGCGCTGCGGGCGTACCGCACGGGCGAGACGGAAGAGGTGCTGATCGACGACGGAGACGTGGTCGCGACCCGGGTCCCCCTCGAGGTACCGGCACGGCGGCTGGGCGATGACCGGCACGGAGCGCTCACCCACCAGGCGGTCGTGCTGGTGCGACGGGCCACTGCCGCGGAGGAGGCCGACGACACGAGCAGCAAGGAGTTCCGCCGCGGCGTCCTGATGCGTGGAGCGAACATGGTCGTCAAGACCCTCGACCTGTCCCGCGGTTCGCTGGGCGCCCGCCCCTTCCAAGTCGTCGTGCTCGCCGGCCTGGCGGCCGGAAATGAGCAGGAGGACGCACCCGCGGAGGTCTTCCTGCGCGCCGCCGAGCCACCGAGTCACGACGACTGGCAGTACACCCCTCGCCTACGACGGCAGTACGTGCCTGGGGCGAAGAAGGCCCTGAGCGACTTCGAACTCGCCATCCGACGTGAGGTGCGCCGGGTCCTCCAGGTCGAGGCGGAGCAGGCTCCGGACGGCCCGCGCGATCTCTCGTCGCGATTCCGTTTCGGGGAGCCCAGCGCACCGGAGCGCGCCCCGCGCGTCGTCGTCCGCAGCAAGAGCGTCGACGAGGAGGGTGCGTGGCACGTCGAGGCTGCCGTGCGCCTGCGCGGTGACCTCCGCAAGGGTGTGCTCGGCCGACCCCTCCTGGTCTTCCTGGGAGAGAGCGGTGGCCGCGCACGCGTCCGGTGGCGCGAACTCGAGGGGATCGGTCCCGGCATCACCGTCCGTGAGGACGGGTCCGTCCTCATCGCGCCGCAGACGCGGACCGCGAGGTTCCGCGGGGTGACCGACCCCGGCAGCCATCCGGCGCCGGCACAACAAGCGACCGCTTCCCTCCTGTTCCAGCCGATCCGCGAGGAGGCGTGATGACGCCGACGACGCTCTTCCCGTACCCCGTCCTGGAGACGGAGCCGACCCTTCGACTGAGCAACCCGACAGTCGACGGCCAGCCGACCCCGTTGCTGGCACGCGAGGGCCACCTGGATCTCTCCGAGGTGAAGGCCGGCTGGAAGGAGGCCCGGGTACACGCGCGGGTACAGGTCCCGGTGGAGGAGCTCGAGGCCATCGGTGTCCATCACTACGAGGTCGTGCTGACGTTGCACTGCGGGCCCACCAACCTCCGCTCCACGGTCACCCTCGAACCGTCCGGTGGCACTCGAACCGGCCAGTGGACGGGAGCGCTCGACATCCCGCGCATGATGATCCGCGAGCGCGCCGCGATCTACGCCACGGTCACCGGCACCGTCGCCGACGTCCCTCATCGTTGGCTGGGCCGGTCACGTGACGTCTCGGTCGATCTCCACCCGCCGCGCATCCCCGAGATCAGCGGCGGACAGGTGCCGGTGATGTGGCGCGACTTCAGTCAGACCGGTGAAGGGCAGAACCCCATCGACCCGTCCTTGCACGACGAGGTGTCCTTCGTCGACATGTCGCTGCCCGAGGGCCCCGTCCTGTATCTCAACGACCGGGTCCCCGGCCTGCGGCGACTGCTCGACGAGCGCACAGGGCGCACCTACGCCGAGCGCGCGGTCCGCGAGATGGCTCTGGACCTCGTCGCCGTTCCGTCCATCGTCTCGATGGCGAACGTCGCACTCGCCGCGGCCGGACCGCCTGAGGAGGGCGGTGAGCCACAGTGGCCGGACAGCGACTGGCAACGGGACGTCCTGCGGAGTGTCCTGCCGTTGATGTACCCCGATCGTGAAGCGGACGCAGCGCTCTCGGTTGCTGTCCGCGCCCTGACCAGCACGGACGACGCTCAGGACGTCCAGTCGCGACTTCTCGGTGCGGCGTCCCGACTGAGCAAGGCAACCCATCACGTGCGTGGCGTGATCAAGCACCTGGAAGAGGAGTGACGATGAGCAATGCCAAGACGCTCCTGGCGTCCGTGCGGGGCCAGATAACGGACGCCTTTCGGGCCGGCGACACGCCCGCGCACACTGAGGACTACCGCCGCCCCCTGGACCTCGGCCGGGATCTCCCCCTTGAGCTGATCGGGGAGCTGCTCGCCACGGCACAGCATCAGTTCGCCGAGGACCCGCGCCTGTCCGATCGGTGGCTGGCGCCGCGTCTGCACGCGGCGCTCCGGCTCACCCGAGAAGAGGCGGCTGACAGGGGTCTCTGGGCCTGGATGGCCGTCGACCTCTATCCCGACTACATCCGATGGCGTTGGCGAGGTCGACGCAACGGCGACGGAGAGGAGTCGGCTGGGCCACCGGTCAAGCGTTTCATCGGTAACGACCGCGATCACGGCCTCGCTCGTCTCTGGTGGGGAGCCGAGCTGTTCCGTGACGGCTCGGACTACGCACCGGTGGAGCGCGCCTTCGTCATGCAGGACGTCCCGAACACGTGGCTGTCTCTCAACGCGATCCACCACCGGGCGGCGGCCCAGGCGGCGCTCGCGATCCTCCCGAGTCTCAACTCCAAGCAGATCAACCGACTCTCCACCGCTCTCGACCACGTCCTGACGACCATCCAGCTGGACGCGGTAGCGCCGGTCGCGGGCCCGGACGTCGTCGCCATCGAGGACTGGATCTCCGAGCGACCGGACCGCGACGTCGTGCTGGGCGAGGAGCGCCCCACCGGTCCGGAGGAGGACGCGACGGAGCAGGAGCTGGTGACTCGGGTGGAGCAGTTGCTGCGCCAGGTGGCGACGTCCATCGGGCTGCCTCTGCCCGACGGGACCGCGGCACCCTGAATTCCGCCTGACCGGCGCCGGCGACAACGCCGGCGGCCGTCAGGTGGGAGCTGCACGCCTGTGGTCGGCTCCTTGAGACTCCAGTTACTCAGGCGGAGAGCCGGCGAGCCACCACCTGACCGATGGCCCTAGCCACCGGGGGCGGAACCGCGTTGCCGATCTGCCTGGCGATCTCAGCCTTGCTACCGCACCAGAGGTGGCGGTCGTCGAAACCCTGGACGACCGCCGCCTCCGCGTGGGTGAGCGCTCGGTTGACCTGTTCGCCACCGTTCTCCCACTGCGGGTGCAGGAAGCGTCCCTTCTCGGGCCGGAAGAACTCGGTGCGGATCGTCACCGCGGGTTCGTCCCAGCGCAGCCGGCCGAGGACGTCGCCCGCTCCTCTGGTGTGCCGGCGCCAGCAGGGGTACTGCAGCTCCTCTGGCAGATCGAACCGCCCCTGTCCCGGCCCAATGTGCGCGTAGCGGATCTCCGAGAGGAGATCGTGGTTCCGGGTTACGTGCAGGTCCCGCAGCTTGAAGGTGCCCGGGACCTCGTGCCCTTGGAACTCGACGGCGCTCTCCGGGAGCCATGTCTCACGGACGCGAGGCTCCAGGACGACCGGCCCCTCGAGGAAGGCCTCCCTCAGATTCGTCCACCGCTTCAGGCCCTCGATCGGCCTCTTCGCGTGCGTCGGCTGAGGCTCGTCCACCGGACCGATCCGCGACCCGACGACAAAGGTGCGGATGCGCTTTTGCGGCGTGCCGAAGTCAGCGGCGTTGAGCCGAAAGACCCGGGTGTCGAAGTCGGCTAGCTCACCGTCCTCGCTCGCCGCCTGCCGAAGCAGCTGGAACTCCGAGGTCTTGGCGAACCGGTCGACGTTCTCGAAGACGAACATCCGCGCGTCGGACTCGTGTACGACCCGCACGAACTCGCGCCACAGCTGGTTACGCACGTCCGCGGGGTCACGCTTGCCGAGGGCGGAGAAGCCCTGACACGGCGGCCCACCGACGACGACGTCGACCCGCGGGACGTCGGTGTAGCCGGCGATGTCGCCGGCGTAGGTGTGCTCCCCCGTCGGGTCGAAGTTCACTGCATAGGTGGCGGCCGCGGTTCGGTCGATCTCCACGGCACCGACGCTCGTAAAACTGCCCTGATCGAGGAACCCGCGGGTCAGCCCCCCGCCGCCGGCGAACAGGTCGAGCAACGTGAAGCCATCCCCCCGCACCGCCTCACGCTAGTCGTCCTCACCGACAGTCATCGCAGTCGACTCTTGTGCAACTGGTCACGCCGACTCTCCAGCACTCCGAGCACCCGCTCCAGGGCCTCCTCGGGCGACTCGTGCTCCCAGACCTCCACGACCGTCCAACCGAGGTGCTCGAGGTGGGCGCGGGTCTCCTCGTCGCGGAGCCTGTTCTTCTCGATCTTCTGTCGCCACCAGGTGGCGTTGGCGGCCGGCCAGGTGGCGTGGAGCGGGCAGCCGTGCCAAAAGCAGCCGTGGATGTTGACCGCCACCTGCGCCTTCGTGAAGGCGATGTCGAGCTTCCGCCTCGGCATGCCCGGTACCGGCCAGCCGACGCGGTAGCGCTTCCCCTTGCTGTGCAGTAGGCGCCGGAGCGCCAACTCGGGAGCCGTGTCGGCGCGGGCCTGCTTGCTCATCCGGGCCGTCACCCCGGGCGAGCTGGGTTCAGGGCTCGACGGCTGAGTCACCTACTCCACCCTTCGACAGAGCCATGGCGTGATGCACGTCGCTCCTACCCTTCCGCGCAGATCCAGGCGGCGGTGAGCAGGTCCGCGACGCGGCGTGCCACCCGGTCCTGTCGGAGCAGCCACCTAGCATCCCCCTCGTGTCAGACGCCCCCACCATGATCGACCTCTTCGCCGGCTGCGGAGGCATGACAACAGGCTTCGTCGACGAGGGCTTCCAGCCAGTCAAGGCTGTGGAGCACAACCTCCACGCCGCAGCTACCTACGCAGCGAATTTCGGCGAGCAGCACATGTTCTGGGGAGACATCGCAGACTTCCCTGACTCCGAAATTCCCGAGGTCGATGTCATCATCGGCGGCCCACCCTGTCAGGGCTTCTCCAACCTCGGCAGCAAGGACATCAACGACCCGCGCAATCAACTGTGGAAGCAGTACCTGCGCTTCGTCGATCGAGCCCACCCACAAGCCTTCGTGATCGAGAACGTCGACAGGTTCCGATCGAGCGCCGAATTCCAGCTCCTCTTGAAAGAGGCCGAAGGGGGCATCCTCCGCGACTACGAGTTGACCCACGGCCTGCTATTGGCGGCCGACTACGGCGTCGCTCAACGACGGACGCGGACGATCATCATCGGCTCACGCGTCGGCCAGATCCCCATGCCTGAGCGAACTCACGCGAAGGGAGAATCGCTCCACGTCCAACCGTGGCGAACTGTGCGGGACCGCATCGGCCACCTTCAGGAGCCGACCACCACGGAACTCCCACGGGAAACGGCGGAGTACTTCGGCCAGAAGGTTCCTGGCGAGTTCAAACCGGCTGACCTACATTTCGGGCGCCGCCCCCGGGACTTCTCACTCGAGCGCTATGCCCACATCCCCCCTGGCGGTGGCCGCTTCGACCTCCCTAAGGGACTTCTGCCGCCTTGCTGGCGCAAGAAGCTAACCGGCACCACCGATGTCATGGGTCGCTTGGAATGGGATGCACCTTCAGTGACGATCCGCACCGAGTTCTTCAAGCCCGAGAAGGGGCGCTACCTGCACCCGCAGTGGGAACGAGACAACCCCGACAAGCAGGTCAACCGAGTGATCACACACCTGGAAGCCGCCCTACTTCAGGACTTCCCTGAGAAGTTTGTGTGGTGCGGCTCGAAGATCGAGATCGCGAGGCAGATCGGAAATGCCGTGCCGGTGGGGTTGGCCACCGCACTGGCAACTCATGTGAAGTCGTATCTTCGCTAGCTGTACTGACCGGGGACGTTGGTCGAGGGCGTGTGACCACGGGATCTAGCTGAGGGATCTTGTGGAGGGAGGACCTCTGGACGTGGAGTGGAGCTGCTGAAGGCACCCATTCCACGACCACGGAGGTCCTCGTGCTCCACGCTAACGCCGTCCTGACCCCGCGCCAACGTCTGCGCCTGGGCCGCCTGGTCGTCGAGGAGAACTGGCCCAAGAGCCGGGCCGCGGAGGTCTTCGGCGTGAGCTGGAAGACCGTCGACCGGTGGGCCGAGCGCTACCGGGCTGAGGGCAAGGCGGGCATGGTGGACCGGCCCAGCCGGCCGCACTCCAGCCCGGCCAGGACCGATCCGGTCAGGACGAAGCGGATCGTCTCCCTGCGGTTGCGCAAGCGCTGGGGACCGGTTCGGCTGGCCGCCGAGTGCAGAGTGGCGCCCTCGACCGCCGGGCGGTGCTGCGTCCCTGCCGGATCAGCCGCCTGTCGCGGCTCGAGCGCCGCGAGCGGGAGGTCCTCCGCTACGAGCACGAGGCGCCTGGCGAGCTGCTGCACGCCGACGCCAAGAAGCTGGGCAACATCCCCGCCGGCGGTGGCTGGCGCTTCCTCGGCCGGCAGTAGGGCAGCGCCAACCGCACCGCTGATGGCGGCCGGGCCCGCAGCCGCCACCGCGACCCGCTGATGGGCCACGGGTCATCCACGTCGTCCTCGACGACCACCCCCGCCTGGCCTACGCCGAGATCCGTGACGATGAGACCGGCCCCACAGCCGCCGCGGTGCTGCGCCGGGCTGCCGCCTGGTTCGCCGCTCGCGGGGTGACCGCCCGCCGGGTGCTGACCGAACAACGGCGGCTGTTACCGCGGCCGCGACTGGGCCGCTGCCTGCGCGCAATTGGGCATCACCCCGAAGCGGACCCGGCCCTACCGGCCGCAGACCAACGGCAAAGCCGAACACCGAGCGTGCCTTTCCTGGTTGGCTACACACCTACAACCACCATCGGCCCCACACCGGATCGGCGGTCACCCACCCATCAGCCGCCTGACCAACCTTCCCCATCAGTACAGCTAGCCAGACCTCAAGACCCGAGTGTCACGTCGGCCGTGTACTCACTTCACTCGGCGTGAACAGGACGTTGCGCCGCAGACGTTCCTCTGCTCGCGATCTCGACGATCCGTCAGTTCTAAGGCACACCCACTGGCTGCCGTTCGCAGGAACAGGGCCGCCGAGTTCCAATGCACGGGAACGGTTACTCAGCCGATGTCCGTTCAGCACCTCGAAACCTTCTTCTAGGAGAATCTGGCGGGTCGCCCCACGGAACCGGCGCCCCTCGTCGACCTGCTGCCCGATCGACTCGACGGTGTGCCGGTCGATGATCACTCCGTCGCATCGACGGAACAGCTCCCGCGCACGCTCATCACCACCTCTGTGCTTCAGGATGGCCTCACGGTCTTCGGAGTGGAGTTGCAACAAAAAGTTGGGCGGCAGTGGACTCCCTTTGGGAGCGAGCCAACGAACCGCGGAACGACTCGACGAGATGCGCACCGTTCGCTTTCCGTCCTGATTCCCCCCTACGAGCAGCGCCTCATCGATGCGCAGCACGCCCACAGCGAAGCTACAGGCGGAATCGTCGGCCCAAACCACCAGGCAAATGTGCCCGACCGCCTCTCGAGGGATCTGCCAGCCACCGAAGTTCTTGGACCACTTGCAGTCCACGTCGACGCCATCGACCCGGTAGTCCATTCCCTCCTGCCCGCAGGACAGGTCGAATGCGGCTCGAATGACATGCTCCACTTTGACGCCGACGTACGCCTTCTCTTGGTCTCCGCACGCATCGAGGTCCCAACGGCCTGTTCGAGCGGTGTCGATCACCTCGTCCAGGCTTGTCCGGATGCAGCGACCAAAAGTTCCGATCACGTCCTCCTGACACAGGAACCATGTCAGGACGCGATCGAGGTCTGGGTCTTGGGCGTTGCGACGGGGCTGCACCTCGTCACTCTGCCAGCCCCCAGTGTCCGACATACGAGCACACGCTGATGGCCCGACCGAACAGTTAGCGCGCCGATCAACGCTCACGGATTCAAGTCGGCGAGCCGGTTCTGCGCCTATGGCCAGGGGGCCCGCGGCAGTCATCCGTCCAAGGAATAGCTGTAACCGGTCGGAGACAGCCGGTCGGGGTCCAGCGACCACGGGTCGAGCAGCATGGGAACGCGCCTGAAGCCGAGACAGGCTGGCCAGGCTTTGATATCAGCTGGATGCCACTGACCACATACAGAGCTGCATTCGAAGGACTGGCCACCGCGAGGGCGACTTCGTTCGGGGTCAGCAGGACATGGTCGCCGGCCGTTGTGGTCCCCTTGACCTCCACGTGTCGAACATCGCCGTCACGCCGGCAGTGAAGGTCGTAGCTCCTGTTCGCGGAGACGTCCTCCACTTCCCAACCTTGGGACTTGTAGTGCTGCGTAGCCCGCCGCATGGCCAACTGCTCAACGGCGATCCGGACAGCAGCGTCGGGCATGGCTCCCTGCCCACGGTGGCGCCTCGCACCGTCCTGATCGGCGGCGCTCAGGGTCGCCAGCGCCAGCTCGAGTCGGTGCGCATCGCGCTGAGCGGCGACGAAGCCCGGGATCCGGAGGCCCAACCGGATCCGTTTGCGCTCGTTTCCCTTGGACGTGGGCTTGGCCGCCGGCGAGCGGCCGATGGGTCCCTGAGCCCGCGTGATCGTCCGACGCAGCGCGTCCATGTCCGGCTCCGAGCGCAGGGTTACGGGATAGGCCCTTCCCTGCAGCGGCAGGCGGCGCTCCTCGGGAGGAAGTGAGGCCACCACTGTCGAGTCGACGACGGCGTCCGTCAGGACGGCGTCGAGCGTGCGGAGTCGTCCCAGCAAGACCTCAAGCGCACGCGGATAGTCCCGGTTCCGTGCGACACCGCCGGCGCGCCCCGCCCCGCCCGCGCTGTGCAGGATCAGGTCGAGGCAGCGATCCCGGGCTTCCACTTCGAACGTGGCGACGAGCAGCTGTCCGTCATCGTCCTGCGGTTGCCTCATGACCCTCCGCTCGACGTCTCACCCCGTCACGGTGACGAGAGAGCGCATCGTCGCATCGTCCTCCCGGGCAGCGCTGAGCGCTCGAGGACAGGCGCACCCACCACAGCTGAACCTCACTCCTTCGTGTCATCGAGGTCCATCCCTGAGGCGGAGCTCTTGCCCTCGGATCACCGCAGCGCTACAAGTACGCACGTACCGCTGATACGCCTGTAGAGCTTGACGGAACAGTCTTAAGTCGCTCCGAGTCCATGGAGAGTTTCTTGACCAGCTCGCCCGACACTGTGCGGGATCTGCCTCGTCCTGTCCTTCAGATCGCCGTCGATGTCACGGGTTGGCCCGAGCACCTGCGACAGCGACTCCTGGCCCTGGTCGCGGAGTTGCAGGACGAAGCCACGCGGCCGGTTCCCGAGGACGTCGAGCCGTCGGGTTGGACGCGCGAACTGCTTGAGCAGGCGCTGGACGCCCTGTCGTCCACTGGCGCAGCGGTTCAGGCCAAGGCCATCCGGCGGGCCGCGGAGAACGGCGGGACGGTCTCGAGAGCGGAGGTCTACTCGCTGGGCCGCTACGCGCCCGAGCGGAAGCTTCGCGGGTTCACTCGGCCGACGAACCGCATCGCGCAGGCGATGCGCGAATGCGGTGAGCTGCCGGAGGACGCCGACGAGCTCCTCGTCACCCAGTACGACCCCAACGTCAAGGGCTACCAACCGAGCACCGGCTTCTCCGTTCCACCCGAGGTGGTCAAGCTGCTGCGCGACTGAGCCGCCCGACAGCCCGTGGCCCCCCGGGGGTGAACGGCACTTCTACCGCTGGTCACTACTCCGACTACAGACCGGCCTGCGGCTCTCCGAAAGAGACCCCAGTAGATCCGACGTGCTCCTCGAGAGCGCGCGAGAGGAGCCATGCATGAGCGCCTGCCAGTGGACCTGGGAGGAGCAGAGCAAGACCTACGGCAACTACGGCAATGCCAACCAGTGGACGGTCAACGCCGGCCTCACCTCCCTGGCTCGTGAGAGCTGCCAGAACTCCGCGGACGCGCGGGCCGGGAAGAGTGCGGACCTCGTCTACACGTTCATCACCTTGACCGGGGATGCCCGCCGTGACTTCGAAGCAGCCCTCGGGTGGGAATCGGTCTTGCGCCCCCACCTCGAGGCCATGACGGCAGGCGCGAACGGAGCGGTCGCGGCGGGCCAGATCCGCGCCGGTCTCGAAGCCCTCGAGCAATCGGACCGACTTGTCCTCCTGCGCATCGACGACTACGGCTGCCGGGGTCTGACCGGACCTGAGTTCCCCGACGCAGAGACGCCCGAGAGCGCCTACGGCAACTTCATCAAGCTCTGCCGGCTTGACCTGTTCAGCGGCAAGGACGAGGCCTCCGGCGGGTCCTTCGGTCTCGGAAAGGCCGTCTACTGGCGGTTCAGCGGCCTGCAGACCGTTCTCTTCAACAGCGTGCTGTCGGCTGAGGATGCTGTAGAAGGAAAGCGGCTCAATCGCGTCTTCGGGGTCAACCAGGGCACCGTGCACCGCGTCGACGGCAAGGCGTACCAGGGCCGGGGCTACTTCGGGGTCCCCGACGAGGACGGCGCAGCGCGGAGCACCTGGGACCGCGAGGACCTCGTTCGTCGCCTGCACCTTCTCCGGGAGGACGATCGCCCGGGCACCTCGGCGCTGGTCCTGGCCTTCCACGACCCAGACAACCCGGTGACCGAGGACGAGACGCCGGACAAGGTGGTGCAGCGACTCGCCCGTGGGCTCCGCGAAGGCATCGAGGAAAGTTTCTGGCCGCTGCTGACCCGCGGCGGCATGCGTGTCCGCATCCGGCACGTGGACAACGGCACGCTGGTCAACGACACGCCCGTCGACCCGTCCGAGACGTACACCGAGCTGGTCCGGGCCCTCAAGCGCTACGACGCGGGTGACGTCGACCAGTCCCTCGAGAAGCCCTACGACGTCGTGGTGCGCCCCCTACCGATCGACGTCTCACGACGCCGCACCGGCGACCAGCACGATCAGTTCACGCATCAGGCCCGACTGGTGGTGACCCTTTCCGACGATAACCGGGACGGCCTCGAGGACCGAGTTTGTCTGTTCCGCAAGCCGGAGATGGTCGTGCAGACGATCGACAAGCGCTACGAAGGCCGCCGCTACCACGCCTTTGTCGTGGCAGGCGTCGCGGTGGCACCCGATGCACCAACCGTCGAGGACAGGCACGCCGATGACTTTCTGCGCTTCGCCGAACCTCCCGCGCACGACCGGTGGGTTCCGGGTCGTGGGCGCTACCAGGCCTCACAGGTCAACCTGACAGCCAACTACATCGCTCCCTGGGTGCCGAACCTGCTCGCGATCGAGAAGCGCGTACACGACGCGTTGGACGAGCTCTTCGACGTGATCCCGACTCCGGACGACAAGGGGCCCCAGAGCGTCCTGCGACACCTCCGCTTCCTGAAGAGCGACACGCCCGGCAGCGTCAGTGCGGGCGGCGCCCCGCGGAAGCCGGTCATCGAGATCGTCGACTGGAAGGTGCGGGACGGGAGCTGGCACGTCGAGGTCGAAGTCGAGGCCAAGAACCGCGACGACGGCTGGTCGCTCGAGCCCTCGCTGGTACTGGTCGGGCTGGACGGTGGGCGGCAGTCGGTGAAGTGGTCCGGGGACCTCGTCGCTGTCGAGGGGTGCAGTACCGCCGGCGGACGCGTACTCATCCCCGCTCGACCCCGTGCCCGCAAGGTCAAGGCTCGCTTCAAGGGGACATCGATCGCCGATCTCCCCATCCCGGCGGACATGTCCGTCGTGGATGTCCTGACCGGCCCCACCGGCCCCCTGCAGACGGAAGAGGGAGCATGACCGCCCGCTACCCCTGGCCCCAGTTCAGACGGCCGATGGACCTCACCGTCGCCGGCGTCAGGTTCGACGGGGTGTCGGCCGATGTCGTCGACGACGCTCTGCAGCGGGTCCACCTCGACGGGGTGGAGGCCGACTGGGAGCTGCTGGAGATCGACGTAGAGCTTGCTCCCGCGGAGCCACGGCCCTCTGACCTCGCACACGTCACCTGCCACGCGTACGTGATGTTGTCGAGCGGTACGACGAA
The DNA here is from genome assembly GCF_054050155.1 of Geodermatophilus sp. SYSU D00703. Classification (NCBI taxonomy): domain Bacteria; kingdom Bacillati; phylum Actinomycetota; class Actinomycetes; order Geodermatophilales; family Geodermatophilaceae; genus Geodermatophilus; species Geodermatophilus sp. SYSU D00703. Next base: position 27,028 of record NZ_JBJGYU010000004.1, on the reverse strand, counting down.
CAGCCGCATCCCTGCCGTGCTCCGCCCGCAGGCCACCGATCAATGGCAGGGACTGCTCCGGGCTCGGCGCGCGGAGCTGGGCGGCGTCATGACGCTGCAGGCGTGCGTGACCGCGCCGGACGCGGATGACCGTCCTCTCCTCCGCGGCTCGTCCTCGCCGTGGTCCGTGGTCCTCGAGAAGGGGACTCCGCCTGCAGCGGCGACGCGGACGCCCGTCACCACGAGGTGGGTCGACTTCGGTGCAGTGGATGCGCCACTCCTGTGCCGCACGTACTCGTCTGCGCCCTATGCCGTCGCGCTCGAGGGCTCGACCCCGGTCCTGTACCTGAACAGCGGCCAGAAGCACTTCCAGAAGTTGCTCCTCAACGAGTACGCGAAGGAAGAACGTCGTCGTCTTCGCGACACCTTCTCGACGATCATCGCCGCATCGGTGACCCGCACCCTCGTGCAAGCGGCGTTCGACGAGCTCGTCACCAACTCGGCCGGCAACGAGGAGGCCGTTCCACCGGAAGACCCGGTGCTCCGGCAGGCCTGCGGGGCAGTCGCGGACGTCATGCGCTCTGTGTCCGACGTACAGGACCTCTACACCCGCGTGCACCAGGCCCAGGGCTCGCTCGCCGATCTCCGGGCCGTGTGGTCCGAAGTCGAGCTCGCCATCGGTGAGCTCGTGTCACTCAACAAGAACATCGTCGACTTCGCCGAGGAGGTCCGCTGATGGCCGAGACACTGCACCGGTTCACTCGAGAGCTCGACGCCTTCGAGCGAGAGCGCCTGGCGGAGGGCGGCGCGAGTTTCGACGCCCTTGAAGAAGTCGTCGAGCGACACGGGCAGGCCGTGCCTCTCGATGTCCTCGATGGGCTCATGCGGCGCTTCCACGAGCTCGTCGACCAGCGTCGCTGGGCGTCGGCCGAGGAGTCCGACCGCTGGTTGGCCCCGCGACTGCACGCAGCTCTCCGCCTCACCAGGTCCGAGGCCGGAGACCGTGGCCTGTGGCACTGGCTCGCCCTCCGATACCGGGGCTATGTGACCTACCGGTGGACGGGCGCCGAAGGGGTGGCACGCGAACGCTGGTTCGGCGCCATCAACAAGCAGGCCTTGGCCCGCCTGTGGTGGGGGGCGGAGCTCTTCCGCGACGGCGAGGACTACAGCCCGGTCGAGTTCCTGTTCATCCGCCAGGACATGCCGAACAGCTACCTCCACCGCCCTCTGGTCCGTTGCCGGCCGCTGGCGCTGGGGATGGTCGACCAGCTCCAGGAGGTCGGCGGAGATGAGGGCCCCAAGGCCAGTCAGGTCAACGACCTGGCACGGGTGCTCAACCTGACGACGGCCGGTATTCCACCGGAGGCTGAGACTGGCTTCGTCCGCGACGACGCAGCCGCCTACGACGCCTGGTTGCGGGCCCACTTCCCGCCCGATCACGACTGGGACAAGCTGCCGCTCGGGCCTTCCACCGGCCGGCGGTCGGACGCCACCGAGACGGCCGGTCGGCGGATCGCGGCCCGAGGATGGGCCCTGGCGCCGAGCGTCGCGGAGGCGGTCGGCGCCAAGGGGTCGGCCAAGCGATCCCTTCGGGGTGCTCTCCGCGCGGGAGCTCGTCGTGTGGGTTCGCGTCGCTCTCCACAGAGTTAAATTCGTCCCGGGCCCGTCCCTGACGACGGGCCCGGGACGAAGGTCTCAGACCGCGCGCAGGTGGCGCACCTTGTCGACGATGGCCTCGTTCCGCCCCCGCAGCCGGTGCAGGAACTCCGTGAGGCGCTGGATCGTCTCGTCCTTGGCCGCGTCACTGGCCTCGAGCTCGCGGATCCGCGCCTGAGCCTCGAAGAGGCTTTCCTCCGTCTGGGCGAGCTTGGTCTCGGCCCACTCCGCACGCACCAGCGCCTCGTCACGGTCGTCGACGAGTCGGGTCATGTGCTCGCGTAGGCGATGTGCCACCCGCCGCGGGTCCTTGATGAGCAGGCCGTCCAGTTCGTCGAAGCTGGCGTCGACTGCCTTCATCAACTGGCCGATATCGGATGCGCACGTCCGTCGATTGTGTCCACCGACGCCACAGGCGCCACAGGTCTGGCCGACCGGCATCTGTCCTCCTTGATCTTGGGAGCGACAGTAAAGCGGATGCTCGCGTCTGTATGCCGCAGCCGAGCAGGGAGTCGATCCGTTCGGGCGAGCCTGAGCACACGCAGGAGCGCCATCTCCTGCGTGTGCTGGTGATCTACATCTGAACAGCGGGGAGGAACTCGCTTCGATGACCGCTCGTACTGATCACCAGCTCGTCCCGAGCACGGGTCGCCGCGACATACAAGAGTGACCGCTCCCGCGTGAGCGCGTCCGCGCGGTCGGCCTCTGGGAGGTCGCGCAGCAGGTACTCAGCCGGCATCAGGCGCTCGTTGATCCCGAACAGCAGCACCCGCGCGAACTCCATGCCCTTGGCGCGGTGCATCGTCATGACCAGCGGCTGCCCTTGCTTCAGCGCGCCCTGGTCGACCAGGCGCACCTCGACACCACGATCGGCGAGCCCCCGGCTGACCTGGCCGGCTTGCTGCGCGTCACGGACGAGGATGCCGATCGCCTCGGGGACGACTCCGCTCCCCAGCCACTCGTTCACCGTCTTGGCGGCCGCGTCCAGCTCCTCGGTGAGCGTGGTGCACTCGACGAGACGGGGGCTCGGCCCACTCCGCGCCGACCGGTAGTGGCCGGAGTTCTCCGGCGCGTCCTCGAGGTCGACGAAGTCGTCGCCCTGGAGGACACCGACGGCGTAGCGCAGCGTCTGCGCCGTCGTCCGGTAGTTCAGCTCGAAGGCTGATAGGTGATGGGCGGCTCGGTCGCACCCTCGGCCTTAGCCACCACGTACGACGGCGAGACGATCGTGTCCCCAGAGGATGCCCGTAGCTGTGAGTATCCGAGCTCGAGTAGGCGAACGTTCAGCGGGTCGAGCCAGTGCTCGCGGCGCTCAGCCCCGCCGACGCCGTGGAGAAAGACAAGCGTGACCAACGCGATTCCTCGTCTGCTAAGTGCACGTTCTGTGCAGAACGGTCGCCGTGCGCCCCTCTGCAAGGCGCCGGGGCGTCAGCCTCTTCATCGGCTCCCAGGCGTCAGTCCTTGAGCCCAGGGGACGGTCAAGGCCGTGACGCCGCTTCCCGGGAGGACGGTGCGGACCTCACGCTGACGCGACTCGGGTCGATCGCTCGCCGGCTACGTCGCCTCCTGAGCAGCCCGCGGCTCCACGCAGCCGCGGCAACCCGGTTGTAGACCCGGGTCAGGGGCTCAGATGCCGTTGCACAGCAGTGCAGCAGGCCAGACCGTGCGCCTCCGTGGCAATGCTGACCCGCCCCGGTCCAGTGGAGGCTCTGGGATGCCCCCGGAGCTGTTCAAGAACGGGACTTCCGGCACCGTCGTCCCCCGACCCGCGGCGAGGACGCTCGCCCGTGACAGCACGGCCGCACGGCATGAGAGGAGCCGGGAGATGTACGCCCGTTCCACCATCCTGATGGTCTTCCCCGCGTCTATGGACGAGGCGATCGCCTACATGGGCGACGAGGTCTGGCCGGCGATGCGTGACATGGACGGCTGCATCGGCCTGTCCATGATGTGCGACCGCGAGAGCGGCAAGTACATCGCCACCTCCGCCTGGGAGGACCGGCAGGCCATGCAGGCCAGCGACCAGCACGTCCACCCCATGCGCGAGGCGATGGTCGAGCGCTTCGGGGCCGGCGTCGGCGAGCCGGAGGTCCGCGAGTGGGAGATCGCCGTCCTGCACCGCGAGCACCAGGCCCCCGACGGCGCCTGCTGCCGGATCACCTGGCTCCGCACCGACCCGAGCCGGGCCGACGAGCTGCTCGACATGTACCGCGCCAGGGTCATGCCGCGCATCCAGGAGATGCGCGGCTTCTGCAGCCTCAGCATGCTCGTCGATCGCGACAGCGGCCGCGCCGTCGGCACCGCCGTGTTCGCCAGCCGCGCCGCCCTCGAGGGGTCCCGGGAGCAGGCCCGCATGCTGCGGGAGGAGAGCGTCAGGGTGATGGGCGTCGACATCCTCGACGTCGCGGAGATGGACCTCGTCTTCGCACACCTCCGGGTGCCCGAAACCGTCTGAGCCCCAGCCACCGACCGCCCCGTTGCTCGCTGCGGCGGCCGGCGTCGGCTCACGGTTCGCCGCTGATGGCGTGGTCGCCGAGACCTTCCATCGCGGCCGTGGTGTGCTACGGAAGTGCTACGCTTGTAGCCGTGAAGGTCGCCTCGCGTGAGTTGCGGAACGACACCGCCGGCGTGCTGCGTCGCGCCGCCGCGGGTGAGTTCGTGCAGATCACGGTCAATGGTGAGCCGGTCGCGGAGCTCGGGCCGCTCCGCAGCCGCCGGTCGCACTGGACCAGCAGGTCATTCCTGGTCGAACGGCTCGCGAGCATTCAGGCCGATCCTGCTCTCGGCGACGAGCTCCGGGCCCTCTCCGGCAGAATGGACGAACTCGGGCCGATCGAGTGACTCGCGGCCTACTGGACACCAGCGTGTTCATCGCCCGCGAAGGTCGGGGACTCGACGTCGCGCGGTTGCCGGACGAGGTCGCCGTCTCGGTGATCACCTACGCGGAGCTGCGCGCCGGCGTCCTCGCCGCTTCGGACCTGTCGGTGCGATCCCGCCGGCTCACCACCCTGCAGACCGTCGCCGACCTGAACCCGCTACCGATCGACGCGCCGGTTGCCGATGCGTGGGCCGAGCTCCGACTGCGCATCGCCGAATCGGGCAGGCGGATGAACGTCAACGACACCTGGATCGCCGCCACCGCGCTCGCCCACGACGTCCCGGTCGTGAGCCAGGACGCCGACTTCGACGTCCTCGCCCACCTCGCCGGGCTCCGCGTCATCCACGTCTGAAGGGCCCCCAGATCGCTGCGGGCCCCTGCAGAAGGCGGGCCGGCATTCAAGCGAACAGGCCGCGGATGTCCTCGGCCGTCAGCGCGCCGCAAAGCGCACCGCCGTCGTCATCCAGCACCCGGGCGAACAGGTCGCGCCTGCGCTCCTGCAGCGCGAGGACCTTCTGCTCGATGGTGTCTGCGGCGACCAGCCGGTAGACCATCACGGTCTTGTCCTGGCCGATCCGGTGGGTGCGGTCGACCGCCTGGGCCTCCGCCGCCGGGTTCCACCACGGGTCGAGCACGAACACGTAGTCGGCCTCGGTCAGGTTCAGCCCGAACCCGCCGGCCTTGAGGCTGATCAGGAACACCGGAGCCTCACCGGAACGGAACGAGTCGATCACCCGCTGCCGGTCGCGGGTGCTGCCGTCGAGGTACGCGTACGGCAACCCTGACGCGTCCAGCCGCCCGCGGACCGTGCCCAGGAAGCCGGTGAACGAGCTGAAGACCAGCGCGCGGTGCCCCTCGGCGACCACCTCCTGCAGGTGCTCGAGGAACGCGTCGGCCTTGCTCGACCCGATGCCGGCGTAGGTGTCGTCCACCAGCGCCGGATCGAGCGCGAGCTGCCGCAGCAACGTCAGCGACCGGAAGATGGTGAACCGGTTGGACTGCAGGTCGTCGACCAGGCCGAGCACCTTGCGACGCTCTCGCTGCAGGTGGGTGTCGTAGACCTTGCGGTGCTTCGGGGTGAGCGCCACCTCGAGCACCTGCTCCTGCTTGGGCGGCAGCTCGGCGGCCACCTGCTCCTTGGTGCGGCGGCGCATCAGCGGCCGGATGCGCCGCCGCAGCGGGGCCAGCACCTCGGCGTCCCCGCCCCGCTCGATCGGCGTCCGGTAGTGCTCGGTGAACCGTTTCGGGCTGGGGAACAGCCCGGGCGCGACGATCGAGAGCATGGACCACAGGTCCATCAGGTTGTTCTCCACCGGCGTCCCGGTGATCGCCAGCTTGAACCGCGCGGGCAGCCGTCGCGCGGCGGCGTACGTCTTGGCCTGGTGGTTCCTCACGAACTGCGCCTCGTCGAGCACCAGCCCGCTCCACGGCAGCGCGCGGTACTCCTCCTCGCCCAGCCGCAGCAGCGTGTACGAGGTGACGACCAGGTCGGCGCCCTCGACCGCCTCGGCCACGGACGTGCCCCGCTTGCGGCCGGTGGCCTCGACGGTGCGGACGACGAGGCCGGGCGCGAACCGGGCCGCCTCCCGCGCCCAGTTCGACACCACGCTGGTGGGCGCCACGACCAGCACCGGCGCGGTCAGCTCCCCGGCCTCCTGCGCCCGGCAGACCAGCGCCAGGGTCTGCAGCGTCTTGCCCAGGCCCATGTCGTCGGCGAGCACCCCGCCGAGCCCGGCGTCCCACAGCACCGACAGCCACTGGTAGCCCTGCAGCTGGTACGGCCGCAGCTGCGCGGCCAGCCCGGCCGGCGCCGCGGGGAGCGCCGCGTCGTCGACGTCCAGCAGCGTCCGGACGTCACGCGCCCACCGCTCGCTCTGCTCGGCCACGACCCCGAGCTCGACCAGCTCGTCCCACAGCCCGGCCTGGTAGCGGCTGATCCGCAGCCCCGAGCCGTCGGCCTCCTGCAGCGCCTTCGCCTCGTCGATCAGCTTCCGCAGCCGGTCCAGCTCCGGGCGGCGGACGTCGAACAGGGTGCCGCTGGGCAGCAGCAGGAACTCCTCCCCCGCCGCCAGTGCCGCGAACAGCGGGGCGAACGGGATGTCCTCGCCGTCCACGGTGACCGTCACGCCGAGGTCGAACCAGTCACCGTCCTCACCGCCCGTGGCGGACACGCTCACGACCGGATCAGCCTCGGTCCGCCGGTAGTCCGGCGCCTCCCCGGTCACCTCGACGAGCACGCCGGCGTCGGCCAGCCGGGGCAGGAACTCGGTCGTCAGGACGGCGGCGTCCACGCCCGGCAGCTCGGCGACCGGCACCGGCCGCGGGTGCGCGCCGACGTGCCAGATCCGCAGCAGCCGGTCCGGCGGCACGGGCAGCGCACGCAGCAGCCGGTCCTCCGCGGCGCCGTCGCGGCCGGCGTCCGGGCTGCCCGGAGCCAGGGCCACCCGCCGGACGTCGTCCCCCGTCCGGTAGAGCACCGACCAGGTGAGCCGGGCCCGGTGGCCCGGCGCGTGCTCGACGGACAGGCACAGCTGCGGCGGCAGCACCTCGGGCAGCTCCACCGACCCGTCGGACGAGCGCACCGGCAGGGCACGGCGCAGCGCCGGGTAGAAGTCGGTGAGGAACCGGGCGCGGTCGGCCGCCGGCACCCGCACGGGACCGCCGGCGACCAGCCTCTCCACCTGCCGCGGCACCCGCTGCACCGGGACGAGGGCCAGGCCGTCGGGCGGGACGACCTCCTCCGGCAGCCCGTCGACGCCTGGGAGGAGCGCGATGCCGTGCGGCGGGCTGCCGAGCAGCAGCCCCGCCGCAGCCGGGATGCTGACGTCGTCGCCCAGGTCGACGACCGGCTCCACCCGCAGGCCGGCCTCGCCCTCTCGACGCACGTCCACGGCGAGCGCGCCCGGCTCGGGGACGACCGAGACGGCGCCGCCGCGCGTGGTCAGGAGGGTCACGCCCTCGTCGACGACCCGCTGGAGCGCGGGCCAGAGCTCCGGGCCGAACTCCTCGAGCCGCACCGGCACGTCGGCGGAGCCGTAGGACCAGCCGGAGCCGGCCCCCTCGTCGGCCGCCCGGTGCGCCCGGTGCAGCCCCTGCAGCGCGTCGACGTGCGCCGGGTTGCGCTGCCCCGCCCAGTCGTAGGCCAGGGTCCGCCACGACACGCCCGTGCGGATCCAGCGGCCGTTCCGGCCGGGCACGACCGGGCGCAGCCGTACCGACACGTCGGCCGCGCCGGTGCGGCGGTTCGCCGCCCTCTCGACGTCGAACTGCAGGGCGATCGGGGTGCCCGCGCCCGAACCGGCCGGCGGAGCGGATTGCAGGTCGGCAAGCGCGATCTCCCAGTCCGGCGTGCGGGACGCGCCGGCCGGCGCCAGGGTCCGCCGGGCCGCGACGAGCAGCGCGGCGACGTGCTTGCAGTCGAGGCCGACCGGGCAGCTGCACTCCCCCACCACCGGCGCTCGGCGCCGTCGTACTCGGCCACCGTCCGGTAGACCCGCCCCTGGCTGCCGGCCACCACGCCCTCGACCCGGCCGGTCGCGCGGAACGAGGAGACCTCCGAGACCCGGCCCTCGCGTGCGTACGCGGCCCCGCGCAGCCAGGCCTGGTCGCCGACCGAGCGGCGGACGACTGCGTCGGTGAGCGCCGACCGCAGCTCATCCAGCACGCGCCCGAGGCTACGGCGGCCAGGGGACACGGGGACCGCTCGTCCACAGCCGCTCGTCCGGACGCCGTTCGCGCCGACGGACCGCAGTAGCGTCATCGTCGATGCCGAAGAGCAAGCGAGCGAGGTCCCGCCGTCCGCAGCAGCGACGGACGTCGCCCGAGACCGAGCTGATGGACGCCCTGCGCGAGGGCATCGACTCCCCCACTCCCGGGCCCCTGCTCGGCGTCGTCGGCCTGCTGCTCTCCGTGGCCGCCTCCGACGACGACCCCGGCGCCGTGCTCGAAGACCTGGTCCGCAGCTTCTCCGCCGTCGACCGGGTCGAGACGTCGGCCGCCCTCCTGGCGATCGCCACCCTCACCGTCGACGCCGAGCTGCGCCGGCGGGTGCGCCGCGAGATCGCCGAGCGCGGGCACGTGCTCCCCCGCTGGCTCGTGGAGCTCGACCGCACCGAGCCGGTCGACCGGGCGGTCGAGGTCAGCACGGTGTTCCGGGACGCCGACGAGCTGCTCGTGGGCGTCACCGTGCCCGGCGGCCACCCCCTCACCGCCGTCGTCCACATCGACAACGAGCTCGGCGCCGTCGCCACCGACGGGTACGTCGCGGAGTCCGCGCTCACCTCGGTGGTCGAGCTGCTGGCCGACGACGCCGACCCGGACCTCCGCGTGCGCGACATCCCTCCCGCGGACGCGCGCGCCCGCATCGCCGAGGCCCTCGCCGAGCTCGACCTCGGCCCCGGGCGGGTCGGGTCCGAGACGTTGGCCGAGTCCCGCGCGCTGGTCGAGTGGATGCTGTCGCTGCTCCCCGAGGGCGGCCAGGGCTCCGTGCTGCAGGAGCTGTCGTCGGACGAGCTCGACGAGCTCGCCGACGGCTTCCTCGCCGGTCCGTTCGGTGGCCCGTGGGCGAACGAGGACCTGCGGTGGCTGGTGGACGAGGTGCTGGCGGCGGGCAGCGGCAACGGCATCGGCGATCCACTCGTCTGGAGCCGGGACAACGTCCGCCGGCTGCTGGATCCCGAGCGCACGTTCCTCGCCCCCGGCACGCCGCACCTCGACCGCGCACCGGAGCTGCTCCGCGACCTGATCCGCCACGGGCACGCCGAGCGCGGCCTCCGGCAGGAGCTCACGGACGACGCGCTGGCCGCGGTCGACGCGTCCGCCGACGCCTTCCGTGCTGCCGTGCGCGAGCTGGACGAGGGCGACGAGGACTGACCGCGCAGCCCTGCACCGAGCGCACGAACGTGACCCATCAAGCGAGAAGTCATCGTGCTGCCGAACGGTGGCCCGGCTGACGACGAAGTCCAGTGGCGAGCGGAGGGCGGCCACCTCCGCTCGCCACGTGGAACGGCGAGGTCCGGACAACCACGGCCGCCGGCGGCGTTACCGTCCGTTGGTGGCTTCCGAGGAGGACGGCCGGCCGACACGGGGTCGCCTCGCCCGAACGGCGCGACTCGCCGCGCTGCCGGCCGCCTACGCCGGGCGCACCGCCCTCGGGGTCGGCAAGCGGATCGGCGGCCGTCCCGCGGAGGTCGTCGCCGCGCAGGTGCAGCAGCGCACCGCCGAGCAGCTGTTCGCCACGCTCGGCCACCTCAAGGGCGGCGCCATGAAGGTCGGCCAGGCGCTGTCGGCGATGGAGTCCGCGCTGCCCGAGCAGCTGGCCGGCCCCTACCGGGAGACGCTGGTCCGGCTGCAGGAGGCGGCGCCGGCCATGCCGACCGCGCGGGTCCACGAGCAACTCGCCACATCGCTCGGCCGGGACTGGCGCCACGTCCTCCGCGACTTCGACGACCAGCCCGTCGCGGCGGCCAGCATCGGGCAGGTGCACCGCGCCACCTGGCGCGACGGCAGGCCGGTCGCCGTGAAGGTCCAGTACCCCGGCGCCGGCGAGGCGCTCGTCGCCGATCTCGGCACGCTCCAGGTCCTGTCACCAGTCATGAAGGCGGCCGCGCCCAGTCTCGACGTCCGGCAGCTGTTCGCCGAGCTGCGCGAGCGGCTCACCGAGGAGGCCGACTACCAGAGGGAAGCCCAGGCACAGCGAGACTTCGCCGACGCCTACCGCGACGACCCGGACATCTGCGTAGCCGACGTGCTCAGGGTCCAGCGCCAGGTACTGGTCAGCGAGTGGGTCGGCGGCACGCCCCTGTCCCGCGTCATCGCCGACGGCCCCCAGGACGACCGGGACCACGCCGGCCGGCTCCTCGTCCGCCTGCTCGCCTCCGGCCCGGCACGCGCCCACCGGGTGCACGGCGACCCGCACCCCGGCAACTTCCGTCTCCTCCCCGACCGCCGGCTCGCCGTCCTCGACTTCGGCTCCACCCAGGCCATGCCGCACGGCTGGCCCGACCGGCTCGGCCCGCTGCTCGCCGCCGGCCGGGACGGCGACGCCGCCACCCTGCACCGCATCGCCGCCTCCGCGAACCTGATCGAGCCGGACAAGGTCACGCCGACAGCCCTGCTCGACCTGCTCGACCCCTACTTCCAGCCGCTGCGCAGCCCGGAGTACCGGTTCACCCGCCGCTGGATGCAGGAGCAGACCCGCCGCGCCTCCGACCCGCTCAGCGCCGCCGCCCGCACGCAGCGCCGGCTGACCATCCCGCCGCACTACCTGCTGCTCCAGCGGGTGGCCGCCGAGCTGGTCGGCGTCCTGTGCTCCCTCGGCGCCACCGTCGCGGTGGACGCCGAGGCCCGGCGGTGGCTGCCCGGCTACCACGCCGTCGGCAGCACGCCGACGTGACCTCGACGGCCACCGGCCCTCACCAGACCGGGCCGGGAACCCCGGCCACGCCCGGGCACGGAGAACGGGACTTCCGGCACCGTCGTCCGCCGCCCCAGGGCGAGGACGCTCGCCCGTGACGGCACGGCTGGACGGCACGAGAGGAGCCGGGAGATGTACGCCCGTTCCACCATCCTGATGGTCTACCCGGCGTCTATGGACGAGGCCGTCGCCTACATGGGCGACGAGGTCTGGCCGGCGATGCGTGACATGGACGGCTGCATCGGCCTGTCCATGATGTGCGACCGCGACAGCGGCAAGTACATCGCCACCTCCGCCTGGGAGGACCGGCAGGCCATGCAGGCCAGCGACCAGCACGTCCACCCCATGCGCGAGGCGATGGTCGAGCGCTTCGGGGCCGGCGTCGGCGAGCCGGAGGTCCGCGAGTGGGAGATCGCCGTCCTGCACCGCGAGCACCAGGCGCCTGACGGCGCCTGCTGCCGGATCACCTGGCTCCGCACCGACCCGAGCCGGGCCGACGAGCTGCTCGACATGTACCGCGCCAGGGTCATGCCGCGGATCCAGGAGATGCGCGGCTTCTGCAGCCTCAGCATGCTGGTCGACCGCGACAGCGGCCGCGCCGTCGGCACCGCCGTGTTCGAGAGCCGCGCCGCCCTCGAGGGGTCCCGGGAGCAGGCCCGCATGCTGCGGGAGGAGAGCGTCAGGGTGATGGGCGTCGACATCCTCGACGTCGCGGAGATGGAGCTGGTCTTCGCCCACCTCCGGGTGCCCGAGACCGTCTGACCTCAGCCAACGAGCGCCCAGGGCGAGCCTGCCGACGTGAACCCGCGAGCGACGGTCGCCGAGCAGGCCCGCTCGATCGCGGCGGCCTGGTCCCCGCCGGACGCCCCGCCCAGCTGGTGGCTGACCGCCGCCACGTTCACCGCGATCGCCGAGGACGACGAGCTTCTCGACCGTCAGCCGGTTCGCCGCCGCGGTCGAGGTGGCCCGGAAGCACCCCCCGCCGACCCTGCGCGGGGACCTCCTCGAGGTGCTGCCCGCCGTGGTCGACGCCGTCCCGCCGGACACCCTGCTCTGCCTGGTCGACACCTACGTCCACGTGTTCCTGCCGCCGGAGCGCCTCGCCGCCTTCCGGGAGGCCGTCACCCGGATCGGCCGGGACCGCGACCTCGAGTGGATCTCGGTCGACCCGCTCGTCCCGCTCGGACCGGCCGCAAGCGGGACCGTGCAGGGCCTCGACGTCCCGCCCGACTGGCTGCGCGACAACCGGGACGGCGGCGTCTTCGGCGTGATCGGCCGGGTGAGCGTCCGGGACGGCGAGCGGCGCGGCACCGTGCTGGGCCGCGCCCACCCCGGTGCCGCGTGGCTGGAGTGGACCGCCACGGCGGGCAGCAGCCCCTGACCGTGGGTCACGGCGCAACCGACGCCTCACGGACCGTCAACGGCACGATGGACGGAGCGAGACGGTCGCGAGGACCCTGACGCCCGCACCTGCCCACCCCGCCCGCGTGTCCGCTCGGAGGCAGCCATGTCCGCACACCCCAGCCGCCGTGCCCTGGTGCTGGGCGTCGTCGCCGCTGCGACGACGCTCGTCGCACAGCCCGCGCTCGCCGCGCCACCCGTTCCCGTCACGCCGCCCGTTCCCGTCCAGCAGCTGCAGACGATCGAGGTGACGCTCGAGTCGGCCGAGATCGGCAGCGCACCCGGAACCGTCGACGTCACCGGCACGGTCACCTGCAGCACCCCGGTCGAGGCGGCCGTCTTCGGGGACATCGCGCAGGTCCAGGGCCTGGACATCGCGCGCGACTTTTTCTTCGTCGACCCCCTCGTGCAGTGCTCCAGCACGCCCACGACCTGGACGACGACCTCCCTCGGGGCGCTGCGGGTGTTCCTGCCGCTGCCGACGACCATCAACGTCAGCGCCCAGTACTGCGTCGACGAGCTGGGGACCTGCTTCACCGGCACGACCACCGAGACGCTGACGCTCCCCGTCCCCACGGACGCCGGCCCGAGCACCTGACGGCGAGACCTCAGTCCGAGGCGGACCGGCGCATCGACCACATCTGCGCCGGCCGCTCGAACTGGGACGCCACCTCCCAGCTCACCGCGCCGTCCACGACCTCGCGGCGGAAGTTGCCCACCGCCACCCGCGCCAGCTCCGGGTCCGCCGCCACGCGGGCCGCCAGCTCCAGCGCGCGGTCCTCGACAGCAGCGTCGTCCACCGCCTCCCACGCCAGCCCCACCGAAGCGGCCCGGGCACCGGAGACCTCCTCGCCGAACAGCGCCATCGCCGCCGCGGCCTCGCGGCCGATCAGCCGGGACAGGATCACGAAGTGCCCGCCGCCCGGGTGCATCCCGCGCTTGAGGAACCCGCAGAGCAGGCGGGCGTCGGACGCCACGATCCGCAGGTCGGTCGCCAGGAGCATGTTCATCCCGGCGCCCACCGCCGACCCACGGACGGCGGCGACGGTCGGCACGCGCACCTGGCCCAGCCGGTAGAAGGAGTCGTAGATCGCCGACATCCCCTCGTAGGCAGAGGGCTCGGCCGGATCGCGGCCGGCGGCGGTCAGCGTCGCGATGTCCCCGCCGGCGCAGAACGACTTGCCCACCGCGCGGACCACCAACGCGCCGACCTCCGGCCGCGCGTCCACCTCGTCGAAGAGCCCGATCAGCTCGGAGGCCATCGACGGCGTCAGCGCGTTGCGTCGGGACGGCGCGTTCAGCGTCACGACCGCGACGCCGCCGTCCACGTCGAGCAGCACCTCACCGGAACCGGAGCCAGCAGCCACGAGCACTCCCTCCGAACGCGACCGGCTCCTCCGCCGGCCGACACCCGGAGGGCATCAGACCACGGAGGGGCCGGTCGGACGAGGGCGAGGTCAGACCCCGGCGGGCACCCGGTCGGACGGCCGCCGGCGCACGGAGTTGACGGTCCGGGCGGCGGCGCGGGCCAGGCGGATCGGCCCGGTGTCCGACAGCTGCCGCGGCTCGGGGACCGCAGGGGCGGAGGCCGGTGCAGGCGCCACGGCGGCCATGCGCTCGGCCAGCGCCGCCGCCTCGGCCGCCCGCTGACGCGCCCGGATCGTCTCCTTCTGCCGCTCGATCCGCTCGCGCTCGGCCATGAGGAGCAGCTCCTCCTTCTCGCGCGCCACGACCAGCCGCGAGTCCTCCTCCAGCTCCGCGACCTCGAGGTCTCCGGAGTCACGCAGCGCCGCGAGCCTGTCGTAGGCCGAGGGAGGGCCGAAGTTGAGCAGCAGCTTCATCAGCACCGGCAGGAGCTCGATGCACATGAACAGCAGCGACAGCATCGTCTTGGCCGCCCAGAGGGTGCCGTTGGACTCGCTGAGCCGGTCCAGAGCCTCCAGCCGCGCGAGGATCCCGCCCGACCCCTCGTTGGTCCCGTCGAACGACGCCTGCAGCCGCGTCTGCTCCGCCGTCAGCCGCTCGTACTCGGCCCGGTCGCTCTCCAGCGACGTCGCAGCCTGCGAGGCCGACCGCGCCTCCGCGGACGACGCCGCCGCCACCGCCGCGTCCAGCTCCGACTTCGCCGAGGCCACCACCGCGGCCTGCGCGTCCGCGGCGGCACGGGCCTGCACGTACGCCGTCCCGGTGCCGGCGTCGCCGGTGCCGCAGGTGCCGTCGAGCTCGCACTGCGCCTTGGCCTCGAGCTCCTGCGACGTGGCCAGCGCCTGGTCGTAGGCGGCCTGCTTGGCCGTGACGTCGTCGTGCACCGCCGCGAGCGCGGGGTCGCTCTCGCCCCCGGTCGCGACGATCTGCTCCTGGGTGGCGATCTTCTCCCGCAGCTCCGGCAGGCCGGCGAACCGCGCGTCCGTCTCGAGCGAGGTCCGGTAGGCGTCGGCCGCCTCGGCCTGCATCGTGACGATCTCGGTGTCGATCTCCTTGTGGAAGACCTGCAGCGTCAGCGGCGTCGCGACGACGACGCCCAGCACCAGCGCCAGCCCGACCCGCGGCACCGCCATCACCAGGTTGCGCTTGAGGGACGCGTCGTGCGCCATCCCGACCAGCAGCATCCGGTCGAGGTTGACGATGACCGTGCCCCAGCCCAGGCCCACGAGCAGCGCGAACGGCCACCACACGCCCAGCGCCATGTGGACGGCGAACGCCGCCGACAGGACGGCGAGGCCACCCGTGCTCAGCAGGACGCCGCCCAGCGCGAGGAACCGCGGCCGGGCACCGGGCGCCGCCTCCAGCACGTCAGGGCGCGCGCCGCCCAGCACCGCCAGGCCGTTCCCGAACCGCTCGAGTCGAGCCATCCGGTGTCACCTCCGCGGCGACGGGGGGTCGAGGATCTGCCGTCGCCTCAGGTGGCTCATCGGCAGTCCGGTCCCCCGGACGGAAGGCGTCGTCACACCCGCCCCACCAGCGTCACGACTGGCGGTTGCGCTGGTCACACCTGCGGCGCACGCTCGGGCTCCCCGTCGCCCGGAGCCGACATGCCCGCCCGCCGCCGTACCGCCGCGGCGCTGGCGCTCGCCCTGTCCCTCCCCGCGTGCACCGGCAGCGGACCCGCTCCCCCGGACCCGGCGCCCACCGTCCTGGCGACGCTCGACCTGGAGGCGGCCGTCGGCGCCGACGTCCGCCTGTACGACCTCGCGCCCGGTCCGGACGGCGCACCGGTCGCGCTCGTCGGCGACGAGGACTCGAGCTGGCTGGTGCGGATCACGCCGGGCCAGGACGGTCCAGCACGCGCGACGGCCGCACCGATCCTCGCCGTCCCGCCGCAGTCACGGCTCGCCGTCGCCCCCGACGGCACGGCGGTGATCGCCGGGGAGGACCTGGTGACCGTCCCGCCCACCGAGGAGCCCAGCGTCAGGCCCCTCGACGGCGGACCGCCCGACGCCGCCGTCCTCGACGACGGCACCCTCTACCTCGCCGGCGACGGGCGCCTCACCGCCGTCGACGTCGCGACCGGCGCTGTGACCCGCTCGACCAAGGCACCCGCCACCCGCCTCGCGCTCACACCCGACGGCCTCGCTGCCCTGCTCGTCGTCGACCGCCCGGCCGGCGGCACCGGCGCGGCGCTCGCCTTCTACGGCCCCGACCTGCGGCCCGACGGCGAGCCGGTCGAGCTCGTGCCCGAGCGCCCCAGCTCCCCCGCCGCTCTGCAGGTCACCGCGGACGGCACGGCCGTCGCCACCGTCCACCTGGGCGCGGCCCGCGCCGTCGGCCGGCTGGTCACCGTGGTGGACGGCGGGCTGCGCACCTCCACCGGCCTGGACGGCGCCGGCGACTCCGCCCTCGACCTCGCCGTCGCCCAGGACGGCCGCACCGCCTCGGTGCCGCTGGCCGACCTGCAGTACCCGGCCGAGCTGGTCACGGTGGACCTCGACTCCGGCGAGCGGGTCGGCGAGGTGAAGCTGTGCGACGGCACCGCCGTCCTCGGCGCGGTCGCACCCGCCGCCGACGGCCGGGCGGTCACGGTGACCGGCGTGTGCATCGACGCCGACGGTCCGCAGGCGACCGCCTTCGTGGTCGGCTGAGACCCGGGCGCTGACGCGCGCCCCTTCCCTCCAACGGAGCAGACGCCTCCTCGCTCGGCGCTGACGGCGGGTGATCGGCCGTTAGCGTCCACGACCGAGCAGAACCAAGCGGGGGTGTGAGCGTGTCGGATCAGCACGGGTACGAGTCGGACCCCTGGCGCGGCGCACCGCAGCCCTGGGCGGGCAACACCCCGCCGCAGCCCTGGTTCGGCAACGCGCCGGGCGAGCCGCACCCCGGCCAGCAGTACCCGGCGGCTTCGCAGCCGGGGTCACGGGTGTCCGTGGCGCTCGTGATCGGTGGAGTGACCGCCCTGGTCGCCGTGCTCGCCGCCGTCATCGTGCTGATCCGGTCGAGCGGCCCCGGCGTGGTCGCAGCAGACCCGTCACCGCCGACCGTCACCGTCCCGGCCCCGCAGACGACGTCCGAGGCGCCTCGGTCCTCGACGTCCGCGCCTGCACCCCCGCCCGCCGCTGCCCAGCCGGGTTCGGGTGCGGCGCCCGTACCGCTGGGGCAGCGTGCGGAGGTCGACGACTACCTCGTCGCGGTGACCTCCGTGAACCTCGACGGGGACGCCGTCGTGGACGACGCGAACCAGTTCAACGACCCGCCGACCGGGCGCTACGTCATCATCGAGGTGGACGCGCAGTACGTCGGAGACGACGAGGGGCACGTCCTGTGGGACCTCTCGTACGTCTTCAACGGAACCGACGCACGGCAGTACGACAACTTCGATTGCGGAGCGGTACTGCCGAACGGCGCCGGCGACGCACCGACCCTCAACCCGGGCGGGTCCGCGTCCTTCCAGGTCTGCATGGACGTGCCGCCGGCGGCCATCGACGGGGCACTGTTGTTCATCGAGCCGCTCTTCTCCTTCGACGACGAGGACCGGGTCTACTTCGCCATCCGCTGACCCCTCCGCCGCGGCGCCGAAACCGCCTGCGCCTGGGTCGAGGGCTCCTAGCGTCGGCTGCATGACGTTCCGCGTCTCCGGGCTGACGGGCCTCGACCCCGACGCGCCGCTCGACGACCTCGAGCCGCTGCGCGACGTGATCGGCTCGGCCCGGGTGGTCGCCCTCAGCGAGAACGCGCACTTCACCAGCGAGTTCGCCCGGCTGCGGCACCGCGTGCTCCGGTTCCTCGTCGAGCGGTACGGCTTCACCGTCCTCGCCTACGAGTCCGGGTTCAGCGAGGGTTTCGCGCTCGACGAGTGGCTGCAGGGCCAGCGGCCGGACGACGAGCTGCCCCGGCTCGCCGAGGAGTGCATCCCGTCGGGCACGGCCCGGCCGGCCGGGGTGCGCGCGATGTTCCGCTGGCTGCGCACGCACGCTCCCGCGGTGCGCTTCACCGGGATCGACGTCCCCTCCGCCGCCGGCTCGCTGCTGCCGTCGTTGCACCCGCTCGCCGGCTACCTCGACACGGTGGACCCCGACGCCCGCCAAATGCTCGATCCCGCCGTCGAGATCGCCACCGGCATTGCGGGCACGACCCAGGCGCAGGCAGCGCGCGGCTACCTGGACTCCGCCTACCTCACCACGCCGGTCGTCGACGCGTTCGACGCCGTCGTCCACGTCCCCGAGTCCAGCCTGGCCGCCGGCCTCCGGTTCTGAGCCGGGTCAGCGCAGTGCGGCGACGGTGCTCGCGAACGCCTCGTCCATGTCGTAGAGCGGCTCGTACGTGATGTGGACGACGTGCCCGTACTCCTGCAGGTGGTGGGTCTGGTACCGCGTGAACGCCTCGGGGTCGTCCACCTCGACCAGGATGTAGCCACCCCAGCTGGTGCCCCACGTCTTGTGGTGCCTCACGCCGCTCTCGACCCCGCCCCAGTTGCCGGACTTCGCGAACGACCGGAACGCCTCGGCCCACGCCGCGTCGAGCTCGGCCTTGCTGACGCCGTCGCGGTAGGCGAACCGGTGCAGGTACACCTGGCCCATCGGGTGCCTCCTGGTGGTGCCACCCCCGCTGCGGGCAGCGTCCCACCGGCTCGGGCGCACCCGTGGAGGACGACGTCCCGCGCGTTCCCGCATCTCGGGGGGGCTCGCCGGTACCGGAGCTGTGGCCATGAGGAGGTCGTCGTGAGGACCTCGCACACCGAGCGCCCCTGTGGAAAACCCCGATCGCCGACGGCGGCTCCTGTCACGGTGCACCGCATGACGTTGCCACCGCTCGCCGAGGTCCCGATCCGCTCGTCCCTCGCGCTGACCCGACGCTGGGTCGCGCTGCTCTCACCGCTGTTCTTCGACCGCCGCACCCTCTGGGTCACGTGGCTGGCCCCGGACGGCCGGCAGTCCCCCGTCCTGCTCCCCATCGAGGACGTCGCGGCGCGTCCCGACGACCAGTTCGTCCGCGGTCTCCTCGACCTCGCCTCCGCACCGCTCGAGGACGACGGTCACGTCGCGCTGGCGCTCTGCCGGCCCGGCGAGGCGGTCGAGAGCGCCGACGACCACGCGTGGGCCGACGCGCTCTCGCAGCGCCTCGACGCGGACCTCGACGGCTCGTGGAGCCTGCACCTGGCCGCCGGCGGGCGGGTCGAGCCCCTCCAGGAGGTCCGACTCCTCTTCGTGCTGCGCCAGTGGACGGTCGACGGCCTGCCGCGGAAGGCGTCCCGGTGAGTGCGCCGGACTGGATCACCGACGGGCGCTCCACCACGTCCCCGCAGCCGACTGGCTGGATGCCGTACGCGCCGGGTGAGCCCTCTGCCGCCGGATGGGGCGCCGCACCGCAGTCGCCACCCCCGACCCCGCCCGTCCGCCGGCGGCTCCGGCGGGCCCTGCTGATCGGCGGCGTGCTCCTCGCCGTGCTCGCGTCGGTGGTCGCGTTCGTCGGCGTCCGGGCTGCCACGTCGGGTCCGGCCACGCCGCGGGAGGCCGTCCAGGCGTTCATCGACGCAGGCAACGCCGAGGACTGGTCGACGTCGTGGGACCTGCTCTGCCACCGGGACCAGCTGACCCTGGGGCCGCGCGCGAACTACTTCCGCGAACGCGCCGCGGCTGCGGAGGAGACGGCCGCCTTGCGCGCCGGCATGCACATCACCGTGGGCGACGTCCGGTACGACGACCGCGCGGCGGCCCACGCCGTCGAGCTCGTGATCTCGCCGGACGACGGGTCGCCACCGGTCGAGATGCTGGTCGTCGAGGAGGACGGAGCCCTCCGCATCTGCGGCGTCCGCTGAGACCCGGGTACCGACCTCACCGCCCGGGTAGGCGCCAGTTCGGGTCGCGGCCGGTGAGGCCGAGCAGCCGGTGCAGCGGCGGGGCGTCGTCCGGCACGGGCACCGGCGGACCGAACAGACCCGGCTGGGGCGGACCGGCGGCGGCCTGCTCGGCGAAGCCCGTACAGGCCTCCACCGACGACTCGTCGGCCACGTAGTCCTGGCCGGTGGCGACGGCGAGGTCCCAGCCGTGCACCAGCACCTCGTCCAGCGCCACGGCCGCGGCGACGAAGGCGGGCATGGTCACCCCACCGGCCTCGGCGGTCCCCTCCCACGCCTGCGGACGGCGCCACGCGGCCACCAGGGCGTCGAGCTGCGCCGGGATCCGGCAGCGCCAGTCCGGCGCCAGGTCCTCGGCGGACGGCTCTGGGGCGCCCGGCACCGGCGTCTTCTCCGCGGCCATCCGGAACGCGTGGGTCAGCCCCACGAGGTGGTCGAGCAGGCCGGCGACGGGGATGTCGGACGGCGTGGGCGCGTCGAGCTGGTCGTCGCGGACGCCGGCCACCACCCGCTTCACGACCTCCGCCTGCGGCCCGAGGTCCAGCTGCGTCATTCGCATGCAGACCAGACCGGCACGCGACCCGGAACTCAGCGGTCACGACCCTCGGTAGTCGTACCATGACGGTTCGTCGACCAGGGAGATCGCCCGCCCCATGGCCCACGTCCCGCCGGACCGCCGGCCCACCGCCCGCTTCCGCCGCATCGGGCGCACGCAGCCCGACTGGTCGCTGGACGACCCGTGGGTCCCCGACCCCCGCTACCCGGCGGACGGCGCCGCGACCGGCCCGTACGCCCCCGCGCCCGAGACCGAGGGACCGCGCCGCCGGGCGTGGCGCCGCGACGTGCCGGCGCCCCGCAGCCGACCCGAGCACCCGGAGCCGGCACCCCGGGGCCGCCGCCGCAGGCTGGCCAAGCGCCTCACCCGCGTGCTCGCCGTCGTCGCCGTCGTCCAGGCGGTGGCGATCCTGTCGCTGCGCTGGGTGGACCCGCCGACGACCGCCTTCATGGCCGCCAACCCGGGCGACGTGGTCCAGCAGTCGGTGCCGGTCGAGCACGTCTCGCGCAACTTCCTCGCCGCCGTCGTCGCGCACGAGGACGCCGACCTGCCCTACCGGTCCGGCGCGTTCGAGTGGGGCGAGCTCATGGACCGGGCGTCGGCGCACCTCGCCGGCGAGGAGGACCCGACCGGCTCGACCATCCCCCAGCAGCTGGCGAAGAACCTGTTCCTCAACCAGGAGATGAGCGCCTGGCGCAAGGGCGTCGAGGCGGGCCTGTCCATGGAGGTCGCCTACCTGATCGACACCCGCCGCATCCTCGAGCTCTACGTCAACTACGCCCAGTTCGGGCCGGCGCTCTACGGCGTCTGCGCGGCCAGCTGGTACTACTTCGACACGCCGCCGCAGGAGCTCCCCGTGGCGCAGGCCGTGCAGATCGTCGGCCTGCTCCCCTCCCCCGGCCACGTCCGCCGCGCGCCCGGCGGCGGCATGGACTTCGACGTCGCGGACGGCCTGGGCTGGCTGTCCCGCTCGCACGTCGTCAACGCGCAGAACCGCGTGCCGCGGCACCTCGAGCGCCTCGGCTTCAAACCGGTCGAGGACCTCGGCCTGACCGGTCTCGCCGCCGACCAGCCGGCCTCGGACGACGACTGCTCGACGCGTCCGCAGGAGGTCGCCGACCTGATCGCCGCGGAGGGCACCGCCTGACCGGTTGCCCCTGCGACCGGCGGGCGGGAAGGTGAGCGCCATCACAGCGCCCGACCGGGAGGAGTGGCCGCTTGTTCGCGCGATCCACCAGCATCCGAGGCAATCCAGACAGCATCGGGGACGGCGTCAGGTACCTGCGTGAGGAGGTCCTCCCGAAGGTCTCCCAGGCGGAGGGCTGCGTCGGGATGTCCGTGCTCGCCGACCACGACGGCGGCCGCTGCATCATGGCGACGGCGTGGGCCGACGAGCGCGCCATGCGCGCCACCGCGGAGGAAGACCGCTCGATCCAGGAGCGGCTCCTGCAGACCGTCGGCGGCACGCACGCCGACGTCGCGCAGTGGGACATCGCCATCCTGCACCGGGAGCGCCCGGCCGGGGACGGCGCCGGTGCGCAGGTCACCTGGGCCCGCATCCCGAACAACCACATCGACGACCTGGTCGAGGCCTACCGCAGCAACCTGATGCCCAAGCTCCAGGAGCTGCCCGGCTTCTGCAGCCTGAGCATGCTCGTCGACCGCAAGCAGGGGCGGACAGTCAGCGTCACCAGCTTCGAGACCCGCGAGGCCCTCGGCCTGGTGCGCCGGCACGCGCGGTCGCTGCGCGAGCAGTTCGCCCGCGCCATGGGCGCCAAGCTCGTGGACGTCGCCGAGATGGACCTCGCCGTCGCCCACCTGCGGGTGCCCGAGACGGTCTGACGACTCCGCGGCACCCGGCCGGACCACCACCCGACGACGCTCGTGCTCTGCCCACCACGGTGGGCAGAGCACGAGCTCCCAGGGAGAGGGCGTCCCTGCAGACGCTCGCGCTCTGCGTGCGCAGGGCACTCACTGTCATAGACGGAGCGTCCGCGGGTCACCAGGCCCAGGCAGCGCCGTCCGGCGGAAGCCCGGTTCCGCCCCGAGCCGCGGCCCTGCTTGGCCGTGGTCAGTCCTTCAACGACCGGATGGCCAGCGCGGCCGCACCGTAGGCCAGGGAGCTGGCGATCGCCGTGACCGAGGTCCGCCGTCCGGACTGGCGAGCCGCCGCGAGCGCGGTCAGCGTGTCGACCGCGTTCATGGCGGCCACCACGGCCAGCCCGCGGTCGACCTCCTCGTCGGTGCGCGCGGTCAGCGCCAGGGCGGTCACCGCCAGCGCCCGGCTGCCGAACAGCCGCTGCAGCTGCAGGCCAGCGGGGGTGATGGGGACGCCGTACGAGCGGGCCACCGCGCGCGGCGCGACGACGCTGATCAGCCCGAAGGCCGCTCCTGCGGCACCGAGCGCCCTCGCCAGCGACTGCTTGGACGTGCCTGCGACGGTCCTCGCCACGGCGTTCCCCTGGAAGACGGTCCCGGACGGCTCGGCTCGCCGTCAGCCGGAGTCAACCAGCAACGACGCACCCTCGCACCCGGCAGGCGTTGCTAGCGTCAGGCCATGCCGGCCCCCGTGCCGCCCGAGGTCGTGCTGGAGCACCGGCCCACCACGTGGGGGGTGCTCCGCAGCCGGGTGGCGGGCACGCCGCGGCAGGGCGTGCCCGAGGTGGTCGTCGTCCCCGGCCTGGCCGTGGCCAACTACCTGCAGCCGGCCGTGTGCGAGCTCGGCCGCTGGACCCGCGTGCACCTGGTCGAGCTTCCCGGATTCTCCGGCAGCGGCGAGCCACCGCACCCCATGGACGTCCCGCAGTTCGCCGACGCCGTCGCGCAGTGGCTGGACGCGAGCGGCCTCGACCGGGTCGTCCTGGTCGGACACTCCAGCGGCACCCAGGTGGCCGCCCGGGTCGCGGCCCGGCATCCTCCGTCGGTCCGGGCCCTCGTGCTCGCCAGCCCCACGATGGACCCGGCCTTCCGCAGCACCCGGCGGATCCTGCTGGCCTGGCGCCGCAACCACGCGCTGGAGCCGAAGAGCCTCGACGAGCAGCACACGCCCGAACGACAGCGGGCGGGCCTGCGCCGGGTGCGGCACGCGCTGCAGGTCCACCTGGCCGACGCGCTCGAGGACGTCGTGCCGCAGGTGCCGGTGCCCGTGCTGGTCCTCCACGGGGACCAGGACCGGATCTGCACGCACGCCTGGGCGGAGGAGCTCAGCGAGCTGGCCCCCGACGGACGGTTCCGCACCGTGCCCGGCGCCCACAGCTTCGTGTGGACGGCGCCGTCGGCCTGGTCCGAGCCCATCGAGCAGTTGGCCCGCGAACTGCCGTGATCGGTGGCCCTCAGGACGAGGGCGCCTGACCGCGGCGGACCTGGTCCGGCGTCCGGCCGAACGCGGCGCGGAAGCCGCGGCCGAACGTCGCCTGGTCGCCGAACCCCCACGCCGAGGCCACCTGCGCCACGGTCACCGCGGTCCCCCGCCGGACCAGCTCGCGGGCCGCACCCTCCAGCCGGCAGCGGCGCACGTACCCGGCGGGGGTCGTCCCGTGCGCGGCGCACAGCGCGTACAGCGAGCGCACCGAGAGGTAGGCGCCGGCGGCCACCGCCGCGGGGGTCAGGCCGGGGTCGCGCAGGTGCGCCGCCACGAACGCGGTCACCCGCGCCCAGGCGTCGTCCGCCGGCGGCGGGGTCAGCGCCCCGGCGAGCAGGTCGACGGCGGCGTCGGCGACCGGCTGCCCGAGCCGCCCGTCGAGTGCGCCGGCGTGCGCCAGCGTCGTCCCGAGCAGCGCGGCCAGCAGGCCGGCGGCCGCCGGGTCGAGCAGGCCGCAGCGCACGCCGGGCAGCCGGGACGACGGCACGAGCAGCGTCCACTTGTGCAGCCGACCCGGCACCCGGAAGCGCACCGGCTCGTCGGCCCGCCACAGCAGCGCCGAGCCGGGCCGGACGACGACCCGCGCGCCGCCCACCTCGAGTTCCTCGCTCCCCTCCCGGACGAACAGCACCCCGACCACGTCGTCGTCCGTCGCCGCGAGCTCCGCCCGGCCGCGGGACCCCGCGCACGGCCCGCACCGGCAGTCGACGAGGGTGAGGTCGCCGAACCGGTACCGCGCGAGGTCGACCGGTCCGGGCAAGGGGTCCCCGGGAGTCAGGGCCCACGGCAGGTGGGTGTCGCACACCGCCGCACGGAAGCCGTCGTCCCCGCTCAGCTCGTCGGGGCGCCACCGTTCCGCGGTCAGGGTCATGGGGTCCTCCCGCCGCGCAGCCAACCCGGCGCAGGCCGGTGCGACAAGAGGTGCAGGCATCGCCTGCGGTCCTGCACGGATCGTCGCGACGCCGGACGCCCCGACCCCGACGCTGACGCCATGCGCGAGGACATCGAGTTCAAGACCGAGGACGGCGTGACCCTCCGCGGGTGGCACTACTCCCCCGACGGCGGAGCCGGCCCCGCACCGCTGGTCGTCATGGCCCACGGCTTCTCCGCCACCAAGGAGATGCACCTGGACGACTTCGCCGAGCACTTCGCCGCCGGCGGCCTGGGCGTGCTCGTCTACGACAACCGCAACGTCGGCGCCAGCGACGGCACGCCCCGGGGCGAGCTGGACCCGTGGCAGCAGATCCGCGACTACCGGACGGCGATCACCTGGGCGCAGAGCCAGCCGTGGTGCGACGCCGAGCGCATCGGCGTCTGGGGCTCCAGCTACAGCGGCGGGCACGTGCTCGTGGTCGGCGCCCTCGACCGCCGGGTGCGGTGCGTCGTCTCGCAGGTCCCGCTGGTGAGCGGGCTGGCCAACGCCCGTCGGCTGATCCGCGCCGACGCCTTCGCCGGGCTGCGGCAGATGTTCGACGCCGACCGCGCCGCCCGCTACGCCGGCGAGGACCCGGGGATGATCCAGGTGACCTGGGAGAAGGAGCCCGACGAGCCCTGCGCGCTGCCCACCGAGGACAGCCACGACTTCTTCCTCGGCCCCGTCCTCGACCGCGCCACGACCTGGCGCAACGAGGTCACCCTGCGCTCGGTGGAGATGTTCACCGAGTACGAGCCGGGCGCATACATCGGCCAGATCGCGCCGACCCCGCTGATGGTCGTCGTCGCCGCGCAGGACCACCTGACCGTCGCCGACCTGACGCTCGAGTTCTACGAACGGGCCCGGCACCCCAAGGAGCTGCTGGTGCTGCCGGTCGGGCACTTCGACGCCTACGTCGGCGAGGCCTTCCAGCAGTCGGCGCCGGCCCAGCTGGGCTGGTTCCAGCGGTACCTGGCCTGAGGGCCGCGCTCAGCTGCTCGGCGGTGGCCGGTCGGAGTTGAAGATGTCCCGCCACCACCGCCAGGAGCCGTCGGGTTGCCGCCGGTGGACGACGACGTACTTGCCGGACTCGACGACCGCGCCGCCCACCTTGATCTGGAACTGCCCCTCCTCGACGGCGAGGTCGTCACGCTCCTCGACGAGCAACGTGGTCAGTGACCCGCCGTCGACCCCCTGGTCGAGCGCCTGCTTCCAGAAGTCGGCGATCGCCGCCGCGCCGTCCACCGCCGGCGACCCGGGCGGCAGCAACCGGGCGTCCGGCGCGTAGACCGACCCCATCATCGCGGCGTCGCGCTTCTCGACGCCCTGGACGAACGTGTCGTTCAGGGCCTCGATGTCCCTGCGGCTCATGGCGGCCTCCTCGGCGGACGAGACGTCCCCCAGCCTGCGGGGACGGCGCGGGGCGCGACCAGGGTCCTAGGGCGTTGCCCGTGCCCCGGGACGGCGGGACGCTGACCTGGCACGCCCCCGCACCCGGGGGCCGGCGCGGAGGGCCGGCCATGGCTGCCGACGCACTGATGACCCGGGCGGTGGAGCTCGGCGTGGCCACCGACGCGCTGGCCGCGCTCGCCGCCCACGTCCGCATCGAGACCGAGGACCTGCCGGCCGACCCGGCGGTGCGGGCAGTGCTCGCCGACGTCGTGACCGAGCTCATCGGCGGGAGCTCCCTGGGATCCGCGGCCGCGGGTCCGGTGGTGGGGCTGGCCCGCACGTGGCTGCGGCAGGCGGTCGACCTGGTGGACGACCCCGGGCGGGCCGGCGGCTGGGACCGGGTCGACGAGCGGCTGCTGCAGAGCATCGGCCGGCTGTCGATGGGCATCGCCGGCGCCGTCCGGGCCGCCGAGCCGGTGCTGCCGGGGCTGGCCGAGTCGCTCGCCCGCCCCGGCGCCGCGCTGCTCGACGTCGGCACCGGCACCGGGTGGCTGGCGATCGCGCTGGCGCAGGCCTACCCGCACGTCCGGGTCACCGGCATCGACGTCTTCGAGCCGGCGCTCGACCTCGCCAAGGTCAACCGGGCCGACGCCGGGCTCACCGACCGCATCGAGCTGCGCCTGCAGGACGCCGCGGCCCTCGACGAGGCCGAGGCCTACGACGTGGTCTGGCTGCCGATGCCGTTCCTGCGGCGGGACGGCGTCCCCGCGGTGCTGCGCTGCGGTGCCCGGGCGCTGCGTCCCGGCGGCTGGCTGCTCGCCGGGACGTTCGCCGGCGGGCCGGACCGGCTCGGGCAGCTGCTCACCGACCTGCGCACGGTGCGCAGCGGCGGGCACCCGTGGCAGCCGGCCGAGCTGCTGGACCTGCTCCGCGGCGAGGGACTGTCCGACGTCACCGAGGTGCCGCGCAGCTGGGCCGCGCCGGTGCGGCTCTACGCCGGCCGGCGCTGAGGTCGATCGTGCTCGTGCTCTGCGTACGCGGGGCACGCAGAGCACGAGCGCGCCGGAGGAGCACCTCCGTCCCCGGGAGAGTCGGGGGGGGGGGGGGGGGGGGGGGGGGGGGGGGGGGGGGGGGGGGGGGGGGGGGGGGGGGGGGGGGGGGGGGGGGGGGGGGGGGGGGGGGGGGGGGG
>NZ_JBJGYU010000003.1:0-322334 GCF_054050155.1 Geodermatophilus sp. SYSU D00703 | reverse complement strand
CCGGGCCCCCCCCCCCCCCCCCCCCCCCCCCCCCGCGCCCCCCCCCCCCCCCCCCCCCGCCCCCCCCCCCCCCCCCCCCCCCCCCCCCCCCCCCCCCCCCCCCCCCCCCCCCCCCCCGACCGGGTCCCCGCCGGTGAGGCTGACGCCCAGCACGCCGGCGACCTGCGCCGGGACCAGGTCGGGGTCCTCCACCTCGGCCAGCTCGACGAGAGCCGCGGGCGGGGCGCCGGCCGGGCGCCGGCGGGCGGCCTCCAGCGCCAGCCGGGTCTTGCCGCTGCCGCCGGGCCCGACCAGGGTGACCAGCCGCGGGCCGGTCAGCGCGGCGGCGAGGGCCGCCAGCTCCCGGGTGCGGCCGACGAAGGCGGTCAGCGGCGCCGGCAGCGGCCCGAGCGGCAGGACGGCCGGCGGCGCCGGGACCGCGGCGGCGGCTGCCGGGGGCGGGGCCGCGGTCGGCGCGGCCAGGCCCGCGTCCTGGCGCAGGATCCGCTCGTGCAGCGCCTGCAGGGGACGGCCCGGGTCCACGCCGAGCCCGTCGGCGAGCAGCCGCCGCCCCTCGCCGTAGACCTCGAGCGCCTCGGCCTGCCGGCCGGCCCGGTACAGCGCGAGCATCAGCGACGCCCGCAGCCCCTCGCGCAGCGGCTCGGCGCGCACCAGCTCCCGCAGGTCGTCGACGAGCTCGGCGTGCCGGCCCAGCCGCAGGTCGAGCTCGGCGAGCAGCTCCCGCGCGTCGAGCCGGGCCTGCTCCAGGCGCTCGGACTCCTCGGCGGCGAAGGTGGCCGACACGTCGGCGTAGGCGGGTCCGCGCCACAGCGCCAGCCCCTCGGCGACCGCGGCCCGCGCGCCGGCGACGTCGTCCCGCGCGGCGAGGTCGCGGGCGCTGCGCAGCAGCCGGAGGAAGCGCAGCGCGTCGACGTCCTCGGGGTCGACGGCCAGCCGGTAGCCCGGCTCGCGGGTCAGCAGGAGCGTCCAGCCGCCGGGGGCGGCGTCCGGTTCCAGCTCGCGCCGCAGCCGCGAGACGACCGCCTGCAGGGTCGCCGAGACGGCGCCGGGCGGCTGTCCGTTCCAGACCCGGTCCACCAGGACGTCGACGGCGACGGGGCGGCCGGCGTCGACGAGGAGGGCGGCCAGGACGGCGCGGTGCCGTGGGGTCGGGCTGGGGAGGGGCCGACCGTCGCGCCAGACCTCGACGGGGCCGAGCACGCGGAACGAGGTGCGGGTCATCGGGGCGCAGCGTAGGGGCAGGGAGCCCGTTCCGGGCCCCACCAGGACCGCAAGCGCCGGGCAAGGGAGCGGCAAGGGCGCCGCGGCACCGTCGGCGGTGTCCGCTCCCCACCCTCCGGAGACGCCCGCATGGCCACCCTGCCCCCCGACCTCCCCGCCCGCCTGCGCGACCGGCTGTCCCCGGCGTCCGGCCTCCGGGACGGCGTCGTGCACGCCGCCTGCGCCGACGACGTGGTGGCCACCGTGCGGCTCGCCGGCCGGCACGGGGTCGCGGTGGGGGTGCGCGGCGACGGCGCGCCGGCCGGGTGGCGCACCCTCCTGGTCGAGCCCGCGGGCCTCGACGAGGTCACCGTGTCGCCCGAGGGCTGGGCCCGCGTCGGCGCCGGGGTGCGCTGGGCGCAGCTGCTGGCCGCGGCCGCGGCGCACTCGCTGACGCCGCTGACCGGCGCGGACGCCCGTGAGCGGGTCGCCGACTCGGTCACCGGCGGGGGAGTGGGCCCGGTGGCCCGGACCTACGGCCTGGCCTCCGACCGGGTGCGGGCCGTGGAGCTGGTCACGGGGGACGGCGTCCTGCGCCGGGTGACCGCGGCCGACGAGCCCGAGCTGTTCTGGGGCGTGCGCGGCGGAGCCGGGGTGCTCGGGGTGGTGACCGCCGTCGAGCTCGACCTGCTCGCCGCGGGCCCGCTCTACGCGAGCGAGGTGTCGTGGTCACCGGCCGACGCGGCGCGGGTGCTGCGGGCCTGGCGGGCGTGGTCGGCCGAGCTGCCCGCCCAGGCCGGCACCTCGGCGGTGCTCACCGGCACCGGCGAGGGGACGGCGGCCCTCACGGTGCGCTTCGCCTGGACCGGCGACCCGAGCGACGGCGCCGCGGTGCTCGACCGGCTGTGGGCGGTGGCGGACCCGGTGGCCGGGAACGCCGGCGTCCGCACCGTCGCCCGGCTCGGTCCCGCCCCGGTCGGGCCGGGCGTCGAGTCCTCGCTGCTGCTCGACGAACTGCCCTCCGACGGCATCGGGCCGCTGCTGCGCGCCGCCGTCCCGCGGGCGGTCGAGCTGCGCCTGCTCGGCGGGGCGGTCGCGTGGGTGCCCCAGCAGCCGAGCGCGGTCTGCCACCGCGACGCCCGCCTGGCGGTGCGCGTGGTCGGCGGCCGGTCCGCGGAGGAGCGGGCCGCGACCTGGGCCTGCGCGGAGGAGCTGGCCGCGGCGCTGGCCCCGGCGACCGGCGGCCGCGCGCCGGCCCACGGGGTCGGCGCCACGCCGGACGTGCTGGCCCGGACGCCGACCCCCGCCGTCCGGGAGCGGCTGGCCGGGCTGGCCGCGGCCACCGACCCGCACCGCATCCTCGAGGGCGCCGGGCTCGGCCGCCGCCGTTCCGGACCGCCCGCCGAGGTCCTGCGGTACTGACCGGCCCGGCCGGGCAGGATCGGGTCCGTGGGTGAGGGGGCTCGACCGGGAAGCGGGTCGCGGCCGCGCGGCCGCTTCCCGCGGGCGGTGTACGGCCGGGGGGAGGAGCCGGACCCGCGGTTCAGCCTGGCCAACGAGCGCACCTTCCTCGCCTGGATCCGCACCTCGCTGGCCCTCGCCGCCGGCGGCGTGGCGCTGGAGGCCCTCGACGTCCCGCCGTCGGACGGCCTGCGCCTGGCCTGCGTGCTGGTGCTGGTCGCCCTCGGCGTGCTGGCGCCGCTGCAGGCCTGGTGGGGGTGGGTGGCCACCGAGCGGGCGATGCGCCTGCGGCGCCCGCTGCCCGCGCCCCGGCTGTCCCCGGTCATCGCCGCCGGGACGCTGGCCGCCGGCGTCCTGCTGCTCCTGGGCATCGTGCTGGGGTGAGCGGGGTGCTGGGGTGAGCGGGCTGCTGCGGTGAGAGGGGCCCGGGACGGGGTCTTCGACGCCGGCCTGCAGGCCGAGCGGACCGCGCTGGCCTGGCGGCGCACGGCGCTCGCCCTGGCCGTGGGGGCGGTGGGCGCCGGCCGGCTGGCCGCGCCGGTGGTCGGCGCGGTGGCCGTCGGCCTGGCCGGGCTGGGCCTGGTCCAGGCCGTCTCGGTGGCCGCCACCGCCCAGCGGCGGTACCGGACCGTGCACCGGTCCCTGACCGCGCGCGGGGACCTGACGGCCGTGCGCGCCGCGGGGCTGCCGATCGCCGCGCTGACCCTCAGCGCGGTCACCGTCGGGCTGCTCGCGCTGGCGTTCGTCCTCGACCCCGGCGGCTGAGCCGGTCGGTCAGGAGGCGGCCCGGCGCCGGCACTCCGGGCAGGGGTCGGCCGAGCCCAGGCCGCGCCGCCCGCTCCAGCTGCCCTGGACGACGGCGACCGGGGTGCCGCAGACGGCGACCCACGGCGGCGGCCCGTCGGCGGCGTCCCGGGGGACGGCGTGCGCCCGCTCGGACTCCTGCTCCCGGCCGGCCGCGTGCGCGCCGCTCGTCGTCGCCCCAGTCGTCATGGCCCCAGCATGGGCCGCCCGCAAACCGGTCGACGTGGCCGGTCCCCGGACGGTCAGGGTGTCGGCCGTGGAGCACCGGATCCGCGTGGCGCCGGACGTCGAGCTGTGGGCCGAGGAGCGTGGGGACGCGGCCGCCCCACCGCTGCTGCTGGTCATGTGGGCCAACGCCAGCGGGGTCGCCCGGCCCGAGACGCTCGTCGACGGCCTCGCCCGGCAGCACCGCGTCATCCGCTACGACCACCGCGACACCGGCCGCTCGACGCGCGCGTTCGAGCGGCGCCCCTACGCGATCCGGGACCTCGCGCCCGACGCCGTCCGGGTCCTCGACGCGCTCGGCGTCGACCGGGCGCACGTGGTCGGCAGGTCGATGGGCGGCACGCTCGTGCAGCTGCTCCTCCTCGACGCCCCCGAGCGGCTGCGCAGCGCCACCGTCCTCTGCACCTCCGCGCTGGGCACGGGCCTGGCCGACGTCGCCGGCGAGAGCGGCCTGCCCGGGCCCGACCCCCGGCTGCTCGCCTACTGGGCGTCGATGGGGGAGGAGCGGGACGCCGACGCGGAGCTGGCCTGGCGGGTCGAGCACTGGCGGCTGCTGAACGCGGACGGCCTGCCGTTCGACCCGGCGGAGTTCCGGACGCTGGAGGAGCGGGTGGTCGCGCACAGCGGCACGCACCGCGGCCCGGTCGCCCACGCGCTCGCCGACCGGTCCGGTCTCGACCGCGGCGCCGAGCTCGCCGCCGTCCGGGTCCCCACGCTCGTCGTCGAGGCACCGGAGGACCCGGTCGGCCCGCCGCCGCACGCGGCACACCTGGCGCGGGTGATCGGCGGTGCGCGGCTGGTGACCGTCCCCGGCATGGGTCACGCGCTGCCGGCCGCCGTGGTGGCGCCGCTGACCGAGGCGATCACCCGGCACACCGCCGCGGCCGACGGCCGGGAAGAGCCCGCCGCCCCTTGATCGGCCCCGGGCCCGCGGGCAGGCTGTGACCCACAACACAGACCGGGTCAGCCGCCGGGAGGTCGCCGTGGAAGCACGTGTCGGGGACAAGATCGTCGTCCACTCCACCCACCAGGGAGAGCCGGAGCGCACCGGCAGGGTGCTCGAGGTGCGCGGGCAGGGCGGCGGACCGCCCTACGTCGTCCAGTGGGACCCCGACGGGCACACCGGGGTCTTCTACCCGGCCGGCACGTGCGCCGTCGTCCCCGAGCCGGCGAACGGCTGAGCCCGTGGCCAAGGACACCGGGCCCGCCCCGGCCCCGCGCCCCGCCGAGAGGGTGCGCAACGTGGCCCTCGTCGGCCACGCGGGCGCGGGCAAGACCACCCTCGCCGAGGCCCTGCTGGTCGCCACCGGGGCGATCCCGCGGGCCGGCAGGGTGGAGGAGGGCACCACGTGCCTGGACAGCGAGGAGGTGGAGGTCCGGCAGCAGCGGTCGGTGTCGCTCGGCGTGGCCACCGTCGAGCACGCCGACCACCGGATCACCCTGCTCGACACCCCCGGCTCGCCGGACTTCGTCGGTGAGCTGCGGGCGGGGCTGCGGGCCGCCGACGCGGCCCTGTTCGTGGTCTCCGCGGTCAACGGGGTCGACGCGGGCACCGTGCAGCTGTGGGAGGAGTGCGCGGCGGTGGGCATGCCGCGCGCGGTGGTCGTCACCCAGCTCGACCGCGCCCGGGCCGACGTCGAGGAGACCGTCCGGCTGTGCCAGACGATGCTCGGCGAGGGCGTCTACCCCGTCCACCTCGTCGAACGCGGCCCGGACGGTTCCGTCACGGGGGTGACGTCGCTGCTGGACCCCGGCGCGACCGCCCCGGACGCCGACCGCCTCCGCAGCGAGCTCATCGAGGGCATCATCGGCGAGAGCGAGGACGAGGCGCTGATGGAGCGCTACCTCGCCGGTGACGAACTGGTCCAGAACGACCTGATCAGCGACCTGGAGACCGCGGTCGCGCGCGGCCACTTCCACCCCGTGCTCTGCGCCGCGCCGCTGCAGGGCATCGGCATCGACTCGCTGCTCTACCTGCTGGTCAACGGCTTCCCGTCCCCGATGGAGCACGGCTGCCCGCCGGTCACCCGCCCCGACGGCTCGAAGGCGCCCGCGCTGTCCTGCGACCCCGACGGCCCGCTGGTCGCCGAGGTCGTCAAGACCACGACCGACCCCTACCTCGGCCGGGTCTCGCTGGTGCGGGTGTTCTCCGGCACGCTGCGGCCGGACACGCCGATCCACGTCTCCGGGCACGGCATGGCCGACCGCGGACACCCCGACCACGACGTCGACGAGCGCATCGGCGCGGTCTCCTCCCCGCTCGGGTCGAGCCTGCGCACGGTCGCCGCCTGCCCCGCCGGCGACGTCTGCGCCGTCGCGCGCCTGACGTCGGCCGAGACCGGCGACACGCTGTCCTCGCCCGAGGACCCGCGGCTGGTGCCGCCCTGGGACCTGCCCACCCCGCAGCTGCCGATCGCGCTGGAGGCGGCGTCCCGGGCCGACGAGGACCGGCTGGCCACCGCGCTCACCCGCCTCGTCGCCGAGGACCCGACCGTGCGCCTGGAGCGCCGCCCGGACACCGGGCAGCTGCTGCTGTGGTGCGTCGGGGAGGCGCACGCCGAGGTGCTGCTGGAGCGGCTCCGGGCGCGGCACGGCGTCAGCGTGCAGACCGTGCCCGTGCGCGTCCCCATGGTGGAGACCCTCGCCGGGCCGGCGAAGGTCACCGGGCGGCACGTCAAGCAGTCCGGCGGGCACGGGCAGTACGCGATCGTCATCGTGGAGGCCGAGCCCGGGGAGCCGGGGTCCGGCGTGGTGTTCGAGCAGCGGATCGTCGGCGGCACGGTGCCCAGCCAGTTCCACGGCAGCGTGGAGAAGGGCATCCGGGCCCAGGCCGAGCGCGGCGTCTCCGGGGACCGCCCGATCGTCGACGTCCACCTCACCCTCGTCGACGGCAAGGCCCACTCGGTGGACTCCTCCGACGCGGCCTTCCAGGCCGCCGGGGCGCTCGCCCTGCGCGAGGCGGTCGCCGCCGCCGGCACCCGGGTGCTCGAGCCGTGGTGCGAGGTGGAGGTCGCCGTCCCGGGCGACTACGTGGGCGCGGTGATGAGCGACCTGTCCTCGCGGCGGGCGCGGGTCACCGGCAGCGACGCCGACCCCGACCGCGACCGGACGACGGTCCGCGCCGAGGTGCCCGAGGTGGAGCTGCTGACCTACGCCGGGGCGCTGCGCTCGGTCTCCCACGGCACCGGCAGCTTCACCCGTCGGCCGATGGGGTACGAGCCGGCGCCGCCGTCGCTGACCGCCGTGCCCGCCTGAGGAAGGACCCCGTCCTCCCCACCCATCGCAGGATCGGGGTGGGACCCGGGACGGGGCGGCCCTGCCCCCACCTCGCACGCTCGCGGCGGGGGCCGGCAGGGGGCCACCGGTCGGGGTGGGGCCGGGGGTCACGGGGCTCCCGGTGCGCCGCCCGAGGGACCGTCGGCGGAACGCACTAGCCTCGCAGGCGGTGTTCAGCGGGGTGGAGGTCACGTGACGTCGTCCAACGGTCCCTCGGCGGCTGCCCCGGCTCCTGTGGAGAGCGGGGCGCTGCGCGACCGGCCGGTCGTCACCGACCGCAACGACCTGCCCGACCGCGTGTGGACCGTCCCCAACGCGCTGTCGGTGCTGCGCCTGCTGGGCGTGCCGCTGTTCCTCTGGCTGCTGCTCGGGCCGCACGCCGACGGCTGGGCGGTGCTCGTGCTCGCCCTCGCCGGCGTGAGCGACTGGGCCGACGGGAAGATCGCCCGCGCGCTGGGCCAGTCCAGTCGGCTGGGCGCCCTGCTCGACCCGGCCGCCGACCGGCTCTACATCGTCGCCACCCTCGTCGCGTTCGTGCTGCGCGACGTCGTCCCGCTCTGGGTGGTCGCCGTCCTCGTGGGCCGCGAGCTGGTGCTGGGCCTGATGCTGCTGGTGCTGCGGAGGTACGGCTACCCGCCGCTGCAGGTGCACTACCTGGGCAAGGCGGCCACGTTCAACCTGCTCTACGCCTTCCCCCTGCTGCTGCTGGCCGACGGCGACGGGCCGGTGGTCGCCGTGGCCCAGCCGTTCGCCTACGCCTTCACCATCTGGGGCGGCGCCCTGTACGTGCTGGCCGGCGTCCTCTACGTCGTCCAGGTGGCCGGCATCGTGCGCGCGGAGCGGGCCGCCGCGAGGGCCGCGCCGTGACCTCCACCCTGCAGCGCGGCGGGGGCCCGCGCTCCCTCGGCGCCTCGCTCCTCGACCAGGTGCTGGCCGAGACCCTCGACCCCGCCTACCGGCAGGCGGCCGAGGCGCGGGCCGCCCGCGCGGCCGGCGAGGGGGCACCGCCGCGGTCCGGCCGGCGCCGGGGTCAGCTGGCGGTGGCGCTCGTCCTCGCCGTGGCCGGCGTGCTGGCCGCGGTCACCTACGACCAGGCGGCGGCCGGGGCGCAGGGCCGCGAGGAGGTGCGCGAGGCCCTGGTGGCCGACATCGCCACGGAGTCGGAGACCAACGACGAGCTCACCGCCGAGCTCGCGCAGCTGCGCGCCGACCTCTCGCAGGCCCGCGACGACGCGCTCGCGGCCACCTCCGAGGGCCAGCGGGCGCGCGACGAGCTCGACGACGCCGAGACGGCCGCCGCGGGCGTGCCGGTCACCGGCCCGGGCCTGCTGGTCACGCTGGCCGACGCCGAGCCCGACGCCGACGCCGACCCGGTGGGCGGCGCAGGGGAGGAGGACCCCCGCGGCCAGGTCCACGACGGTGACCTGCAGCTGGTGGTCAACGCGCTGTGGGCGGCCGGCGCCGAGGCGGTCAGCATCAACGGCCGGCGGCTGGGCCCGACCACCGCCATCCGGTTCGCCGGCGAGGCGGTGCTGGTCGACTTCCGGCCGGTCACCAACCCCTACCTGGTCAGCGCCATCGGCGACCCGGAGACCCTGCGCAACCGCTTCCTGGCCAGCCCCGAGGTCATCTCCCTCGCCCAGATCTCCCAGTCCTTCGGACTGCGTTTCGAGTTCGCCCAGGAGGACGAGCTGTCCGTGCCCGCCGGGAGCTCCGCCGAGCTCCGCTCCGCCACACCGGTGACCGAGGAGACCGACGCGCCGGCTCCCGACCCCACGCCGGGAGGCTGACCGTGATCCCCGTGCTCGGCCTCGCCCTGGGCGTCGTCCTCGGCCTGCTGTTCGACCCCACCGTCCCGCTGTGGCTCCAGCCCTACCTGCCGATCGCCGTCGTCGCCGCCCTCGACGCGGTGTTCGGCGGCGTGCGAGCCCGGTTCGACGGCATCTTCGACGCGAAGGTGTTCGTGATCTCCTTCGTCTCCAACGTCGTCGTGGCCGCCCTGATCGTCTTCCTCGGGGACCAGCTCGGCGTGGGCGCGCAGCTGTCCACCGCGGTCGTCGTCGTCCTCGGCATCCGCATCTTCGGCAACGCCGCCGCCATCCGGCGGCACGTGTTCCGGGCATGAGCGGCGACGACCGCCCGGCCGGCGGGCCGGACGTCCCGGTCCCCGACGACGCCGCGCGGCCCGCGCCGGACGCGGAGGACGGACCGGCCGACGCGCCCGCGGAGCCCTCCGCCGGCGCGGCGCCGCAGGAGCCCGAGGCCTTCCCGGCCGCGCCGGCCACCGCGGAGCCGACGCCGGCCGGGGAGGAGACGCCGGCCGGGGAGGAGACGCCGGCCGGGGAGCCGACGCCGGCCGAGCCGCCGCCCACCGCGGAGAAGGAGTCGCCGGCCCCGCCCGCCGCCGCGCGCCGGCCTCGGCGGGACCCGCTGGCGGCGGCGCTCATCGGCGTCCTCACGCTGCTCCTGGGCTTCGCCTTCGCCGTCCAGGTGCGCAACAGCGGCACCGGCGAGGACCTCGCCGGCGCGCGCGAGGAGGACCTCGTGCGCATCCTCGACGAGCTCAACGCCAGCGAGGACCGGCTGCGCGCGCAGATCGCCGAGCAGCGGGCCGACCTGCGGGACCTCACCAACGACGACAGCCGGTCCGAGGCCGCCCTCGAGGAGGCCCGGCAGCGGGCGGAGGCCCTCGGCATCCTCAACGGCACCGTCGCCGCGCAGGGCCCGGGGCTGGTCATGAGCATCCGCGACCCGGAGGGCCAGGTGCGGGTGGCCGACCTGCTCGACGCCGTCCAGGAGCTGCGCGGCGCCGGCGCCGAGACCATGCAGATCGACGGCGTCCGGGTCGGGGTGTCCACCGCGGTCACCGGCGACCCGGGGGCGCTGCGGGTGGACGGCCGGCCGGTCACCAGCCCCTACGAGGTCGTCGTCATCGGCTCCCCGCAGGACCTCGAGACCGCGATGAACATCCCCGGCGGCGTGGTGGACCGGGTGGGCCGCCAGGGCGGCACCGTGGAGATCACGCAGTCCGACCGGGTGGTCGTGGACGCGTTGCGGCCCCTCGACACGCCTCAATACGCTCAGCCGGACGACGGCGACGACTGACCACCGCCGGCCTCCCCGACCCACGACTGGAGACGACGCCGCATGACCACGCCCGACGACCGCCGCTACACCGAGCAGCACGAGTGGGCCCTGGTCCAGGGCGGCGAGGGCGCGGCGACCGTCGTCCGCGTGGGCATCACCGACCACGCCCAGGACGCGCTCGGCGACATCGTCTTCGTGCAGCTGCCGGAGGTCGGGGCCGAGGTGACGCCGGGCAACCCCATCGGCGAGGTCGAGTCGACCAAGTCGGTGTCGGACGTGTACGCGCCGGTGGCCGGGGTCGTCGCCGCGGTCAACGAGGCGCTCGCCGACGCGCCGGAGACCATCAACGCCGACCCGTACGGCGCCGGCTGGCTGGTGGAGATCACCGTGCTCGAGGAGGCCGGCGACCCCACCACGGCCCTGCTCGACGCGGCCGCCTACCAGGCCCTCGTCGACGCCTCCTGACCCGCCGGCCGGCCGCGGCCGACGCGTCGGCGAGCCGGTCCCCTGACCCGCCGCAGCCCCGACGACGATCACTATGCTCACCGGGGGCGAGGGGCCGCGCCGCCTGCTGAGGGCGGCGCCAACCTCACCCTGGACCTCCGGTTGACCCTCGGGTCGGCCGCTGGTTCCATGACCCACGGCCCGCCGTGACCCACACGGCGGCCGACCCGCGACGGGCCGTCCGGTCCGTCGTCCGCCGGCCGCCCGCGGCCCGTCCCTGAGGTCCGCGGCGGTGCCACCCCTGCACCGGAGGAGACAGACGTGCACTGCACTCGCTGTGGCCACAACAACCCCGAGGGCAGTCGCTTCTGCGCGCAGTGCGGCGCGGCGCTGTCCCAGGAGCGGATCGGCGAGTCCACCAGCGTCATCCCCAAGGTCGGCGGTGAGGACTCCGCGGAGACGCCGGAGGTCGCCGAGGCCGACGCCCATGCCGGCGCCATCGAGACGCTGCCGGCCGGGTCGGCGCTGCTGGTCGTCAAGCGCGGCCCGAACGCGGGCAGCCGCTTCCTGCTCGACCAGGACGTGACCACCGCCGGCCGCCACCCCGACAGCGACATCTTCCTCGACGACGTCACCGTCAGCCGCCGGCACGTGGAGTTCCACCGCGAGGGCGGCGGGTTCTCCGTGCACGACGTCGGCAGCCTCAACGGCACCTACGTCAACCGCGAGCCGGTCGACGTCGCGACCCTGGCCGGCGGCGACGAGGTGCAGATCGGCAAGTTCCGGCTGGTGTACCTCACCGGTCCGCGGACGGGCGAGCCCGCTCCTCGCTCGTGACGGCCCCGGCGGACTCGCTCGCGGACGGGGACGCGGTCCCCGCGGCAGCGACGGCAGCGTGACCGCGGTGCCCTCGCGCGCGAGCGCGTTCGGGGACGCCGACGACCAGCACACGCCTCGCCTGACCATCGGCGAGGTGCTGACCGTCCTCCGCGACGACTTCCCCGACGTGACGATCAGCAAGATCCGGTACCTGGAGTCCGAGGACCTGGTCCACCCGCAGCGCACGCCGTCGGGCTACCGGAAGTTCTCCTCGGCCGACGTGGCCCGGCTGCGGTACGTCCTGGCCGCCCAGCGCGACCACTACCTGCCGCTGCGGGTCATCAAGGAGCACCTCGACGCGCTCGACCGCGGCGAGCCGCTGCCGGGGACGGCGCCGCCGTCGGCCGAGGCGCCGGGCACGGAGGAGCCCGAGGCCGGCAGCCTGCCGGCGGAACAGTTCGCCGCGGCCGCCGGGCTGGAGCCGGGGCAGCTCGCCGACTGCGTGCAGTTCGGCCTGCTCGCCCCGGACGCCGACGGCCACCACCCCGCGGCCGACCTGGCGATCGCCCGCGCGGCGGCCGGCCTGGCCCGGCACGGCATCGAGCCGCGGCACCTGCGCGTGTACCAGAACGGCGCCGAGCGCGAGGCCGGCCTGGTCGAGCAGCTGGTCGCCCCGGTGCTGCGTGCCCGGTCGGAGGAGGCCCGGGCGCGGGCCACGGAGAAGCTGCGGGAGCTGGCCAGCTTGTCCGCGCAGCTGCACGGTGCGTTGCTGGAGGCGCGCCTGCGGGACCTCCTGCGTCCCTGACTCGGGCGTACCGTGGGCGAGGTCGGTGTCCGAGCCCTCGGGCCTCCCGTGCCGATCCGTCCACCAGCCGCCAGAACCGATCCACCCCCCGTCCGGGGCCGCAGCTGAGGGAGCCCTCCCGTGCAGGAACTGAGAGTCGTCGGGGTCCGGGTCGAGCTGCCCGGGAACCAGCCGATCCTGCTGCTGAAGGAGACGCAGGGGGAGCGGTACCTGCCCATCTGGATCGGCGCGGTGGAGGCCGCCGCGATCGCGTTCGAGCAGCAGGGCGTCCGGCCGGCTCGGCCGATGACCCACGACCTGCTCAAGGACGTCGTCCGCGCGCTCGGTGCGACGCTGGAGGCGGTCAACATCACCGAGATGCGCGACGGCATCTACATCGCCGAGCTGGTGTTCGGCGACGACCGGGTGGTCAGCGCCCGGCCGTCGGACGCCGTCGCCCTCGCCGTCCGGACCGGCGCGCCGATCTTCGGCGCCGAGGACCTGCTCGACGAGGTGGGGATCGAGATCCCCGACGAGCAGGAGGACGAGGTCGAGAAGTTCCGCGAGTTCCTCGACCAGATCTCCCCGGAGGACTTCGGCGCCGGCTCCGGCTCCGGCGGGACTCCCTGAATTCTCCCGATCACCCTGCGTCTGGGCTCAAGTAGGGGTTCAGACCTGCCGATACCCCCCTGATGGGTGAGTGCAGCGACACGCCGCTCGCCTCAGTTGACCGACCTCTGGCCCCGGCTTACGGTCGGCGAACAACACCGGTGTGACACGTGGGACTCGACACGGCTCGGACGTGCAGTGACGCGACAGGGTGGGGCACCGGGGTTCCCGCGGTGAGGCGCTGCGGGACGCAGAGGAGGACGCTGACGTGAGCGACCAGAGCAAGGGCTCCCAGGGTCAGCTCTTCAGCGACGCCGCCGTCGGGGCACCGTCCTACGACGAGGTCGACACCGACCTCGTCGGGTACCGCGGCCCGACGGCGTGTGCCGCTGCCGGCATCACCTACCGCCAGCTCGACTACTGGGCCCGTACCGGACTGGTCGCACCCTCGGTGCGCAGCGCCACCGGCTCCGGGACTCAGCGGCTGTACTCCTTCCGCGACATCCTGGTGCTGAAGGTCGTCAAGCGGCTGCTGGACACCGGGGTGTCCCTGCAGAACATCCGCAAGGCCGTGGACCACCTGCGCAACCGCGGGATCAAGGACCTCGCCAACGTCACGCTCTTCTCCGACGGCGCGACGGTGTACGAGTGCACCTCCGCCGAGGAGGTCGTCG
Source organism: Geodermatophilus sp. SYSU D00703 (assembly GCF_054050155.1). Classification (NCBI taxonomy): domain Bacteria; kingdom Bacillati; phylum Actinomycetota; class Actinomycetes; order Geodermatophilales; family Geodermatophilaceae; genus Geodermatophilus; species Geodermatophilus sp. SYSU D00703. The sequence continues at coordinate 308,951 of NZ_JBJGYU010000003.1, read as the reverse complement.
ACCTGCTCGCCGGGGGCCAGGGCGTGTTCGGCATCGCCGTCTCCGGTGCGCTGCGCGAGCTCTCCGGCGACATCGCGGAACTGCCTGCCGAGCGCCTCGACGGCGGCCCGGTGCGCGCCTCCGACGACGAGCTCTCGCTGCGCCGCCGCCGCCGCGCCGCCGGGTAGGGGATCACACCGTCGTCCTCCGGACGACGACCGCAACCGGTGCCGCCCCGCGAGGCGGTGTGAGGAGTGGGGGCCGGAGGCTCCCGCGACGAGCGCCGGGTGGGGCTCAGCGCGGCCGGGGGACGGCACGTGGCCGCGGTGTCGTCCGGGCAGGACGACGATTGATGTAGCGTGCCGGTAATGGCGGACCGTGCTCCTGGCGCTCCCTCTCCCACCCCCCTCCCCGCACTGACCGACCTCGATCCGGCGGGTTCCTTCGCCGGCCGGCACATCGGTCCGCGGGACGACGAGACCGAGGCGATGCTCGCCGCCGTCGGCCACCCCTCGCTCGAGTCCCTCGTCGACGCCGCCGTGCCCGAGGGCGTGCGCGACCGGGCGACACTGGACCTGCCGCCCGCGGCCGACGAGGCCACCGTGCTGCGGCTGCTGGGGAAACGTGCCGCGGCCAACGACGTCTACACCTCGATGATCGGCCTGGGGTACTCCGGCACGGTCACGCCGGCGGTGATCCAGCGGGCGGTGCTGGAGAACCCCGCCTGGTACACCGCCTACACGCCCTACCAGCCCGAGATCAGCCAGGGCCGGCTCGAGGCGCTGATCAACTTCCAGACGATGGTCGCCGACCTCACCGGGCTGCCGGTGGCCGGCGCGTCCATGCTCGACGAGGCGACCGCGGCCGCCGAGGCGATGACCCTGGTCCGCCGTGCCGGCCGCGCCACGGCCGACGCGGTGTTCGTCGTCGACGCGGACACGCTGCCGCAGACCCTGGGGGTGCTGCGAACCCGCGCCGAGCCGCTGGGCATCCGGCTGCACGCCACCGACCTGTCCGCCGGCTGGCCGGCCGACCTGCCCGAGGCCGGCGCGTTCGGCGTCCTGCTGTCCTACCCGGGGGCCAGCGGCGCCGTCCGGGACCACGGTGCGCTGGCCGACGCCGCCCACGCGGCCGGCGCCGCCGTGGTCGTGGCCGCCGACCTGCTCGCCCTGACCCTGCTGGAGGCGCCGGGGGAGTGGGGCGCCGACGTCGCCTGCGGCACCTCCCAGCGGTTCGGCGTCCCGATGGGCTACGGCGGTCCGCACGCCGGGTACCTGTCGGTGCGCGAGGGGCTGGCCCGGCAGCTGCCCGGCCGGCTGGTCGGGGTGTCGGTGGACGCCGACGGCGACGTCGCCTACCGGCTGGCGCTGCAGACGCGCGAGCAGCACATCCGCCGGGAGAAGGCCACCAGCAACATCTGCACCGCCCAGGTGCTGCTCGCCGTGATGGCCGGCACCTACGCGGTCTACCACGGCGCCGAGGGGCTGACCGCGATCGCCGCCCGCGTGCACCGCAGCGCCCAGGCGCTGGCCGCCTGGCTGCGGGCCGGCGGGGTGGACATCGTGCACGACCGGTTCTTCGACACCGTCCAGGCGCGGGTGCCCGGCCGGGGGGCCGAGGTGGTCGCCGCCGCCGCGCAGCGCCGGGTCAACCTGCGCCTGGTGGACGCCGACACGGTCGGGGTGGCCTGCGACGAGACGACGACGCCGGACACCCTGCGTGCCGTCGCCGCGGCCTTCGGCGTCCCCGTGGACGACGCCGTCCTCACCGACGACGGGCCCGACGCGCTGCCCCCGGAGCTGCGCCGCCGGACGGCGTTCCTGACCCACCCGGTGTTCTCCGCGCACCGCTCCGAGACCGAGCTGATGCGCTACCTGCGGTCGCTCGCGGACAAGGACCTCGCGCTGGACCGGACGATGATCCCGCTCGGCTCCTGCACGATGAAGCTCAACTCCGCGGTCGAGATGGCCGCGATCACCTGGCCGGAGTTCGCCCAGCTGCACCCCTTCGCCCCGGCCGAGCAGGCCCGCGGCTACCGGCTGCTGATCGACGAGCTGTGCACCGGGCTGGCCGAGATCACCGGCTACGCCGCCGTGAGCGTGCAGCCCAACGCCGGCTCGCAGGGGGAGTTCGCCGGGCTGCTGGCCATCCGCGGGTACCACCGCTCCCGCGGCGAGGCGCACCGCGACGTCTGCCTGATCCCCTCGTCGGCGCACGGCACCAACGCCGCGAGCGCGGTCATGGCCGGCATGCGGGTGGTCGTCGTGGCCTGCGACGAGGCGGGCAACGTCGACGTCGCCGACCTGCGGGCCAAGGTCGACCAGCACGCCGAGCGGCTGGCCGCGATCATGATCACCTACCCGTCGACGCACGGCGTCTTCGAGGCCGAGGTGCAGGAGATCTGCGCCGCGGTGCACGACGCCGGGGGTCAGGTCTACGTCGACGGGGCCAACCTCAACGCGATGGTCGGGCTGGCCCGGCCGGGCCGGTTCGGCTCGGACGTCAGCCACCTCAACCTGCACAAGACCTTCTGCATCCCGCACGGCGGCGGCGGGCCGGGGGTGGGGCCGATCGGCGTCCGGGAGCACCTGGTGCCGTTCCTGCCCAACCACCCGCTGGCCCCCGAGGCGGGGCCGGAGACGGGCCCCGGGCCGGTGTCGGCCGCGCCGTGGGGCTCGGCCGGCATCCTGCCGATCTCCTGGGCCTACCTGCGGCTCATGGGCCCCGACGGGCTGACCCGCGCCACCGAGCACGCCATCCTGTCCGCCAACTACCTGGCCGCCCGGCTGCGGGAGCACTACCCGGTGCTCTACACCGGCGCCGGTGGGCTGGTGGCCCACGAGTGCATCCTCGACATCCGGCCGCTGACCAAGGCCACCGGGATCACCAACGACGACATCGCCAAGCGGCTGGTGGACTTCGGCTTCCACGCGCCGACGATGAGCTTCCCCGTGGCCGGCACGCTGATGGTCGAGCCGACCGAGAGCGAGGACCAGGCCGAGCTGGACCGGTTCGTCGACGCGATGGCCGCCATCCGCGGCGAGATCGAGAAGGTGGCCACCGGCGAGTACGACCGCACCGACAACCCGCTGCGCAACGCGCCGCACACGCTGAAGATGCTCGCGGGGGAGTGGGGTCGCCCGTACCCGCGGGAGGCCGCGGTCTTCCCCGTCCCCGCGCTGCGGGGCCGCGGCTACCTCAGCCCGGTGCGCCGCATCGACCAGGCCTACGGCGACCGCAACCTGGTGTGCTCCTGCCCGCCGCCGGAGGCGTTCGCCGAGCCCGAGCCGGCTGCGGAGCCCGCCGCGCGGGTGCCGGACCGCGGCGAGGGGGCACCGGACGACCTCGGGACGGCGGCCGACGCCGTGCCGGCGGGCGTCCGGGCGTGACGCGGCACCGCCCGATCGGCTGACCTGGGAGGTCACCCGAGCGGACCGGTGCCCGGATGCACCAGGATCCGCACCGTGGCGCGCCAGGAGCAGCACGACGTCGAGGACCGCATGCCGCCGCCCGGCTTCGGCCGGGTCGGCACGCGGACGCTGGAGATCGCGGAGAACGTGGTCTACGCGGGGATCGCGGTCCTGCTCATCGCGGGGTCCCTGCTGCTGCTCGTGGTGGCCGCGCTGAAGACGTCCACGCTGCTCTCGGACTTCTCCCAGGCCCCGCTGCTGGAGATGCTCGACGTGCTCCTGCTCGTCTTCATCTTCGTCGAGCTGCTCTTCGCGGTGCGGGCGACGGTGGAGCGGCGCGAACTGGTGGCCGAGCCGTTCCTGATCATCGGCATCATCGCCTCGATCAAGGAGATCGTCGTCCTCTCCGTGGAGGCGGCCGGCGTCGTCGGGCAGGGGGACGAGTTCGTCCACCGCCTGGTGGAGATCGGCGTCCTGGGTGTCCTGGTGGCCCTGCTGGGCGTGACGAGCTGGCTGCTGCGGCGCAAGGAGCGCGAGCCCGAGGAGGGGTGAGCGGGGGCCGGGCCCCGCTCGGAGCGGTGGCGCCGTCCCCCGCTCACAACCGTTATCCCCAACATCACGCACCGCACGAACACCAGGCACGGACAGGCGACGAGACGGGGACGGGCCCCGCCGGGTCAGGAGGCGGCGAGCTCCGGGGTGCGCCAGTCGCGGTGCACGTCGATCGCCCGGCCGTCCGGGAGCAGCTCGCCGTCGTCGTCGAAGAGGACGACGCCGTTGCACAGCAGGCTCCAGCCCTGCTCGGGGTGGCTGCGCACGACGGCGGCGAGGTCACGCAGGTCGCTGGTGGGGTCGGGGCAGGCCGGTACGTGGGAGCACATGGGGACTCTCCGTTCGGCCCGGCGACGGTGCGCCGGGATAACTCAGGGTGTGCGTCCGGTGACGCAGCCGCCGTCGAGTGTGCTCGCGATCCGCACCGCTGTCAGGTGAGGCACCTCACCATCTCACCCCTGCGGAGCAGTCAGATCTTGCGCAACAGCACCCGCCGCACCGCGTGGTCGGCGGCCTTCTGCAGCACCAGGCGGGCGCGGGACCGGGTCGGCGCGATGTTGCTCCGCAGGTTGGGCCCGTTCACCGCCGTCCAGATGCCCAGCGCCGTCTCCCGCGCCTGCTCGTCGGTGAGGTCGGCAAACCGGTGGAAGTAGGCCGAGCTGTCGGCGAACGCCGTCCGGCGCAGGGCCAGGAAGCGGTCGACGTACCACTGCTGGATGTCGGTCTCGGCGGCGTCGACGTAGACGGAGAAGTCGAAGAAGTCGGAGAGGAAGACCTCGGGTGCGTTGCCGTCGGCCCGCCGTCCGGCCTGCAGCACGTTGAGCCCCTCCAGGACGAGGATGTCCGGCCGGTCCACCACCTGCCGGGCCTGCGGGACGACGTCGTAGGACTGGTGGTCGTAGAGCGGGGCGCTGACCTCGCCGCGGCCGGACTTCACGTCGGCGAGGAAGCGCAGCAGGGCCCGCCGGTCGTAGCTCTCCGGGAAGCCCTTGCGGCCGAGCATCCCGCGCGCCTCGAGCACCGCGTTCGGCCAGAGGAAGCCGTCGGTGGTGACCAGGTCCACCCGCGGGGACCCGGGGCCGGCGGCCAGCAGCGTCTGCAGCAGGCGGGAGGTCGTGCTCTTGCCGACGGCGACGCTGCCGGCCACCGCGATGACGTAGGGGACCTTGGCCGTCGAGTCGCCGAGGAACTCGCTGCGAGCCGCCCACAGCCGCCGGCTGGCCTCGACGTGCAGCCGCAGCAGCCCCGCGAGGGGCAGGTACACCGTGGCCACCTCGTCGAGGTCGATGCGGTCGCCCAGCGAGGCCAGCGACCGCAGCTGCGGCTCGTCGAGGGGCAGCCGGGTGCCCGCCGCGAGGGCCCGCCACGAGTCGCGGTCGAACACCGCGTAGGGCGAGACCTGGTGTCGTGTCCCTGCCGTCACGGTGCCATCGTGCCGTCCGGCCCCCGCTCCTCACCCGCCCGGGTGGCCCGCACCGCCGCAGCTCGCCGTCCGGACGCCCGTCCGCCGACCGGCGTCTAGGGTGCCGGTGTGCCGCCGTCTCCCGGGCTGCTCGACTGCATCGAGCGGTACTTCGCCGCCGCGCCGCTCGCCGATGCCCGGATCGAGGCCGCCGGCGGCCTCGACGTCCCGGTGGGGACCGCCGAGTGGCCGTACCCGGCCCGGCCGCGGGCGGGGGAGCGGGTCACCGCCGACGACGTCCGCGCCGCGGCCGACGTCCAGCGGCGCGCGGGGCTGCCCGTGGCGCTCGAGTGGATCTGCGAGCGCACGCCGTCGGCCGCGGGCGCGGCGCGGGCGGCCGGCCTCGTCGTCGAGGAGGTCCCGCTGCTGGTCGCCGCCGATCCGGTCGAGCTGCTGCTCCCGCACGGCGTGCGGCTCTACCTGGTCGGCGCCGACGACCCCGAGCTGCCCCGCTACCAGCGGCTGGCGTCGATCGCCTTCGCCCACCCCGGCCCGCGCGCCGACGTGGGGGAGGAGCGGGTGGAGGCGACGCCGCAGGCCCCCCGGACGGCGGTGCTGCGGGAGCGGATCGCCAGCGGGCGCACGGTGATGATGGTGGCGGTCGAGGGCGACGACCCGGTCGCGGTCGGCGCCCACCACCCCCTCGACGTCGGCGGCGGCACCGAGGTCAGCGAGATCACCGGCGTGGCGACGCTGCCGCGGTTCCGCGGCCGGGGCCTGGGGGCGGGGGTGGCCTCCGCCCTGGCCGAGCACGCCCGGGAGACCGCGGACCTGGTGTTCCTGGTCGCCGGCGACGACGACGTCGCGCGCGTGTACGAGCGGGTGGGGTTCGCCCGGCTGGCCACCGTCGGGGTGGCCGGCCCGGCCGCGACCGGCGACTGACCGGCGTCAGGACGCCGGCGGCAACGCCGCGAGCGCCGCGGCGGCGGCCGTCAGCGCCGCCCGGTCGGCGGTCCAGCTCACCGACAGCGGCACCTCGCTGAGCAGCACCACGACCTGACCGTCCCGGACGGCCACCGAGTGCAGGTGCCGCTGGCCGCCCACGCAGCACATCCAGCCCTGCTTGACCGCCGGCGTCCCGGGCAGGGCGCCGAAGGCACCGAACCGCTGGTCGAAGCCGTCCGCACCGCGCGGGGTCGCCTCCTGCATCCACCGCGTGAGCCTCGCGGCGTCGTCCGGGTGGGAGACGACGGGCAGGAGGGCGAGGAAGCGGGCCAGGTCGCGTGCGGTGGTGGTGGCCTCGCCCCACTCGCCGGGTACCCGCGGCGGCGCGGTGCGGGGCAGACCGTAGCGGGCGGCGGCCTCCCGCACGAGCCCGGCGCCGTCGAAGCGCACCCACACGGCGGAGGCGGCGGCGTCGTCGGAGCGGGCGATCATCCGCTGCAGCGTGTCGAGGTCGTCGGCGTCGAGCGTCACCTGGCCGGTGCGGGCGCGCCAGAGGACCCCCTCGGCGAGGAAGAGCTTGACCAGCGAGGCGGTCGGGAAGACCCGGTCGGCCTGCCCGTTGGCGGCGCTCGCGGCGACCAGCCGGGCGGAGCGCGCCTCGATCGCCCGCGCGGTCAGGCCGGTCAGCCGGCTCTCCTGCGGCGCCACGACGACGGCCAGCGTGCCGGTGGACCCGAACGCGGCCGTGGCCGCCCTCACCGCCTCCGCCGCCGGGCTCCCCGCGGCGGAGGCCGGCCGGGCGGCGGCGAGCAGGACGGTCAGCAGGAGGACCAGCGCCGCGGCCGTACCGCGGGCACGCCGGAGGCCGGATCGGTGCGACGCGGCCGCCGGCATGCCGTCATCCTGCGCCGCTCACCTGGGAGAACCTCCAGTCTTCAACGATCGGGTGCGCGTCCCTCACCCGATGTGGTCACTCCTGTGCGTAGGTGGCCACGAGTGTCGCCCGTCCGAGTGTGTGGCCGAACAGGTTGAAGCCGAGGACGGCGGGCGTGGTGTCCGGCGTGACGTCCAGGGCCTCGGTGTCCACCGCGTGCACGGTGACGAAGTACCGGTGCGGGCCGTGCCCGGCCGGGGGAGCGGCCCCGACGTACCCGGGGAAGCCGGCGTCGTTGCGCAGCTGCACCGCCCCCTCCGGCAGGCCCGACCCGGCCCGGTCACCGGCGCCGCTGGGCAGCTCGGTCACCGTGGCCGGGATGTTGGCCACCGCCCAGTGCCAGAAGCCGCTCTGCGTGGGCGCGTCCGGGTCGTAGACGGTGACCGCGAAGCTCCGCGTGCCCTCCGGGGCGCCCGACCAGGACAGCTGCGGGGAGCGGTCCTCGCCGCCTGCGCCCATGACCCCGCTGACCTGCGGCGCCGGCAGGGGCTGCCCGTCGCTGCAGTCGGTGCTGGTCACCGCGAAGCCGGGGACCTGCGGGAGGAAGTCGAAGGGGTTGGGCGGCGTCGGACGGGCGGCCATGGCGGACCTCTCCTCGGTCGTGCGGAACGGGGTGTCCCGCGTCCGCCGCCGACCTTAGAAGGACCCCCTGCCCCCCCACCGCTCGCAAGCTCGCGGCGGGACCCTGCAGGGGGCCGGGGCGGGCCCGCCCACGGGTGAACTGGGGGTTTCCGGCCCGACACGCAGCCCCGGGCGCCGGTAGCGTCGAGCCGTGCTCGGACTCCCGGACTCCATCCGCGCCTGCCTGTTCGACCTCGACGGCGTTCTCACCCGGACGGCCACGGTGCACATGGCGGCCTGGAAGCGCACGTTCGACGAGTTCCTGCACCGGCGCGACCCCTCCGCGCCGGAGTTCACCCAGGACGACTACAACCGCTACGTCGACGGCAAGCCCCGCCTCGACGGGGTGCGCGACTTCCTCACCAGCCGCGGCGTCACGCTGCCGGAGGGGACGCCCGACGACCCCCCGGACGCCGCGACCGTGCACGGCGTCGGACGGCGCAAGAACGACCTGGTGCTGGCGGAGCTGGCCGAGCACGGCGTCGAGGTCTACCCCGGGTCGGTGCGCTACCTGCGGGCGGTGAAGGACGCCGGGCTGCGCACCGCCGTGGTGACCGCCTCCCGCAACGGCGGCGACGTCGTGGCGGCCGGTGGCTTCGCCGACCTGGTCGACACCCGCGTGGACGGCGTGGTCGCGGCCGACCAGCGGCTGCGCGGCAAGCCCGCCCCGGACACCTTCCTCGCCGCCGCCCGCGAGCTCGGGGTCGACCCGGCCGGCGCCGCGGTGTTCGAGGACGCCCTCGCCGGCGTGGCGGCCGGCCGGGCAGGGCGGTTCGGCCACGTCGTCGGGGTCGACCGGGTGGGTCAGGGCGACGCGCTGCGGGCGTCCGGGGCCGACGTCGTCGTCACCGACCTGGCGCAGCTCCTGGAGGGCCGGTCATGACCGAGGGACGGCCCAGCTTCCCGGTCGAGCCGTGGGCGCTCACCGAGATCGGCCTCGACCACGCCTCGCTGGCGGTCCACGAGTCGGTGTTCGCGCTGGCGAACGGGCACATCGGCATGCGCGGCTCGTTCGAGGAGGGCGAGCCGGTCGTCGTCCCGGGCACCTACCTCAACGGGTTCTTCGAGGAGCGGCCGCTGCCCTACGCCGAGGCCGGCTACGGCTTCCCCGAGCAGGGGCAGACCGTGGTCAACGTGACCGACGGCAAGCTGATCCGGCTGCTGGTCGGCGACACCCCGCTGGACCTGGACTACGGCGAGATCATCGAGCACCGCCGCACCCTCGACCTGCGCCGCGGCCTGCTGCGCCGCACCACCGAGTGGCGGTCGCCGAACGGTCGGACGGTCCGGGTCATCAGCACCCGGCTGGTCTCGCTGCGCCGCCGCTCCATCGCCGCCATCGAGTACCGAGTCGAGTGCACCGACGGCCGCGGCGACCTCTACATCGCGCTGCAGTCGGACCTGCTGGCCAACGAGCCGAGCGACAGCGGCAGCGAGACCGACGACCCGCGGGCGGCCGCGGCGCTGGCCCACCCGCTGGTCAACGAGATGGCCGTGGCCCGCGGCCAGCGGGCGGTGCTGGTGCACCGCACCCGCCGCAGCCGGCTGCGCATCGCCGCCGGCATGGACCACGTCGTCGAGGTGCCCGACAGCTCCACCGGGGACATCGAGGCGACCGACGACCTCGCCCGGTTCACCCTCGCCGCGCGGCTGCCCCAGGGGTCGGCGGTGACGATGGTGAAGTACCTCGCCTACGGGTGGTCCTCCCGGCGCTCGGCGGCCGCGCTGCGCGACCAGGTCGAGGGCGCGCTGGCCACGGCCAAGCTGGCCGGCTTCGAGCAGCTGCTGCGCGAGCAGCGGGAGGTCCTCGACGCCCACTGGGCGCACGCCGACGTGGAGGTCGAGGGGGACGACGAGCTGCAGCAGGCGGTGCGGGTCGGCGTCTTCCACGTGCTGCAGGCCGGGTTGCGGGCCGAGCGGCAGCCGATCCCGGCCAAGGGGCTGACCGGTCCCGGCTACGACGGGCACACCTTCTGGGACACCGAGACCTACGTCCTGCCGGTGCTCACCTACATCGCGCCGGAGGCGGCCCGCGACGCGCTGCGGTGGCGCCACTCGACGCTGGACCTCGCCCGCGAGCGCGCCCGGGTGCTCGGCCTGCACGGCGCGGCGTTCCCGTGGCGGACCATCCGCGGCGAGGAGACCTCCGGCTACTGGCCGGCCGGGACGGCGGCCTTCCACATCAACGCCGACATCGCCGACGCCGTCGTCCGCTACTCCAACGCCACCCTCGACGAGGAGTTCGACCGCGACCACGGCGCCGAGCTGCTCATCGAGACCGCGCGGCTGTGGGCCTCGCTCGGGCACTTCGACGACGAGCACGGGTTCCGCATCGACGGGGTGACCGGCCCCGACGAGTACACCGCCGTGGTGGACAACAACGTGTTCACCAACCTCATGGCGCAGCGCAACCTGCGCGAGGCGGCCGCGGCGGTCAAGCGGCAGCCCGACGTCGCGGGGCGGCTGGAGGTCAGCGACGTCGAGGTCGACACCTGGCTGCGGGCGGCGTCGCTGATGGCGGTGCCCTACGACACCCGGCGCGGCGTGCACATGCAGTCCGACGCGTTCACCCACCACGAGGAGTGGGACTTCGCGAACACGCCCAAGGAGTGCTACCCGCTGCTGCTGCACTACCCGTACTTCGACATCTACCGCAAGCAGGTGGTCAAGCAGGCCGACCTGGTGATGGCGCTGCACCTGCGCGGCGACGCGTTCAGCCACGAGGAGAAGGTCGCCGACTTCGCGTACTACGAGCCGCGGACGGTGCGCGACTCGTCGCTGTCGGCGGCGCCGCAGGCGGTGGTCGCGGCCGAGACCGGCCACCTCGAGCTGGCCCACGACTACTGGGGCGAGGCCGCGCTCACCGACCTGCAGAACCTGCACGGCAACTCCGGGCACGGCCTGCACATCGCCGCGCTCGCCGGCGGCTGGACCGTCGCGGTGGCCGGCTTCGGGGGCATGCGCGACCACGACGGGCACCTCACCTTCGCCCCCCGGCTGCCGCAGGGGATCACCCGGCTGCGCTTCCGGCTCAACTACCAGGGCCGCTGCCTGGTGGTGACGGTGACCCCGACCCGGGCCGGCTACCGGCTGTCGGAGGGCGAGCCGCTCGACGTCCACCACCACGGCCGGCGGCTGACCGTGGCCGAGGACGAGGTGGTCGCCGACATCCCGCCCGCGCCGGCGGTCGAGCCGGTGAGCCAGCCGGCCGGCGCGGCACCCCGGCGGCGCGGGCGGGAGTGAGCCGGCGGCTCTGCATCAGGGCCGGGGCGGGTCAGCCCAGCAGCCACCAGCCGCCCAGCACCAGGGCGCCCACGTCGACCAGCAGGAACACCCCCACCCACAGCAGCGCCGGCAGGCGGGTGAGCCGGGCCAGCTGGTCGGCGTCGGAGTCCGGCGCACCCCGGCGGCGGCGCGCCCGCTGCAGCTCCAGCACGGTCTTGGGGGCGGCCAGCAGGAGGAACCACGTGCCGGCGGCGGCGAAGGCGGCCTGCCCGTCCGGCGGCAGCCACGAGGTGACCGCGACCAGCACCGCCGCGGTGACCAGCACCGCCCACAGCCCGAACCAGTTGCGGATCTGCACCAGCAGCAGCGCCAGCAGGGCCAGCAGCGCCCACAGCAGGCCCACCGCGTGCCCGCCGGCCAGCAGCGCGGCCGCGCCGAGGCCGAACAGCGCCGGCCCGGTGTAGCCCGCCGCGCAGGTGAGCACCATCCCCAGCCCGGTCGGGCGGCCGGCCGAGACCGTCAAGCCGGAGGTGTCCGAGTGCAGCCGGATCCCCGACAGGCGCCGCCCGGCGGCCAGCGCCACCAGGCCGTGCGCGCCCTCGTGGGCGATGGTCACGACGGTGCGCGCCGGGCGCCACAGGGCGGGGGAGAGGACGACGACGGCGGCCACGGCCAGGGCGGCGACCAGCACGGCCGTGGGCAGGTCGGGCACCGGGGTGGTGACCCGGGTCCAGAAGCGCGCGACGAGGTCCACGGCGGCGAGTCAACCGCACCCACCTGTGAGCGACCGGCCGCGCCACGGTCCCCGGAAAGCCGTCGACGGGCGAACGTCGGCCTGTCACCATCCGGCCGTGGACGTCGTCTCGTCGCTGCCGGCCTTCGTGCTGGCGGTCCTGCTCATCTCGGCCTCGCCGGGGCCCGCGATGGCGCTGATCTTCCGGCGGGCCGCGCTGCGCGGACTCGCCGGCGCGGTGCCCACCGTCCTCGGCCTCGAGCTGGGGCTGTACCTGTGGGCGCTGTTCGCCGGCGCCGGGTTCGCCGCCCTGGTCGCCGCCTCCGAGATCGGCTACCTGGTGCTGCGGGTGGTCGGCGCCGCGGTGCTCCTGGTGCTCGGCGTCCGGGCCTGGCGGGCCGCGTGGCGCGAGCGGGGTCGGCCCGACGTCCCGGTCCCGGCGGTGCCCCCGGCCGGCCGCCGACGCTGGTGGACGGCGTTCGGGGAGGGCCTGCTCGTGCAACTGGCCAACCCCAAGGCCGCCGTCTTCATGATCGCCTTCTATCCGCAGTTCGTCCCTGCCGACGGCCCGGTGTTCGCGACGACGGCGCTGCTCGGGCTGCTGCAGATCACCCTGGAGACGGGGCTCTACCTGGCCCTCGCCGCCGGCGTCGCGCGCGCCGGGACGTGGTTCCGGCGCCCGCGCATCCGCCGGCGGCTCGAGGCGGTCAGCGGCAGCGTCCTCGTGGCGCTCGGCGTCCGGGTGGCGGTGTCCAGCCGCTGAGGGCCGGTCAGGGGCGCCAGCCCGGGTCGCGGCCGGAGAGCCGCAGCGCCCGCTCGAGGGTCGGCGTCGTGTCGTCCACCGGCAGCTCGTCGGCGAAGCCGCCGTACTGGCGGAACAGCGCACCGTGCTCGACGACGAGGTCCAGGACCACGCGCGCGGTCTCCTCGCTCACCTCGACCTGCTGGCCGGTCGCCCGGGCGACGTCCCAGCCGTGGACGACGAGCTCCTTGACCAGCATCCCGGCGACCGTCGCCGCGGGCACCGCCATCCCGCCGAGGTCGACGTCGCCCTCCCACGCGGCGGGGTCGCGCCAGGCGGCGAGGGCGCGGTCGAGCTGGTCGGCGTAGCGCTGCGGCCAGTCGGCGTCCGCGGCGAAGTCGCGGGTGGTCAGCTCCTCGGGGATCGGCTGCCGGCGGGCGCGGCAGTCGAGGCCGTGGGCGCTGTAGAGCACCCAGTGGTCGACCAGTGCACGCAGGTCCCACTCGGCGTCCGGGGTGGGGGAGTCCAGGGGTGCCCCGGCGGCCCCCGCGGCGACGCGGCGGGCCACCGCGGCCGCCTCCGCGAGCCGGTCGTACAGGTCGGGGAGGGTGTGCGTGGTCGCGGTCATGCCCGGCACGCTAGGAGGGCCCGGGGCCCTGTGTCTTGGAGGAACGCGACGCCGCTCGGCCGCGGGCCTCGCGGGCGTAGCGGGCCGGGGGAGTGCCGACGGCGGCGGTGAAGTCGCGCACCAGGTGCGCCTGGTCGCACCAGCGACTCGTGGCTCGTGCCGGCCGGCAGCGCCCACGTCACCCGCCAGAACACCGCGACGAGGTCGGCGACCGTCCCGGAGGCCGGCAGCCGCTCCAGCCGGAAGACGTCGGGGATCGCCGCCGGCCGGACGATGGCCCTCGTGCCGCTCCCCGTGTCCACGCCCGGGACCCTACGAGCAGGTCAGCGCGTGTGCGTCAGGTTGACCACGTTGCCGTCGGGGTCCTTGACGTGGGCGACCCGCTGGCCCCACGGCATGTCGTTGGCCGGGCCGGGCGCCTGGCCGCCGAGCTCGGTCACCCGGGGCAGCAGCGCGTCGACGTCGTCCACCTCGATGCTGAGCAGCATCCGGCCGGGCTCGCCGGGCACGGCCGACCCGTCGGCGGACAGGCCGAGTTCGGACTCGCCGACCTGCAGGCCGAGGACGCCGGTGTAGAAGGCGAGCAGCCGGTCGACGTCGGGCGTGACGAGGATCGGTCGGATGGTGCTGGTCACGGGACCTCCCGCGCTCGGGCGCTGTCGGAGGGGAGACCGTCCCACAGCGGCCGACTCATCGGCGTCACCTTGACTTAGCCAGACTTAGCCATGACTCTGGGTGCCATGGAGCACACGGTCAACGTCCACGAGGCGAAGACCCACCTGTCGCGCCTCCTGGAGGCCGTGGAGCGGGGGGAGGACGTGGTGATCGCCCGGGCCGGGAGGCCGGTCGCGCGGCTGGTCCCCGTCGCGCCGGCCTCGCGGCGGCGGGAGCCGGGCGCGTGGCGGGGCCGGGTGTTCATCGCCGACGACTTCGACGAGACCCCGGACAGCGTGATCGCCGCCTTCCACGGCGACGCCGGCTCGTGACGCTGCTGCTCGACACGCACGTGCTGCTGTGGTGGCTGGCCGACGACCCCCGGTTGACCCCGGCCATGCGCGAGGCGATCACCGATCCGGCCTCGTCGGTCACGGTGTCGGCGGCGTCGGCGTGGGAGATGGCGATCAAGGCGGCGCTCGGCAAGCTGTCGATCCCGCACGACCTGGTCGACCAGCTCGAACAGCACGGGTTCCGTGAGCTGACGATCACCGTGGAGGACGGCCTGGCCGCCGGCGCGCTGCCGCGACACCACGACGACCCGTTCGACCGCATGCTGATCGCCCAGGCCGTGCGCCGCAGACTCGTGCTCGTCACGGCCGACCGGCGGTTCGGCGACTACGACGTCCTCACGCTGGCGTAGCAGGCAGCAGCACGCCGGCATCGGAGGACTGCCACCGAGCCGGGTCCGGCGAGGGCCATCGACCGCACCGTCGTGGACCGCGTGCCGAGCGCCTCGGGGTGCGTCACGGCTCCCGACGACAACGGGTGGTGAGTGCGTCGAGAGGCGGGCCGGCGGCTGAGCACCTAGCGTCTTGGGGCGCTCATGAGGAGGTGTTGTGACTGACCACGGCCAACAGGGTCCGGACGTCGGTGTGGTGAACCACGTCGAGCCACCGCTGCCCGTCGCAGCGGCTCCCGGGGGTGTCCGCAGTCCGGGGACGCTGGTCCGCGAGGACTCATGGCGCAATCCCGAACCCTGGTGGCTGCGCCTCGGCGTCCGCCCCTACCTCCTGCTCGGGGACGTGCTGGCCTTCGTCATCGCCACTGCCATCACCTCACCGGGGTCGCCCGTGCACCTGGTCGTGTTGCCGGTGTACGTGCTCGTCTTCTACGTCGCCGGGCTCTACCGGTCACGGTTGAACCTCTCGCTCCTCGACGACCTGCCATACATCCTGGCGGCGTCCTTCGTGGGGTTCGCGATGAAGTTGGCGTTCATCTCGCTCTTCCCACACGTCGATCCGCCACCGCGGCAGGTCGTGCACGCGGTGGTGCTCCTCGTCACCGTCCTCGTGGTCCGGCGCATCGCCTACACGATCGTCCGCACGGCGCGGCGACGGGGGAGGGTCGGGCACCGCACCCTCATCGTCGGCGCCGGCCAGGTGGGGATCCGGCTGGCCGCCACGCTGCAGGAGCGGCGGACCTATGGACTGGAGCCCGTGGGCTTCGTCGACTCGGACCCGCCCGCCGACGAGTTGTCGCTGTTGCCGGTCCCAGTCCTCGGGCGGAACGAACGACTCGGCCGGGTCATCCGCGAGCACACCATCCGGGACGTCATCGTGGCGTTCGGAGCCGCCCGCGAGGAGGACCTCGTGGACATCCTGCGCACCTGCGACCGGCTGGACGTCGAGGTCTTCCTGGTCCCGCGACTGTTCGAGCTGCACAACGCCAACCGCTACACCGACGAGATCTGGGGCATCCCGCTCATCCGAGTGCGGCGAGCGGTGTTCCGCAGCCCGTGGTGGACGGTCAAGCGACTGGTCGACGTCCTGGTCGCCGGCATCGCCCTGGTCGTCCTGTCACCCCTGATGGCCGTGTGCGCACTCGCGGTCCGACACGAGGGCGGCCCAGGGGTCATCTTCCGGCAGCAGCGAGTGGGGATCGACGGACGTTCCTTCGACGTGCTCAAGTTCCGATCGCTCAAGCCCGTCGACGAGACGGAGTCCCAGACGAACTGGAACATCAAGCACGACGACCGCCTCGGCCCCGTCGGCAGGTTCCTGCGGGCCTCGTCACTCGATGAGCTGCCCCAGCTGTGGAACATCCTGCGTGGCGACATGAGCCTGGTCGGCCCTCGTCCGGAGCGTCCCCACTTCGTCGACCAGTTCTCCGAGCACATCCCCCGGTACACCGCCCGGCACCGCGTGCCCGCGGGGCTCACCGGCTGGGCCCAGGCCCACGGCCTGCGGGGGGACACCTCGATCGAGGACCGGGCGCGCTTCGACAACTACTACATCGAGAACTGGTCCCCCTGGCTCGACATGAAGATCGTCGCCAAGACGGTGGGCCAGGTCCTCCGACGGCAGGGAGGTTGACGGGGTACGTGCCCGCGGTCCCCGGGGCTCCGGAGGACGCCGGGCAGGGCATTCGAGCACGAAGCCCGTCAACCGGGCTCCTCCACGTGCTCCTGGTGGCCACACTGGCCCTGGCGCCGCTCGAGGGCTACCTGCAGGACGTCGACGCGAACCTCGGCAAGGTGGCCCCCGCGCTGTTCCTGGTCGTCTGGTTCGGGGACCGACTCGGCCGCGGCCGGCGGATCGGGGTCTCCCACCCCGTCGTCTGGTGCGCTGTCGGGCTGGTTCCCCTCGTCCTCGCCTCGACCGCGGTCAACCTGGACAACGGCTACGCCGTCCTCTACGTCGTCCGGTGGTTGCCCTTCCTCCTGCTGGTGGTGGCGCTGGTCGACGTCCTCAGCAACGACGTCGACCCCTGGGTGGGGCTGTACGCGTTGGTCGCCGGAGCCGCGGCGAGCGCCCTCGGTGCGGTCATCAGCTTCGCCTTCCTCGGCTCGCCACGAGCGACCGGCCCGCTCGAGGACCCGAACGACCTGGCCTACGTCATCACCGCAGCCGTGCCCATCGTGCTGCTGGCCGTGCGGAAGGCCAGGCGTCCGCTGACGGCGGTCGCCTGGGGAGGGGTCCTGGCCCTGCTGCTGGTGGGGGCGGCGGCCACACTGTCGCGGGGCGGCATCATCGCCACGACCCTCGTCCTCGTCTGGGCGCTGGCACGGGGACTGGTCCCCGTGCGCTTCCTCGTCGCGGCTGGCGCCCTCCTGGCAGCCCTCGCCGTGCCCATCCTGCTGCTGGCGCAGGACGCGGTGCAGCAGGCTCTGGACCAGAAGCAGTACATCGCCGCCAGCAACGTCGACACGCGGCTGCTCCGGTGGCAGGCGGCGGCGCGCATGCTGGCCGACAACCCGCTCCTGGGCGTGGGGCCGGGCGGGTTCCGCAGCGGCTACGTCGAGTACTCCGGGTTCGCTGAGCTCGCCGAACGGACGCCGGTGGCGCACGAGATGTACCTGGAGGTCGGCGCCGAGCTCGGCCTGCTCGCTCTGGGCCTGTTCATCGGCGGCATCGTGGCGGCGTTCGTGGCGAGTGAGCAGGCGATCCGCCGGAGCCGCGCCGCCGGTGCCGCCGCCCGGGACGCGCGGGTCCTCGCTGCCCTGGCCGTCCAGGGCAGCCTGCTGGCCGTCTGCGTGAGCTCGGTCTTCCTGTCCGAGCAGTACTACATGCCGCTCTGGGCAGGGCTGGCGATCGCCGGTGCGGTCGACCTGCGGAGCCGGAGCGGGGAGAGGAGCACGTGAATGCACGTCTTGCACGCCATCGGTGAGATGGGCACGGGTGGCGCGGAGTCTCTGGTCGTAGAGCTCGTACGACGAGGACCGCAGGTGGGGTGGCGTTCCTCGGTGGCCAGCGCCGGAGGTTCCCGGGAGGACGAGATCCTCCGGGCCGGACTGGCCGACGTGCACCGCGTCCCGCTGTCACGACGCAGGCCCGCGGGGCTGGCTCACGCCGTCGCGTCGACGCGCCGGTTGCTGGTGGCCGCCGCTCCGGACGTCGTCCTGGCGCACAACGTCGGGGTGACCGCGGCGGTGGCGCTCGCGCAACTGACCCGGCGGAGGAGGGTCCCGGTGGTGACCGTGTTCCACGGCGTGGCCGCCGAGGACTACCGCACCGCTGCCCGTCTGCTGGACACCGCGCCCCGGGTGGTGGTGACGGTGAGCGAGACGATCGCCGGCCGGCTGCGGTCCGCCGGTCTGCGCCGTGCGCCCGTCGTGATCCCGAACGCGGTGACCGCGCCGGACCTGCCCGACCGGGATCTGGCCCGTCGCGAGCTGGGGCTGGGCCAGGACGCCCGGGTGGCGCTCTGCGCGGCCCGGCTGGTGGAGCAGAAGAGACACGACGTCCTGCTCCGGGCATGGGCACGCCTCCCGGACGACTGCGTCCTCCTCGTCGCCGGGGACGGGCCCGAACGTCAGGCCATCGAGTCCCTGCACGCCGAACTCGGACTCGGCCGGCGGGTACGGCTGCTGGGCAACCGGTCGGACGTCCCGCGCCTGCTCGCCGCCGCGGACCTCGCCACGCTGGCCTCGGACTGGGAGGGGCTGCCCGTGTTCGTGCTCGAGTCGATGGCGGCCGGCCGGCCGGTCGTCGCCACCGCCGTCGACGGGCTCACCGAGGCCCTGCGGGGCGGGGGCGGGCTGCTGGTCCCACCGCGGTCACCCGACGCGCTCGCCGACGCCCTGGCGCGGCTGCTCACCGACACCACAGCGCGTACCGCCGCCGCCGAGGCAGCCAGGCGGACGATCGCCGAGGACCACGATCCCCTGCAGATGACCCGGCGGTACGACGACCTCCTGCGAGGCCTCGTCGGGGACCCCTCGTCCACCTCGTCCCCGACGGCCGCCCGGTGACCCGCTCCCAGGCGTTGGCGGCACTGCGCCGGGCCGTGGTCCCCGCGGTCCTCGCGGCCGGAGCCGCGATGGCGCTGGTCGTGGGGCTGCTGCTCAGCCGCGACCCCGAGTACCAGTCCCGGGTGGGGGTGGTGGCCACGCCGGTGACCAGCGGGAACCCGGCGGACCCCGACTATGGGGCCGTCGTGAGCTCGATCATGCCCGCGCTCCCGGAGGTCGCCGTGTCGACCCCGGTCGTCGAGCGCCTCTCGGACCGGTTGCCGGGGATGGACGCGGTGACGCTGGCCGAGTCGGTGTCGGTGGAGCTCGTCCCCGCCTCCGGTGTGGCCCGCGTGACCGCGACCGGTGAGAGTCCTCAGGCGGCGACCGCCGTCCTCAGCGCGGTCGTCGACCAGATCGTCGACAGTGACCTGCTCGCCCCGGTCGGCACCTTCACCGTCCTCGGGGACGTCGGCGCGGAGGCGACGCGGGTGGGACCGGACCCTCTCCTCGCCGGCGGCCTGGGTTCGCTCGCCGCGGTGGTCGTGGGCCTCCTCGCGGTCGCTGCGGTCCAGGTCCTGCGGCCGCGGCTGCTCACTGTCGCCGACGTCCAGCAGGTCGTCCGGTCGGTGGCCTCCCCGGAGGTGCCGGTCGTGGCCCTGGGCCGGTCCCAGCGGGGGCTGGACGTCCTCGCCTCGAGAGTCGCCGCCGCCGCGCCGACGGCAACCCGGGTCCGGGCCTTCCCGGCCGGTTCGACCGCAGAGGACGCACTCGTCAGCGCCATCGACGACCGACTGGCACGGCGCGCGGCGGATCTGGCGCCGGCCACCTGGTCGGCACCCGGTGACCAGGGGCAGCGGGGCGGCGCCAACGGGAGGATGGCGACGGACGCCCGCCACCGCGTCCGCGAGGCAGCCCCCGCGGAGCCCGCGCTCGTCACCGTGCGTCTGCGCCGGACGACGGCCGAGGAGCTCGCGGCGGCACTGTTGGCGGCTCTGGACTCCCGGCACGAGGTCGGTGCGGTCGTGGCCCGGTGACCCCGGCCGTCGGAGCCGCGGTCGGGCAGGACCGGCACGCGGGGAGGTCCCGCCAGTGAGCCGCGGACTGGCAGGCGTCGCCTCCCGGGGGGCGCTCTGGCTCGGGCTGGTCAACCTGTTGAGCAAGGGGTCGCAGGTCGTCGTCACCCTCGCGCTGGGGGTGTTCCTGACTGCCGGTGAGCTCGGCACGGTCACCGTGACGGTGGCGCTGGTCAACCTCGCGCTCGTGCTCCAGTCGGCGGGTGTGTACGACGTCATCGCCCGCACCTCCGAGGACCCCCGCCGGTTCGCCGGAACGGTGGGGACCATGTCCGTGGGCCTGGCTGCCCTCGTCGCGCTCGTGGCGGTCGTCTTCGCTCCACAGATAGCCGTCCTCTCCGGCGCTCCCGGGGCGACCGACCTGCTGCGGGTCGCCGTGTTGAGCCTGCCCTTCACCGCCTTCGCCGGGGTGCAGATGGCCTACCTGCACCGCCGGTTGGACTTCGGTCGGCGCCTCGTGCCGGATGCGGGCAGCGCGCTGGCGGGCGCGGCGGTGACCATCGCGTCAGCCGCGACCGGACTGGGGGAGTGGTCGCTCGTGGCCGGACTGGTGACGACGGCCGTGCTCGCGCCTCTGCTGGGCGCAGTTGTCGGGATCCGGGTGCGGCCACGTTGGTCGACGGAGCACGCGCGGTCCGCAGCCCGCTGGGCGGCGGTCACCGGTCCAGGGGCGGTGCTCGGCCTGGTGCTCCTCAACCTGGACTACGTGGTGATCTCCCGTGTCCTGGGTGAGGCCGCGACCGGTGTGTACTCCTTCGCCTTCCGGATCGCCTTCGTCCCGTACGTGATGGGTGCCGTCGTGCTCGGCGGAGTCGCCTTCCCTCTGTACGCCCGGCTCATGGAGTCCGGTGGCGAGCGGGCCATGGCCCCTGCTGTGGTGCGTCTCGTGCACGTGGTGACGGCGACCACGGGTGGCGCCTACCTCGCCCTCGCGCTGCTCGCCGACCGCATCGTCGTCATCGATCCCCGGTGGGCGGGGTCGGCGCCGGTCCTCCGGGTCCTCGCCCTCTACGGCGTCCTGCTCGGCCTCGTCCTCATGGGCCATGAGGCCCTGCGTGCGTCCGGACGTCCTGGGCTTTACCTGCGAGCCCAGGTCGTCCACGTGGTGGTCCTGCTGGCCGCCGCCGTCGCGCTGGTCCGTTTCGGCATCGTGGCGGTGGCTTGGGCCCAGGTCGGCGCCGTTGCGGTCGCCGCCCTCCTCGTCGCCGCCATGCTGGGTCGGGCTGACCTGCTCGGAGCCGGCCTCGGCCGTGCACTCCTCGCACCCCTCCTCGCCGCCGCCGTGGTGGCGGCTCTGCACGAGGCAGCGCGCTGGATGGGTGTCCTGCCACCGGCGGACTCTCTGGTCGGCGCTGCCGTCGTCGGTGTGCTGGTCCTGCTGGCCTACGGCGGGGTCCTCGTCCTCGTCGACCGGCCCCTGCTCCGGGACCTGCGGGCGGCGGTGGCACGGTGACGAAGAGCCCGTGGACCGAGAGATGGAGGGATCGAGGATGACCGGTCCGGCAGGAGTCCGCCGACTGGCCTATCTGCTGACCCAGGACCAGGGTGGGCCGGTCGATGTCACGGTCGAACTGGCCCGGGCCATGAGCCAGGTGCCCGGCTGGGAGGTCCGGCTGCTGGGCCCTCGGCCGGCTCGCGGCGCAGAACGCGTCGCCGACCTGCACACCGAGGTGCTCGTCGAGGGGAAGGGGGCAGTCGGGGCGATCCGCCGGGCCCGGCGTCAGGTGGCGGCCTGGCGACCCGACGTGGTCCACGCGCAGGACCGCAGGGCGGGCCTGGTGTGCGCCGGGTTGGGCTGGGGGCCGTCCCGGGCCGCCCGGCCGGGCGCGGTGGTGCACACCTACCACGGTGTTCCCGACGACGTGGCCGAACCGTGGTTCCGGGGAGACGGGGGCAAGGGTCCCTCGCACTACACACGTGCGGTCCTGGCCGCCGACGCCCTGGTCGCCCGATCGGTGTCCCGGACCATCGTCCCCGCCGCGTCGATGGGCCGGTTCCTGCGCGAGCGGCTCCGGGTCCCCGCCGGCCGGATCGTCCACATCGACAACGGGCTGCCGTTGCCTGCGGTCTCCGTGCCGGACCGGCCGGTGCGCCGACTGCTGTTCGTCGGGTTGCTCGTCCGGCGGAAGGGGGTGCACGTCCTCCTCGAGGCGATGGCCCGCGCTGCCCTGCCGGCCGACGTGACACTGCAGGTCGCCGGCGACGGCCCCGAGCGGCCTCGACTCGAGGCAACCGCATCACGGCTCGGGCTGCACGACCGGGTCACCTTCCTGGGCTTCCGCCGGGATGTGCCCCGCCTGCTGGGGGAAGCGGATGCCTTCGTGTTGCCGTCGGCGATGGAGCAGCAGCCGCTGGTCCTCATCGAGGCACTGGGCGCCGGCAAACCGGTCATCGCGACGGACGTCGGAGGGATCGCGGACATGATCGCCGGTGCCGGGATCGTCGTGCCGCCGGGAGATGTCGCGGCGCTGACCCTCGCGTTGCAGGACCTCACGACCGGTGACCAGGCGGCCCGGTGGGGGGCGCGGGGCGCAGCGGTCGCGCGGGAGCGCTTCTCGGTGCAGTCCGCCCGTGATCGGCACCTGGCGCTCTATGAGTCCCTGCTCGGATCGGGACCGGAGGGGTGGGCGTGACCGTCCACGTGGTCCACGTCGCACAGCCGACCACCGAGGGCGTCGCCCGCTGTGTCGTCGGCCTGGTCCACCACCAGGTCTCCGCCGGGCTCGACGTCACCGTCGTCTGCCCCGACGACGGCTGGCTGGCCCGGGAGGCCCTGGCGGGTGGGGCGCGGCACGTGCCGTGGGCGGCGCAGCGCACCCCCGGACCGGTCGTGGCGCGGGAGACGCTGGCCCTGCGGCGGATCCTCCACCGCCTGGGTCCGTCGCTCGTCCACCTGCACAGCGCCAAGGCCGGCCTCGCCGGCCGCCTGGCCCTGCGGGGCGGCGTGCCCACCGTCTACCAGCCGCACGCCTGGTCGTTCCTCGCCGTCCAGGGCGTGCTGCGGCGGGCCACGCTGGCCTGGGAGGTGTGGGCGGTGCGGTGGACCGAACGCGTCGTGTGCGTGAGTGAGGCCGAGTGCCACGACGCGGCTGCGCTCGGTGTTCAGCTGGACGGGGTGGCTCGCGTCGTGCCCAACGGGGTCGACACCTCCCGTTTCGGACCTCGGGACCGCGCCGAGGCCCGCGCCCGGCTCGGACTGGGCGATGGGCCACTGGCGGTGTGCGTCGGGAGGCTCAGCGAGCAGAAGGGGCAGGACGTCCTGCTCGAGGCCTGGCCCGCGGTCCGGGAGTCGGTGCCCGGCGCGCGCCTGGCCCTGGTGGGGGAGGGGCCGTGGCTGGACCGGCTGTCCTCGTCGGCCGGCGAGGGTGTCGTCCTCGCGGGGCACAGCCCGGATCCCCGGGACTGGTACGCCGCTGCTGACGTGTTGGTCGTGCCGTCCCGCTGGGAGGGGATGGCCCTGGTCCCTCTGGAGGCGGGTGCGAGCGGCCGGAGCGTCGTGATGACCGACGTCGCGGGGGCCCGGGAGGTCCTGCTACCCGGCACCGGGGCCGTCGTGCCCACCGAGGACGTCGCTGCGCTGGCGGGGGCGGTCAGTGCCCGCCTGCAGGATCGAGCAGCGGCCGACCGCGAGGGAGCAGCCGCGCGGGGTCACGTGACGGACTCGTACGGGCTCTCGGCGAGCGGCGCCCGGATGCTCGAGGTCTACGCGGAGGTGCTCGACGAGCCCTCGGTGGGCTCCCGGGACGACGAGGCGGATCGGTAGTCGCGGCGATCCACGGAGGTGGCTCCGGAGCAGGAGACGGGGGAGCAGCGTGGGACCGACGCCTGCGGCGGCGACCGCCACCGGGGAGCCGGGGGTGAGCGGTGAGCACGTCGGAAGTCACCCGGACGGAGGATCCAGCACGGGCACGGACCGGTCGACACCTGCTCCTGTGAGCAGGTTCCCGAGGACGCGCAGGGTCTGGCGAGTGGGTGGTGCAGTGCTGTCGGCAGCGCTGGTCGTGGTGCCGAACGCCTCGACGCCGACGGTGTCGTCTCCCGACGTCACGGCATCGGCGGCCTGCCGTCCGTCGACGGGGTCCACGGCGACGGGGGACGCTCTCGCACGGCGTGGCTTCTGGTACGCGATCGGGGACCGGCCGACGGAGCGGGAGATCGACGCAGCGGCCTCCCGGTACGGCGTGGTCGTGCTCAACCCCTGGGAGACCTGGGCCCTGGAGCGGCTCAAGCAGCGTGACCCGTCAGTGGTCGTACTGGTCTACAAGGACCTCTCCAGCACCCGCAGCTACCACACCGGGCCGCTGCCCCCGTCCGGGGTCGGCTACGGCGAGGCCGATCCCTCCTGGTTCGCCGTCGACGACGTCGGGGAGCGGATCGAGTGGGACCCGTACCCGGGCCACTGGCAGATGGCGGTGTGGGACCCGGCGTACCAGGAGCGCTGGGTCGACGACGTCGTCCACGAGGTCGTCACCGCCGGCTGGGACGGCGTCCTCGCCGACAACGACGTGTCGACGCTCAGGTGGTACGACGCCGCGCTCCTCGCGGGGACGTCGTCGGCGGAGGAGACGGATGCGCAGCTCCGGCAGGGCCTCGACGAATTGGTGACGCGGGCGGGTCAGGCACTCCAGGCCCAGGGCAGGGCGCTGGTGCCGAACGTCTCCGACGCCCGGCTGCACGAAGGCCGGTGGGCGTCGCACGCCGTCCACGGCGGGGCGATGGAGGAGAACTTCGCACACTGGGGGACCGACCCCGCCGACGGGTTCCTCTGGGACTGGGGTCCGGCGGGCTGGGTGACGCAGACAGGTCAACTGGCGGGGCCTGGGCTGTCCCTCACCGTGACCCGTGCGGCCGAGGGGGACGCCAGGACCCTGCGGTACGGCTACGCCAGCGCCCTCGTCCGCGGCGACGACCGCGACTTCTGGACCCCCTCGACCACCGCAGCAGGGGACTACACCGAGCCGGAGTGGCTGGCGGAGATGTCCATCCCGGTCGGCCCAGCGACCTCTGAGGCCGTCCGGGAGCCGTCCGGTGTCTGGAGCCGCAGGTTCACCGCGGCGTGGGCAGCGGTCAACCCCACCCAGGTGACGGTCACCGTGGTCCCACCCAGGGGGACGGTGGACAGGGATGGGCGGTCCGTGCGCTCGGTGACCCTTCCTCCGACGTCCGGCGCGGTCTTCCGGGTCGAGTGCCGTTGAGGAGCCCTGATCGACGCCGCCCGCCTCAGCCGAAGAGCATGGTCCCCTCGGGAGGGGGCCGGCCGACCGGCGGTCCGGCCACCCCACGTCCTGACGCCGGCGTGTCTCCGGCGTCCGACGCGCCGCTCCGGAGTCCCGTGCGGCCCAGAGGTGACCGGATAACACTGGGACCCCCGGCCGCGGACGGGGCCGGAGGCGGTGCGGGACGGTGACCGGGCACGGACGCGACGGTGGGAGCCGACGATGACCTCGAGGGATCCCTGGACAGCCCTGGCCGCGGACCTGCCCTTCCTCCCGCTCGAGCAGCGCAACGCGGTGCTGGACGCCCTCTGCTACGACGTGGGCAGCCTGTCGGCCGAGGAGCTGGCGCAACTGTCGCCCCTGACCGACCGCGAGGGCGGCGTCGTCGTCGTGCCGCCCACCGGCAGGGGAGCGGTGCGGCACCACCGGACCGCGCTGGGCTTCCTGAACGCCGAGGGGGAGCGGATCCGGGCCCTCGCCGTGGCCGGTGTCGGCAGCTCCGTCGTCGGCACGGCGGCGCTGGCGCGCAACGTCGCGGACGCGATCGGCTCCGACGTCGCCGGCGTGGTGACCGGCTACGGGCTGACCGACCTGGTCACCGAGGCCCTCGGCGGCTGGTTCTTCTTCGGCGCGGCCGACCGGGCCCGGATGTGGCTCGAGGAGTGGATGGAGACCTCGCGGGTCGCGCTGACCGGGGCGGTCCCGGCGGCGCTGGCCGCGCGCGACATGGAGCCGCTGCGGCACCTGCAACCCGTGCCCGGTCCCGACGTCGCCACGGTCGGCGAGATCCTGCGGGCCGGGCCACCGGAGCTGGTCCTGCTGGTGGGGCACAGCAGGGGCAACCTGCTGCTGGACGTCGTCCTGGAGGAGCTCGTCGACGAGCTGGACGGCGACGAGCACGCGTGGTTCGACCGGCTGCACGTCGTCACGTTCGGCGCGGTCGTCGACCTGCCGGTGGAGTTCCGGCACGTGCAGCAGTACCTGGGCTCGCTGGACCTGCTCGGTCGGCTGAACTCGCGGCGGGGCACGTCGCGGACGACGGTCCCGCGCGCCGGGCACCACCTCAACCGCCGGCTGCCGTACCACCTGGACGCCGTTCGGGCGCTGCAGGACCACCTGGCCGGCGGTGCGGTGACCCGGCTGGGCCGGGAGGAGCAGGAACGGCCGGTCGCGGACGAGGCGCAGCCGCAGGCCTGGTGGTCGTGAGGACGTCGGTCCGAGTGTCCGTTCGCAATGAATCTGGCACTCCATACTGGTCCTAGTGCCAGATTTATTGAGAAGGAGGTGCCCGGAGACGTCTCAGTCGTTCTGACATTTCCGTAAAGAACGCGGTGGGCCGCTGGGCTCCCTCCGGGGGAGCACCGGTGAGGATGCGGTGCAGTCAGGCCGTCGTGAGACTCCCGCGGCCGGGGACAATCCTGGTCCATGCTGCAGGACGAAAATCATCAGACGCGCCTTGCCGTCCTCACCGCGATCTCACAGGTCTCGACCGACTTGCCTCGGCTCGTCGCGCTTCTCGCCGACGCTGACGACGACACCGATGCGCGCGAGAGACTCCAGGAGGCGTACAAGTTCACCCCAGTGCAGGCGCAGGCGGTGCTCGACGCCCAGCTCCAGGGGTTCAACCGCGCGCGTCGTGCCGCGCGGGAGGATCAGCTGAGAGTTCTCCGCGAGGCGTTGTCACAGCCCTGGGACCCGCCGCTCACCCTCGGAGTCGCCATCCAGTCACCGCGGCAGGCCTCCCTCGTCATCGAAGGCGACGAACACCGTGTCGAGGGTCGAGAGTTGGACGACACTGTCGTTCGCATCGTCGACTTGGTCCGCCACAAGCTGGCCCTTCCGCGTCGTCGCCGGGTCTCCGTCACCGTTAGCACCGGCCTCGTCGCAGCGCCGACGACCATCCTGATCGACCCGGTGTCTCACGCAAGTTACTTCTACGGCGACGAGGAGGCGCACTAGGGCCTGTCCTGCGGATCTTGTGCCCCACCGCCCACGTCCGCCGAAGGCGGCCTAGGGGTCACGGGGAGGAGCCTCTGGCGCAGGAGTCATGCCCTTTTTGCCCTGATGGCGACGGACAGCTCGAAGGGCCGCCTAGTTAGCTCACGGATGCGTTGTAGCGCCGTGCTCATCCACTCTTCCCGCTGCTCTGCCCTGCCCGCTACGTCAGCTGACACGACGGGACGCCTTCCTTGATGACCCCTGACAGTAGGTCAGGCCAGCCGCCCGCCCTCCGCGAAGAACTTGTAGACGGTGTTCATCTGCGTGACCCAGAATCGCTCCGCAGCCAAACGCGACGGGTTCTTCTCCAGGATGCCCATCTGCTGGGCGAGCTGGTAGAAGCCGCCCCCGGCATCGTTGGCGCCCAGATAAATCACGATCGATGACAGCATGGCGCCGACGCGCGGGTAGGTGTCTTCCACGATGAGGCCGAGCAGGTGGCCCATACCAGCCCGCTCAACCTGCTGCGAGAAGTCGAACGCCGGGTAGCCGGTCCGCTGGGATAGGACCGTGCTCATCTCGGTGTACGAGGTGTCGCGACGAAGCTTGCCGCGCTCCTGCAGGAACTCCTTGCCTGCAGACACCAGTCCTGGCCATTGGTCATTGGGGCGGCCGTATGCGGGCATGGGTCAACCTCCTGAGGGATAGGCCTGTCAGGGCCGACGGCCGAGCTGCCGATCGGCGACCGGCACCGGCTCCGGCGCCGGTTCCCCCTGGGCAGCGAGCCACCGCGCCAGGCGGTTGAAGTTGGCAGGGTGGTAGTCCGCCGAACGCGGGTTGCTGCTGAAGACCACCTGCAGGCCGGGCTTGTCACCGTCCTCGCCGCGGATGGCCGGGTCACTGGTGGCCATCCGGATGCGGTCCGGCGTGTCCTCATGCCACCACACGAAGAAGCCGTCGATAGGCGGAGCACTCATGGGGCGACGGTAAGCAGGCCGGGGTCGAGCGCTTCCCGACGCGCCCGAGGCACTGCCGGATTCAGTGGCAGACTGCCGCATGCTCCCCTTCACCCTCGGCCGCATCACCATCGGGGCTGCCGGAGCGGACGCCGGGGCCACATACCTGTGTCCCGAACGCGGCCATGGCAGAGATGCCGACCCTCGCCCGCCGCCTCCTCCGATGGACATGGACGACCCGTAGCTGTCCATAGGTGGGCCGCTCAGGGACACCGGCAGCAGTCGCGGCGCCACATGATCCACAGGACGGGCCCTAGCAATCGCTTCAGTGGTGACTCATGCAGCCGTGATCAGCCGTCTAGGCAAGCAGAGTGTCCCTGTAGCCACCTCAGGGGCGCCCGGTTGACATGCTCATCTTGCCGACGTTGTCCGGACTCGAGGGGAGCCGTCATGCCCTCAGTGTGGGAGCCACGTCCATAGAGCAACGTCAAGTACGCGTAGCCGCACCGAGTCGCATTGCACCCGATGCGCGGCCTGCACCTGGTGGGTGAGCTCATCGATCCGATCGACGATGTAGTGGTCCCTCATCAGGTGCGCGAAGACCTGCCAGTCCACCTGGGGGTTGCCCTTGCGGCGTTGCGGCGTGCCGAACAGTCCAAGGCCCTTGCAGACAATGTTGTCTCGCACGGGGAGCAGTCGCGGGCGCTTGCGGGCGCACAATTTGGCTGCGGTCACCCAGGGGTTTGAAGCTGGCACCCAGGGGTCGCGGCAGGCCTCATAGATCTCACTCCACAACGCCTCCATAGCCAGATAGGTCTTGCGGTCCGCGTCCGCCAGGTCGGTGGTCAGGTCCAGGCCGGCCAGAGCGGCATCGATGTCCGCGCGCCTGGCTTGATCAGTGAGAAGTCGACGCGTCGCCAACGGCTTTATCCGCACGCTCAACACGGTCACTGCGTGCAGGTCGGCCACGGTCACCGTCGCCGGCTCGATCGGTTCCAACTCCAGGAAGGTGGTTCCTGCCCCCCGCTTGCTGGGCTGGTAGTAGTTGGCCAGGCGCCTCACGGCGGGCCTCTCGGAGTCGTCGCTCAACGCTCTTCTGGCGACGCGGAGCGCCCGGTCGACCTCGTCGTCGGTCGGGCGGAGCCAGTCGTCTGGCACGTCCAGGGCGGCCGTTGCTGTCATGTGCGGGCACGGTAGCGCCGTCTCTCCGGCGGCTCCGCCAAGGCGCAGGAGCCGTGGCGCTGCGAGGACGGGCGGCCGCTGTCTCCTGGCTGCCGAGGATGGTCCCCGGGGCGGATCGCCAGCCGTGACGTCCCTTCTGTGCTCGCGCGGGATGGCGGAAAGCGCCTCGTCGTTGGGGCCTGCTGAACGCACCCGTGCACGTCGAGAACGATCAGCGGAGCCTCAGTCACCCCGGAAGTCCCATACTCCCCGAGGGTTACAGCGGGCGAGTCAGACGCTGGCTTGTCGCTGGCCTCACCTACGCTCCGCTCGACCATGAACGAGGAACCCCAGAGTCACCTCCCTGCCGAGCAGCGGGCTCGCGTGCTGATCGACGAGCAGCTCACGGCCGCCGGATGGGTCGTGCAGGACCGCAAGGACATGAATCTCTTCGCGGGCCGAGGCGTGGCGGTGCGCGAAGCGATCATGGCCAAGGGACATGGCAGAGCGGACTACCTGCTCTACATCGACAAAGCGGCTGTCGGAGTCATCGAGGCCAAGCCTCAGGGCACCACGCTGTCCGGCGTCGAATGGCAATCCGCCATGTACGCCGACGGCCTTCCCGCTGACGTACGCCTGAAGGCTCTTACGGTCGACGGCCGGCTGCCTTTCGTCTTTGAGGCCAGCGGTACCGAGACGCACTTCACCAACGGCTACGACCCGTCCCCTCGGGCGAGGCGCATTTTCGCGTTTCCCAGGCCGGACACCCTGGCCCGAACCCTGCGCGACGTCGAGGCAGACCCGGTGCGGCCGACGTGGCGAGGCAAGGTCCAGCACATGCCCGAGCTGGACGTGGCGCCACTCCGTCCCGCGCAGATCCAGGCCATCAACGGCATCGAGCGCAGCCTTGCTGAGCAGCGATACGACCGGTCCCTGGTGCAGATGGCGACCGGGGCCGGCAAGACCTACACCGCGGTGACGAGCTGCTACCGCCTGCTGAAGCATGCCGGCTTCCAGCGCGTGCTCTTCCTGGTGGACCGCAACAACCTCGCAGACCAGACCCTCGCCGAGTTCCAGAACTACCGCACGCCTGACGACGGCAGGCGCTTCACCGAGATCTACAACGTAGACAAGCTCACCAGCGCAGGGACGCTCGCCAGCAGCCACGTAGTCATCTCGACGATCCAGCGCGTCTACAGCGTCCTGAGTAACAAGCCGGTCAGCCAGGAAGACGACCCTGACCTCGACAGCTACGTGCCGGACGAACCCGTGCCCGTGGCCTACAACGGCGCCATGCCTCCCGAGGCATTCGACCTCGTGATCGTCGATGAGGCGCACCGGTCGATCTACGGGGTCTGGCAGAACGTGCTGCGCTACTTCGACGCACACATCGTCGGGTTGACCGCCACGCCCGGTAAGGCAACCTTCGGCTTCTTTCGCCAGAACCTCGTCAGCGAGTACACGTACCCGCAGTCGGTCGCCGACGGGGTCAACGTTGACTTCGACATCTACAAAATCCGGACCCAGATCACCCAGGACGGCTCACGCATCGACGCCGGAACTGTGGTGCCCACCGTGGACCGACGGACTCGCGTGCAGAAGCTTGTCGCCCTCGACGAGGACCTGGCGTACACGGGCAAACAGCTCGACCGCGCGGTCACCTCGACGAGCCAGATTCGCCTGGTCCTGGACACGTTCCGCGAGAAGCTCTTCACAGAGATCTTCCCGGGACGCTCGACGGTGCCCAAGACGCTGATCTTCTGCAAAGACGACGCTCATGCCGAGGAAGTCGTCACCACGGTGCGCGAAGTCTTCGGCAAGGGCAACGACTTCGCAGCGAAGATCACCTATGCCGCGACGGACCCCAAGGGCCATCTCCAGCGCTTCCGCACGTCCGCGTCGCTGCGCATCGCCGTGACGGTCGACATGATCGCCACCGGCACGGACGTGAAGCCGCTGGAGTGTGTGTTCTTCATGCGCGACGTGCGCTCCGCTCAGTACTTCGAGCAGATGAAGGGCCGCGGCGCTCGCACCATCCCGTCGGCCGACTTCCAGGCCGTCACGCCGGACGCTGACGCCAAGACTCGCTTCGTCCTCGTAGACGCCATCGGCGTCACGGAGCACGAGTTCGTGGACCCGCCGCTGAACCGGGAGAAGGGCCTCAGCCTCCAGCAGCTGCTGGGCAAGGTAGCGACCCTGACTATCACCGAGTCTGAGACCGCCACGCTGGCGTCGCGGCTGGCCGCCCTCGAAGTGCAGGTCACACCAGCGGAACGGGAAGAGCTGGACGCCGTGGCCGGCCAGTCCCTTCGCGGACTGATCCGTGGACTGGTGGACGCCGTGGACCCTGACATCCAGGCCAAGGCCATCGCCGGTGCGGCAGATCCTAAGGCTGCGATCCAGCAGATGGTGGACAAGGCCATCGAGCCGCTCGCGGCCAACCCGGATCTTCGTAACCGGATCCTCGAGCTGCGTAGGGCTCACGACCGGGTGATCGACGAAATCAGCGTCGACGTGCTTTTGGACGCCCATGGCGTCGTTGACACCTCCCGTGCGCAGTCCATCGTCGAGTCCTGGAAGCAGTACCTCGTAGATCACCGGGACGAGATCACGGCCATCCAGCTGATGGGCGAGGCCAAGGAGCGTCGCCTCTCCTTCAGCGACATCAAGGAACTGGCAGACCGGATCAGCCGGCCGCCTCAGAGCTGGACGCCCGAACTCATCTGGGCGGCTTACGAAGCAGTCGAAAAAACCCGGGTGCGGCGCAGCGACCGCCACACCCTGACGGATCTCGTATCGCTGCTCCGCTTCACGCTCGGGAACGACGCGGAGCTAATTCCTTACAGCGATCGCGTTCGCGAGCGCTACGCAGCTTGGCTGCTACAGCAGGAACAGGCTGGCACCCACTTTGCGGAAAACGAGCGGTGGTGGCTCGACCGGATGGCTGAGGTCGTGGCGACCTCTGCAGGCGTGAGCCCGGACGACTTGGAGTCGGCGCCCTTCACCGAGCGCGGAGGCGTCGATGGCGCAGTCCGCGATCTGGGGTCGGAAGCCGGCTTCCTCATTGAACAACTGAACTCGGAGTTGACCGCATGAACGGGCAAGTCCTCCCCACCGACTGGGCGTGGATGCCGATCTCCCAACTACTTAAGCCTCTCGCCAAGGGGAAGCTAATCCAGCAAGGATGGAGCCCCCAGTGTGAAAAGGCTCCCGCAAGCGACGGACGCTGGGGCGTTTTAAAGACGACCTCGATTCAACCGGGCTCCTTCGATGGCCAACACAACAAGCAGTTGCCTGAAGGCATGACACCGAGGCCCGAGCTTGAGGTCCAAGTTGGGGACTTGCTCATGACCTGCGCTGGACCTCGAGCTCGATGCGCCGTCCCCACATTGGTGCGAGCAACCCAGTCGCGGTTGATGCTGTCTGGAAAGATGTATCGGTTCCGACCGGACGAGACTGTATGCGATCCCCGCTACTTAGAGCTGCTACTATTGAGTCCCGCGGTGCAAAAGTCGCTCGACTCACTGAAGACGGGTATCAGTGAGAGTGGCCTTAACCTTACTCACGGCCGATTTTCAAGTATGCTCGTACCGATTCCTTCGATCACTGAGCAATGGCGCATCGTCGACATTCTTGAGGATCATCTATCACGGCTTGACGCGGCAAAGCGGGAGTTGGATGCCGCAGGACGCCGACTCACGACGTGGGATAGGGCCGCCATTGATGCAGTTTTCATCGGTGAGGCGGAACGCCTGAGGTGGCCCGTGGTTCCCTTGGAGCGGCTTCGCAGCAACGAGCCTAGGGCACTGACGGACGGCCCTTTTGGTTCGTCTTTAACGAGTGCCCACTACGCGGCGGACGGTGCCAAGGTGGTCCGGCTGCAAAACATAGGCGACGGGCATTTCAAGCCGAGCGATGCCTACATCAGCCTTGAGCATTACGAGGCTCTGTCGAAGCACGACGTGCGCGAGGGGGACGTTGTGATCGCGTCCCTTGGAGACAACCTCCCTAGAGCGGCCGTCGTACCCGACCTCGGCGGTCCTGCCATAGTCAAGGCGGATTGTATTCGCTTGCGGACAGAAGTGAGAGCAGACGCAGCATGGGTTGCGTTGGCCTGTCGCTCTACGCGCGCGAAACACTGGGCCCAAGAGCGATTGCATGGAGTGGGGCGCCAGCGCTTGGGGCTTGGGGGCATTCGACAGATACCTGTGCCAATGCCGGAGTCGATCGCCGAGCGCGCACAAGCCTCTTCACGGATAAACCAAGCATTGGCGACGGCAGAGGCCCTGCGACGTTCGCTTGCTCAAGCCGAGGTGCGCGAGGAGGCACTGCGGCGTGCGCTGCTCGACTCCGCATTCTCCGGGCGACTGACCGGGCGGTACAGCGACATGGACATTATCGAGGAGAGTGCTGGTGTCTGAAGCGCGTCGCCTAGTCGACAAGCTGTGGTCGTACTGCAACGTCCTACGCGACGATGGCGTGGGGACGATTGAGTACACGGAGCAGTTGACCTACCTGCTGTTCCTCAAGATGGCCCATGAGCGGGAGACGCGTCCACTCAAGCCCGAGCGGATTGTCCCAGCGCACTGCTCCTGGCAGCGCCTGCTTGACGCCGATGGGGACGCCCTAGAGGTCACCTACCGCCACATCCTCGAAGAGCTCAGCCACCAGCCGGGCGTTCTTGGAACCATTTTCCGCAAGGCGCAGAACCGGATCCAGGACCCGGCCAAGCTGAAGCGCCTCGTCGTCGACCTGATCGACAAAGAGAACTGGTCGGCCACTGGCACCGACATCAAGGGCGACGCTTACGAGGCGTTGCTGAGCAAGGGCGCCGAAGACATCAAGTCGGGAGCCGGCCAGTACTTCACGCCGCGAGCAGTCATTTCTGCAATGGTGGACTGCATTCAGCCGACAGCTGCTGATACCGTCACGGACCCTGCCGCTGGCACGGGCGGCTTCCTCCTGGCGGCACACGGGTATGCAGCGCGCCACGCTCAATCTCTGACGCCAACTGAGCGCGAACACCTGCGTGACCGCTTCGTCCACGGCGTCGAACTGGTTGACGGCACCGCACGTCTCGCGGCTATGAACTTGATCCTGCACGGCATCGGAACCCCGAACGGAGAGAGTCTGCTCGAGGTTCGTGACTCTCTCGCTGGAGAGCCGCCGAGCGAGCGCTGGTCCGTCGTACTGTCCAACCCGCCCTTCGGACGGAAGTCCGCCCTGTCCATGGTCGGCGCTGACGGACGCGAGCTTCGCGAGGACCGCGAGATCGAGCGCAAGGACTTCATCGCGACGACCGCGAACAAGCAACTGAACTTTCTGCAGCACATCTTCTCGATCCTCGACATCAACGGCCGAGCGGCCGTGGTGCTCCCGGACAACGTCCTCTTCGAGGCTGGTGCGGGCGAGAAGCTGAGGCGCCGGCTGATGCACGACTTCGATTTCCACACGATGCTTCGGCTCCCGACGGGGATCTTCTACGCGCAGGGCGTCAAGGCGAACGTCCTGTTCTTCGATAAGAAGCCCGCATCGGAGCGTCCCTGGACGGAGCGCCTCTGGGTCTATGACTTGAGGACCAACGAGCACTTCACGCTCAAGAAGAACCAGCTTCGTCGCGAGCACCTCGACGAGTTCGTGAGCTGCTACCGGCCTGGAGAGCCACGTTCCGAGCGCGTTGAGGCCGAGCGGTTCAAGTCCTTTACGTACGAGGAGCTCGTCGCCCGGGACAAGGCCAACCTAGACATCACCTGGCTGCGCGACGAGTCGCTGGAGGACTTTGACAACCTCCCAGCGCCCGAGATCATCGCCCGCGAGATCGTAGAGGACCTCACCGCTGCCTTGGCGGAGTTTGAGGCGGTTGCGGCGGCCCTGGAGGTCGAGGCACTGGAAGCGGCGACCATGACCGAGGGCTGAAGGGAGGACCAGCCCCAGTGATTAGGTCGGTCAGCCGGAGTGGGTCCCTAAGCGGAACCGCAGCAACTCGTATTGCCCTTTAAGCCTTCGTGCTGGTCGCCCGACCAGTTGGGCGTCCCGGAGCTCCCACGTGAGGCGAGAGACGAGTGCCCACACGCGTGTCACGGCGCGCCACGGCTCGGCATCCTCGCTTGCCGGTATCACTGCCTTGACCTCGCGGGAGACTCGTTCGTAGCGGGTGGCACTGTCCACAGAAGGCTCGGTCATAGAGGTGATGAAGGAGGGTCGGACGAGGAGTTGCGCGAGCGTCACCTGTTCGGGATAGATCAGCACGGCCATTGAACCGATGCCGGTCGCACTCTGGCGCGTCTGGATTTCGGACAGGCCGATGCCTGCGCTGACCGCATCCCGGGCCGTCATCATGACGGGAGAGTCGAACAGGATGTCCTGCCTGGCCAGGTGGGTGCGGAACCGGCGCTCCGCGCTCAGGGCGGGGACGAAGGACCGAAGATCGACTTGGGGGGCGCCAAGCCAGCGGTGGTGGCGCAGGCACACCATGCCGACGCGGGGGGCCAGACCATATGCCGGGTCCCCTCGGGTGCACTTGAGGCAGAGTTGCCGGTCCGACACCGACTGGTCAGCCACGGCGCGAGGTGTGGTGAAGGCGGACTCGTGGAGGTCGCCGAGTTGCCTCCATACCTGCAGCCTCTCGGGTGCCTGGCTGGATCTTGTGTGGAGCACCCCGAGGTCCCGTAGCGATGTCTCGACGGTGCTGACGTCCGTGTGGTTACGTCTGCAAGCCCTGGAGGCGTAGCTGCGCACCCCTTCACCGCCGTAGATGCGGGTGGGGACGGGGAGAGGTGTCAGCTTCATTGGGCCCGCTTCAGGGCCGCGGGTCTTGGCGAACGGGAGGCCATGGCGCCGTGCTCCGTGGAGGCCCGGTCCGTCATGATCGTATCGAGGAGCTTTCGGTCTACACGCTCGGATCCCTCCAGGATCGCCGCGATGGCCGCATCGCTCAGCAACGCTCGCAACGCCCCGATGGACCCACCCGTGCGGTCGTAGAGGTAGGTCGCCTCGCCCTCGAGCGCACCTTCGGCATGTCGCACAAGCGGCAGCAACTCTTCGACGCCTAGTACCAGTTCCGTCCAGGCATCTCGCTGTGCCTGCGTACCGAAGCCGAAGGGTCGCATCTCCTTGACGATCATCCGCGCCTTGGTCTGTTTGCCCATGTCGCCGGTGAACAGCGGGCTGTGGACTAGGTCGATCCCTGCATACAGGAACGTGGCGTCGAGGCGCTCGGAGAAGGTCTTCAGTGCTGAGGCCGCTTCCGCTCCTGCCGAGCGGTTGGTCATGAGGTTGTGCACCTCGTCCACTATGACCAGCGAGGTCCTCAGGTCCCGCAGCACCGCCACGACCTGCTCGGCGAGCTCCTGCGCGGTCGCACGACGAAGCGTTCGGAGGCCGAGCCAGTTGCCGAAGGCCAACATCATCATCTTCGGCGTGGTGCCGGGCGGGACGACCGTGTAGACGACCGGGGCAAAGGCGGCGTCCCCGGTCCTGCCCGCCTGGAGGCGGGCCTTCCTCTCGTGACGTTTGCCGATGAGCAATACTGCCGTGCTCTTGCCCAGCCCGGCCGGCCCGGTGACGGCCAACCCGCGACGTGCGGTGGCGCTGCGGGCAACACTGCGAGCGAAGGCGATCTCCGTCTGCCGTTGCAGAGTAACTATGTCCTCGGTTTCCAGCACGAGGTCGGAGCCGAGCCACCGGAAGCGATCTTCGTCGTATCGGGCCTTCGCCTCGTCCGACAGACCGGTCAGCTCTCTCGGAGTCATCCGGTCCGGCGCGGTGGGGGAGTAGGCCACGAACCCGCGCCACGAGTTCAGCGAGTCGGGGACGGCCATCGGTCTACTCCTGGTCGATCCTGCGAGCCTTGCGGCGTGGCCTGCCGCGCGGGGTGTCCGATCCTTCCAGCGGACCGGCGCCTGGCGCGAGGGTCGTGCGGCCCGGTTCGTCCTCGGGGAGGTCGGC
This sequence comes from Geodermatophilus sp. SYSU D00703, assembly GCF_054050155.1. Taxonomy (NCBI): domain Bacteria; kingdom Bacillati; phylum Actinomycetota; class Actinomycetes; order Geodermatophilales; family Geodermatophilaceae; genus Geodermatophilus; species Geodermatophilus sp. SYSU D00703. The sequence continues at coordinate 272,100 of NZ_JBJGYU010000003.1, read as the reverse complement.
AGGAGGTACCACGGGGTCGGTAGTGGCGTTGCGTCGCGCGGCGACGTGCTCGCGGACCCTGTCCGACGTCAGTGAGGTCTGGATGCGGTTGATCTCGGCCAAGACGTCGACGGCTGGGACGGAGCCGCGATGAGCTAGGGCTTGTTTCGCTGCCCTGAGCACGTCGAACGAAAAGGGGGCGAGGGTCTGGCGAGCGAGGGTCCACTCCGCCTCGATCCAGCGTCCCCTGCGGTGGTCACGCACGTAGATGCTCTGCAGCCGGTAGGGGTCGAAGCGCACTTCCCACCGCCCTAACGCCGGGGCGGGTAGGCCACTCTTTACGCCGCGGTACTCGTGTAGGTCCGGGGAGTCATAGTGCAAGCCCTCGAAGTTGATGCCGTACGGCTGGATGCTGCGGTACTGGAGCGGCAGGAGTGCGATGTAGTCGTCTCTGGACAAGGTCACGTTGACCTGCGGAGCCACACCCGCCAGGGCGGCGAACATCTCATTCGGCGTGAGGTCCCTACGAGGCAGGGCCGGATGGCGTAGACCACTGTGTGCCCGGTTCTGCCACGTGGCGACGATCCACAGGTCGAGCAGGTTCTGGACCTCGTTCAAGGTGTAACGGGCCTCGCCGGCCGGGTCCCGGCCACGCCTGACCACGTTAGGGCCCGTGTAGCCGGCCAGGTACTGGGTGAAGCCCGAGTTGATGCTCGCGAAGACACGCTCGATGTGTGGCTTGTCCGTGGGGGTGCGGGGAGCGGCCTTGGTCACGCTGATCTGCAGCCGTTCGCAGGCGTTCAGGAACGTGCTGCCCACGAACACCTTGCTTCGGTCGATCGTTATGGTCTCCGGCACGATCACGGGCTTCGCCGAGATTCTTGCCCGGATCTCGTCCTCCGCTTGCACCATTCCTTGGGGGAGGACGGAGCGCGAGAAGGCGAGCGATGCGTCCCAGCCCGGCTGCATGGGCAAGGGAGTCATGGCGCGGGCCAGAAGAACCGCCGCGTCCACGCTCTTCGTCGCCACTGGTCGCAGGATCGCCGCGAGGATGGTGCGGGTCGCGACGTCAAGAGCGAGCGTCAGGTCGGCACGACCCGTGGCGCCATCTGGGTAGATGACCATGAGGTCCAGGGGGGAGGAGTCGATCTCCACCAGTTCGCCGGGCCGGGAGGGTGCCTGTCGTCCGTAGGTGCGGTCGGGACGATTGGCCTGGGTCCGCCGCGTAGTTGCGTTGCCGAAGGGATGGCGGGCGCCTTCGAGATTGGCCACGACCCTATAGAGGGTGGCCTGAGAGGGAACGGGCAGGTCACGCCGTCGGGCCTCGAGGGCCACTTGGCTGATCAGGCGGGACCGTGTGCCCGTGGACAAGCGCTGCTGTTTGGCCAACGCCTCCTCAAGCAGAGCAACCACCCGGGGGTCGACGCGACCGGTCGGACTCGCCTCCTTGATGCGCCGTCCATCGACTAGGCCGGCTACGCCGCCCCGCCGGTATGCCGCGATGTGCCGCTTGAGAGTGCGCTCACTGATCGGTGTTCCGGCGGCCCCCAACTCGGCCACCTTGGCCTGAACGCGGTCTCTCAGGAGGCGCACGGAGCTGTACTCGGGCTTCGGTTCGGTAACAGGCTCCCCATTGCCCGGGGGAGTGCCCGTCAGGACCTCTACTACATGACGATGCAGGAACTCGACCCGCGCACGGCTGTCACTGTCAAGCGTCTCCAGGACTGCGACGTCGTCGAGGTTCGGTAACCGGTCCGGCGGGTCGGGAAGGTAGGAGTCGTCGCTCAGGAGGTCGGCCACTGCGACCTTGCGGATTCTGTAAGTGGAGAGGTTCTTGAGGGCCAATACCGGACCGTCTTGAGCAACGACCTGCCAGCTGGCCCCGTCGAACTGGATGAGGTCGAACAGACGCACCGACTTCATGTCCACACCTCGGTCTGCATGGACAGGGGACTGTCGATGTCGACTCGGAGGGAACCGGTGAACAGCAGGTGCAGGGCATTGGCCTGGACGATGGAGAAGGGGGCCCGGCTCGTTCTTGCGGCCCGGAGTATCCCGGCTTGGAGGGACGTAGCGGGCGAGAAGGCATCCAGGATGTGCGCGCGGGCGTCCTCAGACGGAGCGAAGCGGTCCTGCCGGTACCCACTGAGCCAGCGCAGGTTCTGTAGACGCTGAGAGGGGAGCCCGGTGAAGACCTCATGCTTCCAACCCACCAGTTCGCACACCTGACGGATGGCCTGGGCCTGCCCGCCCCCGTCCATGCACTCCGGTCGGCGCACGTCTACTAAGCGACCGTCGCCGTTGCTGAGTCGGCAGAAGAAGTCCGGCACGTGCGACCTGGCCTTCCTGGTCTCGTAAGGCCACAGCAGGGCCAGCGGCTGTGATGCGATGGCCACGATCTCACCATCGAAGTCCGCCGCCATCAGGTACTCGCGCTCCAGCAGGCTGTTGAAGGCGATCAGAGTGCGGGTCGTACTCGACCACCAAGCGCCCTCGTAGTTCCGTTTGCCGCGCCAAGAGTAGAAGTCGCGGATGGGGAGGGCCCGCTCTACGGCAAGGGCGGCCAGGGAGTCAGCAGTCTCCAGATTCAGGAGGCCCTCGCTCAGTCGGACCAACGCACGAGTGTCCGCCGTGAGGTTTCTCGGCAGGGACCGTAGCGCCCGCTCAGTCATGGCAGCCTCCGCGGCTACGCCGCTCTAGGACGGGCCATCTCTGGTGCGACGGTCCGCTCTAACCGTAGGGAGCCAGGTTGGTTGAGGGAAGTGCCAACTTCACTGAGAACGGACACCCGAGGCGAGCCCGGGGAGCGGTTCTCGCGCGGACGAGTTGACATAATGTGCATTATCGGCGGTGCGGGTACGCGCCCGCGGAGGTGGGCGGATGACCGCTCGGCGGGCTCGAACCGAGTTCACGGCGTCCGACGTCGTCCGCACCGTTCCGACACGTCCGCGCACGCACCGACCCGCGGCCCCGGCGTGCGATCCGTCGCCGGTGTCGACCGGCGACGACGCGGACGGGACGACCGCTCGGGTCCCGGTCGCCGGCCGGTGCCGTCGAGATGACCTCCGCCCCGTGGCGTCCGAGATGATCTCCGCCCCCGTGTGGCCCGTGATGATCTCCGCCTCCGCGCTCGGCGCCCCTAGCGGACCCGCCGCCCACGCTCCCGCACGCCCCTCCCCAGACCCGCCAGCTCATACCTCAATACGTCACAGTGACGCAATGAGGGCCGGGCCGGCGGGTGCCCCTGGCGCCGACCGGTACCGAGACGACGAGCCTCGGACTGCTTCGCTCTGAACAGTGAGCAACCCGGACGGCGACGACCCCGAGGGCTGCGCCGGGCAGCACGCCGGAGGGCGACCGCCACGCGACTCCCCGGCCGGCGGCCGCTCGGCCGGTCCGCGGTTCGCTCCCCCGTGCACCCGCTGACCCGTCCCCGATTCCGTCACTGTGACGGATTCGGGGACGGGTCAGCGGGTCAGGCGCCGACGTAGGTCGCGAGGTGCTCGCCGGTCAGCGTCGAGCGGGCGGCGACGAGGTCGGCCGGCGTGCCCTCGAAGACGATCCGGCCGCCGTCGTGACCGGCACCCGGGCCGAGGTCGACGATCCAGTCGGCGTGCGCCATGACCGCCTGGTGGTGCTCGATGACGATGACCGACTTGCCGGAGTCGACCAGCCGGTCGAGCAGGCCGAGCAACTGCTCGACGTCGGCGAGGTGCAGGCCGGTGGTGGGCTCGTCGAGGACGTAGACGTCGCCCTTCTCGGCCATCTGGGCGGCCAGCTTGAGCCGCTGCCGCTCGCCGCCGGACAGCGTGGTCAGCGGCTGGCCGAGGGTGAGGTAGCCCAGGCCGACGTCGGCGAGCCGGTCGAGGACCCTGTGGGCTGCCGGCGTCTTCGCCTGGCCTGCGCCGAAGAACTCCTCGGCCTCCGTCACAGACATCGCGAGCACCTCGGCGATGTTGCGGCCGCCCAGCGTGTACTCCAGCACCGACGCCTGGAACCGCCTTCCCTCGCAGTCCTCGCAGGTGGTCTCGACGGTGGCCATGACGCCCAGGTCCGTGTAGATGACGCCGGCGCCGTTGCAGGTGGGGCAGGCGCCCTCGGAGTTGGCGCTGAACAGCGCGGGCTTGACCCCGTTGGCCTTCGCGAACGCCTTGCGGATCGGGTCGAGCAGCCCGGTGTAGGTCGCCGGGTTGCTCCGTCGCGACCCGCGGATCGCACCCTGGTCGACCACCACCACGCCGTCGCGGTCGGCGACCGAGCCGTGCACCAGCGAGCTCTTCCCCGAGCCGGCCACGCCGGTGAGCACCACGAGCACGCCGAGCGGGATGTCGACGTCGACGTCCTGCAGGTTGTGGGTGGTGGCGCCGCGGACCTCCAGCGCCCCCGCCGGCGTGCGCACCGACGGCTTGAGCGAGGCGCGGTCGTCGAGGTGGCGTCCGGTCAGCGTGCCGCTGCCCCGCAGGCCCTCGACGGTGCCCTCGAACACCACCTCGCCACCGGCGGTGCCGGCGCCGGGGCCCAGGTCGACGACGTGGTCGGCGATCGCGATCGCCTCCGGCTTGTGCTCGACGACCAGCACGGTGTTGCCCTTGTCCCGCAGCTGCAGCAGCAGGCGGTTCATCCGCTGGATGTCGTGGGGGTGCAGCCCGATCGTCGGCTCGTCGAAGACGTAGGTGACGTCGGTGAGCGACGACCCGAGGTGGCGGATCATCTTGGTCCGCTGCGCCTCTCCCCCGGACAGGGTGCCGGCCGGCCGGTCGAGCGAGAGGTAGCCCAGCCCGATGCCGGCGAACGAGTCGAGCAGGTGCTGCAGCCCGGTGAGCAGCGGGGCCACCGACGGCTCGTCGAGGTCCCGGACCCAGTCGGCGAGGTCGCTGATCTGCATCGCGCAGACGTCGGCGATGCTCTTCCCCCGGATCTTCGACGACCGGGCCTCCGGGCCCAGCCGGGTGCCGTCGCAGTCGGGGCAGGTCGTGAAGGTGACCGCCCGCTCCACGAACGCGCGGATGTGCGGCTGCATCGCGTCGACGTCCTTGGACAGGAACGACTTCTGGATCGACGGGATCAGCCCCGAGTAGGTCAGGTTGATCCCCTCGACCTTGATCTTGGTCGGCTCCCGGTACAGCAGGTCGTGCAGTTCCTTCTTGGTGTACCTGCTGATCGGCTTGTCCGGGTCGAAGTAGCCGGACTGGCGGAAGATGCGGCCGTACCAGCCCTCCATGCTGTAGCCGGGGATCGTGAGCGCGCCCTCGTTGAGCGACTTGCCGTCGTCGTAGAGCGCGGACAGGTCGACGTCGGTGACCGCCCCCATGCCCTCGCAGCGCGGGCACATGCCGCCGAGCCGGGTGAAGGTCGCCTTCTCCGCCTTGGTCTTGTCGCCGCGCTCGACGGTGATCGCGCCGCTGGCCCGCACCGTGGGGATGTTGAACGAGTACGCGGTGGGCGGGCCGATGTGCGGCTGCGCGAGCCGGCTGAACAGGATGCGCAGCATCGCGTTGGCGTCGGTGGCGGTGCCGACCGTGGAGCGGGGGTTGGCACCCATCCGCTCCTGGTCCACGATGATCGCCGTCGTCAGGCCCTCCAGCAGGTCGACCTCCGGCCGCGACAGGGTCGGCATGAAGCCCTGCACGAAGGCGCTGTAGGTCTCGTTGATCATCCGCTGCGACTCCGCGGCGATCGTGTCGAAGACCAGTGAGCTCTTGCCCGAGCCGGAGACGCCGGTGAACACGGTCAGCCGGCGCTTGGGGATCTCGACGCTGACGTCCTTGAGGTTGTTCTCGCGCGCGCCGACCACCCGGATCAGGTCGTGGCTGTCGGCGACGTGCGGCGCGGGCGTCTGCGTGTCGGGGTCCGTGGCCGTGCTCATCGCGTCTCCATCTGTCGGGCGGGGCCGGGTGCGGGGTCTCGTCGGCGTGGTGTGGCTCGAGCCGACCCGCGTCGAGCGGCACACCGTCGTCGGCGCGGTCGGGGCAACGGTCCGTTGTCTACCGGATCCGCGGGGTCGGCGGGGAGCGCGACGCCCGTCCGGCTGACACCGGCCGGGGTCGCCTCCACCGGACGGATCAGCGCAGTTCCTGGATGCGGACGGTGTTGCCCGCGGGGTCGCGGAAGGCGCAGTCGCGCACCCCGTAGGGCTGGTCGGTCGGCTCCTGCACGACCTCGGCGCCGCTGGCCTGCAGCCGGTCGAACGTGCCGTCGAGGTCCTTGGTGGCCAGGACGATGGAGGCGTAGGTGCCCTTGGCCATCATCTCGGCGATCACCCGCCGCTCGTCGTCGGTGATGCCGGGGTCGGCGGCCGGCGGGTGCAGGACGACGGAGGTGTCGGGCTGGTCGGCCGGCCCGATGGTGAGCCAGCGCATGCCGCCGTAGCCGACGTCGCTGCGGACCTCGAAGCCGAGGGTGTCGCGGTAGAAGGCCAGGGAGGCGTCCGGGTCGTCGTGCGGGAGGAAGGTGTGGTGGATGGTGACGTCCATGGCGCTCACGCTAGGGACGACTCGCCGACCGGGGCTTCTCGATTCCTGACCGGTCTGGTCACCCGCTTGGCCACGCACGACGGGATCCCCGCCGTCGCCTTCGCCGCCTCGCGCCGGTAGGCGCCCGGCGGCATGCCGACCAGCTCGGTGAAGCGGGTGCTGAACGTGCCCAGCGAGGAGCAGCCGACCGCGAAGCAGGCCTCGGTGACACTGACGTCGCCGCGGCGCAGCAGCGCCATGGCGCGCTCGATGCGCCGCGTCATCAGGTAGCTGTACGGCGACTCGCCATACGCGAGCCGGAACTCCCGGCTGAGGTGGCCGGCGGACATGTGCACGCCGCGGGCGAGCGCCTCGACGTCCAGCGGCTGCGCGTACTCCCGGTCGATCCGGTCGCGGACGCGGCGCAGCCGCCTGAGGTCCTCCAGGTGCCGCGCCTCGGCGGATCGACTGCCCACCCGGGGGATCGTGCCACGGCGCGCCGACGTCGCCGGTCCCCCGAACGGGGCTGCGGAGCCGGCCGGACGCTCGACGGGCGCACCACCCGCGGCGTGCCTAGGGTCGGAGCATGCAACTCCGACGTCCGATCGCCGCACTGATGACCGCCCTCGCGCTGTTCGGAGGCGGCGCGACGATGACCGCCTGCCAGGCCGCCGGGCAGGACCAGCGGGACGGCACCACCGACGAGGACAGCGTCAACACCGAGACCAACGAGGAGTCCGACCAGTCCCAGGACAACGTGCCGGACAACTCCGACCAGGACGACGGCGTGGAGCAGGGCGAGGGCCAGGAGGAGGAGGACGGCTGAGCCGTCCCGATCCCGGTCAGCCGGCGGCGCGCTCGGAGACCCAGAGCCTGTCGAGCCGGCCGGTGGAGCGGACCAGGTCGGCCAGCGAGCGTTCCAGCTCGGCCTTGGTGTGCCGCTCGCTCAGCAGGGTCTGCACGTCCTCGATCGCGCAGCGCAGCTGGTACAGCCGGTCCTGCAGGCCGTCGAGCTCGGCCCGGGTGACCAGGACGACGTCACCGGAGAGCCCGGCCTTCGCCGTCGCCGACCGCTGCTCGTAGGCGCGCTGCCGGCAGGCCTGCCCGCAGTACTGGCGGGGCCGGCCCACCGACCCCTGCTGCGGGAGCACCCGACGGCACCATCCGCACCGGCGCTCGGGACCGCTCGCCTGGCGGGGGCCGGGCAGCGCGGGGTGGGTCGATGCCTCCTCGTCGGTCACCTGCGTCCTGTCGTGCTTGGCCACGCAGGGCACGGTAGACGTGACCACTGACAGGACCGAGGGACACGCCCGACACGCGCGGAGCGGGCCGGGAGGTCGGAGGCGGGCGGTGCAGGAAGCGATGGCGGGGTTCGACGCGTACACGGTGGAGGCGCTGCGCGCCGGGGGCAGCCTCAAGTGGACGCGCTACGGGACGGCGATCGGCGCGTTCGTGGCCGAGATGGACTTCGGCACCGCCCCGGAGGTGCAGCGGGTGCTGCACGAGGCCGTCGACCGCGCCGCGGTCGGCTACCTGACCGAGGAGGCCGCCGCGGCGATGGCCCGCGCCTGCGCCGACTGGTACGCGTCGCGGTACGGCTGGGCGGTGCCGCCGGAGTGGGTCCGCCCGCTGGGGGACGTCGTCGCCGGGCTGCAGGCCGCCATCGAGCACTTCACCCCGCCGCGCAGCCCGGTCGTGCTGCCCACCCCGGCCTACATGCCGTTCCTGCGCATCCCGGAGTTCTTCGGCCGGGAGCTGATCGAGGTGCCGATGGTCGAGCGCGGCGGCCGGGCCGGCTACGACCTCGACGGCATCGCCCGCGCGCTGGACGCCGGCGCCCGGCTGGTCGTGCACTGCAACCCGCACAACCCGCTGGGCCGGGTGTTCGACGACGACGAGCAACTCGCCCTCGCCGACGTCGTCGACCGGGCCGGCGCGCGGGTGTTCGCCGACGAGATCCACGCCCCGCTGGTCTACCCCGGCCGCGTGCACCGGCCCTACGCCGCCCTGTCCCCCACCACCGCGCGGCACACCGTCACGGCGACGTCGGCGTCCAAGGCGTGGAACCTGGCCGGCCTCAAGACCGCCCAGCTCATCCTGTCCAACGAGGCCGACGCCGCGCACTGGGCCCGGGTCGGCCTGCTCCTCGAGCACGGCGCGTCCACGCCGGGCGTGCTGGCCAACACCACCGCCTACACCGAGGGCGGGCCGTGGCTGGCCCGGGTGCTGGACTACCTCGACGGCAACCGCCGCCGCCTGGGGGAACTGCTCGCCGAGCACCTGCCGGGCGTGCGCTGGACACCGCCCGAGGGCACCTACCTCGCCTGGCTGGACTGCCGCGCCCTGCACCTGCCCACCTCGGCCGGGGCGTTCTTCCTCGACCGCGCGGGGGTGGCGCTGGTCGACGGCCCGGAGTGCGGCACCCCCGGCGCCGGCCACGTCCGGCTCAACACGGCCACGCCCCGCCCGGTGCTGGAGACCATCGTCGCGCGCCTCGCCGACGCCGTCGCCGGCCGCCCGGACGGGGCCGCGGGGGCGGCTGGGGCGGGGCGGTCGAGGCCCTGACCGGCGCGTCGGTGCCCGGCGTTAGCGTGTCGGCGTGGTCCCGGTCCGGTATGCGTTCCTCGACGGGCCGACCCCGATCGCCATGGCCCACCGCGGCGGCGCGATCGAGCACCTGGAGAACTCCATGCCGGCCTTCGAGGCCTGCGTGGCGCTGGGGTACCGGTACCTGGAGACCGACGTCCGCGTGACCGCCGACGGGGTGCCCGTCGTCTTCCACGACGCGATGCTCGACCGGGTCACCGACCGCTCCGGCCGCGTCGACCAGCTGCCGTGGTCGGAGGTCGCCGCCGCGCGGATCGGCGGGCGGCAGCCGATCCTGCGGCTGGAGGAGCTGCTGGGCGCGTGGCCCGACGTCCGCTTCAACCTCGACATCAAGGCCGCCGGCGTCCTGGCTCCCCTGGCCCGCACGGTGCGGCGCATGGGGGTCGCCGACCGGATCTGCCTGGGGTCGTTCTCCGACGCGCGGATCGCCGCCGCCCGCCGGCTGTTCGGACCCTCGGTCTGCACGTCGCTGGGGCCGCGCGGGGTCGCGGCGCTGCGCCTGTCGTCCTACTCCCCCCGGGCGGCCGGCCTGGTGCGCATCCCGGCCGGCTGCGCGCAGGTGCCGCTGCAGCTGGGCGGGCGGGCCCTGGTCGACGAGCGGTTCCTCGCCGCGGCGCACGCCCGCGGCCTGCAGGTGCACGTCTGGACGGTCAACACCGAGGAGGAGTCGACGGCGATGCTCGACCTCGGCGTGGACGGCGTCATGACCGACCGCCCGGCGATGCTGCGCGAGGTGCTGGAGAAGCGCGGTCAGTGGGTGGCCCGGTGAGCGTCGGCGCGCGGATCCGGGCCTGGCGGCCGCCCGCGCCGCCCCTGCCGGACGACGTCGCGGACCTCGTCGGCCCCGACGACCCGGAGTGGTTCGCCCGCGAGCTGGCCATCGCCGCCACCCCGCCGTGGTGGTTCTGGCGGTTCGTGCTGCGGTGGTTCGCGTGGCTGCCGAGCGTCTTCGGCCGGCTGCAGGTCACCGGGTCGATCCCCGAGGAGTGGCGCGACGGCCCCCTGCTGCTGGCGGTCAACCACATCGGGGACTTCGACACGTTCGTCGTCGCCGTGGCGCTGCACAAGGTCGGCGTCACCCCGCGGTTCATGGCCACCGGTGGGATCATGCGCGCGCCGGTCGTCGGCCCGCTGCTCGAGCGGTCCGGCGGCATCCGGGTGGACCGCGGCACCGACGTCGCCGCGCACGCGCTGACGGTCACCCGCGTGGCCCTGGCCCACGGCGGCCACGTCGTCGCCTACCCCGAGGGCCGGGTCGGCCTGGCACCCGACGGCTGGCCCGAGCGCGGCCGCACCGGGCTGGCCCGGATGGCGCTGGCCGCCGACGTGCCGGTGATCCCGGTCAGCCAGTGGGGCGCCCACGAGCCGCTCCAGTACGCCAACGACTGGGGCAAGCTGCGCACCCTGCTGCGCGCGTTCTGGCGGCAGCCGGCGCTGAGGGTGCACATCGGCCCGGCGGTCTTCTTCGAGGACCTGCAGCCGGGCCGGGTGGGGGACGCCCACCGGGCCCGCACCCGCATCGCCGCGGCGATCACCCGCGGCCTGGCCCCGCTGCGCGCCGGCGAGCCGGCCGACCGGCCGGCCTACGTGGACCCGACGCGGCCGACGACGGCGACCGCGGCCTTCCCGGGCGGCGTCGTCCCCGACGACATCCCGTGATCGGCTCGTGACGCAACTCCTCCGGCGGTGCTGGACCGGTCCCCCTCCGGCTGACACCCTGCGCCCGTGACGACGGCCGCCACCCCGACCGCCCCCTCCGCCGACCGCGCCCTGCGCCGCGAGCGGTTCGGCTGGTACTCCTACGACTGGGCGATGTCGGTGTTCAACACCAGCGTCACCACCGTCTTCCTCGGCCCCTACCTGACCGCGATCGCCGAGGACGCCGCCGGGCCCGACGAGCGGCTGTCGTTCCTCGGCCTGTCGATCGCCGCCGGCAGCTGGTTCTCCTACGTCCTGTCCGCCTCGGTGCTCCTGCAGGTGCTCGTGCTGCCGCTGGTCGGCGCCGTCGCCGACCGCACCGGCCGCAAGCGGGAGATGCTGGCCGGCTTCGCCTTCCTCGGGGCACTGGCGACCACCGGGCTGTACTTCGCCGGGGACGGCCGGTGGCTGCTGGGGGCGGCGCTGTTCGCCGTCGCCAACATCAGCTTCGGCGCGGCGACGGTCGTCTACTACTCCTGGCTGCCGGACCTGGCCGGCCCCGACGAGCGGGACGCCGTCTCCAGCCGCGGCTGGGCGTTCGGGTACGTGGGCGGGGCGCTGCTGCTGGCGGTGCACCTGGGCCTGGTGCTCAGCGCCGAGTCCCTCGGCCTGAGCACCGGCGAGGCGGTGCGGATCTGCCTGGCCACGGCGGGCCTGTGGTGGGGCGCCTTCACCGTGTTCACGGTGTCCCGCCTGCGCAACCGCCCGGTCCGCGACCCGGATGCGGTCCGCACCCGCAGCGGCTTCCGCCAGCTGGCCACCACGATGCGGGAGATGCGGGCGTTCCCGCTGACCCTGTGGTTCCTCGGCGCGTACCTGCTGTTCAACGACGGCGTCCAGACGGTGATCTCGCTGTCGGCCACCTACGCCACCGAGGAGCTGGGGCTTGACCAGTCGGTGCTCACCGGCGCCATCCTCATGGTGCAGGTGGTGGCCATCGCCGGGGCGCTGGGCCTGGGCCGGCTCGCCGCCCGGTACGGCGCCAAGCGGGTCGTGCTCGGCAGCCTGGTGGCCTGGATCGGCGTGCTGGTCGCCGCGTTCTCCCTCCAGGCCGGTGCGGTCGGCCAGTTCTACGCGCTGGCCGCCGTCATCGGCCTGGTCCAGGGCGGCACGCAGGCGCTGTCCCGGTCGCTGTTCAGCCAGCTGATCCCGCCGGGCAAGGAGGCCGAGTACTACGGCTTCTACGAGATCAGCGACCGCGGCACCAGCTGGCTCGGGCCGCTGGCCTTCGGGCTCACCTACCAGCTGACCGGCTCCTACCGGCTGGCGATCGTCAGCCTCGTCGTCTTCTTCGTGGCCGGCTTCGTGGCGCTGGCCGCGCTGCCGATCCGCCGCGCGGTCGTCGCGGCGGGCAACACCCCACCGGAGCGCTTGTGACCGAGCTGGCGAGGTCATCCGAGGACACACCACCTCAGGGAACGGTGCCGACGAGCGCCAGCGAGGAGGCAGCGTGACCTCCCCCCTGGACTCCGATGCCCGGACCGAGCGTCGGCTGGTCTCCGTCCCCGTGGCCGGCGACCGCCGCCGCCACCCGGCGCCGGCACACCTGCGGTTCTTCCACGGGCCGATGGACTGCGGGAAGTCGACCCTCGCGCTGCAGGTGGACCACAACCAGAGCCGCCAGGGACGGCGGGGGCTGCTGCTGACCCAGGGCGACCGCTCCGCCCGGCCGCAGATCAGCTCCCGGGTCGGGCTGTGCCGGGAGGCGGTCGAGGTGGACGCCGGTACCGACCTGCGGCTGCTGGTCCGCGACTCCTGGGCGGTCGGCGACCGGGTGGACTACCTGATCGTGGACGAGGCCCAGTTCCTCACCGCCGGGCAGGTCGACCAGCTCGCCGAGCTCGTCGACGAGTCGCACGTCGACGTCTACGCCTTCGGCCTGACCACCGACTTCCGCACCCGGCTGTTCCCCGGCACGCAGCGGCTGCTGGAGGTCGCCGACGACGTCCAGCGGGTGCAGGTGGAGGTGCTCTGCTGGTGCGGGCTGCCCGGCCTGCTCAACGCGCGGGTGGTGGACGGCGCGATGGTGCGCGAGGGCGCGACGGTCGTCGTCGCCGACACCGCCCCCACGCTGGCTCCCGACGAGACCGGGCCCGAGCCCGAGGTGCACTACCAGGTCCTCTGCCGGCGGCACCACGTCCTGGGGCAGCTCGGGCCGACCGCCGCGGGCCCCGGGCAGCTCGCTCTGCCCTGAGTTCCCCCGTTGGGGGGTGGGTGGTGGCCCCTATACCACCCCATGCGATGATTTCGAACCGGCTCTGCGGAATCTCTCCGCGAAATCTGTCGTTGGTCCTTTCGACTCCCTCGACGGGTGGGTACACACCGCCCGGCGACGACGAGACACGACCGACACCACCAGCACGAGAGGACGGTGTGCCATGGGCGAGCGTTCCCTGCGGGGCAGCCGACTGGGCAGCGTGAGCTACGAGACCGAGCGGAACACCGCGCCGATCGAGCGGCAGTACGTGGAGTACCGGTGCCCCTCGGGTCACCTGTTCACCGTGCCCCTCGCGGACGACGCCGAGGTCCCCGACACCTGGGAGTGCAAGTTCGACGGTTCCGCCGCCAAGCTCGTCGGCGGTGCCGAGCCGGCTCCCAAGAAGGTCAAGCCCCCGCGGACGCACTGGGACATGCTCCTGGAGCGCCGCTCGGTGGAGGACCTCGAGGAGGTCCTGGCCGAGCGCCTGGAGGTGCTGCGCGGCCGGCGGACCCGCGCCAGCTGAGCGACGCGGCAGGTGCGGAACGGCCCCGGTGGGACTCCCCACCGGGGTCGTTCCGCGTCCGGCGGGCGATGAGTCCGGCCCGTCCCGGCCGTCTGCCCTGCTGGAGCGGTCCGGGACGGCGGGAGGAGCACGCATGGCACGGGTGATCGCGGGGATGACGATCTCGCTCGACGGCTTCGTGGCCGACGCGGCGGGCAACGCCGACGCGCTGTACCCCGATCTGGCCGACCTGCAGGACGCGCCCTACGTGCGGGAGCTCCAGGCGCAGACCGGCGCGGTGCTCATGGGCCGGCGGACCTTCGACATGGCCGGCGACACCGACGGCTACGCCGACAGCTACGAGCTGCAGGTGCCGATCGTCGTCCTCACCCACGCTCTCCCGGCCGTCGCCCCCAGGAGCAACGAGCGGCTGTCCTTCGTCTTCGTCACCGAGGGGCCGGAGGCGGCCGTGGCCCGGGCCGTCGAGCTGGCCGGCGAGCGGGCGGTCACCGTCGTCGGGGGCGCCGACCTCAACCGGCAGCTGCTGCGGGCCGGGCTGGTCGACGAGCTGCACGTCGACGTCATGCCGGTGCTGCTCGGCACCGGCGTGCGGCTGTTCGAGGACGCCCCCGGCAGGCCCTGGAGAAGCTCGGGGTCGTCGAGGCCGGCGCCCGGACCAGCCTGCGGTTCCGGGTGCTGCCGGACGCGGCCTGACCGGCCCGGCCGCTCACGGGCGGCCGGGCTCGCGCTCCACGACCTCGCCCTCGATGACCAGCGGCCGGTCCGCGGGCGGCGGCCCGGCGTACGGCACGCCCTCGACGCGGCGGCTGCGGACGTGCACCGGGCCGCGCAGCTGCACCGGCAGCCGGGTGGCCAGCACCCGGGCGAGCAGCCCGCGCACGAGGAACCGGGTGGGCGGGAGCAGGCACAGCAGGCCGACCAGGTCGCCGAGGAAGCCGGGCAGCACCATGAGCAGCCCGCCGAGGGCGATCAGTCCCGCGTCGCCGAGCGCGCGGCCCGGCGGGCGGCGGTCCCGGGCCCGGTCGCGCAGCTCGGTCAGCGCCCGGGTGCCCTGCCGCGCCAGCAGCGCCCACCCCAGCGCGCTGGTGGCCAGCGTCGCCAGCAGGGTCCAGCCGACCCCGATCCAGCTCGCGACCAGCACGAAGACGACGACCTCGGCCAGGGCGAACAGCCCGGCTGCGATGCGCACGCGGCGACCCACGGCTCTCCTCGGCCCGCCCGGCTCGTGCGGCCCCGGCCCGCCTACCGGACCGCCGTCGACCGCCCGCCGTCGCGGACCCGTCCCGGCACGGGGCGGCGGACCCGGCCCGGCAGCCAGTCGGCCAGCCGGTCCTGCAGGCCCCACCAGGTGACCCGTACCAATGCCTCTCCAACGATCGAACCGCTCATCTTGCTCCGGCCGAACGCCCGTTCGGTGAAGGTGATCGGCACCTCGACCACCCGGGCGCCGGCGCGGACCGCCCGCCAGGCCCAGTCGACCTGGAAGCAGTAGCCCTGGCTGGCCACGTCGTCGAACGGCAGCCGGTCGATCAGCGCGGCCCGCACGGCGCGGAACCCGCCGGTGGCGTCGGCGAGCGGCAGCCGCAGCGCCCACCGGGTCCACAGGTTGCCCGCGCGGGACAGCAGCAGCCGGTGCGCCGGCCAGTCCTCCACCCGGCCGCCGGGCACGTAGCGCGAGCCGAGCGCCAGGTCGGCGCCGTCGAGCGCGGCCAGCAGGGCGGGCAGCTGCTCGGGGTGGTGCGAGCCGTCGGCGTCCATCTCGACCAGGACGTCGTAGCCGTGCGCCCGGCCCCATCGGAACCCGGCGACGTAGGCCGGCCCGAGCCCGGCTTTGTCCGTGCGGCGCAGCACGTGCACCCGGGGGTCGAGGGCGGCCAGCTTCTCGGCGAGCTCGCCGGTGCCGTCGGGCGAGCCGTCGTCCACCACGAGGGCGTGCGCGGCCGGGACGCTGCGGTGCAGCCGCTCGAGGACGGGCTCGAGGTTCTCCACCTCGTCGTAGGTAGGGACGACGACGAGCACCCGCGGTCCGGTCACGGGGTGCTCCGCCGGGCGCGGCGGCGGCGGACCGCGCCGGGGACGGCGACGGCCAGCAGCGCCCCGGCGCCGAGCGCGCTCAGGCCCCACTCCGGCCCGGCGCCGAGCCGCTCGGCCACGGTGGTGGAGTCGCGCTGGGCGACGTCCTCGACGAAGACCGCCGGCTCGAACAGCCCCGAGCGGGCGGCCAGCGAGCCGTCGGGGGCGACGATCGCCGAGATGCCGCTGGTGGCGGCGACGAGGACGGTGCGGCCGTACTCGACCGCGCGCAGCTGGCTGGCCGCCAGCTGCTGCTCGCTCTCGGCGGTGTAGCCGAAGGTGGCGTTGTTGGTCTGGACGACGACCATCCCGGCCCCGGCCCGGACCACGTCGCGCACCAGCCCGTCGTAGACGACCTCGAAGCAGATGAGGTCGCCCACCCGCGCGCCGCCGGCCTCCAGCAGCCCGACCTCGGTGCCGTGCACGAAGTCCCGCCGGATCAGGTCGACCTTGTCGCTGAACAGGCGGAAGAAGCCCCGGGCCGGCACGTACTCGCCGAACGGCACCGGGTGGCGCTTGACGTAGGTGTCGCCGGGCCCGGTCCGGGGGTCCCAGACGATGCCGGTGTTGCTGATGAACCGGCCCGGCCCGTCCACGACCGCGCCGACCAGGATCGGCGCGCCGATGGCGTCGGCGGCCCGGCTGATCGCGCGGGCGGCGTCCTGGTTGAGGTAGGGGTCGATGTCGGAGCTGTTCTCCGGCCAGACGACCAGGTCCGGTCGGGGCTGCTCCCCCGCCGCGACCGCCGCGGCCAGCTCGACGGTGCGGGTGACGTGGTTGTCGAGGACCGCCCGCCGGCGCGCGTTGAACTCCAGCCCGGGCTCGGGCACGTCGCCCTGGACGACGGCGACCGTGCGCGTCGGGCCGCCCTCGGTGAGCGAGGGGCCGGGCAGCGGCGCCCAGGCCAGCCAGCCGAGCAGCGGCACCGCGGCCGCGCCGGCGAGCGCGAGCGCCGCGGCCCGCAGCGCGGCGCCACGGCCGGCCCGCCGGGACGGCCTCCCGCCGGCCCCCGGCCCGGCCAGGCGCAGGACCCCGGCGCCCAGCAGCGTGCCGGTGAGCGCGACGGCGAAGCCGACCAGCGGCACGCCCCCGTAGGCGGCCAGGGAGAGGAACGGGCCCTCGGTCTGGCTCAGCCCCAGCCGGCCCCAGGGGAACCCGCCGAGCGGCAGCCGGCCGCGCACCGCCTCGTCGGCGACCCACAGCGCCGCCGCCCACAGCGGCCACAGCGGCAGCCGGGAGGTCGCCGCTGTGGCCGCGCCCAGCAGCGCCACGAACAGCGCCTGGGACACCGCGAGCGCCAGCCAGGGGAAGGAGCCGACGTAGATCCCGCTCCACGACAGCAGCGGCACGAAGAACGCCAGGCCGCAGACCAGGCCCAGCCAGGCCCCCGAGCGGGCGCGCTGCCCGGAGACGGCGAGGGCGAGGGCGGCCGGGCCGAGGACGGCCAGCGGCCACAGGCCGGAGCCCGGGAACGCGAGGAGGAGCAGTCCCCCGCCGGCGGCGGCCAGCAGCGTGCGCCAGGGCGGGCGGAGGCGGGACGCGGGCGCCGGCCGCGGGGCCTCCGAGGGGCGCTCCAGCGTGCCGGAGGCGACTGCTCCCACCGTCGCCTCCCGTGCTCGTGCGCTCGCCCGGCCCCGGGCAGGTCGCACCGGGGCCGCGACCGCCGGCGCCGTTGCCGCGGTCCGCGCCCCAGCATCCCATCCCGGCGCGGCCGCACGACCGCGCGTCGTCCGCGCCGGGGCTCCGGTCGGCGCCGGCGGCTCCCGCGCTCGGGTGGTCGCACCTTCGGGCCGGCCGGCCGGTCGCTGGCGGCGATCGGCGGGCCGTTGTCTGGTGGTGCGGACCCGGACGGGCCCCGCCGGGTGCCCGGACCGCGCTCCCCCGGGCAGCCGCCGGCGCTCACGACCCGGGGCTGCGGGCGGCGGCGCCGTCCGCGCGGCCGGAGGGCCCGCACGACTGGTCCGGGGAGGCACGTGCCGGTGCTCCCGGAGTGGAACTGCAGGCACTGTAAGAAGTGCGCCGGCGGGCGCGCCCGCCTCCGGAGGGCCTCGTGACGAACTGTGACCTGTTCGTTACGGCGTGGCGCCTGGACAGCCCGGCGCGATCAGGCCGGCCCGGGGACGACGAGGGTGGCGGTGGCCTCGACGACCGTCTGCGGCCGGTCCAGGACGGCGGCCGCCGAGGGGCCCCGTTCAGGCTGCGCGCGGGCCACCACCCGGGCGGTGCAGCGCAGCTCGCGGCTGCGGCGGCCGATCCGCACCACCTCGGCGCTCGCCTCCAGCACGTCGCCGGCCTGCACCGGGCCGAGGAAGCGCACCTCCGTGTACCCGGCGAGCAGCCCCTCGTCGCCGTCCATCACGATGGCGACCTCGGTGGCGACGTCGCCGAACAGCCCGAGCGTGTAGGCGCCGTCCACCAGGTTCCCGCCGTAGTGGGCGTGCGCGTACGGCACGTACCGGCGGTGGGTGACGGTCAGCCCGAGGCGGGGGTCGTCGGTCACGGGGCGGCTCCTGCGGGGACGAGGGCGGACACGAGGTAGCTGGCGACCTCGCCGGGCGTCGTCCCCCGGCCGAAGACCTTGTCGACGCCGAGGTCGCCGGCCATCGCCGGGTCGAAGCGCGGGCCGCCGACGACCAGCAGCGGGCGGTCCTCCCCCATCGCCTCGCGGAAGGCGGCGGCCAGCTCGCGGGTGTTGCGCAGGTGGGCGTCCTTCTGGGTGACCACCTGGGAGACCAGGACGGCGTCGGCGCGGGCCGCCCGCGCCCGCGTGACCAGCTCGGGCACGCTGACCTGCGCGCCGAGGTTGGCCACCTCCATCTCCCGGTGGTACTCCAGGCCCTTCTCCCCCGCGAAGCCCTTGAGGTTGAGGATCGCGTCGATGCCGACGGTGTGCGCGTCGGTACCGATGCAGGCGCCCAGCACGACCAGCTTGCGGCGCAGCCCGGCGCGGATGGCCGCGTCGACCTCCGCCGGGGTCAGGAGCGGGTAGGCCCGCTCCTCCACGGCCACCGCGTCCAGGTCGACGAGGTGGCGCACGCTGCCGTAGACGACGAAGAAGGTGAACCCCTCCCCCATCCCGTGGCTGTGCACGACCATCGCCGGGTCGATGCCCATCTTGTTCGCCAGCTGCAGCGCCGCGCCGTCCGCCCGCGGGCCCGGGGGCACCGGCAGGGTGAACGACAGCTGCACCATCCCGTCGCCGGTGGTGTCGCCGTACGGCCGGATCACGGTCCCGTCAGGCACGGGCTGGCTCCTTCGCCAGCAGCTCCAGCGCCGGGTTGTACGCCTCCGGGCCCAGCCGGACGACGCCGTCCAGCCCCTTGCCGCGGTCCGGCGGCCGCTTCGTGATGCCGAAGGTGCCGTCGGCGATCGCCTGCAGCAGCCCCTCGTCGGCGATCCGCTCCAGCAGCTGCACCGCCTCGGTGAGCACGGTGTGCGCGCGGCGGTCGATGAACCCGCCCCGGGGCGGGGCGAAGTCCTCGACCAGGCCGCCGGCGGCATCCAGGACGTAGCGCACGTTCCGCAGGGCGAGGTCGCGGTCGGACAGCCACGGGGTGACCACGGCCTCGGTCATCATCCCGACCAGCAGGATGCCCTGGCCGGTGAGCGCCCCGGCGAGGTTGAAGAAGCCGTCGAGCAGGTAGCCGCGGAACACGTCGCCGGTCATGTGCTTGGTCGGCGGCATCCACTTCAGCGGCGCGTCGGGGAACAGCGCCCGGGCGAGCAGGGCGTGCGCCAGCTCCAGCCGGAACGACTCCCGGCGGTCCGGGTCGATCTCGAAGGCGTGGCCCAGGCCGAGCTGCCAGTCCTCGAGGCCGGCCTCGTGCGCGAGGGTCTCGTTGAGCAGCTGGCTGACGGTGACGGTGTGCGCCTCGCCGACGGCGTCGGCGGTGGTGAGGTAGTTGTCCTCGCCGGTGTTGATGACGATCCCCGCGCGGGCGTGCACCATCCGGCTGAACCGCTGGTCGACGAAGGTGCGCTGCGGGTTGATGTCGCGGAAGAGGATCCCGTACATCGCGTCGTTGAGCATCATGTCCAGCCGCTCCAGCCCGGCCAGGACGGCGATCTCGGGCATGCACAGGCCGCTGGCGTAGTTGGTGAGCCGGACGTAGCGGCCGAGCTCCGCGCTCACGTCGTCCAGCGCGGCCCGCATGAGCCGGAAGTTCTCCTGGGTGGCGTAGGTGCCGGCGTAGCCGGTGCGGGTGGCGCCCTCGGGCACGTAGTCCAGCAGCGACTGCCCGGTGGAGCGGATGACGGCGATGACGTCGGCGCCGGCGCGGGCCGCGGCCTGGGCCTGCGGGATGTCCTCGTGGATGTCGCCGGTGGCCACGATCAGGTAGATCCACGGCCGCCGGGGCGGGTCGCCGAGGCGGGCGACGAGCTGCTCGCGGCGGGCGCGGTTGGCGTCGATCCGGGCGATGCCGGCGGCCACCGCGTCCCGCGCCGCGGCCCGGGCCCGCTCGGCGTCGGCGCCCGCGGGCAGGTCTAAGCGCGCCGTCCCCGCCCCCACCTGCTCGGCGAGACCCTGCAGGTCCGGCGCCCGCCCTGCGGCGATCGCGTGCCACACCGGCAGCGCGACGCCGGACTCCAGCCCCACCTGGTCGCGGACGGCGTCCACCACGCGGTTCACCCACGGCACCCGGTCGGTGACGGCGCCGTCGCCGGTGACCGGGTCGGTGCCGGTGAGCCCGGCCAGCCGCAGCACCGCCCGCTCCACGGAGACCGTGGTGTGCCGGCGCGCGAGGTCCACCACGGGCTGCGCCGCCCGGACGGCCAGCTCCCGCGCCCGGGCCACCAGCACCGGATCGAGCTCCAGGGTCGTCACCGCACCTCCCGGCCGTCGACGAGCAGGTTCCGGCAGGCCGGGCGGGCCCGCTCGGCGAGGACGGCGGAGAGGGTCTGCGCCGTCTCCCACAGCGCGAGGTCCGCGGGCGCGCCGACGGCCAGCGGGCCCGCGGGGTGCTCGGCGCGGACGGCGTGCCAGCCGCCGTGGGTGGCCGCGTCGAAGGCGTCGAACGGCCGCAGCCCGGACGACGGCGTGCGGTGGTCGACCGCCGCGTGCACCCCGCCCCACGGGTCCAGCGGGGTGACCGGCGCGTCGCTGCCCAGCGCCAGGGCGACCCCGGCGTCGGAGAGGTCGGCGAACGGGTTGCAGCCCCGCGCCCGCTCCGCGCCGAGCCGCTCGGCGTACATGCCGGCGGGACCGCCCCAGGCCGCGTCGAAGGCGGGCTGGACGCTGGCCACCATCCCCCAGTCCCGCATCCGCTCGACCGCCGACGGGCCGGCCATCTCCACGTGCTCCAGCCGGTGCCGGCAGGCGCGCACCGCGGCGCGGCCCAGCTCGGTGACGACGGCGCCGACCGCGGCGAGCACCTGCTCGACGGCGGCGTCCCCGATGCAGTGGAAGCCGGCCTGCACGCCGGCGAGGGTGCAGGCGCGCACGTGGTGGACCAGCGACGCCGTCTCGAAGCGCAGCGCCCCCGCGGCGCCGGGCCGGTCGGCGTACGGCGCGCTCAGCGCGGCGGTGTGCGAGCCGAAGGCGCCGTCGCAGAACAGGTCGCCCCCGGCGCCGGCCAGGCCCAGCTCGGCGACGACCGCCAGGCCGCCGCGCTCGGCGAGCTCGCCCCAGTAGCCGCGCACCCGGGGGCCCGGGGTCTCGGCGGCCAGCGCGAGCAGGTCGGCGAGGTCCTGCGCGCCGGACACCTCCGGCCCGGCCATCTCGTGGAGGCTGCCGATGCCCAGTGCCGCGGCGGCGGCGAGCGTGGCCCGCTGGGCGGCGCGGCGCCGGCCGGCGTCCACCGCGCCGTAGGCGGCCTGCCGCGCGGCGTGGTGGGCGTCCAGCCGCAGCCGGCCGTCGGGGGCGAACCCGGGCAGCCGCGCGATCCCCGGCACGCGGTCCAGCAGCGCCGTGGAGACCGTGGCCGAGTGCACGTCGACCCGCGCCA
Source organism: Geodermatophilus sp. SYSU D00703 (assembly GCF_054050155.1). NCBI lineage: Bacteria > Bacillati > Actinomycetota > Actinomycetes > Geodermatophilales > Geodermatophilaceae > Geodermatophilus > Geodermatophilus sp. SYSU D00703. Next base: position 250,623 of record NZ_JBJGYU010000003.1, on the reverse strand, counting down.
GGTAGGCCGGCCGGTCGCCGACGACGGCGTCGAGGTCGTGCCGGGTGAGCCCGCGGCCCTCCGGCCAGGCGGTCTCGTCCCACCCGGTGCCGAGCAGGATCCCGCCGGGGACGGCGGCCGCGTGCCCCCGGACCGACGCGACGGCTTCCTGCAGGCTCAGGCTCGAGTGGAGGTCGAGGCCGATGAGCGCCAGCCCGGTCGCCGTGGCGTGCACGTGGGCGTCGACGAAGGCCGGCGTGAGCAGCGCCCCCTCCCCCGCGAGCACCCGGTCGGCGGGCGCGGCGTCGGCGGCGTCGCCGAGCCAGGCGATCCGGCCTTCCTCCACGCGCACCGCCCGGCCGGGCCGGTCGCCGACGGTCACGTCGGTGACGAGCAGGCTCATGCGCTCACCCGCGGGTCGACGAGGGCGCGGACGCCGGGGGTGGAGCGGTACAGGGCGAGGGCCAGGGCCGCGTGCCCCGGCGTGTAGCCGTTCCCGATCAGCATGGTCACGTCGGCCGCCATCCCCTCTGCTCCGAGCGCCGCCCGCGCGAAGGACGTCGCCATCGAGAAGAAGACCACGGTCCCGCCGTCGGCCGTCGCGAGGACCGCGCCGTGCTCGGCGCCGGGCGCGTCGACGCACACGACGGTGACCCCGGCCGGGGTGCCGACCGCCGCGGCGACGGCGAGCGGGTCGGTGGCGTCGGCGACCACGACCCGGTCGGCCAGGCCGGCGGCGGTCAGCGCGGCGGCCTCCCGCTCGTCTCGGACCAGGCCGGTCAGCTCGGCGGCGCCCGCGGCCCGCGCGGCGGCCAGGCTCAGGCAGCCGGACTTGCCCGCCGCCCCGAGGACGACGACCGACCGCGCCGCCGTCCGCTGCACCACCCGCGCGGTGGCCGCCGGCGCTCCGCACACGTCGAGCAGCGCGAGGGAGACCGCGTCGGGGAGGTCGTCGGGCAGGACGGCGGCGATGGAGCGGGCGAACAGGATCGCCGTCCCGGCGGCCGGCACCTGCTCCGAGCGCCCGTCCCACCCGGCCAGGCCGTCGGTGATCCGCAGCGGGGTGAGGGTCAGCGAGACCAGCGTGGCGACGCGGTCCCCCACCCGCAGCCCGAGCGGGGAGCCCTCCCCCACCGCGTCGACGACCCCGAGCAGCATGCCGCCGGAGCCGGTGACCGGGTTCTGCACCTTCCCGCGGGTGGCGACGATCTCCAGCACGGCCGACCGGACCGCCGCGCCGTCGCCGCCGCAGGCCTCCGACAGCTGCCGGAACGACGCGGCGTCGAGGTTCAGTCGCTGTACCGCCACGCGGACCTCGTCGGGGCCGATGGCCGGGTCGGCGTCCAGGCGCCAGGCCGCCTGCGGCAGCACGCCCGGCGGTTCGAGCACGCGGTGCACCCCGAGGGCGCGTTCCGCTGTCGTCACCGATCCTCCTGTCTCACCCGGTCGAGGGAGGAAAACGCATCGTATCCGGGGCAGTCCACCGGACATCCTCCCGTAGAGTCCCCGGTGTCGCGAGGACCGCCACCCGGAAGAGGTGCCGCCGTGCTGGAACAGCCCTACGAGTACGCCGCCCGGCCCCTGGTCGAGCCCGACTGGCGGCGGCTGCCGGGGTTCGCCGGCGTGACCCAGGACGAGTGGCGCAGCGCCCAGTGGCAGCGGGCGCACTGCGTGAAGAACGTGCGGCAGCTGCACGGCGTGTACGGCGACCTGCTCGACGACGCCTTCTACGCCGACGTCGAGGCCGACCAGGCCGGGCGGGCCACCATGTCGCTGCTGCTGCCGCCGCAGATGCTCAACACGTTCGTCCCCGGCGCGGTGCCGGGCACCGCCGCGCTGCGCGCCGACCCGGTGCGCCGCTACATGCTCCCGGTCGCCTCCGACCGGCTGCCCGGGGCCGCCGCCAGCCACCCCTACGCCGCCCGCGACTCGCTGCACGAGCACGAGATGTGGGCGGTCGAGGGGCTCACCCACCGCTATCCGACCAAGGTGCTCGCCGAGCTGCTGCCGACCTGCCCGCAGTACTGCGGGCACTGCACCCGGATGGACCTGGTGGGCAACTCGACCCCCGCCGTCGCCAAGCTCCGGTTCGAGCTCAAGCCGGTCGACCGGCAGGCGGCGATGCTCGAGTACCTGCGCCGCACCCCCGGGGTCCGGGACGTCGTCGTCTCCGGCGGGGACGTCGCCAACCTGCCGTTCAGGACCCTCGAGGCGTTCGTCTCCGGCCTGCTCGAGATCGAGTCGGTGCGCGACATCCGGCTGGCGTCCAAGGCGCTCATGGGCCTGCCGCAGCACTGGCTGCAGGACGACGTCGTCGCGGGCATGACCCGGCTGGCCCGGCGGGCGCGGGAGCGGGGCGTGTCGCTGGCCGTGCACACCCACGTCAACGCCGCCCAGCAGGTGACGCCGCTGGTGGCCGAGGCGGCGCGGGCGATGCTGGCCGCGGGCGTGCGCGACGTCCGCAACCAGGGGGTGCTGCTGCGCGGGGTCAACGCCACCGCGCCGCAACTGCTCGACCTGTGCTTCGCGCTGCTCGACGGCGCCGGCATCACGCCCTACTACTTCTACATGTGCGACATGGTGCCCAGCGCCGAGCACTGGCGGGTGTCGCTGGCCGAGGCGCAGACGCTGCAGCACGACGTCATGGGCTACCTGCCCGGCTTCGCGACCCCGCGGATCGTCTGCGACGTCCCCTACGTCGGCAAGCGCTGGGTGCACCAGGTCGCCGAGTACGACCGCGAGCGCGGCATCAGCTACTGGACGAAGAACTACCGCACCGGCATCGAGCGCTCCGACGAGGACGCCCTCGACCGCCGCTACACCTACTACGACCCCATCGGCACGCTGCCGGAGAGCGGCCGGGCCTGGTGGCGGGCCCGCGCGGTCGACCCGGTCTCCGCCGACGTGGCCGCGGCCGCCTCCCGGGCGGCGTCGCTGGCGGACTGAGGAAGCACCCCCGCCGCTCGCTCGCTCCCGACGGACCCTGCAGGGGGCCGAGACCGGAGACGGGGTCGCGGCGAGCCGTCCGGACGCGCCGTCCCCGGGTGGCCGGGGGCCGTTCCCGGCGGTAGGCAGGTCGGATGGCGGCCCGCGGCGGGGACCTGTGCACCCCTCGGCTGCGGCTGCGCCCCTGGACCACCCGCCGCGACGACCTCGCCCGGCTCACCGACCTCTACGGCCGGGACGACGTCACCCGCTGGCTGGGCGGGACGCCGTCGCTCACCCCGGTCGAGCTGGTGGCCCGCTGGGCGGCGGTCTGCGCCGACGAGCGGTTCGGGGTGTGGGCGGTCGAGGTCGCCGCGTCCGGGACGGTCGCGGGCACCGTGCTGGTCAAGCCGCTGCCCGGCGGGGTCGGCGAGGTGGAGGTCGGCTGGCACCTGCACCCGGACTGCTGGGGCCACGGGTACGCCACCGAGGCCGCGCGGACGGTCATCGACCACGCCTTCGCCGCCGGCGTGCCGGAGGTCTACGCGGTCGTGCGGCCGGGCAACTCGCCGTCCGTGGCGGTCTGCCGGCGGCTGGGCATGGAGCCGCTGGGGCGGATGCGCCGCTGGTACGACGTCGAGCTGGACGTGTTCCGGCTGATGGCCCCGCCGGTCGTCCACTGAGGGAGGACCCCGGAGAGCACCCCCGCAAGGACCCGGTTCTCCTCACCGTTGGAGGACCCCGTCCACCCACCCTTGGCAGGCTCAGGGCGGTGCCCGGGACGAGGCCGCGGCGAGCCTCGGGACGGGGCCGCTCAGCGGGAGGCGCGCCGGCGGGCGAGGAGCGCCCGGATCCGGGCCAGGGGGTGCGGGCGGGGCACCCGCTGCCGGGTGCCGCGGACGTCGTGGTGGTCGATCGCCGCCGCCTCCTCCGGCGTCGGCGCGGTGCCGCCGAGGTGCGCCGGCAGCCACCAGCGGTCGTGCGGGCCGGCCGGCTGCTGGGGGTAGGTCCGCTGCGCCTGGTCGACCAGCTCCTCCATGGCCGTGCGGATGCGGCGGAGCAGCTGCTGGGTCCGCTCCGCCGGCCCTGGGACGATCGGTTCGCCGAGGAGCACGGTGATCGCGACGCCCCGACGGAGGTGCACGGGGCGGTGCTTGGTGGCGATCCGCTGCCCGCCCCAGACCGCCGCGGGCAGCACCGGTACGCCGGCGTCGATCGCCATCCGGGCGACGCCGGCCTTGAGGTCCTTGACCACGAAGCTGCTGCTGATCGTCGCCTCGGGGAAGATGCCGACGACCTTGCCGTCCCTGAGCGCCCGCACGGCGGACTCGAAGGCGGCCGCGCCGGCCCGGCGGTCGACCGGGATGTGGTGCATGGCCCGCATGAACGGCCCGGAGACCCGGGAGGAGAACACCGACTGCTTGGCCATGAAGCGCACCAGCCGGCGCCGCGGGAGCGCGGCCAGGCCGAGGAAGGTGAAGTCCAGGTAGCTGACGTGGTTGCTGCAGACGATCGCGCCGCCGCTGGTCGGGATGTGCTCCGAGCCGCGCACGTCGAACCGGAACCGCAGCAGCCGGAAGACGAGCAGGGCCAGCCGGATCACCCACCGGTAGGCGCGGTCCCGCCGGTCGTGCTCGGGGCCCGGCAGGTCGGGGCGGACGACGTCGCGCCAGCGGGCGGTGTCCATGGCGGGACGATACCGGCGGTCGCGGGGGTCCCTGCCCGACGCGGGCGGCGGCTACTGGCCGGCGATCTCGAGGAAGGCGACCGTGTTCCCCTCGGGATCGGTGACGACGGCCTTGCGCGCGACCCCGCTCTCGCGCGTGACGTCGCAGCTGCCGATGCCCCGCGCGCCCAGGTCGGCCACCGTCGCGTCGAGGTCGGGCACCGTGAGGGCGACCAGGCCCCTGCCGGCGCGGGCGGCGTCCTCGACGACGTAGACCCACCCGGCCTCGGCGACCTGCCACAGGACCTCGCGGTCGTGCGCGACGACGTCGGGGTCCCGGTCGAACAGCCGGCCGTACCACTCGGCCGCACGCGGGAGGTCGGCGACCGCGATCCCCGCGAAGAGCGTCTCCATCGCCACGGGCCGACCCTGGCAGAAGGAGCCGGCGGCCGCCCTCAGTCCTGGGTGACCTCGACGGCGGCGCGCACCACGGCGGGGAGGTCACCGGTCTCGCGGTGCACCCGGCGCTGCAGGTCCGCGCCCGTGCCGCGGGACAGGACGGCGGCGACTCCGGCCGCCACCCGGCCGACGTCCCCGGCCGCGGCGAGGGCGGGCCGCACGTGCTCGACCAGTGCGCGCAGGACGTCGGGAGCCGGCGCCGGGCGGCCGGTGACCGGGTGGACGAGGTCTCCGCCCAGGCCGGAGCGGCCGGCCCGCCAGGCGGCCACCCGGATGAGCTCGCTGCGCACCGCGGGCGCGGGCACCCCGGCCCGCCACGCGCGGGCGGCGGTCTCCACCAGGCCCCGCACCAGGCCGGCCAGCGTGACGGTGTCCTCGACCCGGAGGGGGACGTCGGCGATGCGCACCTCGACCGTCGGCCACCGCTCGGACAGCCGGGCGTCGAAGTACACCATCCCGGTGTCGACGATCGTCCCGGTCGCGACCAGGCCCGCGATGAGCCGGTGGTACGCGGCGGCGTCGGTGAACAGCTCGGTGGGGCCCGAGGAGGGCCACCGGTTCCACGCCTGGGAGCGGAAGCTGGCGTGCCCGCTGTCGCGGCCGAGCCAGAACGGGGAGTTGACACTCAGCGCGGTGAGCACCGGCAGCCAGCAGCGGATCCGGTTGAGGACGGCGACGCCCTCCTCGTCGTCCTCCACCGCGACGTGCACGTGGCAGCCGCAGGTCAGCTGCTCGACGGCGGTCAGGCCGAAGGTGTCGGTCATCTCCGCGTAGCGCCGCCCCGGCGTGGTGACGGGTTCGACGTCCACCGGCGAGCTGGCCAGCGCCGCCACGCGCGCACCGACCCCACGCGCGGCGGCGTCGGCCCGGCCGCGCCAGTACCGCAGGTCGGCGGAGACGTCGGCGAGCTCGGTGCACACCCGGGTGGCGTACTCGAGCTGCTGCGCCTTGAGCTCGGGCACGAGCCGCCCCCGCGGGTCGTCGTCGTCCCCGCCGTCGGATCCGGCATCATCGCGGGGCCGCTGGTCCTCGCGCTCCCGGTCGGCCCGGTCGTGCTCGGCCACGGTCTCGCCCTCGCCGCGACGGGCGGCGACCTCGAGCGCGGCGGGGGCCAGGGGCACGGGGCACCCGCCGGGGTCGACGACGAGCAGCTCTTCCTCCACGCCCACGGTGCGCACCCGGCCATGGTCACCAGTGGCCGCCCGCGGCGCGCGCCGAGTCGGCGGAGATCGCGCGTGCTCCACCGTTATGCCCAAGAACAACAAGAGTCTTCCAGGGCCCCTGCCGGGGCTCCTGCTCCCCCCGCACCCCGGGCGAGAGCTCGCGCGATCACTGCTCCGGCGCCGAAGGCGCCGGCACCTGTCGACGGCAGGTGACCACGAATCTGGGTCGCTTTTTTGTTGGGGATAACGGTAGAGTTCCGTCATGACGGGTGCCTGGCAGCCACCGCTGCCGCAGATGCCCGCACCGCCGCCGGTGCGGGCCTGGCGTCGGATGAGTCCGCCCGAGGGCTACGAGGTGCAGTGGCGCCGGCTGGCCGAGGCCGCACTGGAGCTGGGCCTGGGGCCCGACCAGCTGGCCGAGGAGGGGCTGGACCCGATCGCGGCGGCCCGGGGCTGGAAGCCGGCCACCGTGGCCCTGTACAGCAAGGTCGCTCGCTACGGCGGGATCGCGCTGCCGTCGGTGCCCACGCCCGAGCCCGAGCCGCCGGTGCTGGAGCTGCGGCCGCTCACCGAGATCCGCAGCGACGACCCGGAGCACCTGCGCGCGGTCGCCTGGTGCGCCCTGGCCCTGCACTGGCCCGCCCCCGTCGGCTCGTTCCGCGCCCTGCGCCGCGAGCAGGTGCACCCGACCGCGCGGCGCCTGCTGGTGCGCACCGAGGACGGCGAGTGGTCGGTGCCCGGCGCGCTGACCGCCTGGCACGCGTGGGAGGCCCGCCGCGCGCGCTTCCCCGCGCTCGCCGACAGCCCGTGGGTGCTGCCCGCGCTGCGCCGCGGCCCGGGGATCGCCTCCGCGGTGGGCGGGCAGCTGTCCACCCAGGCACTGCAGGTGACCTTCGCCAAGCACGCCGTCCGCACCGGGCAGGCGCTGCGGCTGACCGCGCCGCCGTCGCGGCGGGCCGCGGCCGAGGAGCTGGCCGCCGCGTACCTGACCCTCTCCTACGACTCCTACCGGCGGCTGGCGCTGGCCGCCGGCGCCGCCCCGGTGAGCCCCCGCGGCGCGGTCCGCGCGCTGCGCAGCGTCTCCCGGACCGCCCGGCTGGCCGGCTGACCGGCGCTCAGATCAGCGCGAGCTGCTCCGGCGCCGGTGCCGCGTGGGCCGGGCGCGGCGGCACGGTGCCGGGCAGGCTGCCGGCCGGGAAGTCGCTGTCCGCGTCCCCCGGGATCCCGCCCGCCCCCTCGTCCACCCCGCGCGCGGCTCCCCCGGCCTGCCGGTCCAGCCCGTACCGGGCCAGCAGCGGCGCCACCCGCCCGGCCAGCCAGCGGCGGTACTCCGGGTCCACCGCGGCGCCGCGCCGGTAGAGCTGCTGGTAGCGCGGCACCAGCTGCGGGTGCTCGCGCGCCAGCCAGGCGGAGAACCACTCGCGCGCGCCCGGGCGCAGGTGCAGCGGGACGACAGTGACCCCGCTGGCCCCGGCCTCGGCGATCGCCCGCAGCGCCGCGTCCAGGCCGGCCAGCCGGTCGGTCAGCCCCGGCAGCACCGGCGCGAGGAAGACCCCGCAGGACAGGCCCGCGTCGGCGATCGCCCGGACCAGCTCCAGCCGCGCCCGCGGACTGGGCACGCCCGGCTCCAGCGAGGCGTGCAGCTCGTCGTCCCAGACGGCCACCGACACGCCGAGGCCGATCGGGACGTCGCGGGCCGCGGCGGCCAGCTGCGACAGGTCGCGCCGCAGCAGCGTGCCCTTCGTCAGGATCGAGAACGGCGTGCCGGAGCCGGCCAGCGCCGCGATCACCCCGGGCATGAGCCGGTAGCGCCCCTCGGCCCGCTGGTACGGGTCGGTGTTGGTGCCCAGCGCCACGTGCTCCCGGCGCCACGAGGCGCGGGCCAGCTCCCGGCGCAGCACGTCGACCAGGTTGGCCTTCACCACCACCTGGCTGTCGAAGTCGTGCCCGGTGTCCAGCTCCAGCCACTGGTGGGTCCCGCGGGCGAAGCAGTTGTGGCTGACCACCCCGTTGGCCACGAAGTCCCCGGAGGCGGTGGTGATGTCGTACATCGGCAGCGCGGCGCCGAGGTCCTCGACCGCGGTGACGCGCAGCTCCGGGCCGCTCGTCACCGCCGTGCCCACCAGGCCGGCCGTCGGCGCGCGCCGCCCGCCGGCGCGCTGGGCGGCGGCGCCGACCAGGTCCAGGGCCCGCCCCGGGCCCTGGAGGTGGTCGTCGGTGGTCAGCACGGGCCGCCGGCCCCCGTCGGCGGTGACGTGCCGCCAGCCGCGGCCGGTGAGGAAGCGGTGGTCGCCGCTGGCGACCACCTCGGTGCCGTCGGCCAGCCGCACCCGGGAGGCCGGCTTGACCGTCGGCCAGTGCGCCAGGACCTCCGTGGCCACGTAGTGCCGGCCTCCGTTCCGCACCTCGGTCCCGACGACCCGGTCCCCCACCCGCAGGTCGGCGATCGGCGCCTGCCGGCCGTCGGCCAGCAGCACGAGCGTGTCGCCGGCCACGCAGTACACGCACGCGTGCGAGCACCCCCGGTAGGGGTTGATCGTCCAGCGGAACGGCATGGCCGACGGGCCGGGCACCTGGTTGAGGGCGCTCTTGCTGCGCACCTCGTGGAAGGTCACCCCGGGGAACTCCGGCACCTGCACGCTGCGCAGCAGGCCCCGCACCGTGGGCATCCCGGGCAGTGTGCCCGGCTCCCGGGCGTCGAGCCGCTGGCCGTCCCACCGCATGCCCCCATCCGAACACGCGTTCGAACCCGTGTCCAGTGGGCGCGCCGGGCCTACAGCGGGGGGCGGTCCTCGTAGGAGGTGGAGAGCACCACCGTCGTCCGCGTGGTCACGTTCGCCGCCAGCCGGATCTTCTGCAGCAGCACCTCCAGGGCGTCGGGCGAGGGCACCCGCACCTTGAGGATGTAGCTCTCCACCCCGGCCACCGAGTGGCAGGCCTCGATCTCGGTCAGGTGGGCCAGCCGGGCCGGCGCGTCGTCGGGCTGGGCAACGTCGATCGGCGTGATGGACACGAACGCGGTCAGCCCCAACCCGAGGGACTTGGCGTCGATCTTGGCGTGGTAGCCGGTGATCAGCCCGCGCTGCTCGAGCCGGCGCACCCGCTGGTGCACCGCCGAGACCGACAGCCCGACCCGTTCGGCCAGCTCGGTGTAGCTGGCCCGGCCGTCCCGCGCCAGGGCGGCCAGCAGCGCGCGGTCGACGTCGGCCGACGGGGTCGGCGGGCCGGCGGCGGTGCCGCCGCCGCCGTCAGCCGGCGAGGATGACGAGGTCACGCCGGCCCTCGTTGAGCGTCGCCACGCCGTCCGCGGTGCAGACGACGATGTCCTCGATGCGGGCGCCGCAGCGGCCCGCGAGGTAGATGCCCGGCTCCACCGAGAACGCCATCCCGGGGACCAGCGGCAGGTCGTTGCCGGCCACGATGTAGGGCGCCTCGTGGGTGTCCAGGCCGATGCCGTGGCCGGTCCGGTGGATGAAGTGCTCCCCCCAGCCGGCGGCGGCGATGACGTCCCGGGCGGCGGCGTCGACCCGCTCGGCGGTCACCCCCGGGCGGACGGCGGCGGTCGCGGCCGCCTGCGCCTGCTGCAGCACCCCGTACCACTCGGCGACCTCGGCGTCCGGCGCGCGGCCGACCGCGTAGGTGCGGGTGCAGTCCGACCGGTAGCCGGTGGCGGTCTCGCCGCCGATGTCGACCACGACCAGGTCTCCCTCGGCCACCACCCGGTCGGAGAGCTCGTGGTGCGGGCTGGCGCCGTTGGGGCCGGAGCCCACGATGGTGAAGTCCACGCCCACGTGCCCCTCGGCGAGGATCGCCGCGGCGATGTCGGCACCGACCTCCGCCTCGGTGCGCCCCACCCGGAGCCACTCCCCCATCCGCGCGTGCACCCGGTCGATGGCGGCGCCGGCGGCGGCCAGCTCGGCCACCTCGGCCGGCGTCTTCACCATCCGCAGCCGGTCCACCACCGGGGCGGCCAGCTCCAGGGCCGCGCCGGGCAGCGCCCGCGCGACGCCGAGGGCGTGCTCGGCCCAGGTGCGCGCGCCGACCGCGACGCGGGTCGGGGCCGCCCCCAGCCGGGCGGTGACCGTCCGGGCCAGCAGGGCGAACGGGTCGTCGGTCTCGTCCCAGGCCAGGACCTCCAGGCCCAGGCCGCCGGCCGGACCGGCGTCGACCATCGGCGCCTCCAGCCGCGGGACGACGAGGAACGGCTCCGCGCGGCGCGGCACCACCAGGGCGGTGAGCCGCTCCATCGCGTGGGCGTCGTAGCCGCACAGGTAGCGCAGGTCCGAGCCCGGCGTCAACACCAGCAGGTCGATCCCGAGCTCGGCGGCGACCTCGCGCGCGGTGTGCACGCGGTCCACGGTCACCAGCGGCCCGGACGGGTTCGAGGTGGGCACGGTCGCGAGACTATCCACGAGCACGGGGACCGTTCCTGACAGTTACCGTGCCGGGTCGTGACGACCATGCTGCTCGACGCGGCCAGCCTCTACTTCCGGGCCTTCTACGGGGTGCCGACCAGCGTGACCTCGCCGGACGGGCGCCCGGTCAACGCCGTCCGCGGGTTCCTCGACATGACCGCCCGGCTGGTCACCGCCCACGCTCCCGAGCGGCTGGTGGCCTGCTGGGACGACGACTGGCGGCCGGCCTTCCGGGTCCAGGCGCTGCCCTCGTACAAGGCCCACCGGCTGGCCGCCGACGGCGGCGAGGAGACGCCCGACGAGCTGGGCCCGCAGGTGCCGGTGCTGGTCGAGGTGCTGGCCGCGGCGGGGCTGGCGCGGGTCGGGGCGCCCGGCTACGAGGCCGACGACGTGATCGGCACGCTGGCCGCGCGGGCGCGGGGGCCGGTCGACGTGGTCACCGGCGACCGGGACCTGTTCCAGCTGGTGGACGACGCGCAGCAGGTGCGGGTCCTCTACACCGCGCGGGGCATCGGCGACATCGAGTGCGTCGACGAGGCGGCGGTGACCGCGAAGTACGGCATCCCGGGCCGGGCCTACGCCGACTTCGCCGTCCTGCGCGGCGATCCCAGCGACGGGCTGCCCGGCGTGGCCGGCGTCGGTGCCAAGACCGCCGCGGCGCTGATCTGCGAGTTCGGCGACCTCGCCGGCATCCGGGCGGCCGCGGCGCGCACCGTCGTCCCGAAGGCGCCGCTGACCGCCGCGGTCCTGAAGAAGCTGCACGCCGGCTCGGCCTACCTCGACGCCGCGCCGGTCGTGGTCGCCGTCGCCCGGGACATCGACCTGCCGCCGGTCCCGGACGCGCTGCCGCGGCGGCCGGCCGACCCCGCGGCGCTGGCCGCCCTGGCCGAGGCCCACGGGATCGGCTCCTCGCTCGAGCGGCTGGGCGCCGCGCTGGGCTGGCCGGCCGGCGTCCTCGACTGAGCACACCGGCCCGCAGGTCAGCGGCTCAGACCTCGGCCCACTCGTACTCGGCGTCCTCGGGGTCGGAGATGCGGATCTCCACGGTGACCTCCTCGCCGTCCGCCGTGACCCCGGTGCACCGGTAGGCGGCGTCGTTCTCCACCACCATCTCCTGTGGGCAGGTGAGCTCGACCGCCACGCCGTAGTTCTGCTCGAACTGGACCGCGACGTCGCGCTCGACGGCCGCCCGGTCCAGGACCCGGTCCCCCAGGAGCCGGGAGAGGACCACGGCGAGGACGAGCAGGACGGCGAGGGCGACCAGCCCGGCGACCAGGCCGGTCCGGGACTTCTTCGGCTGCTCCTGGGGCGGGCTCCACTGGCCGGGCGGGCCGTAGGGCTGCTGCCCGTACTGGCCGGGCTGGCCGTACTGCGGCTGGCCGTACTGCGGCGCGCCGTAGGCGGGCTGCCCGTACTGGGGCCCGCCGTAGGGCTGCCCCGGCTGCCCGTAGGAGGGGCGTTGCTGACCGCCGTAGCCGCCGGGCGCGGGTGCGCCGTACCCACCGGGCTGGCCGTACTCGCCGGGCTGCTGCCCGTACGGGCCGGGCTGGCCGTACTCGCCGGGCTGCTGCCCGTACGGGCCCGGCTGGCTGCCACCCGGCGGTGGGTTGGTCATCGTCGCTCCTGCTCCTGGTCGCCGCTCCGGGACGGCGCGTCCCGGAGCGGGGAGATTGTGCACCACGGCAGGCCGCCCGCCGGTGCTGCGGACCGCAGCGTCAGCCGCCGACCGCCACCGCGACGACCCCCCGGCGGACCCGGTCCACCGTCTTGCGGGAGGTGGCGGCCACCGGCTCGTCGGCGGTCTTGGCCAGCTGGTCGAGCAGGTCGATCAGCTGCCGCGCCCAGCGCACGAAGTCCCCGCCGGAGAGCTCGGTGCCGGCCTGTTCGGCGCCGGCGAGGACGCGGTCGAGGCTCTGCCCGTCGGCCCACCGGTACGCCGCCCAGGCGAACCCGAGGTCCAGGTCGCGGCCGGCGGGCACGCCGTGGTCGAGCTCGACGTCCTGCAGCCGCGACCGGATCCGGCGCATCTCCCCGATCGCCGCGGCCACCTTGCCGGCCGGGATGGCCGGCTGGCCGGGGGTGTCCCGCCGCGCCTCGAACACCAGCGTGGACACCGCGGCCGCGAGCTCGGCCGGGGTGAGGCCGCGCCAGACGCCGGCCCGCAGGCACTCGGCGACCAGCAGGTCGGCCTCCGACCAGATGCGGGCCAGCCGCCTGCCGTCGTCGGTGACCAGCGGGACGTCGTCCACCGCCGGGACGGCCTCGGTGTCGGCCGGGACCAGCGGCGCCACGTCGGGCACCAGGTAGCCCAGCTCCTCGAGGACGTCGCAGGTGCGGTCGAACTGCCGGGTCAGCGAGCCGGTGCGCTCGGCCATCTTCCGGTGGGTGGCATCGGCCTCCCGCACCGCGCGCAGCCAGCGCTCGGCGGCCCGCACCCGCTCCTCCCGGTCCGGCAGCGCGTGCACCGGGTGGTTGCGCAGCGCGCGGCGCAGGTCCTGCAGCACCGGGTCGTCGGCGGCCGCCGAGCGCTGCTTGACCCGCCGGGCGCCGAGGTCGTTCTCCACGCGGGCGTTGCGGAGGGTGGCCGCGAGGTCCCGGCGGGCGTGCGGGCTGCGGTGGTTGAAGTTCCGCGGCACGCGGACCCGGGCCAGCGCGGTGACCGGGGTCGGGAAGTCCACGGTGCCCAGCCGGCCGGCCCACTTGTCCTCGGTGAGCACCAGCGGGCGCGGCTCGGCGAGGTCGGTGACGCCGGGGTCGAGGACGACCGCCAGCCCCTGCCGCCTCCCCGACGGGACCCGGATGACGTCGCCGGGACGCAGCGCCGCCAGCGTCTCCGCCGCCTCCATCCGCCGCTTGGCCTGGGAGTCGCGGGAGAGCTCCCGCTCCCGGTCGGCGATCTCCTGCCGCAGCCGGGCGTAGTCCCCCACGTCGCCGGAGTCGGAGTGCATCTCGGCGGCCCACCGCTCGGCGTCCCTCTCGTGCCGGGCCGCCGACCGGGCCAGCCCCACCACCGAGCGGTCGGCCTGGAACTGGGCGAAGGAGGAGGCCAGCAGCTCGCGGGCGCGGGCCCGGCCGAACGAGCCGACCAGGTTGACGGCCATGTTGTAGCTCGGCCGGAACGAGGACCGCAGCGGGTAGGTGCGGGTGCTGGCCAGCCCCGCGACGACCGACGGGTCCATGCCCGGGGCCCACACGACCACCGCGTGCCCCTCGACGTCGATGCCGCGGCGGCCCGCGCGGCCGGTGAGCTGGGTGTACTCCCCCGGCGTGACGTCGACGTGCGCCTCGCCGTTCCACTTGACCAGCCGCTCGAGGACGACGGTGCGCGCCGGCATGTTGATGCCCAGCGCCAGGGTCTCGGTGGCGAACACGGCCTTCACCAGGCCGCGCACGAAGCACTCCTCGACGGTCTCCTTGAACGCCGGCACCAGCCCTGCGTGGTGGGCGGCGAGGCCGGCCAGCAGCCCCTCGCGCCACTCCCAGAAGCCCAGGACGTGCAGGTCCTCCTCCGGCAGGGAGCCGGTGCGCTCGTCGATGACCGCGGCGATCTCCGACCGCTCCCGCTCGTCGGTGAGCCGCAGCCCGGCGCGCAGGCACTGGTCGACGGCGGCGTCGCAGCCGTTGCGGCTGAACACGAACGTGATGGCCGGCAGCAGGCCGGCGCGGTCGAGCCGCTCGATCACGTCGGGGCGGGCCGGCGGCCGGTAGCGGGGCCTGTGCCAGTCCCGGTCCCGGCGCGAGCCCCCGTTGCCGCCGCCCCAGGTGTCCAGCCGCCGCTCGTGCTCGCGCACGTAGCGCACCAGCTCCGGGTCGACGACGCTCGCGCCGCGCTCCCGGGTGGACTGCCCCCGCGGGTCCTCCCCCTGCTCGGCGGCGTGCGCGGCCGGGCGCAGGCTGAACAGGTCGAACACCCGGTTGCCGACCAGCATGTGCTGCCACAGCGGGATCGGCCGGACCTCGCTGACCACGACCTTCGTGTGGCCGCGGACGGTGACCAGCCAGTCGGCGAACTCCTCGGCGTTGCTCACCGTCGCCGACAGCGACACCAGGGTCACCGACTGCGGGAGGTGGATGATCACCTCCTCCCAGACCGCGCCGCGGAAGCGGTCGGCCAGGTAGTGCACCTCGTCCATGACGACGTAGCCGAGGCCGTCGATCGCCGGGGACTCCGCGTAGAGCATGTTGCGCAGCACCTCGGTGGTCATCACGACCACGGGGGCGTCCCCGTTGATGGCGTTGTCGCCGGTGAGCAGGCCGACCGCCGCCTCGCCGTAGCGCTCGACGAGGTCGTTGTACTTCTGGTTGGACAGCGCCTTGATCGGCGTCGTGTAGAAGGCCTTGCGCCCCTCGGCCAGCGCCTTGTGGACGGCGAACTCGCCGACGACGGTCTTGCCCGCCCCGGTCGGCGCGCAGACCAGCACGCCGGCGCCCTCGTCGAGGGCCTCGCAGGCCTCCACCTGGAATGGGTCGAGGGAGAACCCGAGGTCAGCGGTGAAGTCGGCCAGCGTGGGGTGGGCGCTGCGCCGCCGGGCAGCCGCGTAGCGCTCAGCGGGGCTGGACATGGCTCCACAGTAAGGACCTCCCCGCTCCCCACCACACGAGGACCCCGTCCTCCTCGTCCCCCGCACGCTCGGGACGAGCCTCGGGACGGGGCCGGCGGCGGGCCCCTGCAGGCAGGCCGTCGGGCTCAGCGGCGGCCGGCGCCGACCACGCGCAGCGCCCCCGGCACGCAGGTGCTCGCCGCCGGCAGCGGGGCGACCGGCTCGCCGTCGGCGTAGGTGGTCGGCCCCTCCCCCGCCAGCTCGACCCGGGCGGCCCGGTGCACCGTGACGGCCGGGTGCGCCACGTGGGTGCCGGCGGTCAGCCGCGGCCGGGTCGCCACCAGCTCCCGGCGGCTGACCGGGCCCACGACGGTGACGTCGAACCGCCCGTCGGCGCAGTCGGCGGCCGGGCAGACCCGCATGCCGCCGCCGTACCAGGGCGTGTTGCCGACGGCGACCAGGGTGACCGGCAGCGTGCGCGCGGCGCCGTCGAGGACGACGGTCAGCTCCCGGGGGCGCAGCCGGGCCAGCTCGGCGAGGATGGCGACGTCGTAGCGCCGCGGGCCGCGCGGCCACCGCAGCCGGTTGGCCCGGTCGGTCACCGCGGAGTCGAACCCGCAGCACAGCACGGTGGCCCACCAGCGGGTCCCGGTGCGCCCGGCGTCGAGGGTGCGCACCCGCCCGCTCACCAGGTCCTCGCCGGCGGCCCACGCGGCGGCGACCGGGTCGGGCGGGGTGCCGAGGGCCAGGGCCAGGTCGTTGCCGGTCCCGGCCGGGACGACGGCCAGCGGCGTGGCGGTGCCCGCCACCGCCTGCAGGACCGCGTGCGCGGCGCCGTCCCCGCCGAGGGCCACCACCGCCGCCGCGCCCCCGGCGACCGCGGCGGCGGCCTGCTGCTCGGCCGCGGCGCGGGTGGTCGCCGGCAGCACCGCCGGGTGCAGCCCGGCCGCGCGCAGCGCGTCGAGCACGGCGGGAGCGGCCGCCCGGGCCCGGCCCCGGCCGGCGGCCGGGCTCACCAGGACGGCGACCTCCGCGCCGGCCCCTCTGCGGGGGCCCGCCGCGGACCCGCGAGGGGCGGGGGGCAGGAGGGTCCCCGCTCAGCGGCGGGAGCGCGCGCCCCGGCCGTCGACCGGCGTGGGGACGTCGTCCTCGCGGCCCAGGTCGTCGTAGGGCGTCGGCGAGGCGTCCAGCTGCGACGGCGTGGCGTCCAGCGGGGAGGCCTCGTCGTCGGCGAGGTCGTGGAAGTGCTCGACCGCCGCCCGCTTGGCCCGCCGCCGGTCGACGAAGCGGGCGATCTGGATGGCCAGCTCGAACAGCACGATCATCGGCCCGGCCATCAGGAGCATGGTGAACGGGTCCTGGGTCGGCGTGATGAACGCGGCGAAGACGACGGTCAGGAAGAAGATCCAGCGCCGGCTCTTGCGCAGCGCCTCGTAGCTGAGGACGCCGACCAGGTTGAGCGCGATCGCGACCAGCGGCACCTCGAAGCTCACCCCGAAGGCGACCAGCAGCGAGAGCACGAAGCCGATGTAGTCCTGGGCGGTCAGCGCGACCACGACGCCGTCGCCGGCCAGGCTCAGCAGCAGCTCCAGGCCGGCCGAGAGCGAGACGTAGGCCAGCACCGCGCCGAGGGCGAACAGCGCCGTCGACACGACCACGAAGGTGACGCCGTACCGCTTCTCGTGGCGCTTGAGGCCCGGCGTGATGAACGCCCACAGCTGGTAGAGCCAGACCGGCGCGGAGAGCACCGCGCCGGCCAGCAGGCTCACCTTCAGCCGGATGAACACCCCGCCGAACACGTCGGTGATCAGCAGGCCGCAGGTGTCCTCGGCGCCCTGCCCGAAGCGCAACTCGTCAGGCAGTCCGCAGTACGGGGCCCGGATGAACTCCCCCAGGCCGTGCCCGTACCACCAGAACGCGAACGCCGACGCCAGCAGCAGCGCCAGCAGCGACTTGGCGACCCGGTTGCGCAGCTCGGTGAGGTGCGCGATGAGCGACATGGTCGCCTCGGGGTCCCGCGGACGGCGGCGTCGCCGCACGCGGGGACGGTGCGGGCCGTGCTCGCTCATCGTGGTGCCGGAGGGTCAGCGGGAGGTGTCGCTCTGCTGCGCGGCGCGGGCCCGCAGCTCGGCGGCCCGGGCCTCCGCAGCCCGCGCCTCGGCCTCCAGCGCGGTGGCGTCGGGGCCGGCCGGGGGCAGCACCTCGCCGCGCACCGGAGTGGTCCTGGCGGCGTCCTTGGTGCGGACGTCGTCGTCCTTCATGCCCTTCATCTCGCCCTTGAAGATGCGCAGCGAGCGGCCCAGCGAGCGCGAGGCGTCCGGCAGCTTCTTGTAGCCGAAGAGCAGCAGGATGGCCAGGATGATCAGGCCGATCTCCAACGGGCCGAGTCCGGCCATGACGGTCCTCCAGGGGATTCGGTGGCGTCCTCGATGCTACGTGGCGATTCCGCTCGCGTGGTCCCCCGAAGCGGGGGGTCGCCCGGAGTCAGCGGTCGCGGTCGCCCACCTCGGCGGCGCGGGCGGCGGCGGCCTGCACGTCGGCGAGTACCGGCCGCACGTCCCGCTCGAACGCCGCGACCTCGCGCCGCAGCCGCGCGGCGGCGCCGAACAGCCCGTACCCCAGCGCCCCCAGGACGACGACGGCCAGCACGGCGACGGCGATCCACACGACGAGCAGCAGCACGGGCCCGACCCTAGTCCCCGGAGGGAACCGCGGGCTGACCCTCCGGTGCATAGCGGGCGAGCGCGGCGCGGGCGTCGGCGGCGACCTCGGCGGCCAGGCCGGCCGGCTCGTCGACGGTCGCCGCGCCCCCGAGGGTGGCCACCAGCCGCCGGGCCCAGGCGACGTCCGCGGTGCGGACGGAGACCGCCAGCCCGCCGGGCGGGTCGTCGACCTCCCGGACGTCCTCCACCGGGTAGTACTCGGCGACCCAGCGGGCGCTGCGGGCCAGCCGCAGCCGGACCACCGGGGAGCCGGGTTCGGGCTGGTAGATCCCGGCGTCGACGTCGCGCAGGTGCACGTCCGGCGGCGGCGCCGACGGCTCCTCGAGGACCGCGACGTCGTCGATCCGGTCCAGCCGGAACAGCCGGACGCCGGCGACCTCGCGCGACCAGGCCTCCAGGTACCAGCGGCCGTCGACGAGCAACAGCCGCAGCGGGTCGACGGTGCGCTCGGTCCGCTCGTCCCGCGTGGGCACGTAGTAGTGCAGGTGCAGCGCCCGCTTGCGCTCCAGGCCCTCCCGGACGACGGCCAGCGCCTGCTCGCGGGCGTCCACCGACAGCGCCACCGGGGTGACCCGCTCACCGGCGTGCCCCGGGGCCGCCATCACCTTGGCCAGCGCCCGGCTGACCGCCTCCTGCTCGGCCAGCCCCGGCAGCTCCAGCAGCGCCCGCAGCGCGACCACCAGGGCGACCGCCTCGTCGGTGGTCAGCCGCAGCGGGCGGACCATCCCCGCGGTGAACGTGACCCGCACCCGGTCGCCCTCGAAGGCCAGGTCGATGAGGTCGCCCGGGCCGTAACCGGGCAGCCCGCACATCCACAGCAGCTCCAGGTCGCGGCGCAGCTGCCGCTCCGGGACGCCGAAGTCGCGGGCCACCTCGGCCAGCGGCACGCCCTCGGGCCGGGCGGTGAGGTACGGGACGAGCGAGAGCAGCCGCGTCATCCGCTCCGTCGTCGTCGGCGCGCTCGTCATGCCACCGTCCTCACGCCATCGCCGCCAGCCGGGTCAGCCGCTCGACGACGGCCTGCCGCACCTCGGCGGGCGCCTCCACCACGACGTCGGCGCCGTAGGCGGCCAGCTCGTCGGCCAGCCGCATCGGCTCGGTGGTGCGCACCTGCAGCCGGTCCCAGTCGGCGTCCCCGCCGTCCGCCGCCGGGCCGAGCGGGGTGGCGTGCCGGCGCAGCCCGATCGCCGTCCCGGGCCGGGCCCGCACCAGCACCAGCTGCTCCTCCCCGCCGAACTGCCCGGCGACCATCGCGGCCAGGTCGACGTCCTCCGGCGGCTCGAAGGCGCCGGCCGGGCCGACGGCCTGCGGGGTGCCCACCACCCGGGAGAGCCGGAACACCCGCGGCGCCTGCCGGTCGAGGTCGAGCCCGCCGAGGTACCAGCGGCCGTGCCAGGCCACCACCCCCCACGGCTGCACGTGCCGGCGGGCCGGGGTGTCCTCGTCGGGACGGCGGTAGTCGAACTCGAGCTCGCGGCGGTCGCGGGCGGCGGTGTAGCACGGCTCGAAGGCCGGCTCGTCGGAGTCCAGCCGCGGCCGCAGCGGCAGCGCCCGGCCGGTGTCGACGTCCACCCCGGCGGCCTTGAGCTTCACCAGCGCGCTGTGCGCGGCGCCGGCCAGCTGCGCGGACTCCCACAGCCGCAGCGCCAGGCCGACCGCGGCGGCCTCCTCGCCGGTCAGGGTGATCTCGGGCAGCTCGTAGTCGGCGCGCGCGATGCGGTAGCCGTCCTCGGTGTCGAAGACGCTGGTGCGGCCGGTCTCCAGCGGCACGCCCATCTCGCGCAGCTCGGCCTTGTCCCGCTCGAACATCCGCTTGAACGCCTCGTCGGCGCGCGCGGTGCCGTCGTCGGGCTCGTAGCCGGGCACGGTGGCCCGGATCCGCGCCGCGGTCACGTACTGCCTGGTCCCGAGCAGGGCGATGACCAGGTTGACCAGCCGCTCCGCCCGCTTCGCCGCCACGCGCCCAGGCTAGTCACGCGGCACAAGCGGCGAGCCCTCTGGCTAGCCTGCCCGCGTGGGGGAAGCGACTTCGACGCAGCAGCGGATCCGGTGGCGACGCGGGACGGTGACCGCCCTGGGCCGGTCCTGGCGGGACGCCCAGGAGCTGACCGTGCAGGTCCCGGACGACGGCGAGGTGCGGGCGCTGGCGCACCCCTCGCTGGTGGGAGTGCCCGAGGTGGGCGACACGGTGCTGCTCAACACCACCGCTTGGGCGCAGCGCCTGGGCACCGGCGGGTACGCCCTGGTCGTCGCCGTCCCCGACCGGCTGCCCCCGGACCCGACCGGCCCCGGGCACCTGGTCAAGGCCCGGTACACGCCGCTGCAGGTGACCGTGCAGGGCGTCGACGAGCAGGACACCGCCTCGCACGAGACCATCGCCGAGGCCGACGACCTCGGGGGCATGCCCGTCGTCGTCGCCGACCTGCACTCGGCGCTGCCGGCGGTCCTGATCGGCGTCCTGGCCACCGACCCGGACCTGAGGGTCGCCTACGTCATGACCGACGGCGGGGCGCTGGTGGCCGGGTTCTCCCGGACGCTCTCGGCGCTGGCGCCGTCGCTGGCCGGGACGGTGACCGTGGGCCAGGCCTTCGGTGGCGACGCCGAGGCGGTCACCCTGCACACCGGGCTGCTGGCGGCCAAGCACGTGCTCGGCGCCGACGTGGCGATCGTGACCCAGGGGCCGGGCAACCTCGGCACCGGCACTCCCTGGGGCTTCTCCGGGGTGGCCGCCGGGGAGGCGTGCAACGCCGTGTCGGTGCTCGGGGGCGTGGCGGTCGGCGCGCTGCGGATCTCCGACGCCGACCTGCGGCCACGCCACCGCGGTGTCTCGCACCACTCGCTGACCGCGTTCGGGCGGGTGGCCCTGGCCGGGGTGACCCTGGTGGCGCCGCGCGGGCTCGGGTCGGAGCTCGGGGGCCAGGTCGAGGAGGACCTCGCCGGCCAGCCCGAGCGCAACCCGATCGTGTGGATGGACGTCGACGGGCTCGAGGAGGCCCTGGGCCTGTCCCCCGTGCCGCTGTCGACGATGGGCCGCGGCTTCCCGGAGGAGCGCGCCTACTTCCTGGCCGCGGCCGCCGCGGGCCGGTACGCCGCGCTCCAGGTGCCGCTGTGACATCCGTCGTCCTCCGGACGACACCGCGGCCAGGTGCCGTCCCCTACTGCGCTGAGCCCCACCGACGCGCCCTTCGCGGACCCCTCCGGGGCCCACTCGGACACGTCACATGCTGGCGATGAGCTTGTCGACGCGCTCGTCGACGGCCTTGAACGGGTCCTTGCACAGCACGGTGCGCTGGGCCTGGTCGTTGAGCTTGAGGTGCACCCAGTCGACGGTGAAGTCGCGCCGCTTCTCCTGGGCCCGCCGGATGAACTCGCCGCGCAGCCGGGCGCGGGTGGTCTGCGGCGGCACGTTCTTGGCCTCGAACACCCGCGGCTCGTGCGCCACCCGGTCGACGGCGTTGTTGCGCTCGAGCAGGTAGTACAGGCCCCGCCGGCGGCTGATGTCGTGGTAGGCGAGGTCCATCTGCGCGATCCGCGGGTGCGACAGCGGGAGGTCCCGCTTGGCCCGGTAGCGCTCGATCATCGTGTACTTGGTGGCCCAGTCGATCTCGCGGTCGATGAGCGAGAGGTCGCCGGAGTCGACGGCCTTGAGCACCCGGCCCCACAGCTCGAGCATCTGCCGGTGCACCGGGCCGAAGCCCTCGCGGTCGACGAACTCCGCGGCGCGGCTGTGGTACTCCGACTGGATCTCCAGCGCCGACATCTCCCGGCCGTTGGCCAGCCGGACCTTGCGCCGCCCGGTCATGTCGTGGCTGATCTCGCGGATGGCGCGGATCGGGTTCTCCAGCGCCATGTCCTTGACCGGGACGCCGGCCTCGATCATCCGCAGCACCAGGTCGGTGATCGCGACCTTGAGCAGCGTCGTCGTCTCGTTCATGTTCGAGTCGCCGACGATGACGTGCAGCCGCCGGTAGCGCTCGGCGTCGGCGTGCGGCTCGTCGCGGGTGTTGATGATCGGCCGGGACCGGGTGGTCGCGCTGGAGACGCCCTCCCAGATGTGCTCGGCGCGCTGGCTGACGCAGTAGATCGCGCCGCGCGGGGTCTGCAGCACCTTGCCGGCGCCGACCACGATCTGCCGGCTGACCAGGAACGGGATCAGCACGTCGGCCAGCCGGCTGAACTCCCCGTGCCGCCCGACCAGGTAGTTCTCGTGGCAGCCGTAGCTGTTGCCGGCCGAGTCGGTGTTGTTCTTGAACAGGTAGATGTCGCCGGTGACGCCCTCCTCGGCCAGCCGCTGCTCGGCGTCGACCAGCAGCCCCTCGAGGATCCGCTCGCCGGCCTTGTCGTGGACGACGAGCTCGGTGAGGTCGTCGCACTCGGCGGTGGCGTACTCCGGGTGGCTGCCCACGTCGAGGTAGAGCCGGGAGCCGTTGCGCAGGAACACGTTGGAGCTGCGCCCCCACGACACCACGCGGCGGAACAGGTAGCGGGCGACCTCGTCCGGGGACAGCCGGCGCTGCCCGCGGAAGGTGCACGTGACGCCGTACTCGGTCTCGATGCCGAAGATCCGTCGTTCCACGCACCGACTCTAGGCGCCGAGACCGACCCTGGCCCGGTCGCCGCGCGCGGCTACCCGCGCCGCTCGTCCAGCCGCCGCAGCAGGTCGTCGGCCGCCTCGGCGATCCGCGTGTGGTCGTTCTGCGTGGCCCGCTGCTTGGCGTGGATCAACGCCGCCCGGTTGACGCGGGAGAAGTCGCCGTACGGGAACGCGTAGCGCTTCTTGGTGTCCGCCGAGGCGTCCGGGTCGACGGCGAGGTGCCAGGCGCCGTAGCCGTCGTACCCGTGCGCGTCGATCTCGGCGTTCTCGTCGGCCGCCGACGGCGCGGCGTCCGACCAGTCGGTGTCAGCGTCGACCGTTCCGGCGTCGATGAGCCGGCGGGCCTGGTCCACGCCGGGCCGGTGCACCCGGTAGCCGGGCACGGTGTCCTCCCGTCAGGTCGAGGGGGCGTGTCCCCCGCTGCCCGCGGTGCCGCCGGTGTCGGGCGCGCTGGGCTCGCCGAGCCCGGCGGGGGCGCCGGGGGCCGGCGTGCTCGGCGCGTGCGCGGCGGTGTGCGGCTCCTCGACGGTCTCCGCCGCGGCGGCGTCGCCGCGGTCGAGCAGCGTGCGCAGCGCGGCGCCGACGACCCGCCGGAACGCGCGCTTGGGCCGGCGCCGGTCGAGGACGGCGACCTCGAGCTGCTCGGCGCTCAGCAGCGACGGGCCGCTGCCGTTGCCGCCGCTGGTGGCCGGGCTGACCGCCGACAGCGCCTGGACCCCGACCTTGAGCGCGTCGGCCAGGCTCATGCCGGGCAGGTAGTGCTCCCGCAGGTGGGCGCTGACGGCCTCGGCCTGCCCGCCCATGACCACGAAGTCGGGCTCGTCGACGACGGAGCCGTCGAAGGTGAGCCGGTAGAGCTGGTCGGTCTCCGGGGTGTCGCCCACCTCGGCGACGCACAGCTCGACCTCGTAGGGCTTCATCTGCTGGGTGAAGATCTCGCCCAGGGTCTGCGCGTAGGCGTTGGCGATGACCCGGCCGGTCACGTCCCGCCGGTTGTAGGAGTACCCGCGGACGTCGGCCAGCCGCACGCCGGCGACCCGCAGGCTCTCGAACTCGCTGTACCGGCCGACGGCGGCGAAGCCGATGCGGTCGTAGAGCTCGCCGACCTTGTGCAGGGTGGAGCTGGGGTTCTCGGCGATGAACAGCACCCCGTCGGCGTACGTGACGACGGCGACGCTGCGACCCCGGGAGATGCCCTTGCGGGCGTACTCCGAGCGGTCGCGCATCAGCTGCTCGGGCGAGGCGTAGTACGGCATGGTCACGGCGATCAGCCCTGCCCCTCGGCGGCGGCCCGCTCGTCGACGATGGTCTTGGCGACGGCGGCGACCTCGTCGTCGGCCAGCCGGACGGCACCCTCGGCGTCGACCCGGTAGACGATCGGGTACAGCCGGCGCACCGGGTCGGGGCCGCCGGTCGCGGAGTCGTCGTCGGCGGCGTCGTAGAGGGCCTCGACCAGGCTGCGGGTGGCGGCCTCGCCGTCCAGGCCGGGCCGCCAGGTCTTCTTCAGCGAGTTGCGGGCGAACAGCGAGCCCGAGCCCACCGCGGCGTAGCCGCGCTCCTCGTAGTTCCCGCCGGTGACGTCGTAGCTGAAGATCCGGCCCGGGGTGCCGTCGGGCGGGGCGTCGAGGTCGAAGCCGGCGAACAGCGGGACGACGGCCAGGCCCTGCAGGGCCGCACCCAGGTTGCCGCGGATCATCTGCGCGAGCCGGTTGGCCTTGCCGTCCAGGGACAGCGTCAGGCCCTCGATCTTCTCGTAGTGCTCGAGCTCGACCTGGTAGAGCTTGACCATCTCGATGGCGATGCCGGCGGCGCCGGCGATGCCGATGACCGACCAGGTGTCGGCCGCGTAGACCTTCTCGATGTCCCGGCTGGAGATCAGGTTGCCCATCGTGGCCCGCCGGTCGCCGCCCATGAGGACGCCGCCCGCGTAGGTGACCGCGACGATCGTCGTGCCGTGCGGCGTGACGTCACCGACGGGGATCTGCGGCACCGGACGGCGGCCGGGCAACAGGTCGGGGGCGGTGACCGCGAGGAAGTCGGTGAACGAGGAACCCACCCGGTCCAGGTAGGCGGGCGGGAACCCGCCGCGACCAGCTGCCGACTCGTTCACGCGTCCACCTGGCCGGCGCTCGGCGTCCGCGTGCCCGGCGGTGCCGTGTCCCTGGGTGAGCTCGCGAGCTCCCTCACGTGGTCCGCCTCTCCCGCCGCCCCCTGACGGCGTTCCCCGCTGCTCCCTGATCCGCCGACGACCTGCCCGGAGGCCGACGGCGCGGCGTCACTGCGACCCTACCGGCGGGTCCCGAGGTCAGCCGTCGGTGCCGCCGGGCCGGACGACGAAGGTGCCCTCGAGCCGCCGCAGCGCCTGCGCCTCGCGGTGCTCCTGGACGTAGAAGGCCGCGCCGTGGAGCAGCGACGGGTCGTCCCGGAACAGCCCCAGACCGTGGTTGCACCGCTGACACAGGAGCTGCCGCGTCACCCCCGACTCGTGGTCGTGGTCCAGGTGTTGCGGCGACGGGTCACCGCAGATGGCACACCGGTCGGATCGCGAGGCACGGAGCTCGGCCATGGCTCTCCGCGTGAGGCCGTACTTCCGGAAGAAGTAGCTCTCGCTGTCCGACGAGCTCTTGCACGGCTTGCACTGGCTGCCGAAGCCCGAGGGGGACCGACGGTTCCGGGTGAAGTCCTCGTGCGGAACGGGTTGGCGGCACGTCGGGCACCAGCGGAAGCCATCCGGGATCCATGAGTGGTCGCGCACCCGGTGTCCGGCTGCTTCCCGCCGCTGCCTGTAGAAGCGGTTGTTCCGGACGCGGTTGCAGGCCAGGCAGTAGAAGGACAAGCCATCACCCAGCGACCGATTACGCCCGAAGTCGGTGATCGGCTTAGTCCTCTTGCACTCGGGGCAGAGTTTGCTCGGAGGCATCGAGCGATCTCTGACTACGCAGAGTGATCACTCGCCTCCCTTCTGCACATACGACCTCACGAACTCCTCGGCATTCTCCTCGAGGACCTCGTCGATCTCGTCCAGGATCGAGTCGACGTCCTCGGTCATCTCCTTGTGGCGCTCGGCGACCTCGGTGTCGACCGAGGCCTCGACCTCCTCGGTCTCCTCGCGGGTGCGCGTCGTGCGCTGCTGACCGCCGGTGTCCCTCGTGGCCATGGCTGCCTCCAGGTCGGTTCGTGGCTGGTGCCTGAGCAGAAGTTACCCGCGAGGGGTGACGAACGGGTGTCGGTGAGCGGGCCCGTGGACGCGCCGGCGACCTGTGGAGGGCGCTCACCCGCCGGTGATGGTGTCGACCAGCTCCTGCGCCGAGGACGTCGACTCGAACAGCGCGCCCACGTGGTCGCGGGTGCCGCGCAGCGGCTCCATGGTCGGGATCCGCACCAGGTTCTCCCGCCCGAGGTCGAACACCACCGAGTCCCACGAGGCGGCCGCCACCTGGGCCGGGTAGCGGCGCAGGCACTCGCCCCGGAAGAACGCCCGGGTGTCCGTCGGCGGGCGCACCATCGCCCGGGTCACCTCGTCGTCGCCGAGCAGCCGCCGCATCGCCCCGCGGGCCACCAGGCGGTGGTAGAGCCCCTTCTCCGGCCGGACGTCGGAGTACTGCAGGTCCACCAGGTGCAGCCGGGAGTCGCCCCAGTCCAGCCCGTCGCGGGACCGGTAGCCCTCCAGCAGCCGCAGCTTGGCCGGCCAGTCCAGCCGGTCGGCGCAGCGCATGGGGTCGACGGCGAGGTCCTCGAGCACCTCGGCCCAGCGGCGCAGCACGTCGGCGGTCTGCTCGTCGGCCTCCCCGGTGCGGTCGACGTGGCGCTGCGCCATCTCCAGGTAGGCCTCCTGCACCTCCAGCGCGGTCATCCGCCGCCCGTCGCGCAGCCGCACCTGGTGGGTCAGCGACGGGTCGTGGCTGATCGCCTGCAACGCCTCGACCGGCTCCTCGAGGGAGAGGTCCTGGGTGAGCGTGCGCGCCTCGATCATGGCCAACACCAGCGACGTCGTCCCCACCTTGAGGTAGGTGGACAGCTCGGCGAGGTTGGCGTCGCCGATGATCACGTGCAGCCGGCGGTACTTGTCGGCGTCGGCGTGCGGCTCGTCGCGGGTGTTGATGATCGGCCGCTTGAGCGTGGTCTCCAGGCCCACCTCGACCTCGAAGAAGTCGGCCCGTTGGGAGAGCTGGAACCCCTGGGTGCGGCCCTCGGTGCCGATGCCCACCCGGCCCGAGCCGGCGACGACCTGGCGGGTCACGAAGAACGGGATCAGTCCACGGATGATGTCGAGGAACGGCGTCCGCCGGTCCATCAGGTAGTTCTCGTGCGACCCGTACGAGGCGCCCTTGCCGTCGGTGTTGTTCTTGTACAGCTGGATCGGCTGGGTGCCGGGGATGCGTGCGGCCCGCCGGGCCGCCTCCGCCATCACCTGCTCCCCTGCCTTGTCCCAGAGGACGACGTCGCGCGGGTTGGTGACCTCCGGCGTCGAGTACTCGGGGTGGGCGTGGTCGACGTAGAGCCGCGCGCCGTTGGTGAGGATGACGTTGGCCATCCCCGAGTCCTCGTCGAGGTCGTTGTGGTCGAGCGCCTGCGCCGGTGACAGGTCGAAGCCGCGGGCGTCGCGCAGCGGGGACTCCTCCTCGAAGTCCCAGCGCGGGCGGCGCGGCGTCGGCGCCTCGGCCACCGCCCAGGCGTTGACCACCTGGCTGGACAGGGTGGTTGGGTTCGCCGTCGGCTGCCCGGGCACCGAGATGCCGTACTCGACCTCGGTGCCCATGACCCGCCGCACGCTCATGGACCAACCCTAGGCCGCGCTGACGACACCGTCCGGGACCGCCTCAGCGGGACAGACGACGACGGCCCGGCCCCGTCGGAACGGGGACCGGGCCGGGTGACGTGCTGGAACGGCCCTGCTGCAGGGTCCCTCCGCCTGCGCGTGCGAGGCGTGGGGGCAGCAGGTCCTCTCAGAGGTACTGGCCGGTGTTGGTCGCGGTGTCGATCGCGCGGCCGGACTCGGCGCCCTTGCCGCTGATGAGCGTGCGGATGTAGACGATCCGCTCGCCCTTCTTGCCCGAGATCCGCGCCCAGTCGTCGGGGTTGGTCGTGTTCGGGAGGTCCTCGTTCTCCTTGAACTCGTCCAGGCAGGCCGCCATCAGGTGACCGACCCGCAGGCCGCCGCTGCCGGTCTCCAGCCGCTCCTTGATCGCCATCTTCTTGGCGCGGTCGACGATGTTCTGCAACATCGCGCCGGAGTTGAAGTCCTTGAAGTACAGGACCTCCTTGTCGCCGTTGGCGTAGGTCACCTCGAGGAAGCGGTTCTCCTCGCTCTCGGTGTACATCCGCTCGACGGTGCGCTGGATCATCCCGAGGATCGTGGCCTCGCGGCTGCCGCCGTGCTCGGCGAGGTCGTCGGGGTGGATCGGCAGCGAGGTGGTCAGGTACTTGCTGAAGATGTCGCGGGCGGCCTCCGCGTCCGGCCGTTCGATCTTGATCTTCACGTCCAGCCGGCCGGGGCGCAGGATCGCCGGGTCGATCATGTCCTCCCGGTTGGAGGCGCCGATGACGATGACGTTCTCCAGGCCCTCGACGCCGTCGATCTCGCTGAGCAGCTGGGGCACGATCGTGCTCTCGACGTCGGAGGACACCCCCGACCCGCGGGTGCGGAAGATCGAGTCCATCTCGTCGAAGAAGACGATGACCGGCGTCCCCTCGCCGGCCTTCTCCCGGGCGCGCTGGAACACCAGCCGGATGTGCCGCTCGGTCTCGCCGACGTACTTGTTGAGCAGCTCGGGGCCCTTGATGTTGAGGAAGTAGGACCTCGCCTGCCCCTCCCCCTTCACCGAGGCGACCTTCTTGGCCAGCGAGTTGGCCACCGCCTTGGCGATCAGCGTCTTGCCGCAGCCGGGCGGGCCGTAGAGCAGGATGCCCTTGGGCGGGCGCAGCTCGAACTCGCGGAACAGGTCGGCGTGCAGGAACGGCAGCTCGACGGCGTCCCGGATCTGCTCGATCTGCCGGGCCAGGCCGCCGATGTCGCCGTAGTCGATGTCGGGGACCTCCTCGAGGATGAGCTCCTCGACCTCGCTCTTGGGGATCCGCTCGTACACGTAGCCCGAGCGGGTCTCCAGCAGCAGCGAGTCACCGCTGCGCAGCGGCTGGCCGGTCAGGGAGTCGGCGAGGTAGACCACCCGCTCCTCGTCGGTGTGCCCGATGACCAGCGCGCGCGGCGTGACGCCGTCGACCGGCTCGAGCAGCTCCTTGAGCATGACGACGTCGCCGGCGCGCTCGAAGCCGCACGCCTCGACGACGTTCATCGCCTCGTTGAGCATGACCTCCTGGCCGTGCTGCAGCGTGTCGACCTCCACCGCCGGGGAGACCGAGACGCGCAGCTTGCGGCCGCCGGTGAAGACGTCGACCGTGCCGTCCTCGTGGCGGGCCAGGAAGACGCCGTAACCCGACGGCGGCTGGCCGAGCCGGTCCACCTCCTCCTTGAGCGTGACCAGCTGCTCACGGGCCTCGCGCAGGGTGGCGGCGAGCTTGTCGTTGCGCTCGGAGAGGAAGGCCGCGCGGCCCTCGGCCTCGGCGATCCGCTCCTCCAGCGCCCGCACCTGCCGGGGGCTCTCGGCCACCTTGCGGCGCAGGAGAGCGATCTCCTCCTCCAGGTAGGAGATCTGGCTGAGCAGAGCCGAGACGTCACGTTCACGCCGCGCTCGGAACTCGTCGGGACCCAGGCCCATCGCGCACCTCCGCACACATCGGGAGAGCCAGGAGGCAAATCTATACACGCCCGGCGACAGCCTGCCGGGGGCTCGCGGGCACCCCGGTCACGAGGAGGGAACGTCTGGGTTGCGTATGGTCCCAGGCGCCCCGCCGAGGGTCACCCCTTCTGTGCGCGCCGCTGTCGGACCGGTGCCACGACGCCCTCCGCGAGCCGCCGCGCCGTCACCAGGAAGGCCGTGTGCGCGACCATCCGGTGCTCCGGCCGAACGGCCAGCCCGACGGCGTGCCAGGGCCGCAGCAGGGTCTCCCAGGCGTGCGGCTCGGTCCACACGCCCTGGGCGCGCAGCGCCTCGACGAGGGTCGACAGCTGGGTGGCCGTCGCGACGTACCCGACGAGCACGCCGCCGGGGCGGAGCGCGGCCGCCACGGTCGGCAGCACCGCCCAGGGCTCGAGCATGTCGAGGACGACGCGGTCGACGACCTCCTCCGCGGGGTGCTCGGCGAGGTCGCCGAGCCGCAGCGACCAGTGCGGCGGCACCGCGCCGAAGAACGCGCCCACGTTGGCGCGGGCGACGTCGGCGAAGTCCTCGCGCCGCTCGTAGCTGGTGACGCTCCCCCGCTCCCCGACCGCGCGCAGCAGCGAGCAGGTCAGCGCCCCGGACCCGGCGCCGGCCTCCAGCACCCGCATGCCCGGGCCGATGTCGCCGAAGCCGACGATCTGGGCGGCGTCCTTGGGGTAGATGACCTGCGCGCCGCGCGGCATGGACAGCACGAAGTCGGCCAGCAGCGGCCGGAACGCCAGGTAGCCGGTGTTGGCCGTGGAGTGGACGACGGACCCCTCGGGGGCGCCGATCAGGTCGTCGTGCGCGATCGCGCCGCGGTGGGTGTGGAACTGCTTGCCCGGCTCCAGGACGACGGTGTGCAGCCGGCCCTTCGGGTCGGTGAGCTGGACGCGGTCGCCGACGACGAAGGCACCGGGCACCGGCTCGCGGGCCGGGGCGTCGGGCGAGGCGGGCTCGGGGGTCTGCTGCTGCGCGTCCACGGGCGGCCAGCCTACGGAGCAGCCGGTCGCGGCCCGGCGCGCGCACTCGGAACTGTCGGTGGGCGCGCCTAGCCTCGGAGAGGTGACGACGATGGCGCAGGACTCGGCGCTCGCGGCCCCGGTGCAGCCCGGGCAGCCGGTCCCCTCTTCCCCGGACTCGCCCGTCGACGAGACGGCGACCCCGCGCCGTCCCGCGCTCTCCCCGAGCCGGGCCGCGGACTTCAAGACCTGTCCCCTGCTCTACCGGTTCCGCACGATCGACCGGCTGCCCGAGCGCAAGAGCCTGGCCGCCGTCCGCGGCACGCTGGTGCACGCGGTGCTGGAGAGGCTCTACGACCTGCCCGCCCGGCAGCGGACACCGGCGGCCGCCCGCGAGCTGGTCGCCCCGGCGTGGGAGGAGCTGCGGGCCGATCCCGAGGTCGCCGAGCTGTTCGCCGAGGGAGGCGCAGCCGACGACGAGCCGGCCGGCCCGTCCCTCGACGCGTGGCTGGCCTCGGCCGGCAAGCTCGTGGAGACCTACTTCTCCCTGGAGGACCCGTCCCGCATCGAGCCGGACGGCCGGGAGCAGCTGGTCGAGGTCACCCTGCCCGACGGGCTGCTGCTGCGCGGCTACGTCGACCGGCTCGACGTCGCGCCCAACGGAGCGCTGCGGGTGGTCGACTACAAGACCGGGTCGATGCCGCGCGAGGCCTTCGAGGCCAAGGCGCTGTTCCAGATGAAGTTCTACGCGCTGGTGCTGTGGCGCACCCGGGGTGTGGTGGCCAGCCAGCTCAAGCTGCTCTACCTCGGCGACGGAGACGCGCTGACCTACGCGCCGGACGAGGGCGAGCTGGTGCGCTTCGAGCGCACCCTGCAGGCCATCTGGGCGGCGATCGAGCGGGCGGTGGCCAGCGGCGACTTCCGACCCAACCGGACGCGGCTGTGCGACTGGTGCGACCACCAGGCGCTGTGCCCGTCGTTCGGCGGCACTCCCCCGCCCTTCCCGGCGGAGGCCGCAGCCGCGGCCGGCTGGCAGACCCTGCCGATCGTCGAGCGCGACTGAGGAGGGCCCCGTCCTCCCGTGCCTGGCAGGGTCGGGGACGGGAGAGGGCCGGTCGGACCGGGCGCTGCTGGACGAGTGGCCGGCCGGGTCCCCTTCCGCTGACCGGGCCCCCGGGTCGACAGTGACGCGCATGCGGGCACTCCGGGCGCAGCGGGCCTTCGACGGCGAGCGGGTGCTGCCCGGCGGAGCCATCGTCCTGGTCGAGGGCGGCACGATCGTCGGCGTCGAGCCGGCCGCCGCAGCGGTGCCGGCCGGGTGCCCGGTCACCGAGCTCCCGGACACCACGCTGCTGCCCGGCCTGGTCGACACGCACGTGCACCTGTGCGGCGACAGCGGGCCGCGGGCGCTCGACCAGCTCCCCGAGCTGTCCCCCGACCGGCTCGACGCGGTCATCGCCGAGGCCGGGCAGCAGCACCTGCGCGCCGGGGTCACCGCCGTCCGGGACCTCGGCGACGCCCGGTGGGCGGTCCTCGAGCACCGGCGGCGTGGCGACGGCGGGCCGACGATCGTGGCCGCCGGGCCGCCGATCACCTCCCCCGGCGGGCACTGCTGGAACATGGGCGGCGAGGCCGCCGGGGTCGACCAGCTGCGCCGGGCGGTGCGGGAGCGCGCCGAGCGGGGTGCCGACGTGGTCAAGGTGATGGCCAGCGGCGGGCTGATGACCCCCGGGACCGACCTCGCCGCCGGTCAGTTCTCCCTGGCCGAGCTGCGCGCGGTGGTCGACGAGGGGCACCGGCACGGCCTGCCGGTCACCGCCCACGCCCACGCGCTGACGGCCGTGCAGCAGTGCCTCGACGCCGGGGTCGACGGCATCGAGCACTGCACCTGCCTGACCCCGCACGGCGTGCGGACGCCGCCCGAGCTCGCGGAGGGCCTGGCGGGGGCCGGCACGCTGGTGTGCCCCACCCTCGGCCGCCTGCCGGGCATGGACCCCCCGCCGCACGTCCAGGCCCGGATGGACGCCACCGGAGCCACCTTCGAGGCGCAGCTGGCCAACGTGGCCCGGCTGCGGCAGGCCGGCGTGACCCTCCTGGCCGGCACCGATGCCGGGATCTCCCCGCCCAAGCGGCACGGCCTGGTGCCCATGGCGGTGGCCGACCTGGTGCGCGAGTGCGGCGTCCCGGTGGCCGAGGCGCTGGCGGCGGCCACCGGCCGGGCCGCCCGCGCGTGCGGGCTGGGCGACCGGACCGGCCGGCTGGCGCCCGGCCTGGACGCCGACCTGCTGCTGGCCGACGGGGACGTGACCCGCGACGTCACCGGGCTGCAGCGCACCCGGCTGGTCCTGTCCCGGGGCCGCGAGGTGACGCCGGCCGCGGCGGCCTAGGCGTCGACCGTGTCGCGCGCGGCCAGCAGGTCGGCGAGGTCGGCGAGACCCACGCCGTCCAGCGTGTCCCGCAGGACCAGGCCGGGAGCCGGCGGCAGCGGCTGCAGCGAGGGCACGCCGAGCACCACGGCGCCCGCGGCCAGGCCGGCGGTCGCACCGGCGACGGAGTCCTCCAGCACGACGCAGCCGGCCGGGTCCACGCCGAGCGCGGCCATGGCCTGCCGGTAGGGCGCCGGGTCGGGCTTGCGCGCGGGCACCTCGTCGCCGCAGACGGTGACGTCGAAGGGCGGGAGGTCGGGGAACGCCCGGCCGATCGCGCCCAGCACGATGTCGGCCAGCCGCCGCGGCGTCGTCGTCACCAGCGCGGTCGGCGTCGCGGCCGAGCGGACCTCGGCGATCAGCTCCCGCGCCCCGGGCCGCCAGCGGATCTCCCCGCCCAGCAGCACCGCCACGCGGTCCTCGATCCACCGGCAGTCGGCGAGGAACTCGTCCTCGGTGCGCTGCACGCCGAGGTCGGCGTACAGGACGCCCATCGACACGCGCATGCTGGTGCCGACGGTCCGCTCCCGGGCCGCGTCCGAGAAGTCCCCGCCCAGCTCGCGGCCCAGGGCGGACATGGCCTCGCCCCAGTACTGCTCGGTCTCCACGAGCGTGCCGTCCATGTCGAACAGCACCGCCTGGAGGCGGCCGGCGGACGTGAGGGCGGTGCCGCTCACGCCGGAGGTCTCGGGGGTGCGCACTGCACCAACCCTACGGCGGCCGGCCGGTGCACCGGCCGCCCCGGCGGGGTGATCGTCGCCGCACTCACTCGTCGTCGGTGCGGTACCCGAGGTTGGGCGAGAGCCACCGCTCCGCCTCGGCGAGGGTCCAGCCCTTGCGCCGTGCGTAGTCCTCGACCTGGTCGCGGCCGATCCGCCCCAGGTTGAAGTAGCGGGCCTGCGGGTGCGCGAAGTACAGCCCGCTGACCGCCGCGCCCGGCCACATCGCCATGCTCTCGGTGAGCTGGATGCCGGTGGTGGCCTCGACGTCGAGCAGCGCCCAGATGGTCCGCTTCTCGGTGTGCTCCGGGCAGGCGGGGTACCCGGGCGCCGGCCGGATGCCGGTGTAGCGCTCGGCGATCAGCGCGTCGTTGTCCAGTCGCTCGTCGGGCGCGTAGCCCCAGAACTCCGTGCGCACCCGCTGGTGCAGCCGCTCCGCGAACGCCTCGGCGAGCCGGTCGCCCAGGGCCTCGAGCATGATCGCGCTGTAGTCGTCGTTGGCCGCCTTGAACGCCGCCACCCGCTCGGCCAGGCCGATGCCCGCGGTGACCGCGAAGGCGCCGACGAAGTCGGGCAGGCCGGTCTCGGCCGGCGCGACGAAGTCGGCCAGCGACTTGCGGGGGGCGCCGTCCCGGCCCTCGGTCTGCTGGCGCAGCTGGTGCAGGGTCGCCCGGACGGCGCGGCGGGTCTCGTCGGTGTAGACCGCGATGTCCTCGCCGTCCACCCGGTTGGCCGGGAACAGGCCGAAGACGCCGGTGGCCCGCAGCCAGCGCTCGGCGACGACCCGGTCGAGCATCGCCTGGGCGTCCGCGTACAGCCGCCGGGCGGCCTCGGCCGTCGCCGGGTTGTTGAGGACGTCGGGGAACCGGCCGCGCATCTCCCAGGCGGTAAAGAACGGCTGCCAGTCGATGTACCCGCGCAGCTCCTCGACCGGCTGGTCGGGGATCACCCGCACGAACTGCGTGGCGACGCCGTGCGCGTGCTCGGTGCCCGTGTCCCGGGCCTGCTGGAGCAGCATCCGCGGCCGCGGCGGGGTGTAGCCGGTCCAGTCGAACTCCGGCGCGGCCGCGCGGGCGGCGGCCAGCGGCAGCATCGTCCGGGTGTCCTGCCGGGCGGCGTGCCGCTCGCGCAGCGCCGCGTAGTCGCGCTCGGTCTCGGCCAGCAGGCGCGGGCGCTGCTCGTCCGACAGCAGCGCGGCGACCACCGGCACCGACCGCGAGGCGTCCTTCACCCAGATGACCGGGCCGTGGTAGCGCGGCGCGACCTTGACCGCCGTGTGCGCCCGCGAGGTGGTCGCGCCCCCGATCAGCAGGGGGACGTCGAAGCCCTGGCGCTCCATCTCCGCGGCGAGGGAGGCCATCTCGTCGAGGGACGGCGTGATCAGCCCGGACAGGCCGATGACGTCGGCGCCCTCGTGCTTGGCCGCGTCGAGGACCTGCTGCCCCGGGACCATGACGCCGAGGTCGACGACGTCGTAGTTGTTGCACTGCAGCACCACGCCGACGATGTTCTTGCCGATGTCGTGGACGTCGCCCTTGACGGTGGCCATGACGACCTTGCCGTTGCTGCGCTCGACGTCGCCGGGCTGCTTCTCGGCCTCGATGAAGGGGACGAGGTAGGCGACGGCCTTCTTCATGACCCGGGCGGACTTGACCACCTGGGGCAGGAACATCTTCCCGGCGCCGAACAGGTCGCCGACGACGTTCATGCCCGCCATCAGCGGGCCCTCGATCACCTCGATGGGCCGGCCGCCGCGCGCGCTGATCTGTGCCCGCAGCTCCTCGGTGTCGGCCTCGACGAACTCGTCGATGCCCTTCACCAGCGCGTGGGTGATCCGCTCCGCCACCGGCAGGGACCGCCACTCGTCGGTGGCGACCTCCCGCGCCGCGCCGTCCCGGGCGAAGTCGCCGGCGATCTCCAGCAGCCGCTCGGTGGCGTCGGGCCGCCGGGCGAGGACGACGTCCTCGATCCGCTCCCGCAGGTCCGGCGGCACCTCGTCGTAGACCTCGAGGGCGCCGGCGTTGACGATCCCCATGTCCAGGCCCGCCGCGATCGCGTGGAACAGGAACACGGCGTGGATGGCCTCCCGCACGCGGTTGTTGCCGCGGAAGGAGAACGAGACGTTGGAGATCCCGCCGGAGACCAGGGCGCCGGGCAGGTTCTGCTTGATCCAGCGGGTCGCCTCGATGAAGTCCAGCCCGTACCGGGCGTGCTCCTCGATGCCGGTGGCGACGGCGAAGACGTTCGGGTCGAAGATGACGTCCTCGGCAGGGAAGCCGACCTGCCGGGTGAGGACGTCGTACGCGCGCCGGCAGACGTCGGTGCGGCGCGCCAGGCTGTCGGCCTGGCCGGCCTCGTCGAAGGCCATGACCACGACCGCGGCGCCGTACTTGCGGCACAGCCGGGCCTGGCGGACGAAGTCCTCCTCCCCCGCCTTCAGCGAGATGGAGTTGACGATCGCCTTGCCCTGGACGTTCTTCAGGCCCGCCTCGATGACCTCCCACTTCGAGGAGTCGATCATGATCGGCACGCGGCAGATGTCGGGCTCGGCGGCGATCAGCTTGGTGAAGCGGTCCATCGCTGCGACGCCGTCGATCATCCCCTCGTCCATGTTGACGTCGATGACCTGGGCGCCGGCCTCGACCTGCTGCCGGGCGACGGCGAGCGCGGTGGTGTAGTCGCCGGCCTTGATCAGGTTGCGGAAGCGGGCCGAGCCGGTGATGTTGGTCCGCTCGCCGACGTTCACGAACAGGCTGTCGGCGGTGACGGGCAGCGGCTCCAGGCCGGACAGGCGCAGCGCCGGCGCCACCTGCGGCGGCGTGCGGGGCGCGGTCCCCTCGACCGCCGCGGCCAGGGCGGCGACGTGGGCGGGCGTGGTGCCGCAGCAGCCGCCGACGAGGTTGACCAGGCCGCTGGCGGCGAACTCCCCGACGAGCGCGGCGGTCTCCTCCGGCGACTCGTCGTACTCGCCGAAGGCGTTGGGCAGGCCGGCGTTCGGGTAGCAGGAGACGAACGTGTCCGCGACCCGCGCCATCTCGGCGAGGTAGGGCCGCATCTCCTTGGCGCCCAGGGCGCAGTTGAGGCCGACCAGCAACGGGCGGGCGTGCCGCACCGAGTACCAGAACGCCTCGGTGACCTGGCCCGACAGCGTCCGCCCCGAGGCGTCGGTGATCGTCCCGGACACCATCACCGGCCAGCGGCGGCCGCGCTGCTCGAACAGCGTCTCCAGCGCGAAGACCGCCGCCTTCGCGTTGAGGGTGTCGAAGACCGTCTCGACGAGCAGGACGTCGCAGCCGCCGTCCACCAGCCCGGAGGCCTGCTCCAGGTACGCCTCGACCAGCTCGTCGTAGCTGACGTTGCGGGCGCCCGGGTCGTTGACGTCGGGCGAGATGGACGCGGTCTTGCTGGTCGGGCCGAGCGCGCCGACGACGAAGCGCGGCTTGTCCGGGGTGCGCGCGGTCATCGCGTCGCACTCGCGGCGGGCGAGGCGGGCGGCCGCGACGTTGATCTCGTGCGCCAGGCCGGCCATGCCGTAGTCGGCCAGCGAGATGCGGTTGGCGTTGAAGGTGTTGGTCTCGACCAGGTCCGCGCCGGCCTCGAGGTACTCGCGGTGGATGCCGGCGACCAGCTCGGGCCGGGTCAGGCACAGCAGGTCGTTGTTGCCCTGCACGTCGGTGGGCCAGGCGGCGAAGCGCTCGCCGCGGTAGCCGGCCTCGTCGGGCCGGTCGCGCTGGATCGCCGTCCCCATCGCGCCGTCGAGCACCAGGATGCGCTGCTGCAGCAGGGCGGTGAGCTGCGCGGTGGCATCGGGGCGGGGGGACGACGTCCCCCCGGCGGAAGACGTGTTGCGGGACGACACCGAGCCAGGGTAGCCGTCCCCCGCGGCGGGGAGTCGCTCCCGTGGGGGACGGCGGCCACACGGACGGGTCGGCGAGCACACGGCGTGTCCGTGCGCGCGACGTAGGCTTCCAGGGGTGATCGACCCGAAGTCCACTCCTGAGGACCTGCCCCGGCTGAACGACCCCGTCGCGGTCGTCGCCTTCGAGGGCTGGAACGACGCCGGGGACGCCGCCACCGGGGCGCTGGAGCACCTCGAGCTCATCTGGGACGCCACCCCGCTCGCCGCGCTCGACCCCGAGGACTACTACGACTTCCAGGTCAACCGGCCCACCGTCTCGCTCATCGGCGGGGTGAGCCGCCGGATCGAGTGGCCGACGACGCGCATCTCCGTCGCCCGCCCGCCGGGCTCGGACCGCGACGTCGTCCTCATCCGCGGCATCGAGCCCAACATGCGCTGGCGCGGCTTCTGCGAGGAGCTCATCGAGCTGTGCCAGGAGCTCGACGTCCGCACCGTCGTCGGGCTCGGCGCGCTGCTGGCCGACACCCCGCACACCCGGCCGACGCCGGTGACCGGGTCGGCCTACGACGCCGAGTCCGCCGAGCGGTGGGGCCTGGAGACGTCCCGTTACGAGGGCCCGACCGGCATCCTCGGCGTCTTCCAGGACGCCTGCGTGCAGGCCGGGCTGCCGGCGATCAGCTTCTGGGCCGCCGTGCCGCACTACGTCTCCCAGCCGCCGTCGCCGCGCGCCACCGTGGCACTGCTGCAGCGGGTCGAGGAGGTCCTCGAGCTCGCCGTGCCGCTGGGCGCGCTGCCCCAGCAGGCCGAGGACTGGGTGAGGACCGTCGACGAGATGGCCAACGAGGACGCCGAGGTCGTGGAGTACGTGCGCTCCCTCGAGGAGCGGGCCACCGAGGTGGACCTCTCCAACGCCAGCGGCGACGCCATCGCCCGCGAGTTCGAGAGATATCTGCGCCGCCGGGGCGGCACGACCTGATGTCGGCCCCGTCGCCGGGTCCCGCCTCGAGCGTGCGAGGGGCGGGGGGCGACGGGGTCCTCCTGCTGCGCTCCCCCGACTGACCCGCACGCCACCAGGGACGTCCGCCGACGTCGGCGGGTGTGCCTCGTCGTCACTGCTCTCCCCGCCTTCGTGACCGCTGGTCGTCGGCACCTGACGGGGCGGCTGTGTTGGGGATAACGGTCGTGACGGCGGCAGCGAACCACGCCCGCTCGGCGTCGGGCGGGGCTACGGGAGGCGCAGCAGCGGCCGCATCGCCGAGGTGGCGTCGGCGTCGAAGAGCCGGTCGTGCATCGTCAGGGCGAACCGGTCGGTCATGCCGGACACGTAGTCCACGACCTGGGTGACCGGGTCGGCCTCGCGGTCGCGGTAGGACGCCGGGATCAGCTCCGGGTGGGCCAGGTGGTGGTCGACCAGCCGGCGGGTGACGTCGATGGCCAGCTGCTTCTGCCCCGCGGCGGTCTCGGAGGCGTAGACCCGCTCGAACATGAACGTCCGGAGCTCGTGCATCGCCGCCAGCGGCTCGGGCGCCATCCCGACGGCGCCGGCGGTGTTCGCCTCCGAGAGCGAGCCCTCCACGACCGCCGCGATCATGGCGCCGACCATCTGGCTGCCGGGGTCCCCGAACGCGGCGCGGGCACGGGCCGGCAGGTCGCCCACCCGCAGCACCCCGGCCCGGACGGCGTCCAGCGCGTCGTGGGAGAGGTAGCCGATCCGGTCGGCGTACCGCACGCACTCGGCCTCGCGGGTGTCCGGCGGCGGGTCGATCTTCCAGCTGTGCGCCCGGATGCCGTCGCGGACCTCCCACGTGAGGTTGAGCCGCTCCAGCACCTCGACGATCCGCACCCCCTGGGCGGCGTGGTGCCAGCCGCCGGGCACGTAGGGCTCCAGGGCGTCCTCGCCGATGTGCCCGAACGGCGAGTGCCCCAGGTCGTGGCCCAGCGCGACCGCCTCGGCCAGGGTCTCGTTGAGGCCCAGCGCGCGGGCCAGGGACCGGGCCACCTGGGTGACCTGGAGGGTGTGGGTCAGCCGGGTGACGAAGTGGTCGCCGTCCGGGTTGAGGAAGACCTGCGTCTTGTGCTTGAGCCGGCGGAAGGCCTTGGCGTGCAGGATCCGGTCGCGGTCGCGCTCGAACGCCGTGCGCAGGGAGTCCTCCGGCTCGGCGACCGCCCGGCCGCGCGTCGCCGCCGAGCGGGTCGCGGACGGCGCGAGGTCCTCCTCGGCCGCCTCCCGCGCCGCCCGGTCGACCAGCCGGAAGGGCCCCGCCTGCATCAGCGGCCCTGCAGGGCCGGGCTCACGGCGCACGAGTCCAGCTCGACGCCCAGGAGCGCGTCGACCGCGTCGCACACCACCGTCGGGGCGCCGTCCTCCAGGTCGTCGCCGTCCCCGGCCGCCAGCGTCCGCGCCGCCCACCGGTCGACGAGGGCGATCGCGCCGGCGCTGTCGAGGTCGTCGTTGAGCCGCTCGCGCACGCCCTGCAGCACCGGCGCGGCGGGCGCGCCGGCCGGCCGGGCCACCGCCCGGCGCCAGGTGGCCAGCCGCTGCTCGGCCTCCCGCAGCAGATCCGGCGTCCAGGCGCGGTCGGTGCGGTAGTGCCCGGACAACAGCGCCAGGCGGATCGCCATCGGGTCGACGCCCTCGCCGCGGAGCTTGGAGACGAACACCAGGTTGCCGCGGCTCTTGCTCATCTTCTCGCCGTCCAGGCCGATCATCGCCGCGTGCACGTAGGCCCGGGCGAAGGGCTTGGTGGCGGTCAGCGCCTCGGCGTGGACGGCGGAGTACTCGTGGTGCGGGAAGACCAGGTCGCTGCCGCCGCCCTGGACGTCGAAGCCCATGCCGATGGTCTCCAGCGCGATCGTGGCGCACTCGATGTGCCAGCCGGGGCGGCCGGCGGTGCCGCGGGGCCCGGGCCACGAGGGCTCCCCCGGGCGCTCGCCGCGCCACAGCAGCGGGTCGAGCCGGTTGCGCTTGCCCGCGCGGTCGGGGTCGCCGCCGCGCTCGGCGAAGAAGCGCAGCATGGTCTCCTCGTCGTAGCGGGACTCCCCGCCGAACCCGGGGGCCTGCGCGACGTCGTGGTAGACGTCGCCGGTGCCGTCGTCGAGGACGTAGGCCAGGCCGTCGTCGAGCAGGTCCTCGATGTGCGCCACGATCCGCGGGATCGACTCGACCGCGCCGACGTAGTCGTCGGGCGGGAGCACCCGCAGCGCGGTCATGTCCTCCCGGAACAGCGCCGTCTCGCGCATGCCCAGGACGATCCAGTCCTCGCCGTCGCGGTCGGCGCGCTCGAGCAGCGGGTCGTCGATGTCGGTGACGTTCTGCACGTAGTGCACCGCGTGCCCGGCGTCCCGCCACAGCCGGTTGACCAGGTCGAACGCGAGGTACGTGGCGGCGTGGCCCAGGTGCGTGGCGTCGTAGGGGGTGATCCCGCAGACGTACATCCGGGCGGTGTCCTCGGGCGCGGTGGCGACGACCTCACCCCGGGAGGTGTCGTACAGCTTGAGCACAGGACCGGTGCCCGGGAGGGTCGGCAGGAGCGGAGCAGGCCAGGCGAGCACGCCCCGAGCCTAGATGCGGCTTCCGACGGCGCCGGGCGGCCCTCATCCTGTCGGGAGGACATCGGCCCGGCGTCGGAGGTGGATCGTGGAGCTCGACGAGTACCTGCCGGTCCTGCAGAAGGCGGACGCGCGCTTCGCCGACGCCGCCGCGGAGGCGGTGCTCTCCCGGGGCTGGAGGGCGCCGGTGTCCGGCTGCCCCGGCTGGACGCTGGCCGACCTCGTCTGGCACCTGGCCGAGGTGCAGCACTTCTGGACCTGGGTGGTGCGCACCCGCGCCGTCGACCCCGGGAGCTACGTCGAGCCCGAGCGCCGTCCCGACGACGAGCTGCTCGGGTACGTCCTGGCCCAGTCGGCGGAGCTGGAGACGGTCCTGGCCGGCGCCGACCCGGCCGAGCGGGTGTGGACGTGGGCGTCGCGGCAGGACGTCGCCTTCGTGCTGCGCCGGCAGGCGATGGAGGCGGTCGTGCACACCTACGACGTCGAGGAGGTGCTCGGCGACGTCCGTCCCATCCCGGTCGACGTCGGCCTCGACGGGCTCGACGAGTGGCTGGACGTCATGGTGCCCGCCGCGCTGCCCCAGGGACCGCCGGAGTCGGCCCACCCGGTGGTC
Source organism: Geodermatophilus sp. SYSU D00703 (assembly GCF_054050155.1). NCBI lineage: Bacteria > Bacillati > Actinomycetota > Actinomycetes > Geodermatophilales > Geodermatophilaceae > Geodermatophilus > Geodermatophilus sp. SYSU D00703. The sequence goes on along the minus strand of NZ_JBJGYU010000003.1, from coordinate 209,272 downwards.
TTCCACGCGGTGGACGCCGACGCCGAGCGGACCCTCTTCCCCGGGTCGCGCCCCTTCCCCATCGCCGCGCTGACCGGCACCGCGGGCGACCTGCTGCTCGCCGTCTGGCGCCGGCTGCCGCTGGAGGTGCTCGCGGTCGACGGCGACGGGCTGCAGGCTGCCGCGATGATCGACCTGGTCGAGCTGGAGTAGCCGCCGAGATCCGACTGGCGGCGGTCCCCGGGGCGCGCGGCCCCGGCCTCCCGCGGACCCCGCCGCTCAGGGCCAGGTGGTCGCGTGGCGGTCGAACTCCGCGCCGGTCTGGACGCTCACCACGCAGAACACCAGCCCCGCCGGGTCCTTCATCTGCCAGAAGCCGCCCATGTCCGCGAAGCGGGTGGCGCCCAGCGCCTCCAGGCGGGCCACTTCCGCGGGGACGTCGTCGGTCTCGACGTCGACGTGCCAGCGCGGCGGCGTCCCGGCGCCGGTGCGCTGCACCTCGAGGTGGAAGCCGTCGGCGAACGAGCCCAACGAGGTCCAGTCCGGGTCGGTGGGGTCGGGCGCGGCGGGGTGACCGGTCGCGGCCGCCCAGAAGTCGCGCCCCTGGTCGTGGGTGTCGGGCGGCAGGTCCAACAGCAGGATCGCCAGGCGGGAGCGGTGCGGCATGGCTGGAACCTAGGGCCGAGCCGCGGAGCGGGTCCCGCCGAGCGGGGGCCGGAGGGTGTTCGCCTGAGCGGCGACCCGGAGGGTTCCCCGAAGGCGGACGAGACGCAGGACGAAGACGCTGGAACGCACGCCGCCCCGCGAGGGTCGCCCGACGAGTGGAGGCCGGGGGCTTGCACGAGCGAGGGCGAAGCAGGGCTCAGCAGGGGAACGCACCCGGCCGCGGTGTCGTCCGGAGGACGACAGATCACTCAGAACGGCGGCCAGGGCAGGGCGGGCCAGTCGCCGCTGGGCTGCGGGTGGCAGCCGGTGCGCAGCAGGTCGGCGACCCGCTGCTGGGTGCGCCGCACCTCGCGGCGGGTGAGGTGCTCGTGCAGCTGCTCGCCGAGGTCGCCCAGCAGGTCGTCGCGCAGCCGCTCGAGCACCTCGATCGCCTCGGCGGGCAGCGGCTTGCCGGCCCAGCGCCACAGCAGGGTGCGCAGCTTGGGGTCGACGGAGAAGCAGATGCCGTGGTCGACGCCGTACACGTGCCCGTCCGGGGTCGGGATGATGTGCCCGCCCTTGCGGTCGGCGTTGTTCACGACCGCGTCGAACACCGCCATCCGGCGCAGCCCCGGGTGGTCGGAGCGGACGAAGGCGGCCAGGTCGACCGACGGGTCGCCGTCCACCCACAGCTGCACCATCCCGGGCCCGAACGGGCCGTCGCGCAGCACGGTGGGCGGCACGACCTGCCAGCCGGTGGCCTCCGACACCAGCGCGGCGGCGACCTCACGCCCGGCGAGGGTGCCGTCGGGGAAGTCCCACAGCGGCCGCTCCCCCGCCACCGGCTTGTAGACGCACTCGCCCTCGAGCTCGTCGGTGCGGATCGTGCCGACGAGGGTCACGTTGCTCGCGTCGAGCATCCGGCCCTCGAGGTCGATCTCGCCGTCGAGCAGCAGCCGCCGGGCCTCGACGTCGTCCCCCGGCGCGCGCAGGTCCGCGGCCGGGTCGGCGGGGCGCTCGGTCATCGGGGCGGCAGTGCGGGGCTCAGCGGCGGTAGCCGTTCTGCCGCGGGCAGACGTGCCCGCTGGGGTCCAGCGGCAGGGAGCACAGCGGGCAGGCAGGCCGGCCGGCGGCCACCACGCGGCGCGCGCGGACGACGAAGGCGCGGGCGGCGGAGGGGGTGATCGTCACCCGGAGCGCGTCGGGGCCCTCCTCGCTGTCGGAGAGGATCGCGTCCTCGTCCACCGGCTCCTCGCCCGCGGCGACCGCCTCCACGACGACGGCGTGCGTCTCGCCGTCCCAGGCCAGGCCCATGGCGGCCACCCGGAACTCCTCGTCGACCGGCGCGGTGAGCGGCTCGAGGTCGTCGACCTCGGCGTCGGGCGGGACGACGACGCCGGGGCGGGTGGCGATCTCGTCGAGCAGCTCGCTCATGCGGTCGGCGAGCACCTGCACCTGCGTCTTCTCCAGCGCCACGCTGACCACCCGGCCCGAGGCGTCGGAGGCCTGCAGGTAGAAGGTGCGCTCGCCGGGCTGCCCGACCGTGCCGGCGACGAACCGGGACGGACGGTCGAAGAGGTGGACCTGGCGGGGCACGCGACCAGGTTACGCGGAGAGCCGTCCCGGGCGAGCCGAGACGCCCAGGTCACACGGTCGCGCCCGCGCCCCCGCCGACGACCGCGTCGGACTCGGCCCTGCCCCGCCGGCGGCCCTTCTTCTTCGGCGCCGGGACCAGCGCGGCGACGTCCCCGCCGGTGTCGTTCATGCGGACGACGAACGGGCGGGTGTCGGTGTAGGTGACCACCGAGATCGACGCGGGGTCGACGACGATCCGCTGGAACTGGTCCAGGTGCAGGCCGAGGGCGTCGGCGAGCACGGCCTTGATGACGTCGCCGTGGCTGCAGGCCAGCCACACCGCGTCCGGCCCGAGGGCGGCGTTCCACGCCCGGACGGCGGCGACCGCCCGCGCCTGGGTCTGCGCCAGCCCCTCCCCCTCGTCGCCGGGGAAGACCGCGGCGGAGGGGTGGGCCTGGACCACCTTCCACAGCGGCTCCTTGGCCAGCTCCTCGAGCGGCCGCCCGGTCCAGTCGCCGTACCGGGCCTCGCCGAGCCGGTCGTCGGTCTGCAGCTCCAGCGACCGCCCGTCGAGCACGGCCGCGGCGGTCTGCCGGCAGCGCTCCAGCGGGCTGCTGACGACCGCGGCCAGCGGCACCGGCGCCAGCCGCTCCCCCACCGCCTTGGCCTGCACCTGCCCGGTCTCGTCGAGCTGCACGCCCGGGGTCCAGCCGGCGAGGACGCCGCCGGCGTTGGCCGTCGTCCGGCCGTGCCGCAGGAGGATGACGGTGGTCACGACCCGCGAGCGTAGAAGGACCGCCGGTCAGCTGGTCACTGCGCGGCGATCACGCCGGTGCCGAGCAGGACGAGGATCAGCGCGCCGAGCACCACCCGGTACACCACGAACGGGGTGAAGCTGCCGCGGTCGAGGTAGCGCAGCAGCCAGGCGATGACCGTCAGGCCCACGCCGAAGGCGAGCACGGTGGCCAGGATCGTCGGGCCCCACGAGACGGCCTCCCCCTCGACGCCGCCGGTGAGCGCCTCGTAGGCCTGGAAGACGCCGGACCCCAGCACCGCCGGGATGGCCAGCAGGAACGAGTAGCGGGCCGCGGCCGAGCGTGAGTAGCCGAGGAACAGGCCCATGGTGATCGTGCCGCCGGAGCGGGAGACGCCGGGGACCAGCGCCATCGCCTGGGCGAAGCCGAAGGCGATGCCGTGCCCGACGGTGAGCTGGTCCAGCTCCCGCTTCTTCGACCCCACCCGGTCGGCCCAGTACAGGACCAGCGAGAAGGCGATCAGCGCGGTGGCCACGATCCAGAGGCTGCGGAAGGTGGTCTCGATGCGGTCCTGGAACAGCAGCCCGAGGACGACGATCGGCACGCTGCCCACGATGATCAACCAGCCCATGCGGGCGTCGGGGTCCGAGCGCAGCCGGCGGTCCCCCAGCGAGCGCAACCAGGTGTGGATGATCCGCCAGATGTCGTGCCGGAAGTAGAGCAGCACCGCGGCCTCGGTGCCGATCTGGGTGATCGCGGTGAACGCCGCGCCGGGGTCGCCCCAGCCGAAGGCCTCCCCCACCACGCGCAGGTGCGCGCTGGAGGAGATCGGCAGGAACTCGGTCAGGCCCTGCACCAGGCCCAGGACGACGGCCTCGATCCAGCTCATCGCGCGGCCGGCCCCCGTCCGGGGCGGGCGGTGCGGCGGGGGGCGGGAGCGGTTCTGCGGAGCACGGGAGGCCAGCCTAGAGCGGCGCCCGGCAGCACGCGGCACGCCGCTCCGGAGCCCCCGCGCTCCCCGGCCGGGGTCGGGGGTCGCCGGTAGTTTGGCCTCCCGTGGAACAACGCGCGCTGGGGCGCAGCGGTCTGGTCGTCTCCCGCCTCGCGCTGGGCACCATGACCTGGGGCCGGGACACCGACGAGGACGAGGCCGCCATGCAGCTGACGGCGTTCGTCGACGCCGGCGGCACGCTGGTCGACACCGCCGACGTCTACTGCGACGGGGAGAGCGAGCGCACCCTCGGCCGGCTGCTGTCCGACGTCGTCCCCCGCTCCGACGTGCTCGTCGCGACCAAGGCCGTGGGCCGCACCTCGCCCGGGCCGATGGGCCGCGGCGCCTCCCGCGGCCACCTGCTGGCCGCCCTCGACGCCTCGCTGGAGCGGCTGGACCTCGACCACGTGGACCTGTGGCAGCTGCACGCCTGGGACGACACCACCCCGATGGAGGAGACCCTCGCCGCCTGCGACGCGGCGGTCTCCTCCGGGCGGGTGCGCTACGTGGGGGTCAGCAACTTCACCGGCTGGCAGACCGCGCAGGCGGCCACCTGGCAGCGCGCCTGGCCGGGCCGGGTGCCGGTGGTGAGCACCCAGGTCGAGTACTCGCTGCTGCAGCGCGGGGTGGAGCGCGAGGTGGTGCCGGCCGTGGAGGCGCTGGGCCTGGGCGTGCTGGCCTGGTCGCCGCTGGGCCGGGGGCTGCTCACCGGCAAGTACCGGTACAGCACGCCGACGGAGTCGCGCGGCGCCAACGCCCAGTGGCAGGGCTTCATCGACGAACTGCGCACCCCGACGTCCGACCGGATCGTCGAGGCCGTGATCACCGCCGCGGACGGGCTCGGCACCACCCCGCTGGCGGTCGCGCTCGCGTGGGTGCGCGACCGTCCCGGCGTGACCGCGCCGGTGGTCGGGGCGCGCACCGCCCAGCAGCTGCAGGCCTCGCTGGACGCCGAGTCGGTGCGGCTGCCCGCGGCGATCCGCACGGCGCTGGAGGACGTCTCGGCGCCCTACTTCGGTTACCCGGAACGCCGGTGACCCGCCCCACCGTCGCAGCCGACCCGGTCTTCGCCGCGTTCTGCGCCGCGGGCCTGTGGCCGGGTCTGGGCAAGCGGACGGCGGCCGAGCTGCCCGCGGCCGGGATCACCTCGCCCGACGACGTCACCGCCGACCGGCTGCTGAAGCTGCCCCGGGTGGGCCGGCAGCGCGCCGAGCGGCTGTTCTCCGGCTTCCTGGCCGCGGCGCCCACCTACGAGGTGGTCGAGCTGCTGGTCGGCGCCGGGCTCGACGCGCGGCTGGCCGCCACCGCGGCCGATGCGCTGGGCACCGACGCCGCCCGCCGGCTGCGGGACGACCCGTGGGCGCTGCTCGGGCTGACCGGGGTGACCCTGGACGACGCCGACCGGCTGGCGATCGCCGTCCTGCCGGGGGCGGACCGGCAGGACAGCCGCCGCGGCCGGGCGATCGTGTCGCTGACCCTGCGGACGGCGACCCGCGACGGGCACACCGTGCTGCCGGTCGACCTGGTGGTGGCAGCGCTGCGCGCCGAGCAGATCGCCGACCCGGCCGCGGCGATCGGAGCCGCGGTGGAGTCCGGGGACGTGCTGGAGCACGAGCCGCCGGAGCCGGAGTTCGACGAGGGGGAGGGTGGGGACGACGCAGCCGAGCTCCCCGAGCCCGACCCAGCGCTGCGGGTGCTCTCGCTGGCCCGGTACGGCATGGCCGAGGAGGCCGTCGCCGAGAACGTGGCCCGGCTGGCGGCCACCGCCGAGCGGATCGCCGACCCGGCCGCCGTCCGCTCGGTGGCCAAGGGCCTGGACGAGGCGCAGAAGCGGGCCGTCGCGCAGGTGCTCGGCGCCGGGGTGTCGCTGCTGACCGGCGGCCCGGGCACCGGCAAGAGCCGCACCGTCGCGGCGATCGTCACGCTGCTGCGGTCCAGGGGCACGGAGGTCGCGCTGGCCGCCCCGACCGGGCGGGCGGCCAAGCGGCTGGAGGAGCTCACCGACCACCCGGCGGTCACCGTGCACCGGCTGCTGGGCGCGCAGGGCACCACCGGTGGGTTCGCCCGCAACGAGGAGTGGCCGCTGGACGCCGACGTCGTCGTCGTGGACGAGGCCTCGATGCTCGACGTCGAGCTGACCGCCGCGCTGCTGGAGGCCTGCCAGGACGGCACCCACCTGCTGCTGGTGGGTGACCCCGCGCAGCTGCCCTCGATCGGCCCCGGCCACGTGCTCGGCGACCTCATCGACTCCGGGGCCGTGCCGGTCACCGAGCTGACCACGCTGTACCGGCAGGCCGAGGGCGGGGCGATCGCGCGGCTGGCCAACGCCGTCCGGGCCGGGGAGCTGCCGCCGGTGGACTCCCCCGACCGCGAGGTGGTGGTCGTCCCGGCCGCCGGCAGCGGCGAGGCGGCCAAGCGTGTGGTGCAGCTGGTCACCGACTCGATCCCGCGGGCGCTGGGCATCGACCCGGCGACGGTGCAGGTGGTGACCCCGGTGCACCGCGGACCGGCGGGCACCATCGAGCTGAACAAGGCGCTCAAGGCGGAGCTCAACCCGGGCGAGGGCACGGTGTGGGGCTTCGACGTCGGGGACCGCGTGGTGGCCACCGCCAACCACCTCGACCTGGAGCCGATCGGCTTCGCCAACGGCGAGGTCGGCGTGGTCACCGGCACCGGCGACGGCACCCTCGACGTCGACTTCGCCTCCGGGCCGGTGACGGTGAGCGGGTCGGCGATGAGCGACCTGCGGCACGGCTGGGCGATCACCGTGCACCGCGCGCAGGGCTCGGAGTGGCCCGGGGTGGTCGTCGTCCTGCCGCCGGAGGCCGGGGGGATGCTGTCGCGGCCGCTGGTCTACACCGCGCTCACCCGCGCGCAGCGGCACCTGTCGATCGTGCACGCCACCGGCGCGGCGCTGGCCCGAGCCGTGAGCCAGGTCGACGCCCGGCCGCGGCGCACCCGGCTGGGTCGGCTGCTCGCCGAGAACGCCGGCTGAGCGGCGGTATCGGAAGCGACACCCCCGTCCGCGAGGGTCCGGACAGGGGCGTCGCTTCCGATACCGGCGACCTCAGTCCCGGGGCGCGAAGGCGGATCGGGCGGCGCAGAGCAGCTGGCGGGTGGCCGCTTGCAGCTGCCCGGGGCAGGTCAGCGGCCGCGGGAAGGGGATGCGCACGTCCCGGGTGCTGGTCGGGCGCTCGATCCGCAGCCGGTAGCCGAAGCGGTCGATGCCCAGCGGCCGGACGACGTCGCGCAGGCCGAGCTCCCCGGCCGGGATGCGGCTGCGCAGCAGCGCCAGGGCCTCGGGGTGGTCGCGGTCGAGGTGCCGCAGCATCGCGGCCTCGACGCCGACCAGCGGGTCGGGCCGGGCGGCGGCGTACTCCGGCGGCCTCGCCTCGGCGCAGTGCTCCCCCTCGCGCACCACCACCTCGGCGAGGTCCAGGCGCAGCAGCAGCGCCCCGCTGCCGACGTCGAGCAGGTGCTCGGCGGGGCGGACCTCGGCGAACTCGACCGCCGCGGCCCGCTGGTCGGCCGGGCGGATCGGCGTCAGCCAGCCCGAGAGCCACAGCTGGGCCCGCAGCGGGTCGCGCAGGGGCACCGGCGCGCGGTCACTGACCATCAGCACCGTCGAGCGGTCGGACTCCCCCGCGAGGGCGAGCGCCACCTCGCCGTCCGCCGGCACGAGCACGAGCACCCGGCCGGCCGCCGTGGTGGTGTGCGCCAGCGGGCGGCTGGGCGGCAGCCCGCGCACGCAGAGGGCGGCGGCGGCGCCGCAGGCGACCGTGCGGGCCCGCTCGGCCGCGTCGGCCAGCGCGGTGGGCGGGGCGGGGCTCCGGCCGGGAGTCGGCGTCATGGGGTGCTCCCTCTGCGATCTGCGACACGAAAGTAAGGGAAGCCTAACCAACCTCGGCCGGGCGGGGGAAGGGCGAGGTGTGCCGCCCGCGCGCCCGGGGCAGACCGCGCGGGGACCCGCGTCGAGGAGGGGAAGCCGTGCGCGTGCTGGTCACCAACGACGACGGGATCGACAGCCCGGGCCTGCACCGGCTGGCGCGGGTGGCGGTCGAAGCGGGCCTCGACGTGGTGGTCGCCGCGCCGCACGAGGAGTTCAGCGGCAGCAGCGCCTCGCTGAGCGCGCTGGCCGAGGGCGGCCGGCTGGTCGTGCACGACCGCGCGCTCCCCGGGGTGGCGGCCGAGCGGGTGCTGGCCGTGGAGGCCTCCCCCGGGTTCATCGTCTTCGCCGGGGTCCGCGACGCCTTCGGCCCCCGCCCCGACCTGGTCCTGTCCGGCATCAACCGCGGGCCCAACACCGGCACCGCCGTGCTGCACTCCGGAACGGTGGGGGCGACGCTCACCGGGGTGGCACAGGGCGTGCCCGGCCTGGCCGTCTCGCTGGCCGGCCCCGACCCGCAGGCGTGGGACACCGCCGAGGAGGCCGCCCGCCGCGCCCTGGCCTGGCTGCTGGCGCACCCGGTCGGGACGGCGGTGGTGAACGTCAACGTGCCCGACGTCCCGCCGGAGGAGCTGCGCGGCCTGCGTGCGGCGCGGCTGGCGCACTTCGGCGCCGTCCAGGCCGACGTCGGCGAGGTCGGCGAGGGCTTCGTGACGCTGACCTTCAGCGAGGTCGAGGAGGACCCGGCGCCCGACAGCGACGTCGCGCTGCTGCGGCAGGGCTGGGCGACGGTGACCGCGCTGTGCGCACCCTGCGAGGCCCCGGGCGTCGACCTGCCGGGGTTGGACGGCGGCTGACCGGAACGGCGCGGTGCCGTTCTCGGTCTGCCGGGTCCGCGGCGGCGGAGTTGCATGGCGCCCGTCGCCCGGGCGCTCCTCCGACGGCGCCCCGACGGCGTCCCTGGGGGCCCGTGGACACCACCTCGTGCCGCCGCGGCGCCGTCCTGGGCGCGCTCGTCGTCCTCGTCTCCGCCTCGGGCCCGGCCGTCGCCGGCGCGGCACCGGCCGCGGCACCGGTGCCGACCCTGGCCTGGACCGACTGCGGGACCACGCCCGAGGACACCGCGACCGGCGTGCAGTGCGCGACCGCCGACCTGCCCATGGACGTCGACGAGCCCGACGGCGAGCGGGTGCAGATCGCCGTGGCCCGGGTGCCGGCCACCGACCCGGCGAACCGCATCGGCTCGCTGTTCCTCGACTTCGGCGGGCCGGGCGGGACGACGGTCGACGTCCTGCAGGCCCGCGGCGCCGGGCTGTTCCCCGCCCTCGACGCGCTTCGACGTCGTCGGCTTCGACCCGCGCGGGGTCGGGCAGAGCACCCCGGCCATCGACTGCCGGGCGGACCAGGAGGTGCAGGGCATCTACTCCGTCCCCGTCCCCACCCCGCTGGACGTCGACGCCGACGCGCACCCGGCCCGCCGTGGGCACCGTGTGCGTGCAGGAGGTGCCGTTCACCGCGCCGGCGCCGGTGCCGGCCGCAGCGGCGGCCGCGGCGGTCCCGGCCGGCGGCCGCTGAGGCGGGTGCTGCGACCTTTCGGCCCTGTGCGCGGCGGCCCGCCCTCCGGTGCGATGAGGACCGTGTCCGCGCCCGCCCTGCCGGCCCCCGGACGGACCGGGAGCCTCACCACCCCGCCCGTGCCCGGCCCCGCGCCGATCCCGCCGCCCCTGCCGGGGCCGCCCCCGCCGGCGCCCGAGCCGTCCCCGCTCCCCGTGCCGGAGCCCGGGCCGACGCCGGTGCCGCCGCCGGAGCCGGTGCCCCCGCCCGAGCCGCTGCCGCCGCCGCTCGCCGCGGCGGGGTGAGATCAGGTCAGAGCGGGCCCTCGTCGTCGTCGACCGGGACGTCGGCCTCCTGCTCGAGCACGTCGGCGTCGTCGGCCTCCCGGTCCCCGACCGCCCGCAGCGGGCTGCCCGACTCGCCGGGCCGGGCGGCGAGCTGCTGCTCGAGGGCATCGGCCTCGGGGACGTCCGCACCGGGAGGTGTCGCGTCCCCGGCGAGCGACACGGCGGGCGGGTCCAGCAGCGCCTCCTGCTCCGCGCGGTCGGCGTCGGGCACGTCGGTGCCGGGTTCCGTCACGGCGACTCCTCCCTGTCATGGGCAGCCTGCGGCCGCTGCCCATCCTGCCGTCCGGTGCCGATCCCGGCAGTCCCGGGTACGCGCCGGGCGGCGGGGAGATGACGACCACGTGACCGGGAGGCGTCGGGCGGGGCACAATCGGCCAGGTGGAGGCGGTCGCCGGGGAGTACGAGTTCGCGCCGCTGCGGATCCCACCGGGCACGTCCCGATCCGCAGCGGCGACCATGCTGAGCCTGCAGGCGGACACGGGGGGCTGGGAACTCGCCCGGCTCCAACTGCACGCCGACGGAACGCGGAAGGCCATCCTGCGCCGACGAGCGCGGCTGTCCTACCTGCCGAAACCGCACATCTAGACGCCGGCGCGCCCGCGCGCCATCGTGTTGCCCTCACCGCGAGGGGGCGGGCCATGAGCGGAGAACCGACGCTCATCCGGTCGGTGCAGCGGGCGCTGCGGCTGCTGGAGGTGGTGGCCGAGCGGAACGGGCACGCCCGGGCCAAGGAGATCGCCCGCGCGGCCGGGCTCCCCCTCGCCACCACCTACCACCTGCTGCGCACCTGCACCCACGAGGGCTGGCTCCAGCGGCTGGACGACGGCAGCTACGTGCTCGGGCACCGCATCGACCTGGTCCGCCAGCACGGGACGGCGGCCCGGTGCCTGGCCCACGCCCGGCCGGCTCTGGAGTGGCTGCGCGACGAGCTGGCCGGCGCGGTCTACCTGGCCCGCTGGGCGGATGGCGAGATCGTGGTCTCCGACATCGTCGACAGCCCCCGCGCACCGCGGATCGACCTGTGGGTCGGGATCCACGACGCGGGGCACGCCACCGCGATCGGCAAGTGCGTATTGGGCCAGCTGACCGCCGCGGACCGCGAGGACTACCTGGCCCGGCACCCCCTCCACGACCTGACCCCGCGCACCGTGGTCGACCGCCGGCGGCTGCGGCTCCCTCCGCCGGGCGGGATCGCGCGCGACGACGGCGAGTACGCCGTGGGCGTCAGCTGCGTGGCCGCCGCCGTGGACGCCGACGGGATCGGCGCCGTCGGCGTGGTGGTCCGGCCCTCGGCCCTGGGCCGGCCCGCGGTGGACCGGACGCTGCTCGGCGGCGCCCGCCGGGTGTCCCGCGCGTTCACCCTCGGCCGCGCCGCCGGCTGAGGCGCGGATCGCCGTCCGAGTCGCCGTCCCGGAGCCCGGCGGGCCGCGAGTCGCCATCTGAAATCCCGGCCCTGCCCGCCGGGCGCGGCCGGTCCCACGATGACCGGCATGACGCCTCTCCCGGTGCCCGCGTGGGCGGTCGCCGCGCTGTCGGACGTCTACGACCCGTGCTGCCGCGAGAAGGGCATCTCGGTGGTCGACATGGGGCTGCTGCGCTCGGTCACCCGGGACGGCGACCACGTGCGCGTCGAGCTGCTGCTCACCTCCGGCTGGTGCCCCTTCGCGGTGCGCGTGCTCACCGACGTCGAGGAGGCCGTCCGTCGGCAGCCGGGGGTCGGCACCTGCGAGGTCGAGGTCGTCTGGGACGAGGCGTGGACGACCGACCGGCTCTCGGCGTCCGCCCGGGCGAAGCTGCGCTTCCTGCCCGACCCCGTCGCCGTCGGAGACCGCGACGCCTACGTCTCGTCCCAGCGTGCTGAGGAGGTCCGACCGTGATCGGCGACGCGTTCGTCTTCGACGGGGTGGCGCACCCGTTCAACTTCACCGCGAAGAACGCCTACGGCGCACCCGGGCAGATGTTCGCCAACCACCTCTACGCCTTCCACGCGACGCTCACCCCGGACAGCGAGCCGAAGCTGTCGGCCGACGAGTTCCTCAAGGACTGGACGTCGACCGACATCCGGCAGATGGTCTACGACGAGTCCGACACCGACATGCTCGTGGCGATGCCGCTGCCGCTGACCGACATGTTCCGCGACGGGCTCTCCCCCTGGGAGGAGTGCGCCGAGCTGGCGCAGCGCGACCCCGACCGGACGGTGTTCTGGGGATCGGTCAACCCGCTGGAGGGCCGGCGGGCGCTGGACCTGATGGAGCGCCAGGTCGGCGAGTTCGGGGCGAAGGCGTTCAAGTTCTACAACGTCCGCTACGACTACGGCTCGCCGTTCCCGTGGCGGATGGACGACCCGCAGGTGGCCTTCCCCGTCTTCGAGAAGGCCCAGGAGCTCGGCGTCCGCCTCATCGGGGTGCACAAGGGCGTGCCGCTGGGGCCGCAGCCGGTCGAGGCGACGCAGACCTGGGACATGGACGGCGCCGCGGCGGCGTTCCCCGACATCGACTTCGTGATCTTCCACGTCGGGCTGCCGTTCATCGACGAGACGTGCTGGCAGCTGATCCGCTGGCCCAACCTCTACGCGTCGCTGGCCGCGACGATCAACTTCGTGGTGCGGGCGCCGCGGATGTTCGCCGAGATCCTCGGCAAGCTGCTGTTCTGGTGCGGCGAGGACAAGATCGTCTACGGCTCGGAGGCGCCGATCTTCCACCCGCAGTGGGCGCTGCGCGCGTTCATGGACTTCTCCATCCCGCAGGACCTCTGCGACGGCTACGGCTACCCGCAGCTGACCGACGTCGCCAAGCGCAAGATCCTCGGCGAGAACCTGCTGCGCCTGCACGGCCTCGACGTCGAGGCCACGACGGCCCGCCTCGGCCGGCCGCAGGCGCACTGAGCCCGGGACGGCGGCCATCCCACCCCCCTCGCGCCGCCGTCCCGGCTCAGGGGCGGGCACGACCTCGCTCAGGGGACGAGCACGACCTTGCCGACGGTGCTGCGGTCGGCCAGCTTGGCCAGCGCCCGGGGGGCCTGGTCGAGCGGCAGCACCTCGCTGACCAGCGGGTCGACCTGCCCCGTCCGCACCAGCTCGGTGAGCGCCTCGTGGGTGCGGGCGATCACCGCGGGGTCCTTGGTCCGGTACAGGCCCCAGTGCAGGCCGACGACGCTGTAGTTCTTGACCAGCGCGTGGTTGGCCGGCGCCTCGGGGATGCGCCCGCTGGTGAAGCCGACCACGACCAGCCGGCCCTCGAAGGCGATGCACCTGCGGGAGCGGTCGAACACGTCCCCGCCGACCGGGTCGTAGACCACGTCGGCGCCGTGCCCGCCGGTGACCTCCTTGACCACCGGGACGAAGTCCTCGGCCGTGTAGTCGACGACGTGGTCGGCGCCGAGCTCGCGGCAGACCTCCACCTTGCGCGCGCCGCCGGCCGTGGCGATGACCCGGGCGCCGGCGGCCTTGCCCAGCTGGATGGCGGCCGACCCGACCCCGCCCGCGCCGGCGTGCACGAGCAGCCACTCCCCCGGCTGCAGGTGCGCGCGGCGGTGCAGGCCGACGTGCCCGGTCTGGTAGGTCAGGTAGAGCGCGGCGGCCTTCTCGTCGGGCATCCCGTCGGGCACCGGCCAGGCGCTGTCGGCGTCCATCAGCGCGTACTCGGCGAACGCGCCCGGCCCGCCGGAGGGCCCGCCGAGCACCCGCTGACCGGTCTCCACGACCTCGCCGCACAGCTCGATGCCGGGCGTGTAGGGCAGCGGGGGGCGCTCCTGGTAGCCGCCCTGTGCCATCAGGACGTCGGGGAAGTTCAGCGCCGCGGCGCGCACCCGCACCAGCAGCTGCCCCTCGCCGGGGGTGGGGCGGTCGACCTCGTCGAGGCTCATGACCTCGGAGGGGTCGCCGAGTTCGTGGACCTGCCATGCGCGCACACCGGCACCTTGCCAGACCGGCCGGGACCGCGGTCACCGGACTCGACCCCTTCGGCGTGCCGGGCGCCGCGGGGCGTGACAGGGTGCCCACGACGCGGCCCGCTCCCCCGGGCCCGCCCCCGGGAGGACAGATGATCGAGCACCTCACCGACCGGCTGCGGTTCCTGCGGGCCTTCCTGGCCCACCCGCGGCAGGTGGGCGCCGTCCTGCCGACGTCGCGGGCCGCCGTGCGGGACATGCTCGACCTCGCCGACGTCCCCGCCGCCGACGTGGTGGTCGAGCTGGGGGCCGGTACCGGCGTCCAGACCGGGGAGATCCTGGCCCGGCTCGGACCGGACGCCCGGCTGCTCTCGTTCGAGATCGACCCGGACCTCGCCCGGCTGCTCGAGGAGCGCTTCGACGACCCGCGGCTGCAGGTCGTGTGCGGCTCGGCCGAGGAGGTCGACGTCCACCTCGGCGGCAAGCGGGCCGACGTCGTCGTCTCGGCGCTGCCCTACACGTCGATGGCGCTGCCGCTGCGGACGCGGGTGCTGGACCTGCTGCCGGCCGTGCTCGCCACGGGCGGCACGGTGCTGGTCATCCAGTACTCGCCGCTCATGCTCGGCGAGCTGCGCCGCCGCTTCCCGTCGGTGCGCCGGCGGATCTCCCCCTGGAACGTGCCGCCGGCCTTCCTCTTCGCCTGCCGGCTCTGATCCACACCGCCTGCCGGCCCTGATCCACACCGCCGGCCGGCTCGGGTCCACCGACGGCGCCGGACGCCGGTCACAGCCGGGCGAACACGCGCTCCCCGTGGCGGTAGCCGACGGTCTCGTAGCCCACCACGGTCACCCACGGCGCCAGCGCGAGCACGGCCAGGCACCACACCATCGGCACGCCGGCCGCTGCCATGCCGATGGAGGCGGCGACCGGCACCGCGGTCCCGACCAGCAGGAGGAGGTGGAACGGGTCGAAGACGCGGCCGAGCTGGTACTGCAGGGCGTAGATGGACGCGATGTAGACGGCGACGGGGACGGCGACCGTGAGCACGGTCCCGGCGGTCGACAGGACGCTGTGGTGCTCGAGCAGGTAGGCACCGGCGTGCAGCCCGGCGCCCACGGCCACCAGCGCGCCGAACAGCACGATGTGCCCGTACCCCCAGCCGAACCCCCGTTCGGGGTGCCGCGCCAGGATCGGCCCGCTCGGCAGGACGAAGTAGATCCACCACATCCCGAACGTCAGCGCCGTGCCGGCGACACCCAGGACGACGACGTCGACCGACCAGCCCGGCCCCGCCGGACCGATCACCGCGGTGATGGCGACGGCCGTGCCCAGCAGCCCCTCCCCCAGCGCGATGATCACCAGCAGCCCGTAGCGCTCGGCGATGTGGTGCGGGTGCCACGGCGTGCCCCCCTTGCGCCGCTCGGCGAGCACCGGCCCGGCGGTCTCCACCAGCAGCAGGACGGCGATCCAGGCGAAGGTGACCGGCACGGAGGTCTGCGCGATGAGCAGCGCCACCCACCCGGCCTGGGCGACGAGCAGCGTCTTGACGTACTCGAGGCAGGCGGCGCGCCGGGGCGGGTCCTGGCGGGCGGCCCGCAGCCACTGGAAGACCAGCGCCGCGCGCATGACGACGTAGCCCGCCACCATCACCGCGTTGTTGACGGTGTCGCCCTCGACGAGGGAGTCGAACATGGCCGGGAGGCCCAGGGCGAAGACGAGCACACCCACCATCTGGACCATCGTCGCCAGGCGGAAGACCCAGTCGTCGGTGTCGTAGGCCGAGGCGAACCAGGAGAAGTTGATCCACGCCCAGGCGATGCCGAAGGTGGCGAAGGAGAAACCGAGCAGGCCGGCGCCGACGTGCCCCTCGGCGAGCAGGTGCGCCAGCTCGTTCCCGGCCGCGCCGAAGGCGATGACGAACGTCAGGTCGAACAGCAGCTCCAGGGGCGTCGCCGTGCGGTGTCCCTCGGCCGGGTCGCGGCCGCCCATGCGGGTCCGGTGGTGACTCCGGTACTCGACCATGCCGCAGTCTGGCGCTCCCGCCCGGCGAGGACCATCCCCGTTCAGCGCATGGACGGCGGCCGCAGCGCCTCCGGGACGACGGCGGTCTCGCCGGTCGCGGTCTTCGCGCTGGGCACGCCCTTGAACGCGTACGGCACGGCGCCGACACCCGGCTGGACGACGTAGGCCGCGCCCGGCTCGCCCGAAGCCCAGGCGGCGAGCATCGCGTCGGCGACCTCGCCGGCGGAGAGCACCGGGAAGCCGGCCCGCTCGAACTCCTCGCGGATCGGGTCGATGATCGCGGTGTCGGCGAACCCCGGGCAGATCGCGCTGATCCGGATCCCGTGCGCGGCCAGGCGCGGGGCCATGGACCGGACGAAGGCGACCGCCCCGCCCTTGGCGACGCTGTAGCCGGGGTCGGTGGCCATCGGGGAGAGCCCGGCCAGCGAGGCGGTGACCACGATCGCGCCGCCGCCGGCCCGCTGCAGCGCCGGGATCGCGGCCTCGGCGCCGTAGACGACGCCGAACAGGTCGACGTCCACCACGCGCAGGAAGCCGTCGACGTCGAGCAGCCGGTCGGAGTCGAACCCGGCGATGCCGGCGTTGAGGAACACCGCGTCCAGCCGGCCGTGCTCGGCCTCGACCTGCTGGACGACGGCGCGGTTGGCCGCGCGGTCGGTGACGTCGAGCGGCACGAACGCGCAGTCCAGGTCGGTGGCCGCGGCGCGCGCCCGCTCGCTGTCGAGGTCGGTGAGGACGACGGTGACGCTCCGCTCGCGCAGCCGGCCGGCGAGGGCGCGGCCGAAGCCGCCGGTGCCTCCGGTGATCAGCGCGACGGAACCGGGGCCGGGAGTGGTGTCGGTCACGTCCGCATCCCACCACGCGGCGCGGAGGACGTCCTCCCGCCTCCCCACCCGCGCCGCCCTCCCGCCGCGATCATGGAGCCCGGGTGGCGACACGCCGTCGTCTCCCGGGGTGTCGCCACCCCGGCGCCATGATCGTCGCGGCGCCGGCCGGGCGAGCCGGGCGACCTCCGCGGGGGACGGCGCTCAGGCGGCGCGGAGGAACCGGTCGAGCACGCGGATGCCGAAGCGCAGCGACTCGGCCGGCACCCGCTCGTCGATGCCGTGGAACAGCGAGGCGAAGTCCAGGTCCGGGGGCAGCCGCAGCGGGGAGAAGCCGAAGCAGCGCATGCCGAGGCGCTCGAAGCTCTTGGCGTCGGTGCCGCCACTCATCGTGAACGGCACCGGCCGCGCGCCGTCGTCCTCCGCCTTGAGCGCGGCGACCATCTGATCGACCAGCGGGCCGTCGAACGTCGTCTCGACGGCCTGGTCGTGGACGATCCAGTCGCGCTGGATGACGCCCTCGCCGATCAGGGCGGCGAGCTGGCGCTCGAACTCCTCCTCCTGCCCGTAGAGGAAGCGACCGTCCACGGTGGCGCCGGCGGTGCCGGGGATGACGTTGGCCTTGTAACCGGCGTCGACCATCGTCGGGTTGACCGTGTTGCGCAGGGCCGCGCCGATCATCCGGCTGATGCTGCCCAGGCGGGCGAGGGCCTGCTCGGGCTCGTCGGGGTCGATCTCGATGCCGTAGGCGTCCTCGACGGCGGCGAGGAACTGGCGCATCGGCGGGGTGAGCACGGTCGGGAAGCGGTGCGCGCCGAGCCGCGCGACGGCCGCGCAGAGGCGGGTGACGGCGTTGTCGTCGTGGACGAACGAGCCGTGGCCGGGCCGGCCGCCGGCGGTCAGGCGCATCCAGGCCAGGCCCTTCTCCGCGGTCTGCACGAGGTAGAGGCGCAGGTCGTCCCGGACGGTGATGCTGAACCCGCCGACCTCGCTGATCGCCTCGGTGCAGCCCTCGAACAGGTCGGGGTGCTCCTCGACCAGGAACCGGGCGCCCAGCCGGCCGCCGGCCTCCTCGTCGGCGACGTAGGCCAGCACGACGTCCCGCGGGGGCTTCGTGCCGGTGCGCGCCCAGTCCCGGACCAGCGCCAGGACCATCGCGTCCATGTCCTTCATGTCGACCGCACCGCGGCCCCAGACGTAGCCGTCGCGCTGCTCGCCGGAGAACGGGTGCACGCTCCACTCGGCGGGGTCGGCGGGGACGACGTCGAGGTGGCCGTGGACGAGCAGCGCGGGCCGCTCCCGGTCCTCCCCCGGGATGCGGGCCACCAGGCTGGCGCGGCCGGGCTCCGACTCGTGGATGACGCTGCCGATGCCGACCTCGTCGAGCTTGCCGGCGACCCACTCGGCCGCCCTCCGCTCGCCCTTGCCGGTGGCGGTGTCGCCGGTGTTGGTCGTGTCGATGCGGATGAGCTCGGACAGCAGTTCGGCGACCTCGGCCTGGGCTCGCGCGAGGGGGGCGGCGGTGGGGTCCGACATGCTGGTGATCGTGCCACCGGGGGTGTGCCGACCTCTGTCGAGCCTCGGTTATGCTGACTCCGGTCGCCCGCGAGGGCGGCTCACCTGTCCGGGTGGCGGAATGGCAGACGCGCTAGCTTGAGGTGCTAGTGCCCGTATAGGGCGTGGGGGTTCAAGTCCCCCCTCGGACACAGCCTCACCCGGTGTTCCTGCAGGTTAGGAGCCCGGGGTGTTTCTCTGTGGAGGCCTCAGAGGCCCTCGTCATACTTCGCTCGCCGGATCAGCGCTCGAGCAGCGCCACGAAACGGTCCGCCGCCTCGCGGCCCGTGCCGGGGTGCACGTGCTGGTAGACGGTGAGCGTGATCGCGGCGTTGGCGTGACCGAGGCGCTCCGAGACGACCTCGACCGGCACGCCGTCGGCGAGCAGCAGGGTGGCGGGGGTGTGGTGGAGGTCGTGCAGCCGGATCGCCGGCAGGCACTCCTCCCTCAACGCCTTGCGCGCCTGGACGAGCTGGCCGGAGAAGCGGCGGGAGAACCGTTCGGGGTGCCGGTGGGTGCCGTCGAAGTTGCTGAGCACCAGCGCCAGCGCCGAGTCCCGCACGAGGTCGAGTGCCAGCAGTCCACGAGCTGCCCGGTAGGCACGGAGTGCGGCCACCGTGCCCCAGTCCAGGTCCACGACCCGGGACCGGCCCGTCTTGGTCGGGCCCTCGATCAGCTGCTCGCCGGCGCCCTTGTCTTCACCACGCCGACGCTGCGGCGGACGGCAAGTCGGGCGGCGTCCAGGTCGACGGCGCGCCAGCGCAGGGCCAGCGCCTCGCCGCGGCGCATCCTGGTGGCCGCGAGCAGCCGCCAGCCCATGGCGAGGTCACGGTCCTCGGCGTCGGCCCAGCCGAGGAACCGGCCGAGCTCGGCCGCGGTCCACGCCTGGATCTCCGGAGGGCGCCTCGGACGGGCTGGGTGGGGTCGACCGGTCGGTCGGGTTGACGGCGAGCCGTCCCTGCTCGACCGCATCGCCCAGCGCCGACCGCAGGATGGTGTAGACATACCGCACGGTGCGGGCCGAGAGGCCACCTTGACCGTCAGCTCGGCCGGAGGCCTCCAGCTTGCGCATCCAGGCGTCCACCGCCGGGCCGGTGAGCCGCGCGACCGGCTGCGCACGGAGGTACGGATCGACGTGCAGCCGGATGTTCTTCCGGTATGACGCCAGCGTGGCCGGGCTGAGCCGCTGCCCTTGGATCCACTCGGCGCGGTAGGCGTCGAGGCGTTGCTTCGACGGGCCGGACCCACTCCCCCACTTCGGCTTGCGGATCTCCGTCGAGACGCGTCCTTGCCCCTGCCTGCAGCACGGGTGGCGGCGAGTTGGTGGTTCGGGTCCTGACGTCGCGGACCGGGGTCCGGTCGAGGCGTCTCGCGCCGAGTCGGGGTCTGATGGCACTGGACGAAGGTTTCCAGGCCCGGTAGGCGGGGCCCGGGTCGGTTTCAATCATCTCGTCGAGCGAGTAGGTCGGGTATGCGGCGACGGTCGCGGTGGAGCCTGCGATCACAACTTGGGGGGCCTTCCCGTCCAGTCGATCCACCTGTTGTGGACCTGCCCGCGGGGATGCGGCCGCGTAGTCGACGCGCCACGACCGTTGAGCGCGGGCGGTAGACGAATAGCGAGGCGCTCAGCTGGACGTTCCGGTCAGCGACGCTCCTCCAGCCAAGCCATTGCGTCATCGCTAACGAGTTGCTGATAACCGTCGAACAACCGCTCCACCTGAGTGCTGTACCAAACACCGGCGTCCACCAGTTGCATGGCCAGCATGTCCAAGGCCAGCGTGGAGGTGTCCCCCGCCGTGATCGCCGTGTCAGCCATCGCCAATGAGACCTGTACTCTGTCCAGCCCGCTGCGGTCGAGACGCTTGGCGACTGCGGAGAATCCGCGGGCTGACTGGTCCAGCTCCACGCTTAAAGAGTAAATGGTGCCGCGAATTGTGATAAGTGCCTGGAAGAGCTCCTGCCGCAGATCACGCGTCTCCGGCTCAGCGACAGACGACGTCTGTCCGACCTGGAACAACGCCTCCTGCAGACTGAGCGTGTAGCCGCACTCATCGGCGAGTGTCTGCATGCGGAGTCCAAGTTGCTGAAGCGTTTGCTCAAGCCTGGCTCCTCGCGTACCGGAGTAGATCGATCTGTAGGTGTACCTGGATAAGGCCCCGGCGAGTGTGAGGACTACGTCGGCGATTGTGACAACTAAGGTCGCCTTGGCGGCGACCCGACCGGCGACCCGCAAGAGGCTACTCACTCGCGACGCGCCAGCGGCGGCCGCCGCTTCCCCACCTGCAGCCACGGACCCAGTCCGAGCCCCCGCCGAGGCACCCTTCCTTCGCGGCCACCACTCAGACAGCTGTCGGCCAGCATTCAGTGCCGCCTGAGCGAGCCGTTCCTCCTTTAGGTCGTCCTGGTTATCGTCTCCACACCGGTCGGGCATCAAGTCAAGGACGCAGAAGGTGGTTCCGTCCGGTGTCGCACCCGTCGGGCCCTCCCCTTTACGTGGACCTCGGGTTGCTCCTTCAGGAGGCGGTGCCATGCGTCGTGAGCATCCGGCGACATGACCACGAGGTTCGGTGCCACGATCACTTCGCCCGACGGCCCGTATTCCCCGGCAGCCTGTTCGTCGTTCCCCCAACCTCCAAGCATGAGCGGCACCTTGTGGTGAATCGGCCAACCACTCGGCCTGTCGCAGTTGAACGGCGGCCCCGAAATGATCCGGTCGTAGCGGGCGATCTCTGGCCGCGACGGGTCGTACAACCCAGATCCTCGCTTAATCAGCAGCGGCTCCGTCGGCAGGTTGAACTCAGGCCGCTCGGACCCCGGATCACCGATCGACGGATGCCAGTTCGCCGTTGGCCACCGAATAGGCACGGCGCCGGGGTGCTCCTGCTCACAACACTCCTCACCGCCTTGCCCCGCCACAGCGACCTGACGCTGCACTGGTACCGCACCGGTTTGCTCCTCGGACGGGCAGTCGCATGCCACTGGCCCGCACCGCTGTACAACACCGCACACGGCGTTGTTTCCGATGAGACGCTGAAGATCGAGCAGTTGCTGAGCTGCGCTGACGGAGCACGTGGACCGCTCTCGGACCGGATGCGCACCCTCCTTTCGGACGGCCGACGGTGTCTCCCCTTGCCGCTGGTACGCGCGCACCCCTCAAATAGTGGGTGCACATGCAAAGACGTCCAGATGATGACGGTGGTTTGCCTAAAAGTCCGCGAGTTGTGCCCTATCGGACCCGACCGACGGCCGTCGACGACCACGGCGGGGGGCGTGAAGGCGGAGAGGGCCGCGTCGACGTCGCGGGCCTCGTGCGCGGCGAGGCACCGAGGATCTGAACCGGGAGCGGGTCGGGCTGGATGCCGGTCGGTGTAGTCATGCCCCCACGGTGCGGGCTCTACGCGCGAGAGGGTCAAGCGGTCGACTCTCCCCTAGGGGGAGGGTGCATCGTGGGGACGTGCTGGCGATCGGTGAGTTCTGCCGGCTGACCCACCTCAGCGTGCGCACCCTGCGCCGCTACCACGACGCCGGGCTGCTCGAGCCCGCGACCGTGGACGCCGCGAGCGGCTTCCGGTTCTACAGCGCGGACCAGATCCCGACCGCGCAGGTCATCCACCGCCTGCGCGAGCTCGACGTCCCGCTGTCCGACGTCCAGCGCATCCTGCGCTCCGTAGACCCGGGCGCCCGTGCCGCCCTGGTCTCCGACCATCTGCAGCGGCTGGAGGCCGAGCTCGATCGGACCCGCGCGGCGGTCGCGTCGCTGCGCCGGCTGCTGCGGCCGGAGCCGGCCCCGCTCGACGTCGAGCTGCGTGCGGTGCCCGCCACCACGGTGGCCGCGGTCGAGGACGACGTGGCGCACGACCACGTCCTCGACTGGCACGCCGGAGCCATGGCCGAGCTGGACGCCGTGGTCAGGGAGCCGACCGGTGTCTCGGGAGGGCTGTACGACAACGCGCTGTTCGAGACCGGCCGCGGGCACGTGCTCGTGTACCGGCCGACGGCCGATCCCCCGCGCACCGGCCGGGTGCGCCCGGTGACCCTGCCCGCCGTCGAGCTGGCCGTGACGAGCCACGTCGGCGCGCACGACGACATCGAAGTCACCTATGGCGAGCTCGGTGCCTGGGTCGTGGCCAACGCGCTGGCCGTTGCCGGGCCCGTGCGGGAGCACTACCTGGGAGGTCCGAGGGACACGGCGGAACCGGGTGCCTGGCGCACGGAGATCGGCTGCCCCGTCTTCCGGGTGGCCGCGCGCTGAGCAGGCGGGGACAGCGGTGGGCCGGACCAAAATCCTTCTGAGTTCAGGATGATCTCCTCCTGCGTCGCACCAGAGGCAGTCACTGATAGCGGGCTCCCGGCTCCTGACCATCGGCTGCCCGTCCTCGCGAGCTTCAAGAGCTCTGGCACGAGGGCTGTCAGTGAAGACGCCAGAGCCGTGTGCGTATGTAGCGTGTCCCCCCCTCGGACACTCGATCGCCCTGCCGTTCCTGCAGGTCGGGGGCCCCGGGGTGTCGTCATGTCACGGCCTGCTGGGCGCTCGTGATACCCGTTTGATACTTCGCGCCCCCTCGGACCGGCCGGCGAGCAGCGCGGCGAAGCGGTCCGCCACCTGGCGCCCCATGCCGGGTGGACGTGCTGGTACACGGTGAGCGTGATCATCGCGTTGGCGTGCCCCAGGCGCTCGGAGACGACCATCACCGGCACACCGTCGGCCGGCAGCAGCGTGGCGTGGATGTGCGCAGGCCGTGCAGCCGGATCACCGGCAGCCGCTCCTCCCCCGCGCCGTGCGGGCCTGGAGCTCGAGCGCGACGAACTGGTGGGAAACCGCTCGGCACCCTCGACGGTGGCCGCCGTCGAGGGTGCCGAGCAACAGGGCGGTGTCCCGGACCAGGTCCAGCGGGACCGATTCGCGGACTGCCCGGTAGGCGCGCAGCCCGGCGACGGTCCTGGCGTCCAGATCCAGGACCCCGGACTGGGCGGTCGTCGTCGCGCCCTCCGACCAGCTGCTCGCCCTTCCTCTGGTCCTTGACCACGCCGCATCCATGAATGTGTCGATGGGGATGGGCTGGCCACCGCCCCGGCCGCGCCGACTGGCGGCTGACGTCACGGAGAGCATTGCCTGATCCGGTTAGCTTTCGGGCACCGCAGGTCAGTGGTTGACATCTCGCCTGTTCAGCGGCGGATGGTCGCAACGCCTGCGGCCCCGGCCTCGCCAAGGCCACACCTTTGGGCCTCGCGCCACCACCGGAGCCGCCTTGACTTGACCGTCCAGACAACACGCCTGCGAGTTGGCCTTGCAGGTGACGCATGACCTGAGGCAGACTTCGCCTGCAGCGGAACGACAGCCCCGAGGGGGAGTCTTGTCCCAGCCGAGTGACCAGCTTGCGGCGATCGAAGCGCCGGCCACCTCCGTAACATCCATCCGGCGCGCTAGGAACCAGCGCAGCCGCGCCAGCAGAGCGCTGCCCAGCGACCGGATGAAGGTCGACGCCCAGGTGCGTGTGCTTGAGGCGTTCGCCAAGCACAGCAGCGCGCCGGACGGTCGTTTCGTCACGTCCGACGCGATCAGTTCCACCGTCAAGGACGTCAGCCACCACTCGTTCCCGCTGAGCAACGCCTTCTTCGTTGACGCCAAGTGGTTGGTCAAGCAGGGGCGCGGTGAGTACGCCGCCACGGAGGCGCTCCTCAACTACCGCCGCCGGGCCGCGCTCAATGCGGACGATCCGCGAGCCAAGCAGGCCTTGAGGGAGTCCATGACGGAGGCGTGGTTCTGGACCCCCATCAAGAACCAGTTGCAGTTCGGTGGCGCTGAAGAGGCGGACGTGCTGCACAACCTGATGCTTGAGGCCGGCGCGACCCCAGAGCACAAGAGTCAGCTAAAGAACTTGGTCGAGTGGGTCAAGTGGGTCGGACTCATTCGTGACGAGGGCGAACGCCTCGTGCTGGTCGGGGACGGTGGCGAGGCAGAGCCACGCATGGAGGACTCTGAGGACAAGGCGACTTTGGGAGAACAGGCGAGCAACGGCCGAGGCTCAGATGACCGCCGGTCGGATGCGCCGGGGGACACCGACTCCCGGCGACAGCCGCCGCTACCTGACACCACCCCTCGTGCGGTGCCGATCCTGGCCTTCGACTTCTCGTTCCAGCTGACCGCCGAGGAGTTGACCAAGCTCAGCCCGGAGCAGATACAGGCCCTGTTCGCTGCAGTGGGCAACGTGATGTCAATCCGAGCCAACGTCGCCAAGTAGTCGTCGGAGCGACGCAGGCTCAGGGAGTGCCCGTGGCGTACCTCCTCATCATCGCCATAGCGGCCCTCGTGTTCGTGGGGCTCGTGCTGTTCTCAGCCGGACGGCAGCGGTGTGAGTCCATCGAGATCAGCGCGTCCCTGCTCAAGGCATTCAGCTTCAAGGTCAGCCTGAAGCGCCACGCTGATCCTGGGCCGCCTGCGTCGCCGGCCCCATCCGTGGGCGTCCCGCCAGACCGCTGACCCGGCGACACAAGGCGTCGACTGGTCGCCGCCATCGCGAACACGATCCTGGTCCGCAACCGCGGGCCCTGGAAGGGCATCGACGACCTCGAGATCGCCGTCGCCGAGTACATCGACTGGTCCCCGAGGGAGTGTTGCGGAACGCGGGATACAACTTGGACGTTATATCCTTCCCTGGTGTGGGAGGTAGTGCTGCTCGACGAGGTCAGCGAGTGGTTCCTGGCCCTCGACGGCACGACCGCGGAACTCGTCACCGCAGCCATCGACTTGCTCGCAGCGGAGGGGCCAACGCTCGGGCGGCCGGTGGTCGACAGGGTCAAGGGCAGCTCGCAGCACAACATGAAGGAGTTGCGGCCGGGATCGGGTGGTCGCAGCGAGGTGAGGATCTTGTTCGTCTTCGACCCCGAGCGGAAGGCAGTCCTGCTGGTCGCCGGTGACAAGTCGGGCCGCTGGAAGGACTGGTACCGCACCAACATCCCGGTCGCCGAGGCACGCTATGAGCAGTGGCTGGCCGGCGACCGAGCAGAGGAGGTCTGACATGGCCAGGAACTGGAAGAACGTTCGAGCGGACGCCGTCAGCGGTGGTCTGGTGGACGAGGAGCGCGTCACGCATGCGACGAGGGCCCTGGCCGATGCGGTGCAGGCTCAGCGATTGGCCGACATCCGCAAGGCGCAGGCGCTCAATCAGCAGACGCTGGCGAAGCGGATGAAGGTTAGCCAAGCGCGGATCAGCAAGATCGAGCACGGCACGCTCACTCACACCGAAGTGGGAACACTCGAGTCCTACGTCGAAGCCTTAGGCGGCAGACTTCGCGTTGTCGCTGAGTTTGACGATCAAAGCATCGCTCTCCACTGACTTCGAAGCCGCAGCGGCCTGTAGGAACGGATGACATGGTGGCGACCGCCGGCGGAGAAGCCATCGTCACCCGCGACGTTCATGAGAGGCCATCGGGCTCAAGAGTGGCCACGCTCGACCTCTGATGGGCCAGCGGGGCCTCGTCGGGACTTGTGGTCAGGCAACAACTGCCTCTTCAACTCTTGGTGTTGCGCCTTCGCTGCCGCCATCGCCTCCCGCTGCCGCTGACCGGCGGCATCTCCAGCTCGCACGAACACGGCCATCCCGCCCCGACCACTGTTCTGGAAGCTCTTCACCGTTCGGCGGATGTCCTCCAACGCGGTGGCGACCTCATGTACTCCCTTTGTCACGACCCATTCGCGTATGGCGAAGTCTCGCCAGTCAAGCACTGACGGCGTGGCCGGCAGAGGCTTACCCTTGCCGTCCTTGTAGGTCACCAGCACTTCGTGGCGGTCAGGCAGGTCGGGAAAATCGACCCGCTCAGTACCGAGGTCCCACCAGGTCCGCCATTCCTGCCCGGGCACCAACGCGGGGATCAATGCAGGTAGGTGAACGGGCTCGGGTGCGCGCCCAGCGTGGCCGCTCCGCATCAACGTTGGCTCCACGGTCAACGTCACGTCACGAGCGACCGTCGAGCCAAAGTTCCGGATGACGATGTCAACGGATTGGTCGTGGCCAGAGGTTTCTCGGCGTAGCAGACGACGTACGGCTGAGCTTGCTCCTCTCGAAGCCTGCGGGCTTCGTGCAGTTGCCGCCATGCCACCAGACCCGCCCCGACCGCGATGAAGGCGGTCACGTTCGTGCCGAACGCCGACCAATCTTCGGGCGTCCATGCCGCCAAATCCGGCGACCAGTCCGTGTTCAACGCCTACCCCCGTCAGCTCTTCGCACTTCCTGAGGACGATGGCACGGGGCACCGACAGAATCCGAGCCATCCTGCGTGCCGGCTGGTTACCCGGACGGCGTGAAGCGTGTGGGTATGTACCGTGTCGCCCCTCGGACACTCGATCGCCCCGGTGTTCCTGTAGGTCAGGGATCCGGGGCGTTGTCGTCGGAGTACGAACGCGGACGAGCTCCCGCAGTGAACTGCCGGCTCCGGTCGGTCAACCGCGTCCGGTCGCGGTGCAGTTCCCGCCAGCGCCAGACTCGACTTCGGCCGGTGGGGGCGGGGTGAGGGCCCGGCCGACGCCGGCCAGGTCGTCAGCCGTCGTGAGCAACCAGCCCCAGGTGTCGAGCATCCGCAGCGCGTCGTCCGGGGCTGCGGCGAGCTCGTCACGGGGGACCGGGTCGACCCGCACGGCCGGACGAGCCGTGGGCAGCCGGCCGCCCCCGACGGCGGCCGCGGCCTCGCGGTAGCCGGCGGCGACGTCCGCGGCCGCGGTGCGCAGCTGCGCGGCCAGCCGCGGCCAGGGCGGCGGCGCGGTGGTGGGGTAGCGAGACCGCAGGGTCCGGGAGTAGTGGTCCATGCGGTGGACCACACCGAGCACGGTCAGCCAGTCCACCCGGGGGCCCGGCCGAGTCGGTTCGGAACGGTACTGCGCGTAGGTGTGGTCGAGCAGTGCGGCCAGCCGGCCGAGCGAGGTCGGGTGCGCCCGCCCCGCCCCGGTCAGCTGGTCGACGACCGCCACCACCTCCGCCG
This sequence comes from Geodermatophilus sp. SYSU D00703, assembly GCF_054050155.1. Lineage (NCBI taxonomy): Bacteria > Bacillati > Actinomycetota > Actinomycetes > Geodermatophilales > Geodermatophilaceae > Geodermatophilus > Geodermatophilus sp. SYSU D00703. The sequence continues at coordinate 182,276 of NZ_JBJGYU010000003.1, read as the reverse complement.
CACCCGCCTGCAGGCTCGCCCCGGCGGCCCGGACCAACTCCCCTCGGCCTCCGCGCGGCCACACCGCGGCGCCGATCAGGATGCCGACGAGGCCGCCGACGAGGACGTCCTCGAAGCGGACCTCGGCCAGGCGCCAGTTCGCCGGGCCGATCTGGGCGAACAGCAGGGCGACGACGACGGTGAACCCGGCCTGCCCCGCCGCCACTCCGAAGAGGGGGCCCGCCGCCAGGCCCACCACCATCAGCGCCGGCAGCGCCCAGGCATAGACCACGGTGTTCCCCCCGACGAGGAAGAGCACTCCCCCGGTGACGAGTGCGCCGACGGCGGTGCCGGCGACGGCCCGGACGAGCACCGAGCGATCGGCGACCGCGCTGGTCCGCATGAGGCTCAGCGTGGCCAGCAGCACCCAGAAACCGTGCGCGAGGTCGAGGACCCCGGCGACGGTGCGGGCGACGGCGAGGCCGAGCGCCAGCCGTACGGCGTTCTGCAGGTACACCGACCGCGGTGTCAGGTGCGTGCACAGCCGCTGCCACCACAGCCGGCCGGTGGAGGCGGTGAGGAACCAGAGGTCCTCGGGGACGTCCGCCGGATCGGGGGCGGGCGCACCGACCGCGCCGCGGACGGTCAGCACCAGGCTGCGGGCGGCCTCCGCGACGGCGACGGCGCTGACGCCGGCCCGCAGCGCCGGTGGCTCGGCGGCGCCCTCCAGCAACTGCTGCCGGCGCCGCTCGCGGTGGGCGGCGAGCGCGGCCTCGAGCCGGTCGGTCGTCGGGGGGAGCCCGGTGCCGAGCAGGGCCTCCTGTGCCTCGGTCAAGGCGCCTCCCACGGCGTCCACCAGCTGCGCGGTCGCCGGGTGGGCGTGCTGACCGCCGGAGGGAGGCCACGCGTCGGCGAGCGCGTCCAGGCGGCCGGAGACCACCCGGATCGCCGCCGCGGCCCGCACCAGGCACCGGTCGCGGACGCCGGGCCCGAGCGGCCGCTCGGCGACCGGCAACGTGCTCAACCGCAGGCCGGCCGCGGCGTCCGCGGAGGCCGCCCGCACGGCGGCCGATGCCCCCTCGCCGCCGTCCCGGAGCTCGCGGCCCAGCACTCGCGCGTAGGCCGCCACCCGCCCGGCGGCGTCGGCCACGCGGACGGCCGGGTCCGCCGGCGCCGGGGCCGGCCACAGCACCCGGTCGGCGACGGCGAGGAGCGTGATGCCCAGGCCGACCCCGAGCAGCCGCTGGTCGAGGGTGTCGGGCGCGTACGGCGGGAAGCACGGCAGCACGTAGAACAGCTGCAACCCGTTCACGACCCCGGCCACCCGCGGCCCGCCGACGCCGGCGTAGGCGACCAGGAACCCCACGGCCAGCATGCCGAGGACCGCCGTCCACGTGCTCACCGCCAGGAGGGTGCCGAGCGTCACCAGCACACCGCCGACCACGAGACTGCCGGCGTAGACCCGGGTCCGCTCGGCCGGCCGTCCCCTGACCTCGGAGATACCGCCCAGCGCGACCGCCGCGAACAACGCGTAGACGGCGGTGGTCGGATCGTCGACCAGGTACCGGCAGGCGTAGAACGCGACGCAGGAGGCCACGGTCACCCGGCCGGCCCGCCGGACCGCGGCCAGCGAAGGGTCGCGCCGCCGCAGCCAGGCCAGGGCCCGCGGAGCTCCTCCCACCGCCGGCTCGGCGGCAGAGCCGGGCCCGGTCACGGCGAGGCGCCGCCGACGCCTCGCCGTTCCTCGGCGACTCCGGCCCGGCCCGGTGCGACCATCGCGCTCTGCATGCCCGGTACCTCCGTCGAGGAAGGAACCGACGCTCCACGGCGGCGACCGGCACGTCCGCGAACTGGCGATCCCGTGCCCGCCGACCCCGACGAGTTCCGGACCGTACGCGCGGCCCACCCTCCCGGCAACGGGTCACCGACCGGCGGGCGCCGCCGACGGCGAGCCCTCGCCCGGTGGTGTCCGCCGGTAGCGGCCTCGCGGAGCGGACCGCGGCGACAGCGTCCGTGGCAGGCGAATCCGCCCCGGCCTGACGGACTGGCGGCAGGAGGCTCGGCGACGGTGGCAGCGATCGCGTATCTGCTTCCCGTCCCGGCCCAGCTCCGCTGGGATGTCCTGTAGACGGGTTCGCCGCGATGCCGGCGGAGTACCTGGTCGCGGTCGCTGCCGACCCCGCGAGCCGTGACCGCGCGTACCACGAGTGGACGGAGGTGCGGGCCATGCTCACCGTCCTGCTGACCGAGGGACGGACGGCGAGTCGCCCGAGGTCCGGTCCTCGGGCCTCTCGCCGTCTCGCCGAAGCCGCTCGTGGCGTCGTCCGGTGAGCGCTCGAAAGCAGACCTCGGGCACCGCCGGCGGTGCAGACCTCCCTCACGTCCGTCGAGACGTGGACCGAGCGGCGCTCCTGGGCACGGCCCTCGCCGCGGTCGTAGCGCTCAGCTTCAGCGGCGAGGGCGCATGGGACTGGCTGGGCGCAATGGCCGGGATCGGACTGCTCGCGGTGCTGGCGGCGTTCTTCCGCCTGCCTGCAGGCGGGGGCCTCACACCGGGGCTCCGGGGCGAGCTCGCGGCTCTCTCGGTGGTGGCCGCCCTCGCGGCCACACTCGTCATCGCGCCCCTCCTGCAGGCCGTCCTGGCCGCGACGACCGACGCCGGGCGCACGTGCCGCGCCAGCGCGGCGGTAGCGGCCGGTGCGCTCGAGAGCGATGGAACCCGGCAGCGCGGCGCCGAACTGGCCGCCTCCAGGGGAGATTCCGGCGTAGCGACCGCGGCGGACGCCCTGACGCGCGCCGCTCAGGACGAGCGGCGCACGGTACTGGGTGACTGCATCGGTGCGGTGACCTCAGGCTGGCTGTGGGCGCCGGCCGCAGGCATGGCCGCGGTCGGCTACGCGTGTGCGTGGTGGCTGGTGCGGCGACGGCATGGCCGCGCGCGCCGGGACTGAGGCCGCCACCGTACGGATCCGCGGGTGCCCGGACAGGCCCGAGCGTGGGGATCGCGCCCCCGCTGTCAGTGCCCGGGCAGGTGGCCTCCGGTCAGCGCCGTTCTTCCCGAACCCCCTGGAGTCCCGGAGTTCCCGGCGGGGTCAGCCGGCCGGCGCTCCGGCATCGATGGCGCGCTGCGGCATGCGGCGGCCCAGGTCGGGCTCGGTGACGAAGCGCACCTCGTCACCGATACCAGCAGCCTCGGGCCCTCACCCGGTGCGGTCCGCCGGCCCCGTCCGGCCGGCCGCCGCGAGCAGGCCGACGACCCGCTCGGGGGTCATCGGGAGCTCGTCGACCCACACCCCGAACGGGGACAGGGCGTCGTTGATCGCGCTGGCCATCGCCGTCGGCGCGATCAGCCGGCCCCCCTCGCCGGCGCCCTTGACGCCGTACTCGGTCCAGGGTGACGGGGTCTGCTCGTGCACCACGTGCATGGGCGGCGCCTCGTTCATCGACGGGATGAGGTACTCCCGGAAGGTCGGCGTGCCGAGGCGCCCGTCCGCGTCGTAGACGTACTCCTCCATCGTCGCCGCACCGATGCCCTGGACGATGCCGCCCATGACCTGACCCTCGACGAGCTTGGGGTTCATCACGGTGCCGCAGTCGTTGACCGCGTAGTACTGCAGGACCTCCACGGAGCCCGTGTCGGGGTCGACCTCGACGATCGGGATGTGGCAGCCGTGGCTGACCATCGGGTAGAAGATCCCCATGTCGCTCCGGTCGCTCGCCGGCGGCGTCGAGTGCGGGTGGTCGTAGGTGCAGCTCTCGACCAGGCCGCTGGACTCGGCCTCCGGGTTGTCGTGCTTGAACAGGTGGGCCCGCATCGCGACCGCCGCCATGCCGACCTCGCTGCCGGGCACGCCGCGGACCCGGAAGGTGCCGTCGATGCACTCGACGTCGTCGGGGTCCGACTCCATCATGTGCGCCGCGATCCGTGTCATCTTCTCCTTGATCCGCCGCGCGGCCGTGCGGGAGGCCCCGGACAGCATGATGGTCAGCCGGCTGCCGCCGGGGCCCGCCGACAACCTCCCGGAGGTGGAGTCGGCGTAGACGACCGTCACGTCGTCCGGCTGCACGCCGAACTCCTCGGCGACGACCTGGCCGACGACCGTCTCCGGGCTGTTGCCCCACAGCGGGCAGCCGACCTCGACCCGGATGCCGCCCGTGGCGTCGACGTCGAGCTTCACCGACTCCGGGGTGCTCGTCGCGCCGAGCGGGGGCTGGTCGTAGAGGAACCACCACTCGCTGGCGTTGTACCCGCTGCGCTCCTGGCAGCTGGCCAGACCCACGCCGATGTAGCGGCCCTCCTCCTTCCGCAGCCGCTCCTTCTCGCGCATCCAGAAGTCGTAGTCGGAGACCTCGAGCGCGCGCGTGAGCACCCGGTCGTAGTTGCCCGAGTCGTACTCGTTGCCGGTCGGGATCTTGTACGGGAAGTCCTCGGGCCGGATGAAGTTCTGCCGCCGGATCTGCACCCGGTCGATGCCCAGTTCGAGGGCGGCCGCGTCCACGAGCCGCTCGAGGACGAAGTTGCCCGGGTCCGCCCCTGCGCCGCGGAAGAAGCCCTGCTGGACCTTGTTGGTCAGCACGCAGGAGACGTCGTAGCCCAGGGCCGGGATCGTGTAGGGGCCGGTGGGCTGGGCCATGGCGTTGCCGTGCTGGCCGTGGGCGAACTGGAAGTACGCGCCGTAGTCGTCGACGATCGTCAGCCGCAGGCCGAGGAAGGTGCCGTCCTCGGCGACCGCCAGCTCGCCGTCGTAGATGCGGTCGCAGCCGACGTTGTCGTTGGCGGCCAGGCAGTCGATGCGGTCCTCGAGGAACTGGACCGGTCGCCCGGTCGCCTTGCCGAGGCTCCCGGCGATGGAGATGACCTTGGTCAGCAGGTGCTTGCTGCCGAAGCTGCCACCGACGGTGCACGGGATGAGCCGGAGCCTGCTGGTCGGCACCCCGAGCATGCCGGCGAACGCCCACGGCAGGAAGTTGTGGAAGTTGGTGTTGGACCACACCGTCATCTCGCCGGTGTAGGGCTCGAAGGAGCACACGGCACCGGCGGTTTCGATCGGCTGGGCGCCCATGCGGTGCCACCGCGCGCGCCGGCGGATCACCCGGTGCGCGCCGGCGAAGGCACCGTCCACGTCGCCGAAGTCGATCGCCCGGTGGAAGACGACGTTGCTGTCGAGCGTGTCGTGCACCCGGGGGGCCCCGGGGGCCATGGCGGCCACGGGATCCACGACGGGATCGAGCAGCTCGTACCGGACGTCGATCAGCGCGAGGGCGTCCTCGGCGATGTAGCGGCTCTCGGCCGCGACGGCCGCGACGGCCTCGCCCGGGAAGCGCACCTTCTCCACGGCGATCGCGTGCTGGGGGACCTGCTCGGCGCAGAACGCCGTCATCGGGCCGACGTGCTGCTGGGCCTCCTCGCCGGTCAGCACGGCGAACACGCCGGGGAGGGCGCGGGCGCGGGAGGTGTCGATGGAGACGATCCGCGCGTGGGCGTGCGGGCTGCGCAGGACCGCGGCGTGCAGCATCCCGGGGACGACGACGTCGGCGACGTACGTCGCGCGCCCGGTGAGCAGCTTCCGGTCCTCCTTGCGGGGAACGCTGCGCCCGACCCACCGGTGGTTCCGGTCGCCGGTGGTGGGGTCGGTGACGTCCTCGGTGGCGGTCATGCCCGGACCTCCTGCTGCGGCGCCGCGTACGTGTGGGCCTGGCTGATGAGCTCTCCGGCGCGGCACACCGACTCGACGATGTTCTGGTAGCCGGTGCAGCGGCACAGGTTGCCCGACATCGCGAGGCGCACGTCCTCGGGCCCGGGCGTCGGGTTGCCGGCGAGCAGTTCGGTGGCGGCCATGAGCATCCCAGGTGTGCAGAAGCCGCACTGCAGCCCGTGGCGCTCGCTGAACGCCTGCTGGAGGGGGTGCAGCGTGCCGTCGGCCCGCGCGAGCGATTCGACGGTCTGCACGCTGCGGCCGTTCGCCTGCACGGCGAAGAACAGGCAGGCCCGGGTGCTCTGCCCGTCGACCAGAACCGTGCACGAGCCGCAGACGCCCTGCTCGCACCCGACGTGGGTGCCCTTCAGCCCCAGCGTGTCGCGGAGGAAGTCGGTCAGCAGGGTGCGCGGCTCCACCAGGGCCTCCTGCTCGGCCCCGTTGACCGTGAGGGTGAGGTGGACCTTCTCAGGCATCCGTCTGTTCTCCGTCGGCTCGGGCGATGGCTCGGGTCAGGGCGCGCTTCGTGAGGGCGACCGCGAGGTGCCTGCGGAACGCGGCCGAACCGTGGCAGTCGCTCACCGGGGAGAGGTCGGCGGCGGCGAGGTCCGCGGCCCCCGCGATGGTGTCCGCCGAGGGCTGGGCGTTGTTCAGCGCGGCCTCGGCCCGGCGGGCGCGGACCGGCCGCTCGGCGACCGAGCCCAGCGCGATGCGGACGTCGGACAGGTGGCCGGACGGGTCGAGCGCCACCGTGACGGCGACGCCGCACACGGGCAGCTCGCCGTGGCGGCGGGACAGCTCGAGGAAGGCCGATCCGGTGCGGGTCCCGGCCGACACCGGGACGCGGACCTCGACGGCGAACTCGTCCGGTTCCAGGCTGGTCTCGTGAGCGGCGACGAAGAAGTCCTCCGCCGCGATGACGCGCTCACCGCGGGCGCTCCGGGCGACGACCTCCCCGTCGAGCGCCAGCAGCGCCGTGGGCAGCTCCGCGGCCGGATCGGCGAAGCACACACTCCCGACCACGGTGCCGCGCGCGCGCACGGAGGGGTGGGCCACCAGCGCTCCGGCCTCGGCGAGGAGGGGCACTGCGGCGCGGACCGTGTCCGACAGCTCCGAGGCCCGCTGCCGCGTCAGGGCGCCGATCACGACGGTGCCGTCGCGGCGGTCGATGCGGTCCAGCTCCTCGACCCCGTCGATGTCGACGAGCAGCGAGGGCTCGGCGAGCCGGGTGTTCATCAGGCGGATGAGGCTCTGGCCGCCGGCGAGGATCCGGGCGTCCGGCCCGTGCTCCGCGAACTGCTCGACCACCTCGTCCGTCGTCCTCGCGGCGAGGTATCGGAACGGTGCGGGTTTCATCGCTGTCTCCGAGAGGTGCGGGCGGACGGCGTCCCGGCCGGGTGCCAGCGCGCCGGACGTCGTCCGCCGTACCCGTCTCGTGGCGACGGCGGGCGCGACGGCTGTCGGCTCCGGAAACGACGCGGCCACCTGCGGTTCGTGTCGCGAGGGTGACCTGGATCACTTGCGGGCCACGACCCTCCACGAGCAGCCACCCCGTGTCAACGGGCTCGGACGTCCCCACCCAAGGTGTCGAACGGAGCCGGTCCGGATGGACCGAACAGGCCTCCGCGGCGACGAGCGGCGGGCTGCTCAGCCGCTGTGGTGTGCGTGCCGGTGCTCCGCCAGGACGTCCGTGCCGAAGTCCGCCTCGGTCCCACCAGGCAGAGTGCGCGTGGTTGGCGTCGCGGGCGGTGTTGTCCCACTCGGTCAGCAGCCGGGGGCCCCTGGAGGCCGTAGTAGTGCGACTCCCCCGGCTCGAACGACCCGGCCCGGGCCAGGTGCACCTGCTCCAGGTCGACCAGGTCGACCGGAGCGGCCAGCCCGTCGCGGACCCGTCCCCGGTGGGCCGAAAGCAGCGCCGCCGGCAGCTCCCGCTGGCCTGCGTCCAGCGCGCTGCCCGGAGCGCCTCCGCCGCGGCGGTCATGGTCTCGACCCGGTCGCGCAGCCGTGGCTCGGTGACGCGCCCGCTCCAGATGTCGCGCAGCAGGAGCACCTGCTCGCCGTCGGCGACGCGCGGGCGGTTGCCGCCGACGACGTCTGACGGCGGCCGGTCCAGGAGCACGGCCACGTCCCGCAGCCCCCGTGACAGCGAACGCACCAGCTCGCGGGCGAGGTCCTCGACCCGCTCCAGCGGGCGCAGGGTGCCACCGCCCAGGCCGGGGGCAGTCGCCGGCTCGGCGCCGAGGAAGCACGGGGTGACCGAGCGGACCTCGTCGTCGACCACGAGGTTGCTCAGCGAGACGTGGTGCCGCCGAAGACGCGCAGGTAGTACAGCCCCGGGTCGCGGTCACGTTCGCGGCCCCAGTCGACCGTGAAGCCCTCGTGCTGGTCGAGGACGTTCTGCCAGCGCAGGATCGTCGCCACGGTGACGTAGCCGGCCGTCGACAGCCCGCTGGCGAGCGGCTGCATGGCCAGCGACTGCTGGGGCGCCCGCTGCTGGCCGAGCGGCAAGCCCGCCGTGGTCAGTAGGCACGTAGTACCAGAGCAACCGCTTGTCCTCGGTCTGCGCGTCACTCCCCGGTGCCGGTCAGGAGGCCAACGCCCGCTGGTCGTCGTCCAGGGCCGCCAACCAGGTCGCGGCGGCCGCAGCCATGGCGGCGGCCACGTCCCGCGTGGCGGCGCCCGGCCGCCCGGTCGTGTTCATGCCGCCGGACCGTGCGACCGCCAGCCCGCCGACGGGACCTGGTTCAGCTGCCTTCCCCGGGCCGTGGGCCAGGAGGCAGAAGACACCCATCGGCGTGGTCCGACCGAACGGCGGGCCATCGACCGACTTCGGCGCCTGGGCCGACCACTCCTCGGCAGCTCGCTCGCAAGTAGGCGCAAAGCCAGTCATGCGGGCCGTAGCCGTGTGCGTATGTGCCGTGTCGCCCCTCGGACACCACTGCGATGTCGCGGGACACCGTTCACAGGTGTTCCGCGACATCGTTCACGTTCGGGTCTGTGGCTGGTTGTCCCGGGTCGGCGCGAGGGTCAGGTCTCGAGCTAGTCGTCCGCTGGTGCTGAGCACCCGGACGTGCAGGTCGTGGACCAGGACCAGCACCGGTGTGCCAGCGTGACGGCGGCCCAGGCCGATGTGGTGCAGCCGGCTGTTGTGCCGCAGGGTGAGCTTGCCGTTGGTGCCGATCTTGTCGTGGCGGACCCGGAGGTGGCCGGCGATCAGCGGAATGCCGGTGGCGGTGACCTTGGGCCGGTCGGCGTAGGCCTCGGCCGGAGTGCGGCGGCTCAGGGCGCGGTGTGGCCGGACGGTGTTGTAGTAGTCGCGGAAGGCATCGAGTTGCTGCTGCCGCTCGGTGAGGGTGGTGACGCTCGGTTGGCGGGCCAGCCAGTTCTCGAGGGTCTGGTGGAAGCGTTCGACCTTGCCGCGAGTGGCTGAGCACGACGCCGCGAGCGTGCAGGGTGACCTCCGGCGCCACTCGTCCGCCGCCGCGGTAGCGGCCGGTGAACACCGCGCCGTTGTCGCTGGGCACACCGGCCGGATCGCCGTGCTCGGTGGCGATGGCCCGGTAGCCGGCGTCGATCGCGGGGGCGGTGAACACCCCGGCGGCGGTGCGGCCCGGCAGTAGCGGGAGTGGTCGTCGAGCCAGTTGCAGATCTCGGCGTCGGTGCCGTCGGCCAGCGGCCAGTGGCTGATGTCGGTCGGCCACCGCTCGTTGGGTTGCGCGGCCTCGAAGCGGACGTAGCTGCTCTCGGGGCGCTTGTGCGGCTCCGGGGTGACGAAGCCACGGGCGGTGGGGATCCGCCAGATGGTGGAGACCGCAGGGCTCGAGCGGTGCCGGTGGGTCAGGTGGGCGGCGATGGTGGCGGCGCCGGCCTCGTAGCCGTGCCGGTGGAGGTCCTTGCGGATCGCGACGATCTCGTCCTCGACCTCGTCGGCGATCCGGGTCGGGCTACGCAGCGGCCGGCGCGGGCGGGGCTGGAGTCCAGCGTCGCCCTCGGCCAGGTACCGCTGGACGAGAGTGATGACCCAGCGCCGGGAGAAGCCGTAATCCCGGGCGACCTGGCTCTTGCTACGGCCCTCGACCAGCACCGCCGTGACGACCAGCTGCGGCATCCGCCTCGTCCACCCCCACGCTCGACGTGTGAACGATGTCCCGAGACAGCTGTGCACGATGTCCTGAACTCAGACACCCCCTCGGACACCGAGGTGAACCTCACGGCGACTGGCTCGCGTCCTGAGCTACGACTGAAGCAGGACCAGCCGAGGTCTCCAACCGTCCCCCGAGGTGGGCGGTCAGGATGACGACGCGCGCGTGTCTCCTGAGCTGCTGTGACCACAGCAGTCCCGCATGCGCAGACCACGAAGCCCGGGAGTAGGCCCGGTGCTTGGGCGTGCCGGGGGTGTTGAGCTCCTGCCATGCCCTGTACCCGTCCCCGAACTGGTGTTGGTCTGAGAGCATCGAGCATGCGTCGACCCGAGCCTCCGCACCCGAACTCCGGCGTCGGTCTTCCCGGTGTCGACGCGCCCTCTGCGCCGCATCCGTCCTCGCCGACATCGATGTTGCTGCGCGTGGAGCCGGCGACACTCATCATCGAGCCAGGCAGCCGCGCAGTTGCGGTCCTGACCATCCGAAATGCCAGCATGATCGTGCAGGCGTACCGGATTGAGCCCCGAGGGTCAGCACGCGACTGGTGTTCAGTTCAGTACCCAGAGCGTGAGGTCGGCAACGGCTTGCCCCGGGTCGTTGCACTACCGGACGGCGAGGCAGCCGTCCCGACCTGTGGGTCACCGCCGCGTAACGAGCCGTGTGCGCATGTAGCGAGTCGCCCGTCGGACACGGCATCGCCCCCCGGTCTCCCTGCGGGTCAGGAGCCCGGGGCGCTCCCGTGTCGGGGCCTCGGAGGTCCTCGTGATACCACTTTGATACTTCGGCACCCTGGTCGGGCCGCCCTGGTCAGCCGTCGAGCAGTCCGGCGAAGCGGTCGGCAGCCTCGCGAGCCCACACCGGGGTGCACGTGCTGGTAGACGGTCAGCGTGACGGTGGTGCTCACGTGTCCCAGCCGGTCGGAGACGACCTTCACCGGCACGCCGTCAGCCAACCGCAGCGTGGCGTGGGTGTGGCGCAGGTCGTGCAGCCGGATGACCGGCAGCGCCTCCTCCCCCAAGGCTCTGCGTGCCCGCGCGCGAGCTGGGGGCCGATGCTGCAGGAGAACCGGTCGGGATGCCGGTGACGACCGTCGATGCCGCTCAGCACCAGGGCCGGGTCCTTGACGAGATCCGCGGAGACCTCTGTGCGGGCGGCGCGGTAGGCGCGCGGGCCGGCACGGTGCCAGCGTCGGGGTCATCGACCCCGCGACGACATCGGCACTCGATCTACAGCCCAGAGACTGCTACGACGCAGCGCCCCTGCCTCCCGACGGATCCACCGTCCCCATCGGATCTGTCGAGGTGGTGCCCTGCTCGGATGAGCTCACCGGGCAGGTCGTCGCGGATCTCGGATACGCCGGTCAGGCCTACACCGAGGTGGTGGAGACGACAGCTGGTCAAGACTGCCGAGGCGAGTTCCAGGCGAGGCTCCGCGCAGACGTGTTCAGCGACCAGCGTTACCAGCCGGGCCAGGTCTACCCGGATGCCCGGTCCTGGCAGTGGAACCACTCCGTTGCCTGCGTCCTCGTGACCGAGGCGCCCACGACCGGGGCGGCCCTCGTCTAACCGACCGCGAGGACCTCGACCTCGTGCGGGACGTGCGCCGGCTTCACCGCCGCCACCAGAGCGTCCAGCCGTCGGACGTCCACTGTCGCGGGGTCCGGGACCCGCAGGCGGACGACGAGGAAGGGCGCCGCACTGCCCGGCAGGGGGGCGCCGGCCTCGCCGGACCAGTCCGCGCCTCCGGATTCCTGCACCTCGGGGTCGACGCCGAACCAGACGCGCACCGCCTCGCGCAGGCCGCGTGCGGTTCCCCGCCGGCGGTGCAGCCCCGCGGCGGAACGGACGAGGTCCCTCCGTCGCTCCGCTGGCACGTCCTTCGGGTCCACCCCCACCCAGCCGGCGAGCCAGTGCAACAGGTCGAGCGGTGTCGTGGTGGGGTCCAGGTAGGCGGGCAGGCAGTCGAGATCGGCCACCACCGGTGCCAGGACCTCGTCCAACCCGGCGCACATCTCCTGCGTGAACTCGTCGCCCTGGTACAGGCCGGGCAGGGTCCGGCCCAGCGGGAAGGGCGTGGCCAGGTCGGGCACCAGCCCTCTCATGACCGCACCCGGACCTGGTGGTCGTAGGAGTGGACCAGCTCGTCGGCGGCGAGCTCCAACCGCGCCACCGGGTCGCCCCGCTGCCCGGTGCCCGGATCGGCGGGGAAGAGCCGCACCTCGACGTCCTGACCGAGCTCCACTCCAGGGACGGTCCCCAGCACTCCTACCAGCTCGCGGACGTGCAGGGCCCTGCCGAGCGGCCAGCCGGTTCCGTCGGGGCCCCCGCGCACCGGGTCGAGGTAGGCGTAGAGCGCACGGAGCACCCCCGTCCGCACGGTCGATGCCTCGTGGCCCGGCCGGGCGGCCACGCTGACCACCGCCGTGACGGACCGGTACCCGGCCCACTGCACGAGCAGCCGGCTGCCGACGAGCCGGCGCTCGTCGAGGTGCGCGGTGATCGTCTCGAGAAGCCGGGTGTCGGACGGGCGCAGCGCATCGAGCGCCACCCGCCCCAGCTCGTCGGCCTCGGCGTGCGGCACCACCACCAGCCGCACGCCGTACGCCTCGGCCCCCTCCCCCGGCAGGCACTGCACCCGGGCGGCGTCCCGGGCGACCTCACGGGCCAGGTACTCGAAGTCCTCCGCCGTCACCGCCCGGTCGCGGCAGCGCAGCAGCACCGGGGCACGCGCCTTCGCGTCCTCGACCGTCTCCCCGGCCACGCCGCCGACCGCGGCGCGGCGGTTCTCCACCCGGGCCACGTACGGGACGCTCGTCTTGAGCAGCCGCACCTCGCCGCGGGCGACGTTGCCCCGCGGGCCCCCGCCCGCGCGGTACACCGACAGCTGAAGCCGCGCTCCCCTGGGCGGCACCGCCCCGTACCGGCGCAGCGTCCCGTCCGGCTGACGGACCGCCGGCCCCAGCTGGACCTCCCCGTCGACCGGGTCGATCCGGAAGTGGTGATGGTCGGGCCCGGAGAGGGAGAAGTGCGGCACCTGCGTCCACTCCTGCCGGCCGCCGGCGGTGGAGACGTGCAGCACGACGGGCTCGTCCCCCGCCACGACGGGGCGGCGCCGGAGGGGGAACCGCTGGCCGGGTGAGCCGTCGGACTCGCCGAGCTCCTCGTCCCGCACCACCTCTGCGTGCAGCATGCGGGCGGTGCCGCCGATGGTGAAGGCCGAGACCGCCCGGACGAGGGGGGACGCCCTGTAGGTGGGCTGGTCCGGCCGGTGCTCCAGCAGCCGACAGCGCAGCCAGCCGGCGCGCTGCCGTGCCAGCGTCGCCATCTGGTGCCCCCTGGGCACGTGGAGCAGGACGTCGCCAGCCAGGTTGAGACCTCCCGTGCCGTCGCGCTCCACGTCGCAGGGCACCCAGCCGGCTGCCGTCCAGGCCTCCCAGAGCAGCGGCGGATCGCGCGGATCAGGGCCGATTCCCCGGACCTCGCAGTCGAGCCGCAGCACGACCGCGCACGACGGCACGGCGTTGCTGAGACCGATCAGCAACGCGTCCCCGACCACCGGTTCCGCCGCGAAGCAGGCGAAGCCGCGGCCGAGAGCCAGCGCGGCGCTGTGGTCGACCGCCTCCCGACCGGCGAGCGCGGACCCGGCGTGGGCGTAGGAGCAGGGCACGATGTGCAGGTCCTCGGTCGTGGAGAACAGGACCGGATCCGCGACGTCCGTGCGCGGTGTGGCCACCTCGGTCTCCGCGCGGACGAGCACGGCCTGCGGCTGGGCTGCCGAGAGCCAGAACGTGACCTCGCCGCGCGCGGCCGACGGCGGTCGCAGCTCGACGCCGAGCAGCTCCAGGAACTTGAGGTAGTGCCGGTCCGGCACCCGGTTCAGCCGGTAGATCAGCTGGTCGACCATCTGGGCGAACGCCTCGATCAGTGTCACCCCGGGGTCGGAGACGTTGTGGTCGGTCCACGTCGGACAGCGCTGCTGGACCAGCCGCTTGGCGTCGTCCACCAGGTCCTGGAAGGAACGGTCGTCGAGATCGGGAACCGGGAGCACCACTCAGCCCTCCGCAGCGGCCGGAACGCGGCCGTCCGCCCCGCCCGCCGCGGACTCGGCGTGCTCGGGGATGACGTAGAAGGGGAAGACGAGGTTGCGCGGGTCGTTCGTGCCGCGGACGCAGTAGTGGACGTCGACGTAGACCGTCCCCGCATCCACCCGCTCGAACCCGACCCGGACGTCGGTCACCGTGATCCGCGGTTCCCAGCGGGCCAGCGCCGTGCGCACCTCGTAGGCGATCTCCCCCGCGGTCGACGCGTTCGCCGGGCCGAACACGAGGTCCTGGAGCCGGCAGCCGAACTCCGGCCGCATCGGCCGCTCCCCCGGTGCCGTGCCCAGCACCAGCCAGATGGCCTGCTCGACCTCCCGCTCGCGGGTGACGAGGGCGATGCTGCCGGTCGGGTCGGTACCCACGGGGAACGCCCAGCCGGCGCCGATGAACCGCTCAGCCACCGGTCAGCCGCCGATCAGCACGGTCGGTGCGCCGACCACGATCGGGGCCCCGCACACGGCCAGATCCCCCACCCGTGCCGCCGGCCTGCCGCCGATGAGCACGGACGGGCACCCGGGTGGGACCACCGTCGACGGCGGGTGCACGGCCGGCGGGGGGAACGAGCAGGCGTGCGGGGTGCCGACCGTCGCCGCCGGTTTCCCGGCGATGAGGACCGTGGGCACACCCGGCGGCAGCAGGACCCCCGGGTGGCCGGTCGGGTCGCCGACCCGTGCCGCAGGTGGCATGGCTGCCTCCGATCTCGTCAGTTGATGCGCACCAGGGCCGCGCGCACCGAGCACAGCGCGCCGCCCTTGACCTCCGTCTGCGCGCTGCCCTCGAGAGTGGCCGTGGTCCCGGTGAGGGAGAGCGGCCCGCCGGCCGTGACCTCGACCGGTCCACCACCGCCGTCGACCGTCACGCCGCGCTGCGCGGTCAACTCGATCTGGCCGCCTCTGAGCTCCAGCTTCGAGCCGGCGGCGTCGACGACGACGCCCTTCGTCCCCTCGACCAGCACGGTGCCGTCGCCGGCCACGGTGATCGCCGTGCCCGTGGCGTCCAGGACCAGGCGGAGCCCGCCGTCCCCGGTCGAGAGACTGATCCCCTCCGCCCGCCCGTCCTCGTCGAGCAGGTCGATCCGGTGGCCGCGACGGGACACCACCGAACGGCGGTTGACCGCCCCGGAGCCGGGATCGACCAGCCCCACCGCGCCGGGCCTGGGGGTGTCGACGCCGTTGTAGAGACCGCCGAGGACGTAGGGCCGCCGGATGTCTCCCTGCTCGAAGGCCACGAGCACCTCGTCGCCGACCTCGGGGACCACCATCGCGCCGCGGTCCTTGCCGGCCCCCGGCTGCACGGTCCGGGACCAGTCGCTGACGTGGTCGTCGGAGAGCCACGGGAAGGTCAGCCGGACCCGCCCCTGCTGCTGCGGGTCGTTGACGTCGCTGACCTGCGCGATGACGACCCCCGGCGCGGCGGGCGCCGCCGCGCCCCCCGAGGTGAGCCCGTACAGGCTCCGCTCGTGCCGCCCCGTGACGGCGACCGAGGTGGTGTAGCCGCTCGTCGAGTCGTAGAGGTGCCGCGAGGAGGTCACCGTGTACTTCCCGTCGAACGGCACACCGAGGTTGTCCAGAGCGATCGCGGTGCCGGCCCGCAGCTCGGGGTTCCCGCGCGCCACCCCCTCCAGCTCGGCGAACGCCCCGGCGATCTGCTCGGCCAGGGCCCCCGCCGCGGCGTCGACCTCGGACTGCGACCGGTAGGGGACGTCGGTCGCGACGTACACCGGCGCGCCGAAGGCGTCCGCCAGCGCGGTGGGGGTCACGGCCGGCAGCTCGGCGCTGGTCGTCCGCGCGGGCGCGTCCGCGACGAGGGCCCGCTTCGCGGCGACGTCCCAGCCGCGCACCTGGACCTCCTTGACCTGCTCGGCCGCGGTGACCACGGTGCGCAGGCGCAGGAGGTCCGTTCCCATGTGCAGCACCAGCGGGTCGGTCACGGGGCGGCCGCCTGCGTCGGGCGCCTCGGCGGCCGGCCGCGGACGGCGGAAGGAGAACCGGCCGTCCTGCACCACCATCTCGTAGCCGGCCTCCCGGGCCAGGCCGGAGAGGAACCGCCAGTCGGTGACCCCGCCCTGGGTGACGTGGTCGAAGACGGTCGTGGTGGCCTCGATCGTCCCGATCCGCAGCTGGGCGCGCTCGGCGACCTTGCGGGCGATGTCCGAGGCGGTCATCTGGGCGTAGGTCTCGGTGCGCCGGCCGCGGAACAGCCGGTGGGCGTGGTCGTAGCCGCGGACGACGGTGAACGTACCGCCGCTGTCGAACTCCGCCTCCAGCGCGGTGACCTCCCCGGTGACCATCGGCCGCGGGCCCTGGCTGCCGCTGGAGACGATCGAGATCCGCACGGTCGCACCCACCGCGACGCCGGTCTTGGGGATCACCACCCGGTCGGGGTCACGGAAGCGCAGGACGAACAGATCGGGCAGGTGCAGCGAGTCGTCCACGTAGGCCGACGACAGCAGCTGCTCGACGTCCGAGGGCAGCGGCGTGCCGTCCACCTCGACGAGGAAGCCGTTGCTGATCTCCACGGGGTCACCGCCCGCCCGGCAGGAGGTCCTCGGGCGCGGGGACCAGCAGCTCGGCGCCCACGCGCAGCCGCATCGGATCGTCGATGCCGTTGTACTCGGCCAGGGCACGCCACATGCCGGGGTCGCCGTACTCCCGCCAGGCGACGGAGGCGAGGCTGTCGCCGGCGACGACCGTGTGGCGCCGGCGGGTCGCCAGCGCCCCGGACGTCGGGTTCTGGCCCTCCAGGTCACCGGCCAGCTCCTCGAGGGAGACGCTGCAGGTGGCCCGCAGGGGGGTGCCCTCGGAGTCGAACAGCGTGTACTTGGCGCTGACCTGGGTCACGAACGCCGGGAAGCCGACGATCTGGCCCCAGTGGAAGACCACCAGCGGAGGGCAGGCCCGCTTCTGCCCACGGCTCTCCTCGGTGGGGATGCAGCAGCCCAGGAGGCGCTCCACGTTGCCGACGACGCTGCCGTCCCGGGTCTCGGCCTCGTCGAAGAACATCTCCAGCGAGAGCTTGGAGGGCTCGGCTCCGGCGAACTCGACCGGCCCGGCGGTGCTCGCCCCGCGGGCCGGCTTGCGCTCCCACTTCGCCGACTTCGTCAGCGACAGCTCCTTGGGGTTGAACTGGAACTTGATGGCCTCCCGCTCGGCCCCTAGCGCGTCCTTCCCGCTCCCGCCGGGCTTGGGGTCGTGCAACTGCAGCTTGGCGTGCTCGAGCTGCGGTCGGGTTCCGTGGCCCGGGGCCGGCGCCCTCATCCCGGGGTGCAGCGCGACGACGGTGGCCATCACGCCCCCTCGGGGAGGAACCCGTGGTGGGCGATCTCCAGGGTCTCGGTCGCGACCTTGGGCGAGTCGACGCTGAGGCTGGGCCCGGTCCAGCGCACCGGGATGACGCCGGTGAGCGACCACGAGGCGATGACCTGCCGTTCGGCGTTCATCGCCGAGATGGTGGCGGTCCGGCGTTCCATGCCGTTGACCAGCGAGGCGAACCAGGCGGTCAGCTTGGTGGTGTCCTTGCCGACCGGCCTGGTGAGCTTGACGTTCGAGTACTTGAGCCGGGTCGGCAGCTGCCACACGAAGCCGTTGTTGCCGCCCTCCTCGCGCTGCTCGACGACCACCTCGCAGCCCAGGCCCTCGCAGCTGATGAAGGTGCCCAGATCCACCTCACCGCTGTCGGAGTTGCCTCCAGCAGGGTCGATCTTCACGGCGAAGCAGACGCTCACGGCGGGATCGGTGTCGGCGTGGGTGTCGGCGGTCACGGTTCCTCCTCGGCTCCGCCGTCAGTGGCGCAGGTCGGTGATGACGCCGGCCCGCTCGCGGTCGAGCCGCAGCTCGGCCCGGATCCGGGCCGACAGCGGGTCGAACAGGCGGCGGGCCAGCTCGTCGAGGTCGGTCGGCAAGGCGCCTGCGGGAGCCGGCGGCGTGGTGGGGGGCGCGGCAGGCGCCGGTGCTGTGGCAGGCGCGCCTCCGTCCGGGGCGGCGTCCCCGGCGGGGGCGGTGTCACCGGCCGGGGCGTCCTGGCGCTGGACCACCGCGTCATCGGCCGAGGGCACCAGGTGTCGCACCGGGACGGCGCCTCGGTCGCCGTCGTCCCCCGGCGCTCGCTGGAGGGCGGTGGCCTGAGCCGTGGGGAGCGGGCAGGGGGCCGCGGTCCCGTGCCGGGCGGCGGGTGGGAGGAACGCCACCGACCCGTCCGCCTCCCGGACGGCGAGGCCCCTCGCGACCGCCACCGCGCCCGGGTCGGCTTCGCGCTGCGCGACCGGGCCTTCCGCTGGCACGGCGACGGGCTCGCGCACGAGAGACCCCGCGTACCCGTCCGCGTCCGGCCCGACGAGCACGTCACGATCGGCACACCGAGGCGGTGCGGTTCCCCCCGGGACGGCGCGCTGCACGGCCGGTTCCGCGACCGGCCCTGCCATCGGCACCACGACGGGTTCGCCCGCGACCGATCCGACGGACCCGTCCCGGACCGGCCCACGGCGCACTTGGCCGTCCGGCCCGACGGAGCGGGGAGCCGGGAACGGCGGGACTCGCACGGGGACCTCACGCTGCAGGGCGACGTCGGCGCCCGGTGACTGCCCTCGCGGCGCTCCCCTCCGTGGGGACGGCGGAGGTGTCGCCCGTCCGGGCACCGAGTCCGACTCGCCCTGGCTCCGCGCGGTCGGGTCCGCTCGCCGCTGCATCGCGGGAGCGGCCGAGCCGGGCAGCAGAGCGCCGATCACCGGACGCGCGCCCAGCAGCGGGGCGAGCCGGAGCGCTGGAGCCGCCGCGGGGGCGGTGTGGCCCCCGTCGGCGAACGCCGGATCCGGAGGCCCGTCCACCGAAGCGGCGGGGTCGGGTACCGACGAGGGCCCTTCGGTCCCGTCTCCTCGCTCATGCTGAAGGGGCGGCGGGGCCGGGCTGAGCGGGTCCTGCTTCTCCATCGCCCGCATCGGCCCGGGCGCGGTCGTCTCTCCGGCGTGGTCGGCACCCGTGGGCTGCGGCATCTCAACGGGTTCGGCCGCGGCAGCCAGGGACGGCGGAGCCGGCTGCGGCGGACCCGGCCGACCGGGAGTGAGTGGCTGTTCGGTGTGCCGCAGTACCGCGGGTCGTGCCGACTGTGGCGGGCGGGCGGCGCCGGCCGCCGCAGGTCGCTCGTCCGCTGCCGGGGAGTCCGCGTCGAACCACTGCACCGAGCCGCCTGCCGGCATCCCCTCCTCCAACGCCCCCTGCTGCAGGGGCGCGCCGAGCCCGCGTCGCAGCGCGCTGCCGCCGACGGCTCGCTGGACGGCGAGCTGCACCACCGGTGTGTGCAGGTTCGCGCTGCCGCCGAGGGAACGTGGGGGCTCTACGGGTGCGCCACCCGGTCCGGGGGACAACTCGGGCCCGCGGGCCGGATGGGTGGCAGCGTCGTGCTCCGGTCGGGGCGGAGGGAGTGCCTTCGGGTACGAGATCTCCCCGCCGGCCGCTGAGGACAGCACCGGCCCCGCCGGAGCGCTGCCCGCCCCGGGGGGCGCCAGCGGGCCGAGCACGGATTCCGGTGGCGCGACCAGCCGCTGCAGGTCGACCGGTCCGGGGATCGGGGTACCCATGCGCCATCGGCTCGGTCGTGTCGTGGCGGGCGGGGGTTCCGGTGCTGGGTGGGTGGCGAGCGGAGTCGGTTCCGCGGCGGCGGGGCTCGACGGCGCTTCCTGCCGCTGCGCGACCACCGGGAGCGCGGGAAGTGCCGGCTCGGGGGGGTCGGAACCGGGGATCTCGGGGGCCGGCCCGCCCGCATCGTCCGTCGGGGCACCCGCCACGGCCTGACCGGGAACCGGGAGCTCGGGGACGACCTCGTCCGCATCGTCCGCTGGGGCACCGTCGGCGGCCTCGCCGGGCACCGGCAGCTCGGGGGCGGAGGTGTCCATGGTCGGCGACTCCGGCTGCCCGGTGCCGGCGGTGGGGAGGGCCGAGGCTGACGACGTCACCGCCGGCGTGCGTGGGGACGGGCCGGAGTCCGTCGCCGCCGGGGGCTCGGCGGGACTGCGCCGGACGGTCCCGTGCGGCGTGCCGCCGGCGACCGGCGGCGGGGCCGCGCCCCCGTCCGAGGCCCCCTCGCCGGGACGAGCCCTGCCGCCGGTGTCGGCGACGAGGTTCGTGCCGACGGACCCGGGATCACCGTGCCCGCCCGGTCGTGGCCCCGTCCCCTGCCCCGGCGGTCGGGAGGAGACCTCGCGCTGGACGGCGACGGCGACGGCGGGCCGGACCGGCAGCGGCAGGGCCACGGGTGCCGCCGCGGTGAGCGGTGGTGCGGCCTGGGCCGTCCCCGCCGGGACCGACGGGGGCGCCCACACCGGGGTGTCAGCCGCGACGGGGTCCGGGGTGGTCACCGGGGTCTCCTGCGGCGGGGAGGGGGTCGTCGCGAGAGTGCTCCACCGGAACCGCGCCGGGCCCCGCCGCGGAGACGGCCGCCGCGACACGAGCGGCAGGTCGGGGCCGTCGCGCTGGACCACGGCGCCGGCCGCGGGCCGCAGCAGGCCGTCAGCCTGGCCGCTGGGACCGTCGGGGTCGACGACGTGCCCGAGTGGCGCGACGAAACGGGGATCGGCCCACGTGCTCAGCGCCGCGGTCAGCCGGGTGATGGGAGCGGTGACCGGCATCGGCGCGACCGTCCGCTGGACCGGTGCGACGAGGCGCCAGCCCCCCGTCGCACCGGGAGCGGGTGCCGCCGGGCCGGTCGGGCGGGCCGGCTTGCGCCAGGGCGACCAGGCCGACCTGGGCACTCTGTCACCTCCCGTTCTGCACGCGGGTGTTGATGCGGGCGATCTCCTCGGCCCAGCGCCGGCGGTCGGCGTGCTCGAGGTCGAGGAGGTCGTCCAGCGGCCAGTGGAAGTGGTAGGCGATGTACGCGACCTCCTCGTACATGCGGTCGGCCGCGTACGTCGCTATTCCCCCAGGCGGCCCCCGGCGACGTCGACGGCGAACCCGTGCCCGCAGGACGGGCAGGTGACGGCGGCCCGGGTGTGCCCCTCCTGGTTGATCCGCCGGTAGAGGTCCTGCAGGAAGGCCAGGTCCGAGGCGAACAGGTTCTCGATGACGCCGGTGTGGACGTCGTCGACCGTGCCGATCCGGGTGACCACCCGGGCCAGCAGGACGACGCTGAGGTAGGCGGGGTTGTCGCGCACCCGGTCGTCCCGCAGCGGCACCAGCTCGTCGCGGGCGGTGGCCAGCCGCATGACGCCGTCCCGGTGGACCGTCCCGGCGCCGTCGACGTAGCCGCGCGGCAGCAGGAACGGGAACTCCGTCCGCATCCGTTCCTGCGGCGGGTCCCGAGGCGGCGCCTGGTCCACCCGGGCGGCCGGGTTGTCGTCCAGGCCGAGGACGCCGCCCAGCGTCCGGCGCATCACTCGACCTCGAGCCGCTCGTAGGTCAGCACGAGCTTCTCGGTGAGGACGCTCGTGTCGCCGGCCTTGAGCGTGCCGATCTCCAGGCT
This sequence comes from Geodermatophilus sp. SYSU D00703, assembly GCF_054050155.1. Classification (NCBI taxonomy): domain Bacteria; kingdom Bacillati; phylum Actinomycetota; class Actinomycetes; order Geodermatophilales; family Geodermatophilaceae; genus Geodermatophilus; species Geodermatophilus sp. SYSU D00703. Next base: position 160,908 of record NZ_JBJGYU010000003.1, on the reverse strand, counting down.
CTTGGGCCAGGCGTTGGTGAACTTGTAGCGCTTGATCGGGTTGCCCTCGTAGTCGAAGACGATGATCGCGCCGCCCTTGCGGGAGTCGGTCATCTTCCCGAACTGCGCGTCCTTGATCCACTTCTCGAAGCTGTTGTCCTCGGTGAGGCCCCGGGTGAGAGTGCACTCGCCGGCCTTGAACCGGCCGGGCAGCTTCTTGATCACGTACTTGCCGTCGGGGCCGTTCTCCTTGAGCTCGATGACGTCCTGCTCCATCTTCAGGCCGCTCACCTCGGTGATCGAGGTGATCGCGACACCGTCGAACTCCAGGCCGAACGAGTGGCCGACCGAGCTGTCGAGTTCGGGCAGGGGCATGGGGATCTCCCTCTCGGGGTCGGTGGGTCACTCGGTGACGAGAGCGGTGCCGCCGGAGAACTGCGCGAGCCGGAAGACGACGAACTCCGCCGGCTTGACGGGGGCGACGCCGACCTCGCAGAGCACCTGACCGGCGTCGATGGATTCGGCCGGGTTCGTCTCGTCGTCGCACTTGACGTAGAAGGACTCGTCGGGCGTGCTGCCGAACAGGGCGCCCTTGCGCCACTCGTTGACCAGGAAGGCGCTGATCGTCCGGCGGATGCGGGCCCACAGGGCACGGTCGTTGGGCTCGAAGACGCACCACTGGGTGCCGTCGAGGATCGACTCCTCGAGGTAGTTGAACAGCCGCCGGACGTTGAGGTAGCGCCAGGCCGGGTCCGACGAGAGGGTCCGGGCGCCCCAGACCCGGATGCCGCGGCCGGGGAAGACGCGGATGCAGTTGATGCCGAGCGGGTTGAGCAGGTCTTGTTCTCGCGTGGTGATCTGCGTCTGGAGCGACAGCGCGCCTCGGACGACCTCGTTGGCCGGTGCCTTGTGCACGCCGCGGGTGTCGTCGTTGCGGCTCCAGACGCCGGCCATGTGGCCGCTGGGTGGCATGTACATGCTGGCGTTGCTGGCCGGGTTCATGACCTCGAGCCAGGGCCAGTAGAGGGCCGCGTACGCGGAGTCGTAGCCGGCGCCGTCCATCCGCCAGTCCCTGACCTGCTGGGCGTTGAGGCCCGGCGGCGGGTCGAGGATCGCCATCCGGTCACCCATCTGCTCGCAGTGGGCGATCATCGCGAGCTGCACCGCCTTCACGGCCTCGAGGTCGAGCGTGCCCTGCTGGTAGGCACTCATGAGGTCGGGAACGCACAGCATGGTGATCTCGTCGACCGCCTGCAGCCCGCCGAAGCCGGTGCGGTCGGCGACGTCACCGACGTAGTCCTCACCGGACAGCCGTGGAGACGGCACCGCGTCGGGCGGCGGGGGCGGCGCAGGTGCGACGAGGGACGCCGTCGTGCCGGGCGCCGGGCGTTCCAGCTGACCGCCGGTCGCCACCTCCTCCAGCTGGATGAGCTTGGAGGCGGCGTTGACCATCGTGGCGACGTTGCTCTTGCCGCGGCCGGTGGTCGCGCGATCGTACTCCTCCTTGACCTCGCCGTTCTGGCGGACGACGAGCTTGAACATGTCCTCGGACGGCGAGTCGCCCCCGGCCTCGGCCACCTCGACGGTGATCTCCCCGGACCGGGTGCCCCCGTCGATGGCCAGCACGCGGTAGCCACCGAGCTCGGCCCGCGGTGCCGGTGGTATGGCCTCCTGCTGTTGACGCCGGCCGTCGCCCCGGGCCCGGCCGTTGCCGGCCGCGCCGTCCTGGCCGACCCGGACGACGTAGCACTGACCGCCGCCGTTCTGGAAGTAGCCGTAGACGCTGTGGGCCAGGTAGGAGCCGTCGACGAAGTCACCGAAGGTGCGGGTGAACTGGGTCCAGTTGGTGACCAGGGTCGGCTCGTTGAACGGCCCGTCGGCCGCCAGCCCGACGAATGCCGCCACCGCGGTGCCGACGCCCTCGATCGGGCGGGATCCGGACGGCGCCTCGTGGATGTAGACGCCCGGGGATAGGTACGTCGGCATGCCCGCCTCCTGCGTGAGACCGCTGGTGCGGCGAGCCTGGCGCGACGGCGGTCCGCGTAGCAGGAGCGACGGGACGTCGGGTCGGGCATCCGCACGTGCCCCTTGAGGCAGCCGGTGGCGGCTGAGCGACCCGCACCTGGGCTGCCCGCGGTCGAGGGCCGGTCACTCGTGGTCCCAGTGCCACGGCTCTGCGGCGTAGGGGCGGAAGTGGAAGGCCCCGGCGTTGGCTACCAGCCAGGCGTACAACCAGGTGCGCCGCCAGGCGGCCGACTGGGCCGAGCTGGGGCCGTAGTCCACACCACCCTCCCGGGTGCCGAGATCGACCGCCAGCCCCCGGGTGTGGTTGCTGAACCCCGGCACCGCCTTGACGAGCGCCATCCTCTGCACCATCAGCCGCACGGCCGCAGGGCCGAGCGGCCCTTCGGCCAAAGCGGCCCGCTCGTCGCCCGTCCGCCGGTAGTGGGTGTCGAAGGCGTTCTGCCAGGCGGAGAAGTCCCGTTCGGGATCCCGGTACGCCGAGCGGATGCTGATCGTCCGGACCGCCACCGCCCCCCGCTCCCCCGCCGACTGCGCCGCTTCCAGGTCTGACCGCGCACGGGCCAACAGCGCGCGGCAGTCGGCGGCGGCGCTCACGTGCAGCCGGTGACCACCCTCCACCTCGGCCAGGTCGGCCACCGGTAATCCCGGGAAGAACTCCCTGCCCCGCTGCAGGCTGCGCGCCAACTGAGCGTCGTACACCCGGCGGCGGAAGTCGCTCTCCGCTTCGGTCCCGAACTGCCCCAGGCGCTGACCGGTCATCGCGCCCTCCGGTACACGGTCCGACGCTGCCCCGGACGGGCTCGGGGACTGCGCAGGGCGCGACCGGGCGGAGCGGAGCGCCGGCCGCACGACGGTGTCGCGGGCCAGCAGCCACTCCCGCACCAGATCCTGCCGGCCGGGGTCGATCGCGTCGCCGGCCATCCCCGGATGGCGAGCCCAGAAGACCACATTGGTGAGGGTGTTCTCGTCGCGGAGACCGGCGGTGACCAGCAGCTGGACGGCGGCAGGCGCGAGCGCCGTCTCGAGCAGTCGGACCAGCGGACCCAGGCCACCGGCCGCAGCGGCAGCCACCGGCGGCAGGACGTCGGCGAGCGCGTCGGCCAGGCCGCGGTGAGGCCGGCGCTCGTTCGGAGACCCGCTCACCAACCGCTGCAGCGCCACCGTCTCGGACCGCAGCAGGCTCGCCGTCCGCTCACTCCCTGCCGACGTGCCGACGAGGCGACCGACCGCGTCGTTGCCGGCGGCCGCTTGCAGACGTGCCGCAGCCGACGCTGGGGATTCCCGCCGAGCCGCCTCGGTCCGGTTGCCGTGCGAGACACGTCGCGACCCACCACGGCCCGCTGCCCGCTCAACATCCATCGGCCGGCTCGCCGTCGGGCTCGGGAGCGCGCATGCGGACCTCCTCTCATCGGACGGCCGTTCCCCGATCTCGGCCCGGCGCGCATCGGCCCTGCCGCCGGTGTGCTCGACGTATCGAGTAGTCGTCGGCCCGACCTCACGGGCTCTCAGCGGACTCCTCGTCCTCCTCCGGCGCCTCCTGGCGCTGCACGAACACGCCCTGGACCGCCGGTTCCTCCTCGGGCTGCTCCTCCTCCGGCGCTTCTTCACGCTGCACCGCCGGGCCTGCAGGAGCGGTGACGATGGGCGTCGGGGCGGACATCACCCGTTCGGCGGTCTCCGCGGCTGCACGCTCGAACCGGTCGCAGGGTTCGCTCACCCGGATGCCACCAGGCGCGGAGATGCCGTCTACTGCGCCCTGCCGCTGCTGCACCACGTGCGTCAACTCGTGGGCCAGCGTGGTCAGCCCCTCGATCGAGGACGGATCGAACCGGTCCCGCTGGAAGACGACATCCGAGCCCACCGTGTACGCGTGCGCGCCCACCGCCTCGGCCGACTCGTGCGCGCGGTCGTCTGTGTGCACCCGGACGTCGCCGAAGTCGTGGCCGAGCCGGCCCTCCATGTCCTCTCGCACGTCCGGCGCCAACGGAGCGCCGCTGGAGCCGACGACGTCGTGCACCGGCGAGCGCTCGTCCTCGAGCAGTGCGCCGGTCGCCCGGTTACCCACCACCCGCTGCAGCCCCAGGACACCGGCGCCGTCGAGCAGGTCTCCCCGCCCGGCCGCCGCCGCGCGGAGCACGTGCACCGGTGGTTCCTCGTCGAGCCGGGCCGCCTTGGGTCGCAGCGCGACCTCGGCGTCGGTCTCGTGGTCGTGACTGCGCATCCGGGCCTCCCGCAGCGGTGCCGGTCGACTCCAGGGTTCTCCGCCACCCACCGCCACGGGAGCCCCGGGGACACGGGCGAGGGGGCAGCGGGCGGTTCCCTTCGGGGCAACTCGTGGTGCCCGGCGACCGCCCCCGACACGCTTTGCCGGTACCGTGCTGCGCCGCCTTCTGGGACAGCGGCTGCGAGAGGACAGGCAGTGATCTCGCACCGGCACCGTACGCGGTGACCCGCCTGGCGACGCGGAGACCGAACCATGGACCGATGGCCGCGCCTCTCGAACGACACACGCCCGGGTGACCCATCTTGGGCCGCCGATCCGTGTGCAGCGGTACGCGGTCCGGGTGCAGAACGAGACACGGCGTCACGCATGGAGAACGGTAGCCCAGCTCACTTGCGTACGGGATCCTCACGTGGGGTGCTCGCCACGTGGGACAGCGGTGCCTCGCGCGGGTGTGTGCGGTGATATGCCCTGAGCGCATCAGCGTGCGCTCGGTCGAATGCCAGCTGTACCTCCGGTGGCGCTTGCTCGAGGAAATCCGACAGCGGCACGGCCGAGCCGTGGATGCTCCACTCGATCCAACCACCGAAGTAGGTGACGCGGCCGGAGGCCAACTCGCCCTCGAAGGGCTCGGTGTCGTAGAACCCGGCCACTCGGTGCGGGGGCACCGCTGGGAGCGCGGCCACAGCCTCCCCCGTGGTCGCGTCGATGTTGGTCGCCAAACTGACCGCGTAGGTGATGTTGCCGTACACCGTCTCCTCGGGCTTCCTCAGCGCCAGAGCCAGACCCTCGGGAAAGCGCTCGGACAGCTGCTGGCTGCCCACGGCCTGCACCAGCTCCAGGGACCGCTCCATGTCGCGCTCGTAGACGTACTTGTTCACGAAGTACCCCAGGATCGCCAGCAGGCCGGCTTTCGCGGCCGTGAGCGCGCCGGCGCGAATGGCGCCCCGCACCCCGGCCGCGGAGATGCGGACGCGATTGGCCGGGATGTGCAGCTTGAGGTCGGCAAGGTCGACGTCGACCTTGGCCTTGCCGCCTCGAGGCGCTGCGGGCACCTCTACATCGATTTCTCTACTTGGTGGCCGCACGGCGGGACTTCCTGGCGTTCCGCCCGTCGGAGTTGGGTCGACGGTCGTGGGCCTTCCCGGCGAAACACCGCCCTGGCGCGCCTTCTTGATGTCGGCCCTGCGCGTGGCGCGGATTGCCGCACCGGTCATATCCTCGAACTGCACACCCAGCTTCGCCAATTTCTTTGATACGCCGCTGTGGTAACCCCCCGCGTTGGTCACGACCAACGACACTGCGTCGGGCAGTTCACGTCCCGCCCCGAGCGCGGTACGAGCGGCCGTGAGCTTGCCGAGGACAACCTGCTTGTGAGGAAAGTCGGGCAGCGTCTTGACATGAGTAATCGCCGTGTCGATGTTGATTTTCAGGTTATTGATGATCGCGGTTGCCTCCCGGACGGTGCTGGTACCCCCGCTCGCCTTGTTGTCCACAATCCACGACTGCCCGGTCTGCGGATTATAGGCAACGATGTCGAAGCCGTGACTAGTAAGCTTGTGACCTTCTGGACCGCCGGGCCCGATGACGACCTCGAACCCCTTCTGTCCAAGCGCGAAGGCTGCGTCCAGTTCCCCCATTGCGCCACCCGCGTGCGCTGGAGACATCTTCGAGTCTTCCTCACGCTGCACCAATGAGCCAGCAGTCAGCTGCTCGAGAAGCATGCGTGAAACGGCCGAGTTGCCAGCGGACGACTGTAGAGTCAGCAGCGTGCTCGGGGCAGTGGTGGGCACCACGGGCGCGACAGCGATCAGCATCGGCCGCTTCTTGCTCGTAGCCGCATCAGGCATCCGAGATGCGTCATCGAACGACATGGCCATCGCAGCGGGTCAGCCTCCACCGCGGGAGACTCTCCATGGACGAGGGTCTTCAGCAGATCCTGGACGGCCTGCCTCTGATCCCGCTATGCGCACAGTTGGTCAGCACGGGTGCGCAGCTCGGTCACCCGGGGGTCGGTGTACCGCTCCTCCACGAGGTCGAGCGAGACGAGAGCCGAGGCGCACTCGCCGATGGACTCGCCGATGTCACCCGTTGCCTCCACCGTGTCGAGTTGCCGCGTCGCCCAGGCAATCGGGATCTCGCGTCCGCACTGCTCCTGGGCCTTCTGTACTGCGGCCTCCAGTCCAGTCGTGTCACCTCCCTCGGCGTAGGCCAATACGCTGGTACAGGAGATGGTCGGATCCTCGCCTCGTTCGAGCTCGTCGACAGCTTCCCGCAGACCGGAGGCCATGCCGTCGAACGCGAACTGCTGGACCGGGTCGAGGTTCTCGGGTCGCTCCAGCGTCGGGTCGATGAGCCCAGTGCCGGTTTCGGTAGCGGCTGCTGAGGTCGACGTCGACTCCGTGGGGGATGTCCTCCCAGCCGACGCGCTGTTCTCGTCCCCCGATCCGCAAGCTGCCAGGGCAATCGTCAGGACGGTCGACAGCGCCAACGGCGCGAATCCTGCGCGGTCCACTGTCGCCCCCCATTCCCGAGGGTGGTGCCGGAAGAGCCAGTTGCGGAGAGGCGCAATAGCCGCTCTCGTCGCCTCGCGACGCAAAGACTGAGCTGGTCCAGCCGCATTGCTCGATGGCGTCTGCTGTGCACTCAGTGTGTCTGCTGCAGGGCCGGTTGCAGGAGCCTCGAGGGAGCGCAACGGGGCATGTCGCACTGCTCGAAGAGGCAAGGCCGACGCCGGTCCCTGAGCTGCCGCCCGGCGTCGTTCTGGCCAGACGCATGGCACGGCTCCACGACGACTCTGTTGAGCCCGATGTCCGGCAGTGTCCGACTCGACGAGGAGCGATTCCGGGCGTAGAACACGGTGGGGGCGGGACACCGCCACGTCCCTGGCCGGCCGGGTCACCAGTCGAGGCCGGCCTTGAACCGTCCCTGTGCGTCGTCGGTGAGCCGGCGGGTGTTCCCGGTGGCGAGCTCCGTCAGCCAGATCTCGGTCCAGGTGTCCTCGTGCCCGCGCACCCAGGCGAGTGTCCGGCCGTCGGGGCTGAACACCGCGCCGTGGTCGGAGAGCGTCGTCCCGGGCGTCTGGTCGCCGGGCAGCAGCGTGAGAGCGCCCGATGCCAGCGTGAGGTACCCCACCCGGCTGGGATCACCAGGCTTCCAGCTGGTGAGGGCGATGCGGTCGGCTGTCGGGGACCAGTCGGGAAAGGACGCGTTGACGGTCGGGTCCGTGCGGAAGGTCAGCGCGCCCGGGCCGACCGCCGTCCCGCCGGGCGCGCGAGCCGCCGCGACGGAGGCCACCGGGATGGTCGCGATCGAGTGCCGGTCACCCGGCCCGGCGCACCCGATCGCCAGGCCGGCGACCGGGTGCCAGGACATCCCGTCGATCCCGACTTCGGTACCGAGATCAGTGATCCGGCGCGTGGCGAGCGTCCGCACGTCCACGGACCACACATCCTGCTGATCGTCGAGGTACAGCAAGGTGCCGGTGCCCAGCCACATCGGCCCCACCCCCGGCACCAGGACCTTCTCCACCGCCCCGTCGGCGGCGGACAGGAGGTACAGCCGGCTCGCGGGCTCGGATGCGGACCCTCGATGGATCGCCAGCCTGCGGCGATCGGGCGACCACGCCGGGTTGCGGTCGCTCACGAACTCGGGGTTGGTGCGGTCGTCGGTCAGCCGACGGACCTGCCCGGTCCGCGGGTCGACGGCGAATACGTCCTCCTGGCTGGTCGTCTCACCGCCGGCGCCGGAGACCGAGTACGCGAAGTAGGCGATCTCGGCCGCCGGGCCGCGTCCGGACAGCCGCCAGAGCCAGGAGAGCAGCCACCACAGCAATGACGAGAACATGGCGACCTCCGTCGTTGTGATCGGTCAGCGCAGCAGCGGCAGGTACTCGCCGAACTCCCGCTCCAGCACCAGCCGGCCGAGCTTGCGGTACTCCTGGCAGACCGCGGCGATGACCTCCCGCATGCCGACCGGCCCCCCGGTCGCCGCGGCCAGGTAGGCCGCCGTCACGGCGACGGAGCGGATGTTGCCGCCCGACAGCTCGAACGAGCGGGCGCAGAAGTCCAGGTCCAGGTCATCGGCTCGCGGCAGCGGTGGGGCCAGGCAGCGCTCCCACAGCGCCCGGCGGAGGTCCTCGTCCGGGGTCGGGAAGTCGACGACGGCGTCGAGCCGGCGGGTGAACGCCTCGTCGATGTTGGCGCGCAGGTTGGTGGCCAGGATCGCCAGCCCGTCGAAGGACTCCATCCGCTGCAGCAGGTAGGCGCTCTCGATGTTGGCGTAGCGGTCGTGCGCGTCACGGACCTCGCTGCGCTTGCCGAAGACGGCATCGGCCTCGTCGAACAGGAGGACGCCGTTGACGTTCGACGCCTCGCGGAAGATCCGCTCGAGGTTCTTCTCGGTCTCCCCCACGTACTTGTCGACCACGCCGGCCAGGTCGACCGTGTACAGGTCCAGGCCCAGCTCGGCGGCGATCACCTCGGCCGACATGGTCTTGCCCGTGCCCGAGTCGCCCGCGAACAAGGCAGTGATGCCGCGTCCCCGTCCCCCGCCCCGGCGCATCCGCCACTGGGTCAGGACGAGGTCCCGGTGCCGGGCGCGGGAGGCCAGCTCGTGCAGCTGGCCGAGCACCGGCCCGGGCAGCACCAGGTCGGCCCAGGCGACCTGCGGTTCGACGCGTCGCGCCAGCCGGTCCAGGCCGGCGGCGTTCTGCGCCCGGGCGCCGCGGCGGAGGTCCTCGCCGGTCACCGGACCGCCGTGAAGCAGCGCCGCGGTCCGCGCCGCGGCCACCGCCCGGTGCACCTGGTCCGGCCCGAGGAGGAAGTGCGCGGTACCCACGCCCGGGTCCACATCGGCCGCGGCGGCGCCGTCGAGCTCCCGCCGCCACAGCCGCACCCGGTCGTCCGGGGCCAGGGCCGGGACCTCCGCCGGCAGCGGGACGACGTCGCTCCAGGTCGGGTCCCAGACGCCGGTGCCCACCAGGAGCACCGGGACCGGCAGCGTCGTCAACCGCTGCAGCACCGCCGACGGCGCGGACCCGAGCGCCTCGACCGGACCGGCCACCAGCCCGGCACAGGTCAGCAGCGCCTCACGTCCGGCGAGGCCGACGACGGCGATCGGATCGCTCTGCGTCGCGGTTCGGCAGAGGTCCACCACGAGCGCCGACCGGCCGGCTGCGGACAGCGCCGCCGCTGCCACCGCCCGGCCCGAGCCGCTGCCGGTCTCCCGGAGGTGCACCAGCCGCACCCCTGCGCGGAGGGCATCTGCCAGCCGATCGGCGACCGCCGTCGGGTACGGCGAGGTCCGGGTGAGTGTCGGAGCCAGGTCGGGGTCCACGGTGTCGTCCCCGAGCAGGTGCGAGGTCACCCGGTCGGGCACGCGCAGGGCGCGGGTGAGGAACGGCCGGTCGGTGTCCTCGATCCGCACCAGCCCGTGGTCGACGAGGGGCCGGCCGGGCAGCAGAGCCGCCCGCGCCGAGGCGGCCGCGGACGGGACCCCGGCGAGCTCGAGCGACAGGCCGGTCGTGGCCCGCCGCCGGGTGACGTCGTCGTTGAGGTAGCCGTAGAGCCGCTCGAAGCGCGCGTCGAGGTCGGGTACCAGCGCGATGACGAGCAGCTCGACGTCGAGCTCGGTCAGCCCGGCCGTGCGGGCCAGCTCGCGGAGCCGCAACCGCTCCCCCGCCGCCTCGGCGCGGTCGGCCGCCGACTCCAGCCGGTCGCGCCGGTGGCGATCGGGCGGCGGCGCCGGCTCGGCCGGCGCCAGCAGCGCGTCGACGGTCTCGTCCGACAGGTAGAGCCCGCGGAAGGGGTCGTCCGGTGCCGGGTCGCTCCGCCGGCGGTGGTGCACCAGCGCCCGGATGCGGTCCTCCACGAGCTGGGCGCGGCTGAGCAGGTAGCCGAGCCCCGGGTCACTCACCGGAGCGTCCCCGGCGCCGCCGCACCGCCGGTCGTGGCCGGTCCGCCGACGGCTCCCCGGCCGGCGACTGCGGGGTCGGCCCCGGCGGGGACGGGGTGGCCCCGCGGAGGCGCCCCTCCCGGACCTCTGAGGGCGGCCAGCTCCCGGTCCCACCCATCGACACCCGCGGTGGCGCGGTCACCGGCGGACCGACCTCGCGGCGCTGCCCGCTGTCGATCGGCACGCTGACCACGATGTCGAGCGACGGCTTCAGCTCCCCGCCCAGCGCCGACCAGACGTCGGCGAAGGAGCGGTCCTCCGGCGGCGGCAGCGCGACGCTCACCGGCACGGGCAGTCCCAGCTCGGCCACCGGGCCGTCCAGCAGGTCGGCGGGGAGCGCGTCGTGCCGCAGGAAGCAGGCCAGCAGGCCCGACAGCAGGCGGTGCTCGTCCACCGGCCGCTGGGTCCAGGCCGTGATCAGGTAGGAGAGCTTGAAGTGGCGGGGCGGCAGACGGCGGGCGACCACCCGCCGGGCGTCGTCGTACTCGTTGATCATCCCGCGCTCGCGGCGGCGCAGGTCCTCGCGGATGTCGTAGAGGTAGACGTCGACCGTCGGGGCGGTGCGCCGGCCGGCCCAGTCCTTCGTGGGGGCGTCGAAGACCACCTCGGCGTCGGCTCCGTCGAGCCCCTCGCGCAGGATCAGGGCGCGGAGCGCAGAGTCCACGTCGTGGATCACCGGCCCAGGCTGCCGCTCCCCCGCCTCGAGCCGGAATCGCCACCGGCACGACGCGCGGGCAGGTGTTCCTGCCCGTACGGGCAGGAACACCTGCGAGCGGCTGCGGCCGTCAGATCAGGCCCTCGCGGAGGGCGTAGGCGACCGCGTGGGACCGATTGCGCAGCTGCAGGCGGCTCGTGACGTCGTGCAGGATGTTCTTGACGGTGCGCTCGCTGTAGCAGAGCCGGACGGCGATCTCCGACGTGCCCAGGCCGTCCGCGACGAGGCGGAGCACGTCGGCCTCCCGCTCGGACAGGCCGGAGAAGGCGATGCCGCGCGGGGTCAGGATCTGCCGCTGCAGGCGGCCGACCTGGTCCAGCAGGCGTGCGAGCAGGTCCGGCGGCACCTCCCCCTGGCCGGCCGACACCCGGACCACCACGCGGGCCAGCGCCTCCGGGGTCGCGTCCGACCGACGGAGCAGGCCGGACACCCCGGCCTCGGCCGCGGCCGCCAGCGCTGCGTCGTCCAGTTGCCCGGCGACGACGACGGTGCGCGGCACCCCGCCCCGCTGCACCGCGCGCAGGACGCGCAGGCACTCGCTGTCGACGGCGTCGCACACGATGACCGCGACCTTCGCCCTGTCGAGATCCGCCTGGTCCACGACCCACACCTCCGGCCGCGGCCGCAGCTGGCTGACCACGCCCGCCTGCGAGATCGGGTCGTTCGCATAGACGTACGTGGGAATGCGCTCGGACATGTCCCATCCCTCCCCCTGCCCCTCCACCTGTCTTCGAAGGGGTTGGCCGTACTGTCCGGAGGGAGGAGGTCCACAGCCGCTCGACAGATGCTCAGGGTCGCCATGAGCACGCCTCGGTGGGCCTGTCGTCACAGCCCATGCGCCGGAGACAGCGCCCCGTCACCGCCGTCCGTGACCGGTCCTAGTGGTCCGAGAGCCGGAGGAGCTGGCCACCGAGCAGTACGAAGAAGCCGAACACCGCCATGGAGGTGGTCGCCGCTGCTCCGGCCGTCCGGCTCGAGGCGGTCGGCACCACGACGTCGACGTGCTGGACCACCTGGACGGGGAGGCACCCGGTGCGCAGCTCGTACCGGTCCACCTCTGCTGGCAGCCCGATGCGCAGCCGGTAGTCGCCGTTCGCGTCCGCACGGGTGGTCGCCACCCGCTCGCCGTCGAGGTCGGCCGTGACCTCGGCGCCCGGGGGGCAGCCGGTGCCGTTCACCACGACCGGGCCTCCGGGTACCTGCCCACCATCGACGTCGAAGTCCGGGGGCGGCGGTGGGGGCGGGAGGGCCTGACCATCCTCGTCCAGCCACAGGCGGGCGACCGAGGCCGCGCCCTGCGGGCCGTCGTCCAGCGTCACCGTCGCCTCGACCTGTTCGGGACCGGCCACGTCGCGGGTCCAGGTGAACGTCGCCCGCCCGTCCTCGTCGACCGGAACCGTCTCGGTCAGCTCCTGCTCACCGTCCATCGTGGCCCGGAACGCCACCTCCGCCTCGGCGGGCGGCTCGTCGTCGTCGTACACGGTCGCCGTCACGGTGGCGTCCGTGCCCGGAGGCCCGGACGTGCCGGCCGGCGCCAACGTGAACTCCAGACCGGGCACGAGGGTCCACAGGTGGACGACGGAGTTGCTCACCGGTTCACCGTCGACCTCGGCCTCCGCGACGACGGTGTCGGTGCCGGCGACCTCACGGAGGATCTCGAACGAGGCCAGGCCGAGCTCTCTGGTGACCGCCTCGCCCACCTCGTCCGCGGCGCCGCCGGGGACGACCACGTCGTCGGCGCCGACGGGCGCCAGGGACGCGCGGAACCGCACGACGACGCCGGCCACCGGGAGTCCGTCGTCGGTGACCAGCGCCGTGACCGTGAACGGGCTGCCCGCCAGACTCTCGGTGCCGGCCGGTGCCAGCCGCAGCTGCGCGTCGGACGCCCCGGTCCAGAAGTGGTCGGTCGTGGCCTGGCCGGTCCGGCCCCCGTGCGTCACGGTCACGGCGATCCGGTCGGTGCCGGGATTGTCGCGGGTCCAGGTCCAGGAGGCCAGGCCCTGCCCGTTCGCGGTGACCACCGGGATCTCCGGTTGCCCACCGTCCGTGGTCACGTTCCACGCCACCTGGGCACCGCCGAGCGGCTCCCCGACGCCGTCGGTCACGTGGACGGTGGCGGTGAAGAGGACACCGGCCGGGCTCGTCGTGCCGGCCGGAGCGAGCGCGAGGGCGATCCCGCAGTCGACCCACACGAGGGGCGTCGGTGCCGACGTCACCGGCCCCGTGGGGAGGTCCGCGGTGGCGAGGAGGGTCTGCTCGCCGGGCGCGGTCCGGGTGAAGCCCAGCGCGGCGCGGCCGCCCGTTCCCGTCGTCCCGGTCAAGGCGCCCTCCGACGACCCCGGGCCGAGCGACAGCCGGACGGGCACGCCGACCCGCGGTGCGCCGTCGTCGCCGGTGACGCTGACGCTCGCGGTGAACCGGCTGCCGGTGCAGCTGCTCGCACCGGCAGGTGACACCACCACGGCCGCCGAGGGCTCGGCCGTCCACACGTGCTCGATGTCCGCCGCGGTCGCCCGGCCCCCTTCCGGCGTGGTCACCGTCGCTCTGATGGTGTCCGTCCCCTCCTGCTCGCGGACGAACGAGGCCGTGAAGCCGTCGGCGGCGGTGTCGTCCCGCCTCGTCAGCGCCGGCCCGGCACCCGCCATGGAGAAGACGACGACGCTCTGGGCAGCGCCCGGCGGCACCGTGGCCGTGATGAGCACCGGTTGCCCGATCCGGGACGTCGTCGTCTGCTGGGTGAGCGTTACCGCCGCCGCCACCGGATTCTGCGGAGTGGTGGTCACCGTCGGCGGAGCGGTGGTCACCGTCGGCGGAGCGGTGGTCACCGTCGGCGGAGCGGTGGTCACCGTCGGCGGAGCGGTGGTCACCGTCGGCGGAGCGGTGGTCACCGTCGACGGAGCGGTGGTCACCGTCGACGGAGCGGTGGTCACCGTCGACGGAGCGGTGGTCACCGTCGACGGAGCGGTGGTCACCGTCGACGGAGCGGTGGTCACCGTCGACGGAGCGGTGGTCACCGTCGGCGGAGCGGTGGTCACCGTCGGCGGAGCGGTGGTCACCGTCGGCGGAGCGGTGGTCACCGTCGGCGGAGTGGTGGTCTCGCCCGGAGCCTGGAGCACGATGCCGGACGCCGCCGCGGAGGGTGTCGACAGCAGCGCCAGGGCGGGCGCGAGCAGCAGGAGGACGACGCCCGCGATCGTCAGGAAGCGACCCGGCTGCGGTCCCCGCCCGGCGCGTCGAGCCCGGCGACGTCGCGGACGCGCACCGGAGGCGACGAGGCAGCTCCCGGGCACCCGCAGACTCACGGTTCGGAGGCTCGTCCACCCTCCACCGGACGGGCCATCCCGACCCGGGCCACCGTGCAGGCACGGCTCGCTGCCCGTTGGGGCACAGTTGCTTCCCGGCGGTGCCGAGGGGCAGCGTCGCCCTGCCGACGGGACCGGACGCGGTCCTATCGTCGCGGCGGGGGTGGTGCATGGTGGCGGACCCCGAGATCCGGATCGATCCGCCCCGCGTCGTCGTCGAGCCGGACGGTCAGGCGCAGGTGACGGTCATCGTGACCAACACCGGGCAGATCGTCGAGGGTTTCCGGCTGACCGTCCACGGTGCCGCGGCCGACTGGTCCGAGGTCGTCACCGGGCAGCCCCCGGAGCAGGGCGACCCCGACGTCCTCCGGGTGTATCCCGGCCGGGAGAGCACCGCCACGGTCGTCTTCACCGCCCCTGCCGCGTCGGCCGGGGTTGCCGGTGAGGTGGCGTTCGCGGTCCGGGCCCAGTCGGTCGTCGACCCGTCGTCCTCGGCCGCGGCCGAGGGCGACCTGGAGGTCGGTCGCGTCCACGGCCTGACCGCGTCCATCACCCCGGTGACCTCCACCGGGCGATGGTCCGGCCGACACACCGTGAAGATCGGCAACTGGGGGAACACGCCCGCGACCCTCCGGCTGGTCGCCTCCGACCCCGACGACGCCCTCGGGTTCCTCGTCTCTCCCGATCGCCTGGAGCTCCCGGTGGGGAGCGCCGCCGTGGCCGCCGTCCGGGTACGGTCCCGCCGCCCGTTCCTGCGCGGCACGCCGGTCCGGCTGCCGTTCCGGGTCGTCGCCGAGCCGGACCCGCCTGCGGAACAGCCTGCGGCGGCGCCGGTCGTCTCGGACCCGCAGCGCCCCGTGCTCGACGGCGCGCTCGACCAGCGGCCGGTGCTGTCGAGGGGCACCGTCGCGCTGGGTGCGCTGGGCCTGCTGGTCGTCGCGGCTGCCGGGGGGATCGCGGTCACCGCCGACCCCGCACCGGCGCAGGAACCGGTGCGGAGCGCGGCCGTCCCGAAGCCGGAGGGCCCGTCCGCGGAGCCCGTCGACGCCAACACCGTGACGGTGCGGTGGCGGCCGTTCACGCGTCCGCCGGACAGCGTGCTGGTCTTCCGGATCGACCCGGACACGAGCGACCAGGACCCGCCGATGACCGAGGAGGAGCTCTCGGAGAGCGGCAGCGTGAGCGAGTCCACGGTGGCGGACCTGCCCTCCGACACGGAGGTCTGCTTCGAGCTGGCGGCCGTCAGGGGGGATCAGCAGAGCCCGCGCACCGAGACGTTCTGCACCCGTACGCCCCCGCCCCCGGCCTCGGAGCCGTCGACCACGGCACCGCCGCAGACGTCGGGGACCACGACGACGGAGCCCACCGGGAGCGGGACGACCTCCAGCGGCACGGGAACCGAGACCTCCACCGGCACGGGGCCCGGGGGCGACTCCACCACACCGTCGCCGAGCGCCCCGGCCATCGGCGAGGACGAGTGGGTGTTGGGTCGGCCCTACCCGCAGGCCGACCCGGGGAGCGAGCCTCTCCTGGAGGACGACCGCGAGGAGCTGGAGGTGGCCCTGACGGAGCTGGGCGACGACACGCTGCACGTCGGCGTGCTGGACAGCACGGAGTACCAGGCGCTCGGGTTCGTCACCCCCTCCGACGTGCTCTACATCGGCCCGTTCGACAGCGAGGAGGCCGCCCTGGAGGGCTGCACCGAGCTGGGGTTGCCTGAGGGGTTCTGCCGGCCCCTCCGGCCAGGGCCGCGAGAGTGAACGGCGACGGCGCCGTTCCCGGTGACGTCGACCTGACCGGCTCAGTGCACCGGGCGCTGCCGGAAGCCGACCTCGCTGATCGCCACGAGGTCGGAGTCCCCCTCGGCAGGGTGGACCGCCACCACGTCGATCCGCACGCTGCTCGTGTTCATCGGCGGGTCGAGCTCGAGCACCTGCACCTCACCGCGGTCGGCGAGGGGGAACGTCCGGCAGTGCCCCTCGGCCGAGCGGACCTCGAGGATGCTCGGCCGGTGCTGCGACCCACGGACCGGGTCCCCCTCCGGCAGGCCGGGGAGGACGTGCAGCTCCCGGACGTCGGCGACCCGGTCGAAGGTGACCAGCAGCCCGGCGGCCGTCTGCGGCGTTCCGCACTCCGTCGCCTCGTTGTCCCCCGTCCACCGGGTCGCCCACGCGGAGCGCTCGTCCCCGTCGACGGCGGACGCCGGGCCGAACTCGGGGATCGCCTCCACCGCCGGGTCGAGTCGGGCCTCCGCGACCGGCACGTCCTCGAGGTTGCCCTGGACGTCGTCCCAGCGGGCCTGGAGCCAGCCGAGCGGATCACCTCGCACCGCCAGGACGCCACCGGTGACCAGCGCCGCCGCCAACAGCACGGCGAGGACGCGGATGACCCGGAACCGCAGCGGCAGGCTGCGGCGGTAGGCGCGCAGCGCGGCCCGTTCACGAGGGCTGCGCCCCTGGCCGAGCAGCCGCCGCCACCACGGCTCCGGCCGCCGGGGACGGGCGGCCCAGACCGTGGGCCCGGTCGGTGGGTCGAACTCCAGTGCGCACTTGGTGCAGAACCGTCGTCCGGGCGTCCGCGCCGTGCCACACCGGGGGCAGGAGGGTGCGGCCGCCGGGCCGACGTCCTGCTCTTCCCGGACCGTCTCCAGCGGCGTCGTGACGGCCCCGTCCAGGTCGTCGCTGCCGGCCGGGGGCAGGGCACTGACGGCCGTGGACGACGCGCCGGCTGCAGCTCCCGCCCCGGCAGGGCCCGGGACGGTGTGTACGGCGTCCACCGGCGGCGAGTCGACCGGGTCAGCGGGCCGGGGGACGGCGATCGGCTGCTGCCGCTCGACCTCGCCGCGCTCGTCCCAGTCGAGGTAGACCCCGCATCGGGGGCAGAACTCGGTGTCCCGGTCGACGGGCTCGCTGCACTCTGGGCAGGACGTCCCACGCATCGCGCACCCCTGTGGTTCCGACGTCCTCGCATCGTGGTCCACGCCCCGCCGACCGGCCCAGGGCCGTTCGGGCAGATCCGGTGGCCGCCTCGATGACCGGACCGACGACCCCTTGTCCCGCCTGCGGCACGCCAGAAGAGCCGGGGGCGCAGTTCTGCCTCTCCTGCGGCGAGTACCTCGGCTGGGTCACCGAGGGGTCGCGGGTCCCGGCCACCGAGGGGTCGCGGGTCCCGGCCACCGAGGGGTCGCGGGTCTCGGCCTCGCCGACCCCCGCTCCCGTGCCCGTGCCCGTGCCCGTGCCACCGGAGGGGACCTCCGGAGCGCCGGCCGAGGGGTCCGCCCGGGCCGCCGCGCCACCCCCCGGCCCGGCAGAGGCGTCCCAGGGCCCGACCGGCGGATCCCGGCCTGACCCGCTGGCGGACACGCTGGCCGTCGTCGACTCGGCCCGCCGGCTCGCCCTGGAGCGGAACCGCCCCGATCTCGCCGACCGGCTGGCCGCCACCCGGGAACGGCTGGCCGGCCGCATCCTCCCGGTCGTGGTGGTCGGCGAGTTCAAGCACGGGAAGAGCACGCTGGTCAACGCGCTCCTGCGGCGAGCCGTCTGCCCGGTGGACGCTGACCTGGTGACCGCCGTACCGACCCTCGTGCGTCACGGAGAGTCCGCCTCGGCCACTGCGATCTTCGACCCCCCGGCGTCGGGTGAGGAGGTCGGCCCGCCCCGGACCGAGCCACTGCCGCTGGCCCACCTCCCCGCCGTCGTCTCGGAGTTCGGCCGCGGCCGGGGAGCCGAACGTCCCACCTCGGTGGAGGTCCGGCTCCCCCATCCGCTGCTGCGGTCGGGGTTGGCCCTGGTCGACACGCCGGGCGTCGGCGGGCTGGACTCGGCGCACGGCGTGCTCACGCTCAACTCGCTGGCCGGAGCCGCCGGAGCGCTGTTCGTCACCGACGCCTCGACGGAGCTGACGGCACCGGAGGTCGACTTCCTGCGACTGGTGCTGGAGCGCTGCCCGGACACCGCCTGCGTGGTCACCAAGATCGACCTGTACCCCCAGTGGCGGCAGATCGTCGAGCTCGACCGCGCGCACCTGGCCCGGGAAGGGTTGGACCTGCCGGTCCTCGGCGTCTCCTCCTTCCTGCGGCTGCAGCCGGAGCAGGACGCGGACCTGACCGAGGAGTCGGGTTTCCGGCCGCTGGTCCGGTTCCTCGCCGGGCGCGTCGCCGCGGGCATCCAGCAGTCGGCTCGGGCTGCCGCGGCCGACGTCCGTTTCGCGACCGCCCAGCTGGGCCGGCAGGTCGAGGCCGAGCGCCAGGTCGTGACCCGGCCGCAGGACAGCGAGCGGGTCCTGCAGCGGCTGGACAGCACGCGTGCCCGCACCGAACGCCTCGCCTCACCGGCCGCCGGCTGGCAGCAGGCGCTGGCCGATCGGGTCCAGGACCTCGTCAACGACGTCGACCACGAGCTGCAGCGCCGGCTGCGCGATCTGGCCCGGGACCTGGAGGAGCTGATCGACCGCGGGGACCCGAAGGACAGCTGGCCGGACGTGGAGGCCTGGATGCGGCGCGAGGCGGCGGCGGCCGTGGTCGCCACCTACGACACGATGCACAGCAGGGCAGCGGCCGTGGTGGAGGGCATGGCCACGTTCTTCGACCTGGAGGCGGGGACGCCGAGCGACGTCACGCTCAGCGCGCCGACAGGGCACGCCGAGGATGTCGACGCGGAGCTCGGGCCGCTGGGGTCCGCGGGGCTGGTGGCCACGACGCTCGCCGCCGTCCGCAGCGGCGCCCTCGTGCCGGTGACCCTCTTCGCCGTCGTCAGCAACCTGCCGCTGGGCATGGTCAGCCTCGCCGCGACCGCCGTGCTGGGGCCGATCACCCTGGTCCTGGTCCCGCTGATCATCCGGAAGGGCATCCGGGACGAAAGAGCCCGGCAGCTCGCCCACCGCCGGCAGCTGGCCAAGGCGGCGGCCCGCCGCTACCTCGACGAGGTGACCTTCCGCGCCAGCAAGGACTGCCGCGACGCGCTGCGGCATCTGCAGCGCCGGCTGCGCGACGAGTTCCAGGACCGCGCCAGTGCCATGCACCGCTCGTCGCTGGCCACCCTGGCCGCCGCGCAGGCGGCCCACGCGCTCGGCCCGGCCGAGCGCACCGACCGGGCCGAGCACCTCGCACGCCAGACGGCCGAGCTGCGCCGTCTCCAGCAGCAGCTGCCGGCCGCCGACGCCGCACCCGCGGTCGTGGTGCGCCGTGGCTGAACCGCTCACCGCCACCGTTGCCGGCCTCCTGCTGGACGCCGAGTCGTCGGCGACCACCCCCGGAGCGGCCGCGACCCTGGCAGCCGCCCGGCGGCGCCTCGACGAGCCGCTCCGCGTGGCGATCGCCGGCAAGGTGAAGGCCGGGAAGTCCACGCTCCTCAACGCCCTGCTCGGCGAGGAGCTCGCGCCGACCGACGCCGGCGAGTGCACACGGATCGTCACCTGGTACCGCCGCGCCGACCATCCGGGGGTCGTGGTGCAGCCGCGCACCGGCCCGGCCCATCCCCGGCCCTTCGACCGGTCCGGCGGGGCTCTGCAGGTCGACCTCGGGGACTTGTCCGCCGCCGACGTCGACCACCTGGACGTCGGCTGGCCGACGCAGCGGCTGGCCGA
The DNA here is from genome assembly GCF_054050155.1 of Geodermatophilus sp. SYSU D00703. Classification (NCBI taxonomy): domain Bacteria; kingdom Bacillati; phylum Actinomycetota; class Actinomycetes; order Geodermatophilales; family Geodermatophilaceae; genus Geodermatophilus; species Geodermatophilus sp. SYSU D00703. The sequence continues at coordinate 141,128 of NZ_JBJGYU010000003.1, read as the reverse complement.
GCTCACCCTGATCGACACTCCCGGCATCGCCTCGCTCTCGACCGATCTCTCGGCCGAGACCTACCGGGCGCTGACGCCGGAGGACGACCGGCCCTCCCAGGCCGACGCGGTGATCTACCTGCTGCGGCACGCGCACGCCAGCGACGTCCGGTTCCTCGAGTCCTTCCACGACGACGAGCTCGCCCATGGCACGTCGATGAACGCCGTCGGGGTGCTGTCGCGGGCCGACGAGATCGGCGGTGCCACCCTCGACGCGATGGAGACGGCACAGCGCGTGGGGCACCGCTACCAAGCCGAGCCGCGGCTGCGGCAGCTGTGCCCCGTGGTCGTGCCGGTGGCGGGCCTGCTCGGGCTGGCCGGCGAGACGCTGCGGGAGGCGGAGCTGCGGGCGCTGCGCGAGCTGGCTGCGGCCCCGGACGGCGAGACCCGGTCGCTGCTGCTCACCGCCGACCGGTTCGGGCACCGTCCCAGCTCGGTGGCGGTGAGCGAGCTGGACCGCCAACACCTGCTGGAGCGCCTCGGCCTGTTCGGGGTGCGCCTGGTCGTCGAACTGCTCCGCGGCGGACGCCTGCGGACGGCGGCCGAGCTCGGTGCCGAGCTGGTGGACCGGAGCGGGCTGGCTCGGCTGCGCGAGGTCCTCGTCGTCCAGTTCACCCGCCGAGCCCGCCTGCTCAAGGCCCGGTCGGCGCTCGCCGCGCTCAACGCCGTGCTGTCGGGGGGCTCGGTCGACGGGGCCGCCGGCCTCCAGGCCCGTGTGGAGGAGGTCGTGGCCGGCGCCCACGAGTTCGCCGAGCTGCAGGTCCTCGACCAGCTGCGCTGGGGTGGGTTGCAGCTCCCCGACGCCCGGGCCGACGAGCTGGCCCGTCTCCTCGGCGCCCTCGGGCACGACGCGGCCACCCGCCTCGGCGTCCCGGCCGGCACGCCGGCGGAGCAGCTGCGGACGGCCTGCATCGAGGCTCTGGCGCGGTGGCGGCGGCTGGCCGGACACCCCCTCTCCGACCGGGCGGTCCAGACGGCGGCCGCGGTCGCGATCCGGACCCTGGAGGGGTTGTTCGTGCAGCTCGGGTGACGATCAGGAGAGGTCGGCGTCCGAGTCGGTCGTCAGGGGCCCCCCGTCGCTGCCGCCATCGGGAGCTCCGCCGTCCCCCGGAGTCCCCGGAGCCGTCACCTGCGCAGACCGGGGGCCGAGGATCCCCAGGTCGTAGGCGACCCCGTCGGTCAGCCCGTCCCTGTTCGTGTCGATGCTGAGCAGGTCGCTCCCGAGCGCGTACTCGAAGTCGTCGGAGACCCCGTCGTGGTCGGTGTCCGCCGCCTCCCGGTTGCTGCCCAGCTCCTGCTCGATGAGGTCGGAGAGCCCGTCGTCGTCGCTGTCGACCGTGGCCGCCCCGCCGAAACCCGCGGCGACGACCTCGTCGGACAGCCGGTGCTCCCCCGCGTCGCTTCCCTGCGCGACCTCCAGCGCATCGGGGACGCTGTCTGCGTCCGTGTCGGGGGACGACGGGTCGGTGTGGGACTGCGTCGTCTCGAAGACGTCGCTGAGGTCGTCCTCGTCGGTGTCCAGGGCCTGGGGATCGGTGCCGAGCAACAGCTCGAACTCGTCGGTGAGCCCGTCCCCGTCGCTGTCGGTGGGCGGGGGAAGCGCTGCGAAGGCCACGTCGAAGGGTGGGACACCGCCGTCCGGCGGGGTCGCGGTGCCCAGGCCGCCGATCACCCCGGCGTGGGTGAAGCGGTCGGGGTCCGCCGGGGAGATGACCACGCCCCTCCCAGGATCGGCGGCTTCCACCACCCGGCCATCGCCCAGGCTGATCGCCACGTGGGCGTCGTCGGGCCGCCCGCCGCCGGGGGTGGGGGTCTCGGAGAAGGTGAACAGCAGCGCTCCGCGGGTCCGGAGGGCCTGCTCGACGCTGGTGAGCGTCCCCTGGCCCTGCAGTTGCAGGTACTGGTTCCAGGTTCCGTCCCGGATCTGCACCCCGGCCTGGTGGGCCGCCCACTCGACCAGCTCGGAGCAGTCGAACATGGTCGGGTTCGGATCGCCCAGTGCCACGTCGTGACCGAAGACGTAGCGATCGCCCACCTGGGCGAGCGCGGCCTCCACGAAGACCTCGACCGCACCTCCCCCGGGCCCGGACATCCCGCCGGTCGTCGGGTCGAAGGCCCCCCCGTCGGCGCCCACCGCCGCGGCCGCGGCCCGGGCCTCGTCGAGGTAGCCACGGTAGTCCTGCGCGGTACCCGCGTGCCGGGGATGTGTGACCGACCACGGCTCGGTGTACACCCCGCCACGGGAGATCTCGTAGGCCGCGCGCGCGTTGGTGAGCGGGTCGTAGAGGTCCCCCCACGTGTTGCCCCGCACGCCGGGGGAGACGTTGATCTGCCACAGGCCCCGGGAGTCCTCGGCGCCGGCGGCGTTGGCCGTCGTGTTCCCGCGCGACTCGGCGTACGCGATGGCCGTGAAGGTCACCGCCTGCTCCGGGCTGAAGCCGGCCTGCAGCGCGACGGCGTAGATCTGCTCCATGGTCAGCGTGGGCATCGGTCCCCCCTCGGGCACGGGCGCTGCGGGTGCGGGTCAGCGTGCACCGGTTTTCACCCGCCGCCCGGCGGCGTGCGCGTCGCGGGAGAGCTGCTCGCCGACCCGGGGGCCGCGGTGTCGTCCCGTGCACCCGCCGGGACCGCCTCGGACTCGTGCCCCGGCTCCGCCTCCGCCTCGTCCCGTTCCTCCGGCTCACCGGGCGTCGGGGTCGAGTAGCCAGCGGCGAAGCCGAGGGCGGCACCGCTGAGCAGCAGCGTCGCCCACAGCGACCCCTGCGGTGAGGCGATCCGCCATGCCGAGAGCGAGAAGGTGACCAGGAAGCCCAACCCGAGGCCCGGACCCGCCAGCGTGAGCCCCCGTCGCCACCGGTTCGGATTCAGCCGGCCGGTGGCCAGCCGCCACAGCGCGCTCGCCAGGCGCAGCAACGCCAGTGCCCCGATGGCCAGGCCGAAGACGGCGTACACGGAGTTCGCCTTCCCGCGGACGTCGACGATGAGGTTCCTTTCGGACATCGCCTGCCCCTGGGCGTCGAGGAGGGCGAGGTGGGAGGGGATGAGACCACTCGCCTGGTTGCCGAGGTCCAGCAGAGGCACGGGGAAGGCCCGGTCCTCGGCCTCGCCGGCGAGGAGTTCGAGGTCCACCCGGGTCGTGAAGGAGTAGATGGTCATACCGAGGACGACGCCCTCGAGCCGGATGTAGGGCACGGTGACGGTGCGGTCGCTGAGGTTCTCGATCCGGAGGGTCACCTGCGCGGGCCGGGCCGGATCGAGCACGACGGGTTGGTCACTGCTGGTGCGGTCGACATTCACGTCGTTGATGACCGCGGTCCACGAGACGGTGCCCGGCAGCTCGGCCGCGGTGGCCCACGGGCAGAAGCTGCCCACGAGGCCGATGGCCGCGACTGCCACGACGGCAGCCAACCGACGAAGCCTGGGTCGGCTGTTCGCGGAGCGGGACGGCAGAAGCCGGACGCGCATGGGTCCTCCCCGGGCCGCGAGCGGGCCGACGCGTCCAGGGTTGCGCCGCCCGGGCCGCGCGGCAATGACCGTGCGGGCAGACCTGTGGCCCTCTTGTCCGCCACGGGGTGCCGCCCCTCGGCTACCGGCTCCCCGTCGGCCGACCTGTCCCCCGGGCCGTGAGCACGGCTGCCTGCAGGGGCGCCGAGAGAGCCCCCGCCGCGGCGCAGGCGAGCAGCACGACGGCCGCCTCCCACCCCCGGACGGCGCTGTCGAGCCACGCCCACGAGGTGAGCAGCAGGGCCAGACCGACGACTGCGCCGATCCCGGCCATGGCCGCGATCTCGCCGCGCCGGGCCCGTCGGCGACGGCGGACCTTGCGGAGGTCGGCCTCCGCGTAGGCGAAGGCGAACAGGCCCAGCAGGAGCGGCGCGAAACGGACCATCACGTCGAGGTCCGCCTCCCGCCGGACGAAGCCCGTCCCCGGCTGTCCGTCGCTCCCCTGGTACGTCAGTCGCAGCGGACCGGCGCCGAGGACGGCGGCGGGGCCGCTCACCCGGAGCCCTCCGCCCTGGACGTCGACCTCCGGCAGAGGCAGGCCGAACACGGTCGCCGTCACCTCGGTCCCGTCGGGCAACCCGTCCGGTTCGGCCGCCCCCGGCCTCACCGGCACCACGAAGGCCAGCACGGCGGCGAGGAGCAGCAACCCCGCGATGGCGGCGGCGAGCCGGGCGACCATGGGCCGCCGGCCGGTGCCGGCGAGCGGCGACCCGCCTCCCGGTTCGCGGCCGCTACCTCTGTCCTCTCCGTCGGTCGTCTCGTCGGGCTGGTCGTGCCCCCCACCGTCGGGTGGCGGGGGTAGCACACCGCCGGCCAGGAGGGCTGCGCCGAGCGCCACCGCCATCTTGGGCTGGGTGCTCACCGTGAGGGGTCGGCCGAACTCACTCCCCAGCGCCTCGGCCACCAAGGGGATGCGGGCCGAGCCGCCGACGAGCACGACGGTCCGCACGTGCTCCGGTGTCACCGACGCCGATGCCAGGGCCCGGCGCATGCACCCGACGGTGCGGTCCACGTCGGCGCGGATCATGTCCTCGAACTCTGCGCGGGTCAGGCGCACGCCCGTCGCCGGCAACCCGGGCAGCGCCACCGGAACCGTCGTCTCCGCGTCGGTGGACAGCGCCTCCTTGGCCTCGGTGCACTCCCGCCGGAGCCGGACGAGCGCCGAGAGGACGGCCGGGTCCTCCGGGTCCAGCCCGTCGAGGGTGCCCTCCAGTGCCCTGAGCACGTGCCGGAACACCATGTCGTCGAAGTCGACACCCCCCAGCTCCGCCACGCCCTCGGGGGTGCCCAGCAGCTCGAACTCCCTGGCGGCCTTGCGCAGGACGGCCGCGTCGAACGTGCCGCCACCCAGGTCGTACACGGCGACGATGTCCCCGGTGTCAGCCCGCTCGGTGGACGAGTAGTGCACGGCGGCCGCCGCGGGTTCGGTGAGCGTCGTGACGCTCCCGACCCCGGCGGCGCGGACAGCCGACAGGAACACCTCCCGCCGGTGCGCTCCCCAGTTGGCCGGATGGGTGAGCGCGATCCGGTCCGGCGGCCGCCCCTGGCGTTGCCGCACCTCGGTGACGACCGCCTGCAGCAGCCGCGCTGTCAGCTGCTCGGCAGTGAGCTCCTGCCCGCCGAGCACGAGCGGGACGCGGTCGCCGAGGCGTCGCTTGAACTCGCGTGCGAGCCGGTCGGGCTGCACTGCCCCCCTGCGGATGGCGGCCTCGCCGACCAGGAGCTCGCCGTCCTCCCGAACGAAGACCGCGGAGGGGATCTGCGGTGCATGGTCACCCAGCTGGACGACCTCGACCCGTCCGCCCTCCTCCACTGCGGCCGCGGTGAACGTCGTGCCGAGGTCGATTCCGAGCCGGTAGCTCACTCCTGCTCCCTCTCGAGCCGGGACCCACGGCGTGCGCGGGTACCACCCGGGACCAGTTCGACCGGAATGCGGTCGCGGACGTGCAATCGCCTGGCTCTCGCTCCCCCAGGCAAGTCTCGTCCCCGGACCCGAGGGCGGACAAGCAGCCGGCGCTCCCGGCGGCCTACGCGCGCGTCCGCCCAGCCCAGGCGAGCTCGGCCCCGTCGTCGGCGCGTACGTGCCGAGCCGTGGACTGTTCGTCGCCCACGGCATGACCACCCGGCGGGTGCTGACCGACGACGGTGCCTGCTACGGCAAGCGGGGTCGCAGACCAATGCCTCCGGTCGCTTCTCCGCCCCACCGGGTCCGCGGTGTCCCCCGCCTATGGTGGGGACGTGCAGGGTTGGGGGATGCCGGCCGTCGCCGCACTGGCCGTCCTGCTCTCCGGTTGCGGCTCTGATGACGCACCGAGCGCCCCTTCGCCTGCTCAACCGACCCTGGCGGCTCTGCCCGCAGGAGCCCGGGTCGACTACCAGCTGGGCGGCGCGTACGCGCCGGCACCCGGTGCCGCCGGGGTCGTCCGGGACCGGACCGACGCCCCGGCCCCCGGGCTCTGGTCGGCCTGTTACGTCAACGCCTTCCAGACCCAGCCTGGCGCCGACGACTGGCCCGAGGAGCTGCTGCTGCACGACACCTCGGGCCGGCGGATGGAGGACCCGGACTGGCCCGGCGAGTTCCTGCTCGACGTGTCGACCGACCAGCGACGCGCGGAGGTGCTGGCCGTCGTCGGCCCCTGGATCGACGGCTGCGCCGCTTCCGGGTTCGACGCCGTCGAGCCGGACAACCTGGACAGCTGGACCCGGTCTGACGGGCTGCTCACCGCCGCCGACGCCGCGAGCACCGCCGAGACCCTGGTGGACCGCGCGCACGCGGTCGGGCTGGCGATCGCGCAGAAGAACGCCCCCGAGCTGGCAGGTGAGGACCTGGGCTTCGACTTCGCGGTCGTCGAGGACTGCGGCGCGTACGACGAGTGCACCGTGTACACGGACGCCTTCGGGAGCGTGCTGGACGTCGAGTACACCGCTGACGGGTTCCAGCGCGCCTGCACGCTGGGCGGGCTGAGCGTCCAGCGCCGCGACCTGGACCTCACCGTACCCGGCGACCCCGCCTACGTCGCGGAGTGGTGCCCGGCCCGCTGAGCGGCAGCTGCACCGCGGACGGCCGGCGAGGTCGCTGTTGTCCGCGAGGTCGGCCCCGGCCTCCAGCCGCGCACACGAGCGCCGGCAGCGAGGTGCCCCGCGCGCATCGGCGTGCTCGATGCCCAGCCAGCCCCCGGGCCTCAGCGGCCGGGTTCAGGAACGGGCAGCGTGCGCCTCTCGTCGTGGGGGTTGCCCCCGTACCAGTACGGGGGCTCTCGCCGGTGCTTCAGGGGGCTGACTCGATGTCGGCCCATCCGCGCCCGCCCAATCCTGTTCTCGAGCGAACGGCGACCAGGGAGTCGCTCCTCCCGCCCCCCTCGATGGAGATCTCCGATGACCGACATGGACAAGACGCCGATGCCGGGGCTGTACGGACGTCCGGGGGCCGGCCCGCCCATCCCCCACCAGGCCGGCATGACCAGCGGCGCGGCACAGCACTGGCCGCCGGCGCCCGACCGTCCCGGTCCCTCGGCGCCCTACGGGCCGCCGCAGGCGTGGTCCGGTCCCCCCGAGACCGGTCCGGCGGGCACGTTGCCTCCGGCCGTCTCCCCTCCTCCGCCTCCCCGGCGGAGGAGGCGACGTCGCCTGCTGCCTCTGTTGGCCGTGCCGGCGGTCGGGATCGTCGGGTACGCCGCCACGGTCACAGGCGCGGATGACAGGTCAGCGCCGCCACGAGCGGCAGGGACCGAGGTGGCCGAGCCCGCGGATCTGTCGCCGCTCGACCTGCAGCCGGGCGACTGCTACAACGCAGCCCCGCTCCCCGCCGACGGCTCCGACGCACCCATCTACTCTGTCGAGGCCGTACCGTGCGCGGATCCGCACACCGCTCAGGTGGTCACCGAACTCGGCTACGTGGGCCAAGACTACACGGACGTCGTCGAGATGAAAGCACCTCAGGACTGTGCGCGCGAGACCCAGGCGCTGGTCCGCCCGGAAGTGCTCGCCGACGAGGCCTACGCGTTCGGCCAGATCCACCCGACCGCGCTGTCCTGGTCGGGGACCCCATCCGTCGTGTGCATCGTGGTCACGGAGACTCCTGTGACCGGGTCGTCGCTGATCTAGGAGCATCCGCCGGACGGTCCGGTACATCGATGCCGTGACGGATCGTCGCCATCGATGTACCGAACCGAGGCGATGGCGTATGCAGCACATGACCCCTCGGACAGCTGCGGAGTCGCGGGACACCGCACGCAACCATCCGCCACACCATTCACGTTCGTGCCTTTCGGAGTCCGCGGAAAGGAGAGGCATCCCGGGGGACGACCAGCGGTCAAGTCGTGGAGGGCATGAGCTGTGGGTGTGCGTGGCGCGTCGCCCTCGAAGACCACGTCGTGCACGCCTTCTGCCGCTGGGACTGGTTCGTGTCGACCGGACGCTCGGCGGCCCTGACGATCTCGACGGCATCAAGCCGCCTGCCGCCGCGCTGGCGGTGACCACGACCGGTTTCGGGCCGGAGTCCGTGGCCCCGAAGAAGCCGGTGCCCCCCAAGCCGGTGCTGTCGGTCAGCCCGCTCGGCGACGCCGCCGGCAAGGGACCAACAGCGGGCACGGCGCCGGCGTCCGGACCCGTCGGAGGCGGCGCGGCCACGTCGTCCCTGGCTCCTGCTCCCCTCCGCCGACCTGCTCCTCCAGCCGCCGGTGCCTCCGACCGCCGTGCGACCCGAGGACGATCCGGCCTTCACCGAGGTCACCGGGAGGATCAAGGGATTCGCCCAGGGCAAGAAGGCGCATCCGCCGGCTGCGGCGAAGGCCAAGGAGGCCAGGACGCGGCTCTCGTCGCCGAGCGACGACGCCGCGCGCTAGGCCAGGCGGCCAAGGTCGACACGATGGACGCCCAGCCGGCGGGCTCCTTCGACAAGAAGGCCTTCATCGCGGCGGTGAAGGCAGCGATCGAGGCGAAGTCCCCGAAGACGATGGAAGAGGGCGAGGCTACGAGTAGTCCGGCAAGGCCGGCCAGGTCAAGGGCGAGGTCAAGGGACTCGTCACGAAGGGCAAGGAGGGGCAGGCCCAGGTCATCGAGACCACCACGGAGGCCCCTCCGGACCAGTCCCAGGCGCTCGTGGATCCGGTCGTGCCGATGGGCCCCGAGCAGCCGGGGCAGGCGTGCCCCGATCCCCGCTGCGGGTGCCGGGCCGAAGCTGGCGCAGTCCGACGAGCCGGAGTTCCAGCAGGGACCCGCCGACAAGAGGGCCGCAGCCGAGCACGCCGACACGGCTCCCGCGGAGTTCCGGCAGCAGGAGGCCGCCGTCCTCCAGCAGGGCACGGCGGACGCCGCCGCGGAGACCGCGAAGGTGTCGTGCAGGCCGGTCAGATCGGTGGCCCTGGTGCCGCGCCGAGCTCAAGGTCGACGGTCCGTGACCCGCAGCGACGCACCACTCCGGTGGTCTGTGACGTCCTGCGCCGTGGGTAGCCGCAGTTGCCCCCGGCAGAAGCCGCACAGCACGTCAGCGTCCCAGCCACCCAGCCAGAACTCCACCGGCCAGGGGCTCGTGGAGTCGACCGACGCGGCGAGCCACCCGTCCGGGTCCTCGAGGATGGGCGGGGAGGTGAGTTCGTAGCCGTACCTGACTCGCGCACCGAAGAACCTGGACGCGCCTCCCCCTGGGGCCGCGAGGTTCCTCTCGAGGAACTCGAGGCGTTCCTGGATGGCCGTCCGCTCCGGCTCCGCCGCGGTCTCGACGTCCTCGCGCAACCGGGACACCCTGTCCCGCCACAGGCTCGCCAAGTCCCCGATCCCGGTCGACTCCCGGATGTCGGCAGAGGCTCGCTCCGCACCGCTGCCGAACAGTCCCGCGAAGAGGTGGTCGGGATCAGCAGCGACGACGCGGCGGGTGAGTGCGAACGGTCCCTGCGTGACCCGTAGCGCGAAGGGCCAGATGGGCTCGAAGCCGTCGTCGGCGATCGCCCCGTTGCGTCCCTCGAACCTCGGCTCGTCCAGCAGGTCGACGACCGCACCCTCGAGCGGATGGGCGGATTCCTTTCGTCCGTTCCACCAGACCTGGTCGACGGTCACGCCGACGGTGGGCCCGTACGGCCGAACGAAGGGAGGCGTGCGCATCCGCAGGACCCGGTCGAGGTCCGGCTCGCCGGCGTAGGCGTGCACGTAGCCGGACACCCCGCGCGGCTCGTCGTACGGATCGGGATCTGTGGCCAGCCGGCACTGGAACCAGCCCCGGAAGACGAGGTCGATCATCCGGCCACCTCCGCGAGACTGCGACGGACGTATCGGACTGTGTCCCCGATCGCGGCGACCCTGGGGAGGTCTTGCCCCAGGCACTGGGCATCGTCGGCGACCGCCTGGAGCCTCTCGAGCAGGATCGTCCATCGGGCGGACGGGAAGGGCGACACCGACTCCCGGTCGTAGATCTCGAACGGGGCACCGGCGGTCGCAGGGTCACCCGGCCCGAATGCGGGAAGTTCGGTGAGCACCTCGCCGAGTGGCCGGATCGCCACGCTCATCATCCGGCTCGTCGACGCCCGCAGGACGGCCAGCTGCTCAGCGGTCGCGGACGTCGAGCTGAAGAACTGCTCGAGCATCAGCAGCACCGACCCATAGGCGCCGTTGAACAGTTCCGCGACGCGCCGCGCGGCCTCGTCGACGATCAGGGTCGCGCCGGAGGGGGCATCCCGCTGGCGCCGCGTCCGGGGGTTGACGACGACGGGACGCGCCGCCGCGAAGAAGCCACTGGCCTCGTACTCCTGTCGGATCCTGGAGAACCGCCCGTAGTGGGAGCCGCTCCGGCGGGTGGGCGCCCCCTCCCCGTCCATCACGATGTCGTCGATTGCAGCCAGTGCCGTGATCCGGTCGACGATCTGGCGCATGTCCAGGCCGGTCGACCACGCGTCGTCCACCTGGGCAGAACGGGGACCGATGAACAGCACCCCCTCGTCGATACTTCGGAAGCCGTCGGCGATCTCCCGGTACAGCTCGCCGACGTACTCGTAGGTCAACGGATCCGGCGCCGCGGTGAAGGCCTCCGAGGAGGGCGTGGCGAGGCGCTCCGGTCGGGGCACCTGGGGCGGAGGTGGCGGTGGCTCCCCTTGCGGCAGCTCGAAGACGAGCATCCGGTACAGGGCCTCGTCGGAGAAGGGCACCAGGTCGAAGGCGAAGGGGTAGTACCCCGAGGCCTGCGGGAAGTTCGGGCGGTCGAAGTGCGGTCCCTCGCCGATGGCCGCGAGCAGGTTGCAGACCGTGCCGAGGTGTCCCATCTCCTCGACGGCGACGCGGAGGATGGTGGCCGCCCATGAGCGGGTGGACCGTTGCTGGGGTGCACTCAACCCCTCCTCCAGCCTCTTCTTCATCGAGAAGGCGGGAAACAAGTACTGGATCATGAGACCGTGCTCGAGCTCGGCAGCCTCGTGCAGCGCCACGGTGAGTTCTTCACGCGTGTCGATCATGTCGGCGCCTTCGCAGGACGATGGCTGGACAGCCGACGGTCCCCCCGGCACCGGGCAGCGGCACGCCCGGGCTCGTAGACCGCCGACTGAGAGCTCTTCCCGCCCGCGGACACCACCGCGGGACACCCCTTTCCGCCGTCACCAGCCCTCCTGGCGGCGCGCGGGCGGGGACGACCGGTGCAGTCGGCCGCCGGTGACGGCCAGCAACCCCGAGAACGCCAGCACGAGGCCGCACGCGAGCAGCGCGCCGACCAGGGTGCCCACGCCAGCACCCAGGGCGGCGTACAGGCAGGCCGGCAGGGCAGTCCCTGTCGCACCGGCCAACGCCAGGACCGACCAGCGCATCGACGACGTCCCCGCGAGGACGGCGACCGTCTCCGCCAGCACGGGGACGGCTCTGCTGAGGACGACGGCCCACGGTCCCCAGCGTGTGAGCAGCCGATCGGCTCTGAGCCGCTGGGAAGGCGTCGTCACGCGCTCGAGGACACGCCGACCGCGACGTCCCAACGCGAAGCCGACCACGGTGCCCGAGACCCCACCGACCAGGGAGAGCGCAGCGGCGGGCACGACGCCGAACAACGCCCCGTGCACCATCATCACCACGCTCGATGGCACCGGTAGGAACACGTCTGCGGTCAGCAGCCCCACCCCGAGGAGAGCCGCAGCGATGCCGGCGCCGTGCATCACGGGCGAAGGATCTGTCAGCAGAGGCCAGGCCGACCACTCCACGAGTCCGAACAGGAGGAGTGCGCTGCCCGCGAGCACGGCGACGACCAGCACGTAGCCACTCACGTCGTCCCTCCCGTCGGACGCGGGCGTCGGCATCGGAGCCGTCGGGAGCCGCGAGGATCATCCGACCGCGTGCTCGCCGAGGCCAGGGTCGTCGTCCCCTGCTGCGTCGGGGCGCCCCCCAGCTCACCCCCACGACGATCAGACGCCGGAGGACCGGGACCCCGCTGTTCAGGCACAGGGGTGCGAGGCAGGCTGCGCGTCCAGTCGTCGATCGCGATCAGGGGCCACGCTGCGACTGCGGCAGCCAACCGTGGCCGACGCCTCGGTGGAGCCGTGACACCGACAGGTCGCAGGCACGCCGCCCGTCACGGCCACAGCCGTGTGTGTGTGGCGGTTCGCCCCGCGGACGCCGAAGCGAACCCTCACGGCGCGACGGTCGTGGGGTTCGTCGTCGACGGGGACATCGGTCCCGTTTCGTCGTCTTGGTCGGACCCTCGGATGAACCGCTCGCCGGCGCTCTCCACCTCAGTCCTTCGCTGCCGCCAGTGCTGCCCGAAAGGCCCCACGCCGGCTGGCGTCACGCCATGATGTCCGCCCTGCGTGTCGGAATTCTCCGGGGCTCCCAGGACGGATGTGACCTTCCGTAGCACCCACAGACGATCGGGAGGTGGGGATGACGGACCATGGAGGGGCGTCACAGCGGAGGTACGTCAACGAACCGCCAGCGGGCACCGATCCGGTCTGGGACCGGCTCGTGGATCAGTTGGGCTGGTACGACCGCAGGAGCCAGACTGCCCAGCGCGCGTACAAGCGCGTCAAGATCGGGCAGTTGATCCTGGCCGCAGGAGTCCCTGTGGCGGTGGCCAGCGCCGCGCCCGGTGTGCTGACCGCACTGCTCGGCGCTCTGGTCGTGGTGCTCGAAGGCGTCCAGCAGCTGTACCAGTGGCAGACGAACTGGGTCCTCTACCGGTCCACCAGCGAATCGCTCAGGCACGAGCAGTATCTCTACCTAGCCGGCGCAGGACCGTACAGCGGACCCGAGGCGCATCGGGTGTTGGCCGAGCGTGTGGAGGGCCTCGTCTCTCAGGAGCATGCGAGGTGGACAGAGGGGCGTCACCAATCCATCGCCGAGTCCCGTCCCGCTGCCGACCGCGCCGGGTGACCGGCGCCAGCCTCTGGCCGCTCGGGCCTGTGGTCCGGAGCCGGATCCAGCTCAGGCCTTGACATCACCCGGGCCGGCCGAGCCGGCGTGCGGACACGCCCGGACTTCGGATGCGATCGTCCTCACCGCGGTCGCCGACGTGATGACCAACGGTCTGCACTCCAGCCCGCCTCTGACCGAGGCAACCGACGTCACCGGGATCCCGGCGTGACGGCCGACTGGCCAAGCGAGCGCGTCGACGATCCGACAGATCGACGCCCGGTCGTCGTGATGGACATGTGACGCCGTCGTGACGGGTCTCTCGCACTCTGGCGCCGTCGGGACGACACCTGCTGGGCGGTGACTCGCTGTGCCTGTCTGCAACCTCCCGGCTCCACCCGACCATCACCGGACAGAGGAGACGGAACATGGACGAGAGTGACTACCGGAGGGCGTTGCGCGACATCGCGCGCACAGCGAGTCAGGCGATCGGGGACCAGACCCCCTCGACCGGCGGCGCAGCCGCCTTCGACGCCGAGGCAGGTTGTCGGGTCATGCCCCTGCCGTCACGGCTGCACGAGAGGGCTGCGGAGGTGGCGGCGTATGAGAACCCGGTGAACGCCCCACTCCAGGAGCTGGTGGCCGTCGGCGACGGCGTGCTGACCCCACAGCGGCTGACCTTCTACACCACCAAGTACTGGGGCCCCAAGCCCAAGACCCTGACGGTGAGCTTCATGGAGACCACCGCGGCCGACCTGCGGGCGCGCATCGTGAGCCACCTCAACGCCTGGGCGCAGTACGGCGGTGTGTCCTTCGCCGAGACCTCGGAGACCGGCGACGTCCGGATCTCCCGGGGACCGGGGGGCTACTGGTCCTACCTGGGCACCGACATCAAGCTCATCCCGACGAACCGCCCGACCATGAACCTGCAGGGCTTCACGATGAGCACCGAGGAGAAGGAGTACCGCCGCGTCGTCCGCCACGAGGCCGGCCACACGCTGGGCTTCCCGCACGAGCACATGCGCCAGGCGCTGGTCGACCGCATCGACAGGGAGAAGGCCTACGAGTACTTCTGGCGCACGCAGGGCTGGCCCAGGGACATGGTCGACCAGCAGGTGCTCACCCCGCTGGACCCGAGCAAGATCATGGGCACCGAGCCCGACCAGGACTCGATCATGTGCTACCGGCTGCCCGGTGAGATCACCAAGGACGGCCAGCCCATCCGCGGCGGAGCCGACATCAACACGATGGACGGCAATGCCGTGGCCATCGTCTACCCCAAGGTCCTCCGTGCACCGGAGGTCGCGCCGACGGCGAGCGCCGAGGTCCCCACGCCGCGCACCCCCGCCGTGCTGGACTGGGCCCCCGAGGAGGACGTCGCAACCGTCTCTTGACGGAGTGGCAGCAGGTCGGCCGGAGGCTGGCGCGGTGAGTCGCTACATCGACGTCCGGCCGGACGAGGAGGGCATGCCCTCGGAACTGGTGATCGCCGTGGGCGACGTCGTTCGCTTCGCCGCGACGGGCGGCCGCATCCGGTCCGGCTCCGGGGTGGAGTTGCTCGGCGTCTTCTCCGAGAGCGTCGTCGGCACCGACGGTTCGATCCTCACCCCGCTCGGCGCGCCGGGCACGGTCCTCATCCGCGCCCGGTCGCCGGGCCTCACGCTCGTCGACGTGGTCTCGGGCGACCCGTTCAGGTCACCGGTCACCCGCAGCGTCGCCGTCCGTGTCGGGCCGTGACCTAGCCCCGACCTGGTGGCCGACTGCTTCTCGATCACGTGGTCGTGACGAAAGCGTGACGTCTGCTCCTCATCCTGTTCGTGTCACTCCATCCAGCGGGGGATGCCACGAGAGGGAGGCACCGATGGCGCAGTCCACCATGACGACCGACCTGCGCGAACAACCGCCGCTCAGTGAGGAGGAGCGGGCCGAGGCACGCCGAGTCATCCACGAGACCGAAGCCGAGGAAGCCGAGGTGGCCGCGGCTCCCAGGCGCGGGAGGACGCTCTTCGCCGTCGTGAACGGCGACGGGACGCTGGCCCGTGGTCAGGGCGCGGCGTCGGCGACCAAGCTCGAGACCGGGGCGTACCAGATCCTGTTCACTCGCGCGGTCAACGGTGGGGCGTTCATCGCCACCATCGGCCTCTCCGCGGACAGCGGCGAGGAGAACCCCGGTGAGATCGTGGTCAACCTCCGGGCAGGAACGAGCAACGGCGTGTACGTGCGGACACGCAACAGCTCCGGGTCGGTCGAGGACCGGTCCTTCCACCTGGCTGTGGTCCTCTCCTGAAGACGGCTCCTCAGCCTGCCCGAGACGCTCCGGGCGCGGCGGAGGACGCCCCTCCGCCGCCGCGCCTGGTCGATGGCGCCGTCACCACGCTCGGCCCGGGCTGGGCGGGCAGGTGTCGTGCTCGGACGTCCCGGTTCGGTCAGGGATCTCCACGGGAGGCCCTCTCGACGAGCAGCCTCCCCGCTGAAGCGGGGTGGTCGATGAAGGGATTCCGGTTCCCCTGGCGCTCGAAGATCGCGGCGTTGCGGTGCCGTTCCCACACCGTGACCGGTTCCCCCTCGTGCCACGTCGACAGGACCTCGAACCGCTCCGGCGGCATCTCCGTCGCCTCGACGAGCCCGGGGTAGCGTAGGACGAAGTAGAAGACCGCCCGAGCGGCGGCTCCCTTCCCGTGCGCCGGCTCGAAGCTGTTCGCCTCGCTCTTGCCGCAGTCGCCCCGCACCACGTGCGCCGGACCGGCCGTGCTCGGCTCGGGGAAGTCGACGAACTCCGCGAAGGGTGTGTTGCCGCGGAAGCTGTTGCACCGGGACTCGCACGCGAACAGGTGGTGCAGGTCCCCGCGCATCGGCTCCTCCCTGTCGAACCAGCTCTGCGGGACGACGTGCTCGCAGTTGAACGGCAACGCGTCCTCCACCTCGACCCTCAGCTCTGCTTCGTCCCTCGGCCCGGAGTCGGCGAGCCTGGCAGCGAGTTGCTGGACGCGGTGCTCCGCGATGGCCAGATCGGCACGGATGAGGTCCTCCGGGTCCCACTCGTGGCCGGTGTAGAGGCTCCGCAGCACGCGGGAGGGCTGGAGGTCCACCCAGGGGTACAGCTCCCGGGCCGGCTTGTACCGCGGCGTCCGCACATGGGTTCGTCGCACGAGGTCCGCGAACTGCTCCGGGGCCACGCCGCGGTAGTAGGCGTCCGCGGCCGCAGAGTCGGCCTCGGCGTCGAAGTAGGCCCGCTCCCCAGCTCGGGCCAGCTCGGCGAGCGAGGCCTCCACATCGGCTCGCGTCAGGCCCGGCATCTGGCGGACGGCATCCGTGCTCACCACCGAACACCTAGTCCCGGCCCGTCACACGAGCATCAACGGGCTGGTGGTGACGGTTCCACGACGTACCGCGTCGTCGCACACGCGGGTGACGTCCTGGACGCGACGACGACGCAGCTCTGGTCTCACCCTCTGCCCGCGGGCGTCGTGCTCGACGCCGGTCGCGGACAGCGACCGGCCGCTGTCCCACCACACGGCATCCCTCGGCCTCGCCGTGGACCGGAGCGATGAGTCGAAGACCGGCCACGTGATCGAGCACCTCGAGCGCCGCGTTCTCGACTCTGCCCGACCGCGGAGGCGTCTTCGGGGGGATCGGCGCCGGTCCGGTCAGGAGACGCAGCGGAAGACCACGACGGGCTCGCGGGGACCACGACGTCGAGGCGACCGTCCGAGGCCCGGCCCCTTGTTCCCGCGTCGCCACACCGTCACCGCCCTACTCCGCGGCATCGGTGTTCAGGCACTCCTGCCAGCTTCCGTCGTCCAGCGCTGGGTGGCGGATCGAGTAGCCGAGCTGGTCGTACCGGATGGTGGCCAGCGACGCGACGACGATGCCCTCGTCCCCGCTCATCGGTCCTGCTGAGCCCAGCGGTCGACCCTGGCGAGATGCCGCCGCTCCACCTCGGCCAAGCGGCTCTCGGGGGCAGCGACGACCAGGAAGTCGGCATGGCGTTCCCAGACGTCGAGGCCCAGCGGGAGCTCGAGCAGGCCGGCGACGTCGACACCCCCCACCGGAGTGAGGCGAGCGATCCAGGTCTGTTCGGTCTCGGCCACTGGCATCCTCCGAGAGCTGCGGTGGCACGCCCGGTTGGATTCTCCGTCTGCTTTGGGTCGCACGGTCGGCGGAGCCCTTTCAGCTCCCCGGCCTCTCCAGGACGTGCCGGATGAACTCGAGCGCGGCCGGGCGGTTCTCCTCCCAGCAGGGCTGGATCTGGTCGGCCGGCAGGATGAACCCGCCCTCCTCCCAGGTCGCCGGACGCAGCTCGACGGTCAGGGACGGCGCGTCGTACTCGCCGTAGGTCCAGTCGGAGGTGTCCCCTGCCGTCGGGTACAGCTGCGATGACTGTTGTGCGGTGTACGTCTTCCCGTGGACCTCCTGGACCAGCCGTTCCATCCCCTCCGAGAGGTCCCGCACGTCCCGGAAGTCGGCCTCGTCCGCGAGCCGCTTCGAGGTGTAGCCCCAGGGATACAGGATCAGTTGCGAGTAACTGTGATACGAGAGGACGCCGCCGAACAGCTCGCGAGCGACGAGATCTCGGACCGCCCGCACCTCCGGTTCGGAGAAGGCACGCGGGCCGACGTACGTCTCGTCCGCGGGGACGTGGCTGGAGGTGCTGATGTTCAGCGTGCCCCACATGTACCCGTAGTTCCGGTTGGGGTCGACGCCGACGCTGCCGTCCGGGTTCGGGCGCCGGTTCTTGCGCCACAGCCGGTTGTGGGTGCGGGTGTGCTCGTGCCCGTCCGGGTTGATCATCGGGGAGACCCACACCTCGCCCCGCTGGAGCCACCGCTGCACGGGGTCGGACGAGGATTCCCGGAGGAGGTGTTCGGCGAGCCGGAACGACACCTCTACCGAGATCCACTCCCGTGCGTGGTGGCAGCCGAGGAACGCCACCTTGCGGGCGCTCCCGCGCCGCTCCCCCATCCGCAGCGCCCACAGGGACCGTCCCTCGACGCTGCGCCCGATCTCGTGCAGTTCGGCGATCTCCGAGTGCTCCTCGGCCAGGCGTCGGAGGTCGTCTTCCAGGGTCGCCACGGTGTGGTAGCCGGTCGCGGCGGCCTCGGTCGCGAAGGCCGACAGATACGGCTCGGTCATCCGCAACTGCTCGACGCCGTAACCCATCGCCTCGAGGCGGCTCACCTGCACCTCGTCGACCTGCAGCACCACGTGGTCGGGCTTGACCTCCCACACGTCCAGTCCGAGGGGAGCGGTCAGCAGTTGCTCCAAGGGGGCCCGCGGGGCCGTGGAGGTGATTCGCGCGATGAGGCTCGCCATGGGTCCTCCCGAGGTCGGCGCCGCTGCCTTGGAGGAAAGCTAGGGACGCCTCGTCACCTCGGCGTCACACCCCTCGGTCGCTCCCCCTTCCGATGGGCGACGTCGGCCGCAGCGACGACACGGCACGGCGAGCCTGGCGGCTCCCTCCGCCGGTGACGGTCAGGTGACGCTCACCGTGCTGTCCTCCTACGTGGCGGCCCCTCGGGAGGACGCCATGGCTGAGCGCACCCCTGCGAGGACCACGGAGGTCGCCATGGACGGCGGAGTCCGGCCACTCGTGCTGGTCCGGGGCTACGGGGGGCCCGACCTGTCCGCCGAACGAGCCAGTCCCTACCAGGGTTTCAACGACGGCACCGTCTACCCCGGCAAGCGGGGGGAGAACTACATCTACGAGGGTTTCCTGCTACGGGCACTGAAGTCCACCCGGTATCCCTACACCGATGCCACCAACGTCGTCGGCTACTACGCCAAGGACGTCGAGTCCGTGCCCGACGAGAGCTTCTCCCAGGAGATGACCGCCGGTTCGGTCGTGATCGACCCGGCCACGGCGCGGCAGGTCCTGGACCAGGGCGTCTCCGGGACCATCTGGATCTACCGCTTCTACGACCTCACACCACGCAAGATGGTGCGGTACGGCGCAGGCCTCGTCCGGCTCGTCACCCTCCTCGAACAGGCGGCGGCCCAGCACGGCGAACCCTTCCGCGGCGTGGACCTCGTCGCCCACAGCATGGGCGGCCTCGTCGTCCGCGAGGCTCTGCGTCAGCTGCACGGATCCGGCAGTCCCCGCACCCGGACGGGACGTCGCACGGTCGACGGCGGCGGCAAGCCGGCCTGCCACCACGTGCACAAGATCGTCACACTCGGGACACCGCACCGCGGCATCGCGTTCCAGAAGGTGCCGCGCTGGCTGCTCGACATGCTGCCGGACCTGGAGAAGGGGGCCGACGAGATGGCCGCCTTCGACCCGACGCGCACGGAGTTCCTGGGCATCGAGGAGTGGTTCGAGCTCGACCGCATCCTCACCGTGGTCGGCACCAACCACCGCACCTACGGGATCGCGGCCGCGTCCCTGGCCAACCGGCTCTCCAGCCTCCTCGACGAGGGGACGCTGAGCGACCGCAGCGACGGGCTCGTCAAGCAGTCGGCGGCCCAACTCCCGGGCGCTCCCCGGACGTTCGTGCACAAGTGCCACGGGGGCGCCGACTCGCTGGTGACCTCCCGTGAGGCCTACGAGATCGCCATGCGGTTCTTCCACGGGACCCATCGGGTGCGTCTCTGGCTGGAGGACGCCGAGGTGCTCCGCGGCCTGGATGCCTTCGGTCGGAGCGAGCTGTTCTTCGGTGTCCGCATCAAGCCGCGCGGCGTCGACTTCGAGCTCTTCCACCAGAGCGCCGAGGCGCAGAACTGCTACGGACCGTTCCGGGATGCCCGCCTCACCGACGGTCCGCCGGATCTGGCCACAGAGTTGAGGAAGAGCCTCGACGCGGCGGGAGACGCGACCACGGGCTGGGCCGGTCCGGATCGGCTGATCTGGGAGGGTTGGGTGGACCGGCGCAGCGTGCCGGCGGACGAGCACGGCATGGTGTTCCGACTCGACGTCTACGTGGGTGAGCGGGACAGCCTGGGCATCGGGTTCTCCGACAACACGGTCTTCGCCAAGCAGTACTACGTGCAGGTCCTCGACGAGGAGGACCCGCCTCGGCTTCTCCTGCACACGGGCGAACGGTGGTTGGGCCCGCGCAGCTCGGCCCCGCCGGACCAGCTACTGCGGCTCGCCGCGGTGGAGGACAGCGGCGTCCAGCTCGCCGAGCCCCGGCCGACCCGGGACGCCGCTGCGCAGTGGACCTTTGCGGTCGGCGGGACGGGGTTCCGCGGCGCCCTCCGCGTGGGCGTCGACACGGTCGCGGAGAACGTGCCGATCGTGTCCCCGGAGGCCGACCAGGGCGACACTGCAGGACGAGCCTCCGTTCCGCCGACCCCACCGCGGCGTTCAGCGCCTCGGCCCTTCGACGACGACCGGCGATGGCGACTGCTCCGCCGGCGGGCAGGTGCTGGCCGCTGAGACGCCACCGGCCCTCCCCGTTCCGATCGTGGCTCCCGCCTGGTCGATGCGGCGGACTCCACCATCAGGTCCACCGCCGTGCCTCTGCGGCCGGTCGGGGTGCACGTGTCCGGGCAGCCCCTGCCACTCGTCACGCCGTCGCTCGGCCTGGGCGATGCACCTGGTCATCTGCCACGTGGGCGAGATCCCGAGTTCGTCGGCGAGCATCGTCCGGAACGAGTCGTACGCGCGGAGGGCCTCGGTGATGTTGCCCTCGGCGAGATGCACCCGCACGACGACACGGTGGGCGCTCTCCCTCAGCGGCTCCGCATGGACTGCCGCGTACGCGGCCTCGGTCGCCTCGCCGTAACGCCGCAGGGTGACGAGCTTGTCGGCGAGGGCTTCCAGCGCGTGCATGCGCAGTTGCCGCAGCCGCTCACGCTCCAGCAGCACCCAGTCCTCGTACCAGCCGGGGAGGAGCTCACCGCACAGCGCGTCCTCCGGGAGGCCGACGTCGTCGCCAGGGATGCAGGGGTCGAGAACCCGCTCCGCCCATGCCTCCAGTTCACGGACGTCGACACGGACGCCCTCGGCCAGGGACAGTGACCCGCCTGAGGCTTCCACTGTTCCCGGCGCGACCTTCTGCAGTCGCCAGAGGGCCGACCTGAGACTGCCGTGTGAGCGGTCCTCAGGCACGTCGGGCCAGAGCTGGCCGGCGATCGCAGTGCGGTCAGGACACCGTGAGATGCCCAGTCGGACGACCAGGCGCTGCACCGCTCGCGGTACGTCGCGGAGCGGCGATGAATCACCGCCCAAGCGCAGTGCGAACCCGTCGAGCAGGGTCACCCGTGTGCGGGCTGCGAGAGCCATGGGGCACTCCCCCTCGGGCGCCCGATGATGTCCATCAGAGGACTCCAGGCCGCCCATTCGTGATCGTTGGGGTCTCGTACTTGGCTGTCAATCGACCAAGGACCCTCACCGGAGGTCGGACCTCAGGACGCGGCCTGGCATCCAGAGGGCAGGCCCTGGACCAGTCGGGTCATCTGCTCCGTCGGCGGGACGCCGAGTTCGTTCCGCAGCATGTCCCGGAAGAAGTGGTAGGCCCGCAGGGCCTCGGCGAGGTTCCCCTCGGCCAGGTGCACGCGCACGAGGGTGCGGTGGGCGCTCTCCCGCAGTGGCTCCGCCTGGATCGCCAGGTGCGCAGCCTGCACGGCCGCACCGTGGCGACCCGCAGCGGCGAAGCGGGCCGCGACGGCCTCGAGCGCGTGCATCCGGTGCTGCCGCAGGCGTTCCCGCTCGAGCAGCACCCAATCGTCGTACCACCCGGGCAGGAGATCACCTCGCAGTGGCGGAACGGGCAAGGTCAGCTGGTCCACCCGGGTCCGAGGCTCCAGGGCCCGCTCGGTCCAGCAGTGCAGCTCGCGGACGTCGACGCGGACACCGGCAGCGAGGGAGAGCGCGCCCCCGGACGCCTCGACGAGACCCGGGGTGGCTCGGCGGAGGCGCCACAGCGCCGAGCGGAGACTGGCCTGCGCCCTGTCCTCGGGAACGTCGGGCCACAGCTGACCGGCGACGGCCGGACGGGCCGGTCGACGCGACAGGCCGAGGAAGGCCACCAGACGCTGCACCCCCCGCGGGAGTACGCCGTCCGCGAGCTGTGGGGAGCGGCACACCGGCCGGAGGGTGAAGCCGTCGAGGAGCTCGACCCGGAACACCGACGGGAGGTCCACGCCTGCCAGAGCGCGGCAGGGCCGGCGGTGATACCGCGCCCCACGCTCGAGACGCCCACGCTCAAGACGCCCACGCTCAGTCCGCCGCCAGCCGGGGTCGCGGGATCCCGCAGACGAGCCCGACCATCTGCTCGGTGGGCACGACGCCCAGTTCGTCGAGCAGCATCGCCCGGAAGTGTTCGTAGGCGCGCAGGGCCTCCACGGGGTTGCCCTCGGCCAGGTGCACCCGGACGACGACCCGGTGGGCACTCTCGCGGAGCGGCTCCTCGCGCACGGCGGCGTACGCGACCTGCAGCGCCTCGCCGTGGCGCCCTGCGGTGGCGAGCCTGACGGCCACGACCTCGAGAGTGTGCATGCGGAGCTGGCGCAGGCGCTCACGTTCCAGCAGCACCCAGTCGTCGTACCAGCCGGGGAGCAGCTCCCCGCACAGTGCGGCGCGGGGGATCCCCAGATCGGCGTCTCCGGTTCCGGAGGCCGACACTGCCCGCGCCCACTCCCTGAACTCGCGGACGTCGACCCGAACGCCCGCCGCGAGCGCCAGGGAACCGCCGGAGACCTCGAGCAGCCCGGGGGCGACCTTCTGGAGCCGCCACAAGGCCGAGCGGAGACTGCCCTGGGCCTGGTCTTCCGGGACGTCCGGCCACAGACGCCCGGCCACCGCGGCTCGCGTGGGTCTCCCCGACAGGGACAGGTGGGCCACCAGCCGTTGGATTCCCCGGGGCAGCGGTTCGTCCGCCGTTCCCTCGTGGATGCCGCCGAACTGTAGGGCGAACCCGTCCAGCAACACCACCCGCGGGGCCGGCGCACGGTCCATCTCAGATCCCCCCTCGGCACTGGATGTGGCGAGGCTTATCCGTTTCCGTTCCGATAAGCCTGGAGGTTCACCCGCCGCTGTCAATCGGGTCGGTTCCGTCACCGATGAAGTCGTCGAGCCAGTCACGGACCGCGTTGAGCACTTCACCCGGAGACGACGTCACCGCCACCGTCACCTCGTGCGCAGGGGACTGGTCGGTGGCGCCGGCCAGAGACGTCAGCCGGGCCCGAAACGCGTCGGCGTTCTCGAGCCAGACGCGGATGAGCAGGGCTGAACTTCGGTCGTCGGCCAAGCCACTTCTCCTACCGGGTGTCACGCAGCGTTGCCCAGTCCGCCGTCGGAGCACGGTGCGACGCCGTTCACGTGCGAGGACCCATGCTGATCGGTCACGCTGCGTCGTGCAGTCCCCCGCAGGAATGACCCACCGCCGAGGGACGGCGTGGCCGCTGTGCGCCCGACGTGCCGGGACGTGCTGCTCGCCGAGGCGTCGCGGTCCGGAATGCCTCGGTGTCACCGTGACGCGTCGGTGACGGCACCGTGACGGCCCCTTCCTAGCCTCTTCTCGCCACGAACCGAGACACGGGAACGAGCGCCACTGATCGTCACCACCGCTGGACCGGACTCCCCGCTGCGAAATCCCAGAGGAGCCCACCGGAAAGGAGCGGTCTGATGCTCCACCAACACCACGGACGAAGATCCTCCCTCTTCACGCTCTCGCTCGCCGCGATGCTGGTCTGGACGGGAGCGATCGCCGACCCGGCCTTTGCCATACACAACCGATCCCGGGCGTTCTCGATCGTCGCCGACGGCCCTGACGAGGTTCCCGCTCCGGACACGTTCACCTGCCGGTTCGTCGAGACCGAGAACGGCGTGCCGGTGTTGGACTACCGGTGCACCAGCAGCGATGGGGCCTTCAATGAACTGCTCACTGAACAGGGCAGCGTCGGCCTCATCGGAGCCGGCGCGACCGCCGATGGAGATCTGACCAAGCTCCGCAGCCCCAGTGAGTTCACCTGCACGCACAACGGCGGAGGAAGCAGGTTGCCCCGGGACTTCGACTGCGATCCGAACAGGGGCAGGAACTTCACCCTCGCCGACTTCGCTTACGTGCACCCCGTGAAAGACGACGGCACGCAGGATGAAAACGTGACATACGCCCTTCCCTGCCGGCCCTGCGTCGCCACGAATGAATGACCTCGCTCTTTCTGAGCCACAGCAGCCGAGATCGAGCTGTGGTCGGTCAACTGGTCGACCGGTTGCGTGCCGATGGCATCACGGGGTTGTTCCTGGACTTCGATCCGGCTGACGGCATCCCGGCCGGACGCAACTGGGAGCAGGAGCTGTACACCCAGCTGCGGCGGACGGACGCGGTCGTCTTCCTGGCCAGTGAGAGCTCGGTCGCGTCGGCCTGGTGCTTCGCCGAGCTCACCCTCGCCCGGTCGCTCCGCAAGACGATCCTCCCGGTCCGTCTCCCTGGCGCGCCCCGGCTGCCCCTGCTCGACGACGTGCAGTGGACGGACTGGGACGACCCGGGCTACGCGTCCCTGCTGCGGGGGCTCCGCCAGGCCGGGCTCGATCCTGCGGACTCCTTCCGGTGGGATCCGATGCGGCCGCCGTATCCCGGCCTCGAACCCTTCACGCCCGAGGACGCGGCGGTGTTCTTCGGGCGCAACCGGGAGGTGGCCCGCCTCCTGGAGCTGCTCCAGCCGACCCTGCAACGCGGCCCAGGCCGGTTCGTCGCGATCGTCGGCCCGTCCGGCGGCGGGAAGTCGTCGCTGCTGCGCGCCGGACTGCTGCCCCGGCTGCAGCGGCTCCCGACGCGCTGGGTCGTGCTCCCACCGCTGCGGCCCGGCCGGCAGCCGACCCGGAACCTGGCCCGGAGTCTGGAGTCGGCCTTCGCCGACCGCGGTCACCCCCGCGCCGCGGAGGAGATCGAGGCGGGCCTGCGCCGTGAGGCCGCCGGCCTCCAGGAGCTGGCCCTGGACCTGGCGGCCGGGACCGGCGACGGCCCGGTCTCGGTGCTCGTGGTCGTCGACCAGGCCGAGGAACTCGTCACCCGAAGCGGTGCGCGCGAGCAGCAGGCCTTCCTGAGCCTGCTCCGGAACGCCCTGGGTGAGGACAGCCCGCTGTGGGTCGTGGCCACGGTGCGGTCCGAGTTCCTGTCGACGGCGCCGGACAGGGCCGGACTGGCCGACATGATGGACGACTCCCTGATCGTGGAGCCGCTGAGCCGCTCGCGGCTGCCAGAGGTGATCGAGCGGCCCGCGGAGCGCGCGGGCGTGGAGTTCACCCCCGGACTGGTCGACCGCATGGTCGAGGAGACCTCCGGCGGCGACGCCCTCCCGCTGCTGGCGTACACCCTCAGCGAGCTGTACCGGGGGATGGACGCGAACACGCGCCACGTGACGGTCGAGGACTACGAGGCCCTGGGCGGTGTGGTGGGCGCCCTGCGCAACCGCGCGGACCGCCTGGCCGACGAGCTCGGCCGGCGTGGCCACGGCCCACTGGTGCTGCCGACGCTGCTCAAGCTGGCGAACGTCGAAGGTGAGTCCGAGCCCTCCCGTCGGCACGTGCGCCGCAGCGCCTTCACGCCGGACGAGCAGGTGGTCGTCGACGGCTTCGTCGACGCGCGGCTGCTCACCACCGACGGGTCCTCGGTCGAGGTGGCGCACGAGGCGTTGCTCCGGCAGTGGCCGCCGCTGCGGGAGGCGATCGAGGATGCCCGCTCGTGGCTCCACCTGCGCTCGGAGCTCGAGCGGTTGACCGACGACTGGGAGCACGCCCGGCGCGACGAGTCGTTCCTGGTGCGCGGCGCCCGGCTGGCCACCTTCGACCGATGGGCGGGAGAGCACCCGGCCGAGGTGGGTCCGGCCGAGCGGAGGTTCCTGGATGCCAGCCGCGCTCTCGCGGCCGCCGAGCTGGCGGCCGCCCGGCGGTCCAATCGGCGGCTCCGGCTCCTGTCGGGCGTGCTCGCCGTCCTGCTCGTCCTCGCGGTCGTCGCGGGTGCGGTCGCGTTCGTGACGAACCAGCAGGCGCAGGCGAAGAACCGGCTCGCGCTGTCCCGGCAGGTGGCCACCCAGTCGAACCGGCTCGTCGACAGCCAGCCGGACACGGCGATCCTCGCCGGCCTCCAGAGCATGAGCCTGGCGCGGGGTCAGGCCCCGGAGCCGACCGACGGGCTGGTCACCGGCCTCGCCCGGACCACCCATGCGTCGACGACCCTCTGGGGCGCCGAGGACCAGGTCCACGACGTGGCGTTCAGCCCTGACGGTCGGCTGGTCGCCGCGGCGGTGGCCGACGGGGCGGTGCTGGTGTGGGACGTCGCGACGGGCCGGCCTTCCACCCTCGTCGGGCACGACGACCGCGTGCTCGGTGTGGACTTCAGCCCCGACGGCGACCTGCTGGCCTCGGCCGGCCTGGACGGCACGATCCGGCTCTGGGACGTCGACGAGGGCAAGCCGCACGGCGACCCCCTGGAGGGGCACACCGACATGGTCTGGAACGTCGCGTTCGCCCCCGGCGGCGACCTGCTGGCCTCGGCCGGCGCCGACGGGACGGTCCGGCTCTGGGACGTCGCCGAGGGCAACCCGCACGGCGACCCTCTGACCGGCCACACCGACGAGGTGTACGACGTGGCCTTCAGCCCGGACGGCCGCCTCCTGGTGTCGGTGAGCGCCGACACCACCGCCCGGTTCTGGGACGTCACCACGGGCCGCGCGGACGGCGACCCGCTCGCCGGGCACGCCGACGACGTCCAGGCTGTCGCGTTCAGCCCGGACGGTCGTCGAATGGCGACGGCGAGCTGGGACCGGACCGTTCAGATCTGGGACCCGCTCACCAGGCAGCCGGCCGGTCCCCCACTGGACGGCTACGAGCAACCGGTGCGGGGCGTGGCCTTCAGCCCGGACGGCGCCCTGCTGGCAACCGCCGACGCCGACGCCGCGCTGCGGCTGTGGAGCGTGGACACCGGCCGGCCGCTTGGTTCCGATCTCCGAGGGCACACCGCCGAGGTCGAGGGCGTCGCCTTCAGCCCCGACGGTCGCACCGTCGCCAGCGCCAGTTGGGACGCCACGGTGCGGCTGTGGGACGTGGCCGAGACCATCACGGTCAGCCGTCCCCTCGTCGGGCACACCGCGGCCGTCCGGGACGTGGCCCTCAGTCCGGACGGCCACCTGCTCGCCACCGCCGGGGCGGACGCGACCGTCCTGCTGTGGGAGGTCCCGTCGGGCCGGCCGTACGACGTCCCGGCGCTCGCCCACCCCGCGGCGGTCAACGGTGTCGCGTTCGAACGCGACTCACGGCACCTCGTCACCGCCGGCGCCGACGGGACACTCCGGATCTGGGACGCCAGGACCGGCCTGCTGACGGGTGTGCTGGACGGACACGCGGGAGAGGTGACCGCGGTCGACGTCAGCCCGGACGGGAGGTACGTGGCCTCGGCCGGCGCCGACAGCACGGTGCGGGTGTGGGACGCGGCGTCCGGCCGCCCGGCGGCGGAGCTCACCGGGCACGACGCCGAGGTCTACGGGGTGGCGTTCGGTCCGGACGGCTCGTCGCTCGCCTCCGCAGGCAACGACGGCACCGTTCGCGTCTGGGACGTGGCGACAGGCAGGCAGGACGGCCCCGAGCTCACCGCCCACCGGACGACGGTCTGGGACGTCGCGTTCAGCCCGGACGGGAGGCAGCTCGCCTCGGCCAGCGCCGACGGGACCGTGGTGCGGTGGGATCTCCCGTCCCGCCGTCCGCACGGGGATCCGCTGGTCGGCGCGACCGGCGAGGTCTACGACGTGGCGTTCAGCCGGGACGGGCGGCTCCTCGCCGCCGCGACCGGGGACCCGTCCATCCGCATCTGGGACACCGCGGACGGCACGTCCAGCGCCCGGGTGCTGACTGGTCACACCGACCAGGTCTTCGGAGTGACGTTCGGTTCAGACGGTCATCTGCTCGCCAGCGCGAGCCTCGACGGGACGGCGCGCCTCTGGGACAGCGAGTTCGACTCGTGGCTGACGGCGGGCTGCTCGCTCCTCGACCGCAACATGTCCATCGAGGAGTGGAACCAGGTGCTCCCCGGGCTCCCGTACGAGCGCACCTGCCCGGGCCTCCCGGCCGGCCCGGGTGCGCCTGCCGACGCACCCGCCGCCCGGTACTAGGGCGCGTCCGACGGATCGGGACCGAAGGGGTCGCCGCCCCGGGGTGGTCCACCTGCCCTGTGACGCCGGAGTGACATGCCGATGACGGCTCGGCGAGCACTGTGGTGTCGAGCGCGAGCTCACCCCCTGTTCACGTCCAGCCGAGGATGGGAAGAGATGACCGACCACGAGGCCACCAAGCCCATGGCCATGCTGTTGCAGGACCCGTCCATCCGGGACGCCGACGGAGACCACCTGCACGAGGACTGGCCGTTCTCCCTCGACACGGACTACCTCCTCGGCACCGGGTCCAGCAAGTTCGTGGTGCGCGACACCGACCAGTACGACAACCCGGTCTTCGAGTCCGGGGACTGGTCAGACCCCGGGCAGCCCTTGACGTACGACCGGTTCAACGAGGGACGTGCAGAGCGCCCGATCCTCGAGAACGCACAGTTCCACCAGGTGAACGCCTTCGCCGTCGCCGGCCACACCCTCCGCGCCGTCGAGGAGGCACTGGGCCGGCAGATCCGCTGGCGCCACGGCGGCCCGCTGGTGATCCGGCCGCACGCCTTCGAGGGGGCCAACGCGTACTACGACGGGATGTCCCCGTCGCTGAACTTCGGCTACTTCCGGTCCCCCATCCGCTCGGCGACGGTGTGGACCTGTCTCTCCCACGACATCGTGGCGCACGAGCTCGGGCATGCCGTGTTCGACTCCTTCCGCCCGCTGTTCCTGTACTCCTCGGAGCTGGATGCCGCAGCTCTGCACGAGTCCCTGGGTGACCTGCTGGCGCTGTTCTCCGCACTCGAGCACGCACCGGTCGTGGAGCGCATCTTCGCTGAGTCCGGCGGGGACATGCGCCGGCCGACCCTCGTCAGCGGCCTGGCCGAGGAGTTCGGGATCGGTCTGCGCGGCAGCGGGTCCGCTTTCCTGCGGTCCGCCCTGGAAGGGCCCCCGTACGACCAGGCCGACAAGGAGCCGCACGCCCGGTCGACCGTGTGGACGGCCGCCGTCTACGACATCCTCGTGGAGCTGGTCGACGCCGTGATGGACGCCGACTGCCCCGACCCGGAGCAGCGGCGCGGCTTCGAGTGCTTCAAGGAGGCAGTGGTCACCGCGACCCGCCGGCTGCGGCGCATGACGCTCCGTGCGCTCTCCTACGCTCCCCCGACGGGCGTCACGATGCCGGTGCTCGCCCGCGTGATGTACGAGGCCGACCAGCGGCTCTTCCCGAAGGACCCGCTGTCCCGGGACATCGCCCAGCGGGTCTTCGAGCGGCGCGCACTGTGGGACCCGGGACTGGCCTTCACGCCCCCCGGGATCGGGATGGACTTCCAGGACTGGGACGCGCTGAGCGTCAGCGGCCGGGCCGCGCTCGTCGCCCGTCATGCCGAGGCGCTGCGCATCCCCGCCGGCCCCGGGATCCGCATCCTCACGCCGGAGCTCACCACGGCTGTGCGGGAGGCCGACGCCGCGAAGGACGGGGTCGAGACCGGTGCGGTCACCGAACGCTATCTGCACTACGCCTACGAGTTCGTCGTGCAGACGGACGTCTGGGGCGAGAACGGCCCCGAACCCGTGGGGGTGTCGGTGTTCAACGGCGGCACGCTGGTCCTGGACGACGGCTGGCACGACGTCCTCCTGGCGACCGATCCGCCGGCCTGGTACGAGGACCTCGCCGCGCAGCATCCCGGGCGCAGCGCGTTCCAGCGGGCCGTCACCCGCTTCCACGAGACGCACCGCTCGGCCCTGCAGTCGCTCCGGGCGCCGCGGTGGGATGCGACCGGACCGGTGGAGGACCGGGTCCTCTACGACCGGCCCGGATGCGGGTTCACCGTCAGAGCGGTGGGTGGCGGAGCCCTCAGGTTCGTCCGGCGGCGGTGCAACATGGCCGAACACCTCCGCGCTGTCAGCACGTCCTCCGGCTTCAACGTCTCCCTCGGACTGCCCGCGACGGCGGCACCGGCCCGGGGCGAGCCCCGTCTGCCGACTCCCCGAGAGGAAGCCGGTGATCGCCTCGAGACATCGAGCCGGACCCCGTCCCATCCCTGACCTCCCGCAGGGTGCACGCCGGCGGCTCCTCCGACACGGGGACGATGTCGGCATGCCGGCCGCCACGAGGCGACGACCGGGTCTCCCACCCCGGTCGTCTCCTCGCCCCTGCCCCCGCGCAGGCCCGTCCACCAGCCCAGATGCGGAGGCGGCGAGCCGCTCCGACGCGCCGTCCGACCTCTAGCCTGACCTCTGACCTTCGGCGTGACACCTGCTGCCCTGACAGCTCGCTTCACTATGACGCCGACGTGGCTGGAGGTGACCAGTCTGCGCGCGCCCACATCAACTGTTCGTCAATGCGGCGTCACCGCTTCCGAAGGACGCCCGCATCCACACCATCCAGCCGCTCGCGACGCGGATGTGGGAACCGGTGTCTCGAGGTCGTCCTCGCCGGACTGGGGACACACCGAGGCGTCCGCCTGACGGAGGTCACTCCGGGGCTGGTCGAACAGCGACGGCTCAACGGCCGCGCCCTCCAGGAGGCCGTCAGTCGTGTCGTCGTCTCGGGAGACGACGCAACCGGCATGACATCCACCACGTCCGAGAAGTCGCAGAGATCAGCGGTTCCGCTGCACCGGGACGCACCTGTTGTCCTCATCAGTGCGCGAGGTCTTCATCGGTGCGCAGGCCACAGCCGTGTGCGTGTGTAGCGAGTCGCCCCTCGGACACCGACATGACTCCCCACGGCTCCGCAGCCGTGGGTCCTGCCGTCCCCGGTCTCCTCGCGAGTCCGGTACGTGCACCTAGCGCCGGGGACCCCTGGCGACGAGGGGGCGCGACGCCGCTGTCGACGCCGGGTTGGGCGTCAGCGCTGACGCGGCTGCCACAGCGGCCGCGAGACCGAGGAACACGCGGACGTGGTGCCAGCGCGCCCATCTGGCTAGGAGCTCGGTGGTCTCAGGGTCGGTCAACGTACCTGCGGTGAACCGGTGGTTGGCCGGTTCGTTGACGGTGACCGTGATGCCGATGACGCCGGCCGTGGCCAACGCGGCGGCCACGGACGCGGGGGCGTTCCGACGGCCTTCCACCAGGTGTGCGGCCGCCGAGGCTGCGCCTACGGTTCCGGCGCCGGCTCCCAGCGGGATCATCACGTCGCGGATCCGGCCGGAGTGCTCCGTGAACCAGCGGCGGAAGTCGGCGGGGGACGCAGCTCGCCAGAACGGGAGGAGCACGGCCTCGATCAGGACCATGCCGCCGGCCAGCAGGCCGGTGAGCACTGCGGTGAGGAGCGCCAGGGGCCGCGAGAGCACAACCGGACTATCCGCGCTGCGGCGCCGCAGCGACAGACGGTTCTGAGCGCCCGACGGCCCGCGCCCGCTTGGACGTGCTGGCGGACGGCCAGCATCGTCGTGGGGCCGACCCGGTCGACGCACTCCCGGACGACCTCCACCGGTTCGCGTCCGCGAGGGACGAACCCGATCCAGACCGAGGCTGGGAAGACGGCCTGACCCGAGCCCACGACGCCGACCAGGACGGCCGAAGGACCGGATCGACCGAGGGGTCGGCACGTCGCGGCCCTCGAGCAGGCCGTACGCGTCGGCTGACTCGGCGAGGGCGGAGCACGGATCCAGGGCGATGTCGCCCCCGAGGGAACTCGTCAGGATCCAGCAGGGCCCTGCCCGGGGAGCGTCGTCCGTCGGAGGCGAGCCGTGCACGGGTGGTCGTCCTGTGCCCCGGCCTGGTGGAAGGACTGGGGGGCCACTGCGGGGCTGCAGGCGGCCTACCACGACGGGTGGGCCGCCTCCACCTACGTCCCGGGCGCCGCGCCGCGGGTCTGGCCGAGCCTGGCGTCGCTGCGTGCCGGCTCGGCGCTGTTCACCGTGCCGCCGGAGCCGGCGTCCTGTGGTCCGACCGCACACAAGCCGCTCTTCCTGGCCTGCGACCACTGGCGGCGCACCGGTGTCCTGACCGACCTCGAGATCCGGCTCGTCCTCCCCGAGCGGTCCGCCGTGGGGCTCCCTGAGGCCGACGCACCTGCTCGGTGAGGAGCCATCTCCGTGGCGATCTCGGTGTCGGCGTCCCCGAGGACACGGAACTGCGGCCGTGGGCTGCCCAGGCAGCTCACGGCCGCGATCCCTCCAGCGCGAGTGCAGGAGCGCCGGCGTCCGCCGGACCTCTAACCCTGCGTCCGCGAGAGGCTCGGCGCGCCCTCGTCGGCTCGAGGACCCCTGCCGACGAGTCCGGCGGCGGCCGCGCGCAACTGCCGGAGGTCCCACTCGGTGCACCACAACGCCCAGGCGACGAACAGGACCTGGAACGGCAGTCGGAGCCAGGGGTACCAACCGCCGGGCTGCCCGTCGACCTCGATGCCGGCCACGGCGACGTACACGTTCGCCGGGAAGACTGCTACGAGATAGGCGGCGAGCGCGAGGCCGGCGCGGCGCCGCCACGGCCGACGGAGCAGGAGAGCGACGCCGAGGCCGATCTCGACCACACCGGTCGCCAGTACGAGGGCCTCGGCGGCGGGCACCCACGGCGGCAGGTGTTGGACGAACGGCGTGGGCATCAGCCAGTGCGCCAACCCGGCGACGATCATCGCGGTGGCCATGCCGATGCGCGCCGCACGGCGCGCGGAGCGCCGACCGGACGAGGGCCACAGGACCAGCGCAGCAACCAGGGTGGCGAGCGCGAGGACGACGAGGAAGATCACGGGAATCACCCCTCACGGGGACGTCGGGGAGGACGGACGGGGATGTGGTCCGCGCGGGGCCGGCGGAGACAGGGCGTCGTGTGACGGCGACCCGCTGGGGGCCGCCCGCGGCGTCTCGCTGCGGAACAGCCCGACGGCGAGGGTCAGCAGTCCGGACACGAGGACGACCGCCCCGGCGTACGCCAGGTAGATCACCGGACTGGGCTCTCGAGCCTGCGGCATGAGGACGGACAGGAAGAACGCCACGGGCAGGAGGACAGCCGCGGCGGGAAGGGTCAGCCGCACGAACCAGCGGGCGCGCTCGGACAGCCTGGCCTCGTCGACGTAACGAAGCGCGACCAGGGACAGGAGCAGCAACACGCCCGCGTGTGCGTGACCGGCGCGCCACAGGTCCTGCCGGAGCGGGTTGTCGCGGTAGCCCGCGTCACCGATCAGCAGGCTGAGCACGCTCACCCCACCGAGGACGACCGTGGGGAGGACGACGAGGACGACGCCGGCGACCCGGCGAGACTGCGGGCTCATGCCACACCTCCCGCCGAGGAGGCCGCGGGACCCATCAGCCGCTCCGTGGCCTCGTTCCAGCTGATCGGGAGTGCGGATCCGAGCACGGTCCAGGCGGTGAACCGGGTGGGACCCATGTGTGGGCGCAGGTCCCCCATCACGCCGAGATGCGGCATCTGGCGGACGAACGCGTTCAGCGCGCGGCGGTCGGTCCACGCCGACAGAGTCCAGAACCGCTTCCTGGCCGGTTGGGCGAGCAGGCTGTAGCCGACCAACCCGCCGGTGCTCTCCAGTTGCCTGATCACGGACGAGGTCAGGCTCAGGAACCGGGGGATCGTCCGGTAGGACCGCAGCGGCAGGAAGGTGGCCATGGCCAGGTACTCCTGGCCCGGGGAGACGGGCGCCTTGGCGCGCCAGGGAGAAGCCGGCACGTCACACCTCCGGCTGCCCGTGGGGCATGTCCGTCTCGGGCAGGTGATGGCCGTGTGCCGCGTTCGGGCAGCCGGCGTACCGGCGCGCGAGCGTCTGCAGCCGGACCGCGCCACGTGGGCGCGCCACCGCAACGAGCCCGGTCGGGCCAGCAGCGCCGGCGCACGACACCCGACCTCCCGAGCGGCTGTTGCGCAGGTCCGGCGCCGAGAAGCGGTTCATCGTGGTCTCCTCCCCTCGCGGGATGACGTGACGGACGCTAGGAGGGCCGGGACCGGCTCGTACCGGTGAAATCACCGGGCCGTTCCGACCGTTGAGCTCGCCTCCGTGACGGGCCGCGCGCCCTGTCACGAGAGGGCCGTCATCGGGCGATCGCGGGCTACGCTGAGCCGCTGTGCTCTTCGGCCGGGACAGGGAGCGCGGGCTCATCGACGAGGTGCTGGCCTCGGCGGGGACCGGAGACAAGCCGGCCGTGCTCGTGCTCCGCGGCCCGCCAGGTGTGGGCAAGACCGCGCTGCTCGAGGACGTGGCCTCCCGGTGGCCGGACGTGCGGTTCCTCCGCGCACAGGGCCTGGAGTCGGAGTGCGAACTGCCCTTCGCCGGGCTGCACCAGTTGCTTCGCCCGCTGCTCCGTCACCTGGCCGACCTGCCTCCACCGCAGGCGCACGCCCTCCGCTCGGCGTTCGGCCTGGAGGCCGGCTGCCATCAGGACCGCTTCCTGACGTCGGTGGCCGCGCTGAGCCTGCTCGCCGCGGAGGCGGCCATGGCACCCGTGTGCTGCCTCGTCGACGATGCGCACTGGCTCGACGCGACCTCGGCCGCGGCGCTGGCGTTCGTGGCGCACCGACTCGGCGTCGACCGGATCGCCCTGCTCCTCGCTGTCCGGGACGGCCCTGACCCGCGGTTCGCGGCACCCGAGTTCCCGGAGCTGCGTCTGGGCGGTCTGGACGAGGAGTCGGCTCGCCTGCTGCTCCGTTCCGTAGTTGGCATCGACCCGGACCCGGGGGTCGCTGCCGAGCTGGTGACGCGGACCGACGGCAATCCGCTGGCTCTGATCGAGCTGCCCGGCGTCCTGAGCCCGGCCGCACTGTCCGGCAGGAACACGCTGCCTCATGCGCTACCGATGAGCGAGCACCTGCAGCAGGCCTTCCTCGACCAGGTGCGGTGGTTGCCCGAACCGACTCGCCGGCTGCTGCTGGTGGCCGCGGCGGACGACACTCAGCGCACCGCCGTGATCCTGGCGGCCGCCAGGGAGGCAGGGGTCGCCCCGGCGGCACTCGGCGCCGCGGAGCGGTCGGGCCTGGTGCGGGTCCGTGGAGGTGAGCTGGGTTTCCGTCACCCTCTCGTACGCTCCGCGCTCTACCAGGCCGCGACGACGGACGAGCGCCAGGCCGCCCACCGCGCCTTGGCGTGCGCCCTCGAGGACGGGGGCGACGCCGACCGGCTGGCCTGGCACCGGGCCTGGGCGGTGCCCGGTCCGGATGCGGCCGCGGCGGCCGAGCTCGAGCAAGCCGCGGAGCGCGTCCTCGCCCGCGGTGGCCATGCGGCGGCCGCAGCGGCGCTGGAGCGAGCCGCCGACCTGACCGCCGATCGGGAGGTCCGGGCTCAGCGGCTGGCCGCCGCCGGGGAGTCGGCCTGGCGGGCCGGGTGGCTCGGCCGGGCCGCCGGTCTGCTGGCGACCGCCGGCACCCTGACCGATCAACGGCTGTTGCGGGCCGACATCGAACACCTGCGGGGCGCCATCGAGCTCGGCGCAGGGTCGGCACAGACCGCCGTGCGCATCCTGGTGCCGGCCGCGCGTGAGATCGCCTCCGTCGACGTGGGGCGCGCGCTGCGGATGCTGGTCCTGGCAGCGGACGCGGCCGGTCAGGCGTCCGATCCCGCTGGGATGGCCGAGCTGGTCGCTCTCGGCAGCAGCCTCTCCCCCGGAGAGGGAGCACGCGAGCAGGCGCTGTCCGCCCTACTCGATGCGTGCGGGGCCTTCGCCGCCGGAGACCTGTCCGACCTCGTTCCACGGCTGCGCACGACCGTGAGCCTGGCCGAGTCCATGGGGGATGAGGAGATGCTCGTGCTGGCCGGCCGGGCGGCACTCGGGATCGAGGACACCGCGGCACACCGCCTGCTGTCCGCGGTGGTCTCACGGCAGCGGGCACGGGGTGCCATCAGCGAACTGCTGCCGCCGCTCACCCGACTGGCCCTGGCCGAGATCCTCACCGGGCGCTGGAGATCGGCAGACACCACCGCACACGAGGCGCTGCAACTGTCGCGGGCGACCGGCCACCGGGAACTGTCTGCCTTCCCGCTCGCCTGGCTCGCCCTGCTCGCCGGGATCAAGGGCCACGCGGCGGACCTCCGGGCGTCGACCGCAGCCGCTGAACAGGTGACCGCCACCCACCCGGTCGTCCTCGCGGCCGACACGCTGCACTGGGCTCGCGGCAGCTTCGAGCTCGGCGCCGCCCGGCCGGCGGCGGCGCTGGCCCACTTCTGCCGCATCACCGACCCGACGGTGGCGTTCCTCTCGGCCCTGGATCGCATCGAGGCCGCGACGCTGGCCGAGTCCCCCGGCCTCGCCCGCGACTGGCTGCGCCCCCTCGAGCAGTTCGCCGCCAGCACCGACCTGGCCTGGGCGGCGGCGCGGGCTGCCTACTGCCGCGCGCTGCTCGCCGGCCCGGACGCGGCCGGACCACTGTTCCGGGAGGCACTCGCCCATGCCTCCGCGGCCGAGCGCCCATGGGAACACGCCCGCATGGCGCTGACCTACGGGAGCTTCCTGCGCCGGCGAAGACGACGGGTGGACGCCCGGGAGCATCTCCGCGGCGCACTGACGATCCTCGAGTCTCTCGGTGCCACGCCGTGGGAGGAACGGGCCCGCGTCGAACTCCGCGCGACCGGTGAGTTCCCGCGCTGCAGGAATCCCTCACAGCTGCGTCGACTCACTCCGCAAGAGGTGCAGGTCGCCCGCCTGGTGGCCGACGGCCTCCCCACCCGCGACGTCGCCGCTCAGCTGTTCCTCAGCCCCCGCACGATCGACTTCCACCTGCACAACATCTTCACCAAGACCGGCATCACCTCCCGCACCGAACTGGCCCGCCTACCCCTGGAGTGACCTCGGTGGGCCGCCGGGACCGTCCCGGGGTCAGACGACTCCTCGCCCTCAGGCTCCTGTGTCGGCATCGGGGCTCCGGCGGCTGGTGCGGACATGTCGGATCGGCTGGGACGGCGATACCCTGGCCGCCATCGAGCTGCTGGTCGGCTGAGACGGACCATCGAGGCAGCGCCCATGGGCAGTACCGCGCAACCCATCCGGGGCCGGAGCGAGGCGAGCCAGGAGATCGGCTTTCGGGTGCTCGGCCCTGTCGAGGCCGTCGACGCCGGCGGCCTGGTGCTGCCGCTCGGACCGCCTCGCAACCGGGACCTCCTCGCAGCTCTGGTCGTCCACGTGGGCAGCGTTCTCACCATCGGCCGGCTGATCGAGCTCCTCTGGGACGGCTCCGCCCCGCCGACAGCGCGCACGATGGTGCACGGTGCGGTCGCCGGGCTGCGCAGAGCCCTCGAGCCAGGCCGGGGTCGAGCTCCCTCACTCCTGGCGACCAGGGACGACGGCTACCTGCTCGACGTCCCCCCCGACCGCGTCGACGCCCTGCGGTTCGAGCAGCTCCTCGCTCAGGGGCGTCGCCTGGTCGAGGCCGCTCCGGCACGAGGGTCACAGCTGCTCGGCGAAGCGCTCTCCCTGTGGAGAGGACCGGCGCTCTCCGGGATCGAGTGCACGTTCGCCCGGGAAGCGGCCTCGCGATGGGAGGAACTCCGTCTCGAGTGCACGGAGTCCCGGATGGCGGCCGAGATCGCGCTGGGGCACCACCAGGACGTGGTGGCCGACCTCGAGGACCTCGTCGCACGTCATCCATTCCGCGAGCCACTGTGCGCCCAGCTCGTCCTCGCCCTGTACCGCTGCGGCCGGCAGACCGATGCCTTGCAGACCCTGCGGTCCGAGCGCCGGATGCTGGTCGAGGAGTTGGGCCTGGAACCCGGGCCGCAACTGCAGCGGCTGGAGCAGGCGGTCCTGCAGCAGAGCCCGGAACTCGACGCTGCCCCTCCTCCAGCCGGCCCCGGACCCGTGCGGCCCCTCCCCTCCCCGGTCGACTCGTTCGTCGGCCGGGTCCGTGAGCGTGCGGAGGTCGCGGCACTCGTGTCCACGCACCGCCTGCTCACCCTCACCGGACCCGGCGGCTCGGGCAAGACCCGACTGGCCCTGGAGGTGGTCAGGGACCTGCACGCCACCGGTGTGCACACGTGCATCGTCGACCTGGCGCCGTTGACCACCCCGGAACTCGTCGGGGAGACGGTGGCCGAGGCTCTCGGCGTCCGCGGCGGCCCGGGACCGCGGCTGGTGGAGACGGTGGCCACTGCCCTGTCCGGGCACGACGCGTTCCTGCTGCTGGACAACTGCGAACACCTCGCGGACGCGTGCGCGGCGTTCGTCGGGTCGCTGCTGGCCGCGGCTCCGGGTCTTCGGGTCCTGGCCACGAGCCGCGCGGCGTTGCACGTCCCCGGTGAGCGCGTCTTCGCCGTCCAGCCCCTCGCGACGGCGGCCGTCCACGACAGCGTCGCGGACATCTCGGCCTGCGACGCCGTCCGGCTGTTCGGTCAGCGGGCGGTGGCCGCACGACCTGATTTCGCCGTGACACCGGCCAACACCCGCCTCGTACTGGAGGTCTGTCGGCGTCTCGACGGCCTACCGCTCGCTCTCGAACTCGCAGCGGCGCGTGCGGCCTCGATGCCGCTCCAGGACCTCGCCGACCGGCTGGACGACCGCTTCCGGCTGCTCGACGCCGCTGTCCGGTCAGCCGACGCCCGGCACCAGAGCCTGGCGGCGACCCTGACCTGGAGTCACGACCTCCTCGATCCACCTGCTCGATCGCTGTTCGCACGCGTCTCGGTCTTCCCGGCGACCTTCGACCTGACCGCGGCCGAAGCCGTGGTCTCCGGCGGAGAGCTCCCCCCGGCAGACGTCGGGCTGGTCCTCGCGCGGCTCGTGGCGAGCAGCATGGTGCAACTCGACGAGGAACCCGACGGGACCACGCGCTACCGCATGCTGGAGACCACCCGGCAGTACGCCCAGGACAAGCTGGGTGGACCAGCGCTGGCGAGCCTGCGGAACCGGCACGCCCATCACTATCTGGCGCTGGCGCAGGAAGCCGAACCGCATCTGCTCGGCCCGGCCTCTCCGCCGTGGCTCGTCCGCCTGCAGGCGGACCGCGAGAACTTCCGGGCCGCGCTCGAGTGGGCCTTCGGACCAGCAGGCGACGAACGCCTCGGGGTAGGACTCGTCGCCTGCCTGTGGCATCCGTGGGACGTACGCGGTGCGCGCGGCGAGGGGTTGCACTGGGTGCACGCCGCCTTGCGCGTCATCCGGCCCGACTCCGGTCCGGATCGCCTGCCGCTGTTGTCCGCCGGCGCGCTGCTCCACCTCGGACGAGCCGAGTTCACCGAGGTCGCCGCCTTGGCCGGAGGACAACTGGCGTTGGCCCGCGCCACCGGTGCCACGGCGTGGGAGGGCGACGCCCTGGCCCTGACGGCGACGGTGGCATGGGCGCGCGGTGAGTTCGACCGGGCGCAGCACCTCTACGAGGACGCCGTCGCCGCGTCGCTGGCCGGCGGAGACCGGTGGCGGGCCGCGCTGGCAGAGGCGCAGCTGGCCCGGCTGCACCGCGACCGGGACGAGCCCGACGCCGCTCGATCCGTGGTCCTGCGGGCGCTGGACCACGCCGAGGACGTCGGAGAACACCTCGCTCGCGGACTCGCCGTCGATGTCCTCGCGTCGCTCGAGCACCGCTGGGGGGACGTCCCCGTGGCGGCGCGGCTCGTGGACGAGGCACTCGAGCACTACCGCGCAGTCGGATACCGCGAAGGAGAGGCCTCCGCCCTGCATCTGGCCGGCCGGATCGCCCTGTCCTCGGGCGAGCTCGAGCGCGCGCGGCAGGCGTTCGAGCAGGCACTGGGACTGTGCCGGCGGATCGGCCACCGCAGCGGCAGCGCGACCGCCCTGGAGGGGATGGCCACGGCCGCTGCCGGCGCCGGTGAGGACGATCTGGCGCTGCTCCTCCTCGGCGCCGCATCAGCGCTGCGGACGGAGATCGGCGTCCCTCTGACCGGCAGCGCCCTGACCCATCGGTTGCGAGAGCAGGACCGCCTCGCCGCGCGGCTCGGCCCGGCCGAGGCCGCGCGAGCCCTGCGCCGCGGAGCCGGTCTACCGCTGCCCGCGCTGCTGGAGCAGGCACGGGAACGACGAGTGCACGCTTAGCCGACGGTTAGGCGACTCGCTCAGCCTCGGAGCACCACGTTCCGATCCTGAGGGGCAGGGCCATGACCATCACCTCCACCGTGCCTGGCACGTCCTTCGACGCCCTCGAGGGCCGGCTCCACGGCCGCCTGGTTCGACCGCGGGACGCCGACTACGACGCCGTCCGTGCGGTCTTCAACGCGATGATCGACCGGCGGCCGGCCGCGGTCGTGCAGTGCCTGGACCCGGCGGACGTGGCACGGGGCATCGCGTTCGCCAGGGAGCACGACCTCGTGCTGTCCGTCCGTGGTGGCGGCCACAACGTGGCCGGCCACGCTGTGTGCGACGGCGGGGTGATGCTGGACCTGTCCCTCATGAAGGGTGTGCGCGTCGACCCCGATGCCCAGGTCGCCCACGTCGGTGCGGGATCGACGCTCGGCGAGCTGGACCGGGCAACGCAGACGTACGGCCTGGCCACCCCGCTCGGGGTCGTGTCGGACACGGGGATCGCCGGCCTCACGCTGGGCGGCGGTCTGGGATGGCTGAACGGCAAGCACGGCCTGGCCTGCGACAACGTGATCGCCGCCGAGGTGGTGACGGCGGACGGTCAGCTCCTGCAGGTGAGCCAGGACGAGCACCCGGACCTGTTCTGGGCCCTCCGCGGAGGCGGCGGCAACTTCGGCGTGGTCACCACGTTCGTCCACCGGCTACATCGGGTCGGCCCGGTGCTCGCCGGGGCGATCTGCTACCCGTGGGCGGCGGCTCCCGACATCCTCCGGTTCCACGACGACTTCATGACCTCGGCGCCCGACGAGCTCTCCACGGCGGTCTCGCTCGCCCGCGACGAGGCCGGACGGCCGGTGGTCACCATCGTGGTCTGCTGGTGCGGGACGCCGGAGGATGGCGACCGGGTCCTCGCCCCGCTGCGAGCAGCCGGACCACCGCAGGCCGACACCGTCGGGGTGATGTCCTATGTGGCGCTGCAGAGCGCCCCGGACGTGAGCTTCCCCCGCGGCCGCCAGCACTACTGGAAGTCCGGGTTCCTGCGGGACCCGACCGACGCCGCGCTGGACACGCTCGTCCAGCACGTCCCCGACATGCCCTCCCGCGCGAGCGGCGTCGGGCTGCAGCACCTGCACGGGGCGGCGGGGCGGGTGGCGCCGGATGCGACCGCGTTCCCCCATCGGGCTGATCAGTACGACCTCCTGATCCTCTCCCAGTGGGAGGACCCGGAGGACTCGGAGCGCAACATCGCCTGGACCCGGAGCCTCTTCGACGCGATGACCCCACACCTGCAGGACGCCGTGTACGTCAACAACCTCGGCGCCGAGGGTCCCGAGCGAGTCCGCTCCGCGTACGGACCCAACGGCCCGAGGCTCGCAGAGGTGAAGCGCGAATTCGACCCCGCCAACGTCTTCCGTCTGAACCAGAACATCACCCCGGAGTCGGAGCCGCCAGGACGGAGACGCTGACGATGCACGAGACGACGGCCGACGTCGCGGTCGTCGGAGGAGGCATCGCCCGCGGTGCCCTGGCTGTACGGCCGGCCCGTGCGGGCCTGGGGGTGACGGTCCTGGAACAGTCCGTGGAGTTCTGCGACCGGGTCCGTGGCGAGACCGTGTTCCCGTGGGCTGTGCCGAGCTGGCGCGGTCCGGCCTGCTGGACACCGCCATGCGGGCGGAGGGAACGGTCGCTCCGCGCGTCGTCCCCCACGGGGACTCGATGTCCCCGCAGGCCGCTGAAGCGGCGGCGATCGACGCCACCACCGTGGTGCCCGGCGCCGCCGGGATGCTGGACCTCAGCCATCCCGGCGCCTGTCACGAGCCGGTGGAGGCAGCCGTCGGCCTCGGCGCGGAGGTCGTCCGTGGGGCGCACCGGGTGCGGGTCACCGCGGGCCGGCAACCGTTGGCCAGGTACAGAAGGGCGCCGGAGTGGGGACGGTGTGCACCGTGGGCCGAGTGGGACGCACCAGCGCACCGCACCGGCGGGCCTCCTCCACCCGGACAGCGACGACGGTCACACTCCCGTACATGCGCTTGGCCGTGTGCTCCTCCAAGGGAGGCGTCGGCAAGACGGCGACCGCCGCCAACCTGGCCGTCGCTCTCACCCGTCGGGGTCGAGTCCTCGCGGTCGACACCGATCCGCAGGACAGTCTCGGCCGGGCGTTCGGCGTCGTCGCCAAGGGCCGGGACGACAGCCTGGCTGCGCTGCTCGAAGACCCCATCACGGAGGCTCGTGCAGCCATCCGTCACGACGTGGAGCCGGGCTTGGACCTGCTCCCCGCCCACCCGGCCCTCGAAGCGGTGTCGGTCCAGCTGGCCGGCACCGGCGGCCTCGTCACCAGCATCCGCCGCGGACTGAGACCGCTGCTGGACCAGTACGACCACATCGTCCTCGACACGCGGGGAGACCTGGGCGGGCTGACCCTGGCCGCGGTCTGCGCCGCCGACACCGTGCTCACCGTCTTCACCAGCGACCCCGGCTCCGCGCTCGGCGTCGTCCGTGTTGCCGCCTTCCTCGAACAGCACCGGACCTACGAGAACACCTCCGCCGTCCTCGTCGGCGTGGCGTG
Organism: Geodermatophilus sp. SYSU D00703; assembly: GCF_054050155.1. Classification (NCBI taxonomy): domain Bacteria; kingdom Bacillati; phylum Actinomycetota; class Actinomycetes; order Geodermatophilales; family Geodermatophilaceae; genus Geodermatophilus; species Geodermatophilus sp. SYSU D00703. Next base: position 98,762 of record NZ_JBJGYU010000003.1, on the reverse strand, counting down.
CGTGGCGTGGGACAAGGACGGGCGAGCCGCCAGGCAGGTCTGCGGGGCCTTGGAGGGGACCGGACTCCCCCTGCTCGAGACCCGCGTGCCGATGTCGCGCCGAGTACCGACGAGCACCTTGGCGAAGCGCCCCGTCGTCCTGTCCGCTCCCTCCAGTCCGGTCGCCTCTGCCTACCGGGCACTGGCCGACGAGGTGCTCGCCCGCGCAGAGAGGCTCCCCGCATGACCACCGACACCCCGTCTCCCACCCTCCGCGTGGGTCGCGGGCGGACGATGCAGGACGAACTGCTCCACGACCTGCGCCAGGCCACCCCCATGCCGGTCGTCCCGACGGCCGTGGAGCAGGCACCGCAGCGCCCGCCCGAGCGCCCTGACCCACGGGATCGGCAGACGCCCTCGCTGTGCCTGCACGTGACGTTGCAGCGCTGGTCGTGGCCCCGCCTCTGCCTCCTGCCCGGTGATGTCGGCCTGTCCGTGGGTGTCGGACCGGTACGCGTGTCCTTGGCTCTGGGCGGACACTGAGCCGGACCGGGGGTCAGCCGAAGAAGAGTCCCCGCCGTCGGGCCACCCGCCACTCGAGGACCGCGGAGCAGAGCAGCCGGGCCCCTGCGGGGCCGCACGGTCGAAGGCCGCGGTGGTCCAGGCCGACACCGTCTGGTGGTCGGGGTGACGCCCCCGCTCCACCACGGCCCGGTGGTTCGCAAGGGGCCACCACCTGCTGGCAACGGCAGACGAACAAGAGCGCAGGTCAGCCGGGCAGTAGGGCGCTCGCCGCACATCAGGAGCCCAGGCACGCCTCCCGGACGGTGAGAGGTTGCACGAGCTGAGGCCTGTCTGGTGCGCGCATCGGCCGCTGCCCCCGGCGGCATCGGCACGTCCTCGCCACGTCCTGGCCCGGATCACCCCCTGATGCCCCAGCCCACGATCAGCTCGCAGGGACCCTCGAAGCCGTCGGGCCCCTCGAAGCGCGACAGCTCGCGGTGGATCTCCTGCCAGGTCTCGTCACGTTCGGCGGGTGACAACCCACTGATCATCTGGTGCAGTGCTCCGGCGGACTCCCGCAGGAAGCGGACGCAATCCGCGGCACCTGGCAATCGCAGCGGGGCACGGAGCAGGTGCGTGCCGACACCGTCGAAGCCGGCCTGACGGAGGTGCTGCTCCAGCACACCGGGGGGCCCGAGGCTGAATGGTCCCGGTTGGCCGGGTGCGGGCGGCGCGAGCTGGGCCCGCCGGCGGGCGATGGCGACCGGGATGGAGAAGAAGTCGTTGCGGTCCGGCGTGGAGAACACCACGGCGGCGATGCGGCCGCCGGGCTGCAGCGCTCGGTGCATCCCGGCCAAGGCGCGCGCCAGATCCGGGAGGTACATCAGGCCCAGGCGCGAGATCACGGCGCTGAACCCGGCCGGCTCGACGTCGAGCTGCTCGCCGTCGAGCTCCTGGGTCTGCACGGTGGTCAGTCCGGCGTCGGCAGCCGCGGCCGCGGCGTACTCGAGGATGGCCGCGGAGATGTCGGTGGCCAGCACCCTGCCCGTGGGGCCGACCCGGCGCGCGGCGGTCAGGGACTGGCCGCCGGCACCGGCGGCGACGTCGAGAACCGCGCTGCCGGTGCGGATCCCGGCGACATCGAGCATCAGCGTCGTCGCCTCCCCGAGCCAGTCCTCCAGGGTCGGGCCCCAGGCGTGCCACGCGCCTGCAGCGTCGTCCCACTGCGCGCGGGTGGTGGTCTTGTAGGCGATCGGGTCGAACGTGGCGGTCATGGCGTCTCCTCCGGTCTCGACGCAGTACGACCCGAAGGCGCTGGGATCGGGGGCGCGATCGCTGGAACACGGCCAGCAGTTGCGCCGGCTGAAGTGCCGCGCACGGGTCGTGTCCGGGCTGCCGATGCTCGGCGACAATGGTGGGTGTTGTTCGTCGGCCGGGGTCGGGCGTTGTCCCGGCTGCTCTCGGCGGTCGAGGACGCAGCGGCGGGTTCGGCGCGACTCGTGCTGGTGACCGGCGAAGCCGGCATGGGCAAGACCACGCTGGTCAGCGCCGCGGCCGCGAGCAGCGGGATGCTCGTCGGCTGGGGAACGTGTGCTGAGGCCGGGCGGACGCCGGCGTTCTGGCCGTGGAGCGCAGCGTTGCGCGGGCTGCTCGCCGCCGTGGCCCCCGGCGACGCCGCAGAGCTGACCCGCACCGACACCGCGGAGCTGGCCCGGCTGCTCCCGGAGCTCGCCGACGAGGGAACCACCGCCGTCGATCCCGACGGTCCGGCCGGCACCGACGCGGCACGGCTGCGGCTGTTCGACGCCGTCGCTCGCTTCCTGGAACGACTGGCCCGCCTCCGCCCGGCGTTCGTCGTCCTCGACGACCTGCAGTGGGCCGATGAGTCATCGCTGCAGCTGCTGGAGTTCGTCACCCGTCCGCTGCGGCCGGTTGCGCTGGTGATCGTGGGCGCGTACCGGCACGACGAGCTGGCCGGCGGTGCGGCCCACTCGTTGGCGAGGTCGGCCGTCCACGGCGAGCTGGTGCAGCTCAACGGGCTGTCACCGGATGAGGTGTCCGCTCTCGTCGCCGGCGCCGTCGGTGACGAGGCAGCCGCGCGCTGGGCAGGCGAGGTGTACCGGCGCACCGGCGGGCATCCGTTCCTCGCCCGACAACTCGCCGAGCTGCTGGCGGATCCGGGCTGCCCGGCGGGTGCACTGCCGGCTGCCGCGCACGACCTCGTGTCCCGTCGCGTGGAACGGCTGTCCGTCGCATGCCGGGAGCTGGTCCGCGCGGCTGCGGGGGTCGGCGATGAGCTGCAGCCCGGCGTGCTCGCGGAGGTGTGCGGGGTGGACGCGGCGCGGGCGACGGTGCTGATCGAGGAAGGCGTGCTCGCCGGCGTCCTGGTCATGGAGATCGAGGAGAGCCGGACGCGGTTCGCGCACGACCTGTTCCGCGAGGCGATCTACCGTCGGCTCGCGGTCCAGCAGCGGATGGCCCTGCACCAGCGGATCGCCGACGCACTCGAGCACCGCCACGCCCGCGGCGGCGCCGTGGAGCCGGCTGACCTGGCCCGGCACTGCGCAGCCGCCGTCCCGCTCGACGGCGCCGAACGGGCGATCCGCTGGGCCCGAGCCGCGGCCGCGGCCGAGCGGGCTCGACTCGGATTTCCCGAGGCGGCCGGCCACCTGGCCCGAGCTCGCCGCGCGATCGAGGACTCCGGCGTGGCGCACGCAGGCGGGACCCTGATCGACCTGCTCGTCGAGGAGGCCGACGCCCGGGCCCGGGCCGGTGACCAGCCTGCGGCACGCGGCCTGCTCGACGATGCCGCCCGCCGGGCCGCCGCACTCGGGGACGCGGAGCGACTCGGGCACGTCGCCCTCGGGGTGCAGCGGCTCGGCGCCCGGTTCGCCATGGCCCGCGACGCAGTGGTCGAACTGCTCGAGGCCGCCCGCAACGCGTTGCACGACACCGGCACGCCGCTGGAGGCGCAGATCACCGCGAGCCTGGCCCGAGAGCTCACCCACTCGGTGCCCGACCACCGCGCCCGGGCCGGGCCGCTGTCGGAGCGGGCACTCGTCCTCGCCCGCGAGTTCGATGACCCGCCGACCCTGGCGGCGTGCCTGCTCGCGCGCCATGACGTGCTGTGGACTCCCGGTCGCGCCGCCGAGCGGATCGACCTGACATCGGAGATCGTCGAGCTGGCCAGGTGCACCGCGGACGCGGAGCGGCACGCCGAAGGCCTGCTGCTCAACGCCACAGCCCTGCTCGAGAGCGGCTCGGCGGCCTTCCGGGCGCCGCTGACCGAGTACCTCTCCCTCGCCGAACGGTTCGGCCAGCCCCGCCACGACTACCTCGTGCTGTCCCGACGCGGTGCGCTCGCGCTCATCGACGGCCGTCTCGACGAAGCGGAACGATTGATCGACGAGGCCGGTGCGTTGGGGGAACGGATCTGCGAGCCCGACACCGCCAACGTGCGGACCGGGCAGCTCCTGGCGCTGGAGCGGGCCCGCGGCGAACCGGACCGCCTGCGCGCCGTCGCCGGCGAGGCGATCCGCTGCTGGGTGGGGGTCCCCTCGCACGCGCACGCCGTCGCTGCCGGGTTGCTCGCCCTGGCCGGGGGTCCCGACGACCTCGACGCCGCGCGCCGTGCCCTGGACACCGTGATCGCGATCGGCACCTGGCGCGACGACCGCTCCTACCTGTGGTCGCTGTTCGTCGGCGGGATGGCGACCGCCGCCGTCCGTCTGGGCGACCGGACACTGTGCGCCCAACTGCTCGCGGAGCTGCAACCGCTCACCGACACCTGCGGCGTCGGCGGGTCCCTGGTCTGCTTCATGGGCAGCAACGCGCACTGGGCCGGCGTCGTCGCCGGTGCACTGGGACGCACCGAGAAAGCCCACCGATGGCTGGAACAGGCCTTGACCGTGCACCGCAGGATCGGCGCGTCGGCCTGGGAGGCCGAGAGCCACCTCGAGCTGGCCGCGCTGGGAGCCGCCGAGCATCACGGCGAGCGTGCCGCTCACCTGGCCACCGAGCTGCGCCTTCCTGGTGTGCTCGCGCGGCTTCCCGCGCCTCCCGGCGGCTCCTGGCCCGAAGCGACGAGTCCTCCCGATGCGGAACTCTGCCGCGACGGGGAGCTCTGGCGGATCCGCTACAGGACGGCCTCGGCCTACCTGCGCGATTCCAGAGGGCTGGCCGACCTGCACACCCTGCTCGCCCGGCCCGGCATGGACGTGCACGTCCTGGAACTGGCCGGCGCCGTCCATGCCCAACACGACACGGGGACTCTGCTCGACGCCACCGCGCGCGCCGACTACCGCCGCCGTCTCACCGAACTCGATCACGACCTGGCCACCGCCCGAGCCGATCACGACACCGGACGCGCCGAACAGCTGGACGACGAACGGACCGCCCTGATCGACGAGCTACGCCGCGCCACCGGGCTCGGTGGACGCGCCAGGCCCCTGGGCACGAGCACCACCGAACGGGCCCGCAAGACCGTGACCTCGCGGCTGCGCGACGCCATCAGCCGGATCGAAGCGGCCGTCCCGGAACTCGGCGCCCACCTCGATCGCTCCGTGATCACGGGCGCACGCTGCCGCTACCAGCCGACGACGCACCTCTCGTGGCGGCTCTGACGCACGATCCGTCGGGACAGGTGCGCAGACGTTCAGCCGCGACGGGAGAGTAGTTCGGCGGATGTACCGCACGCGCGAACCAGCCAGGGTGGAGCCGTCCCATCGTCCCTGTGGGGCGAGGAGAGCGCCCCCGGCGGCCGGCGTTCTCCGGAGTCGTCATGATCGTCGTGTCAGCAGCCACTGGTCAGTACGGCCGGCTGGTCGTCGCCTACCTGCTGCAGCGCGTGCCAGGACTCCCGCGTCCCGGGACAGCCCGAGGCCGCATTCTCCCCCTGTGGGGAGTGCCTGCGGTGCCGTTCCGGACCCGTGGCACGCCGTCTACGGCGGTCCGAGGCCTGTGCGTAGGGACCGCTTCCCCCCTCGGACACCGAGTTGGGCCCCACGGCCCGACGGCCACAGTGGTGTGCCACAGGAGCTCGGGCGACGGTGAGCCGTCCAATGTGCGGCTGCCCACGAGCACGTCGGGGCCTCTCATTGTCGGTCCGACGGTCGCCGCTACTCCCCGGCCGAGCACCGCGCCTGCGCTTCCCCCCGCTGGGTGTCGCAGGACCTCCGACACGATCAGCGGCACGTGCTCACTCGTAGTAGAACTTCTGGGGCCCCGGGTACACCCACGACAGCGCGTCGCGCAGCCGGTCCCGCCAGTTCTCCCACGAGTGGCCATCCCGGGCCTCCGTGTAGCGGACCTGCATGCCGGCGTTCTCGAACACGTGGACCATCGACCGGTTCGGCACGATCAGCTGCTCGTAGACGCCGCAGGACATGAAGACCCGGTCGGCGACGCACCGCGGCTTGGCCCGGAAGCGGTTCACGAACTTCACGACCGGGTCGAAGACCGGCCCACCGCCGTGATCGCTGCCGATGTCGGTGAACACGAACGACCCGGACATCAGCACCAGGGACCCGTACGTGTCCGGCGACCGGTAGGCGGCCGACAGCGCGGCGACCCCGCCGAAGGACGAGCCCAGCAGGCAGCGCCCGGCCGGCTGGCCGACCAGCGGCAGCGACGACTCCAACTCCGGCAGCAGCTCCTGGGTGAGGAACCGGGAGTGCGCCGCGGAGTTCGCGTACTCGGTCAGCCGGTCCCCCGGGTGCGTGAACGCCACGACGGTCTCCGCGACGTCCAGCCGGTGGATCAGGTTGTCCAGCACGGTCTTCATCGAGGCGTACTGCAGGAAGTCGCCGCCGTCGTGCACCACGAGCAGCGGATACGAGGCCGTCGGCCGGAACCGGGCGGGCAGGTACACCGAGACGTGCGCGTCCCGGCCCAGCGCCCGGCTGCGCAGCACCAGGTCCTTGAGCTCGCCCGGGCGCGCCTCCGGGTCCGGCAGCACCCAGTCCGGCGTCTCGTAGCCCTCCCCGAAGGCCAGGGACGACGAGCCGACCGGCCCGTGCGACCGCTTCTCGTTGAGCGGGTCGTTGAAGCGCTCGTGGTGGTCGCCGCGCCGGATCTCGATCTGGTACTCGACCCGCGAGCCCTCCGGCAGCTCGAGCACGAGATACCAGAGGTCGGTGCCGTGCAACCGGCGCAGCGGGATCCGGTCGGGCAGGCCGACGATCCGCTGGCAGACCCACGCCTCGTCCGCCTCGCCGCGCCACAGGAAGGTGCACCGGGCGCCCTCCACCACCGGGATCTCGTGGCGGCCGAGGAAGCGGTCCACCGCCTCGCCGTCGAGCGGCTTCGTGGACTTGAGCCGGTTGATGGCGAGCCGCCCGCTCCCCGTCCGCTGCCGGGCGGCGGTCATGCCGCCGCCCCCTCGGTGATCCGGCCGTCCGCGCCGACCACCCGCGCGTCGGCCGGCAGGGCGCCGCCGGGGCCGAGGTCGACCCGGACGCCGTCGTCGAGGACCAGGCAGGGCGCCGGCGCGAACCGGCGGGCCAGCACCGACATCCGCAGGGAGTCGTCGGTGCGCAACCGCCGCCGCGCGTGCGGGAGCAGCACCAGCCCCCGGACGACCCCGATCCCCGCGTCGAAGACCTCGGTGAGCGAGGCGCCGTGCGCGGCGCGGTCGTGGAAGAGCACCACCCGGGGCGTCAGCGCCATCGCACCCGCCGACCACGCCACCACCCGCGGGGGCAGGTGGGGGGCCAGGTGGAACAGGTGCACGACGCGCACCAGCTCGCCGACGTGCCCACCGGCGACGACCAGGCACTCCGCGGTCGACAGCAGGGCGCGGACCTCTTCGCGGTGCCCGGCGATCGCGCCCCGCGACTCCAGCCGCCACGTGCCGTAGAAGGTGTCGTGGAGCTCCTGCACCCGGGCCAGGTGGGTCGCGTCGAGCAGCCGCACCGCCGCCAGCGCGTCCTCGATCGCGGTCGACTGGATGGCCTCGTGGCCGACGGTCCGGGCGGTCACCGCGTACACCGCCTGCAGGGCGTGGTCCAGCCGGAGCCGGTAGAGCTGCTGGAGCTCGTCGAGCACCAGCCGGTGCTCGCGCTCGGCCGCGGCGTACTCGGGGTCGGCCGCGAGCACGTCCATCCAGCGGGCGAACAGCCGCAGGTTCACCGCCTGCCCGCCGGCCAGGGAGAGGATCTCCGCGTCGTCGGCTTCCCGCTCCTGCCAGCCGGCGTTGACGACGGCGACCGGCCCGCCGACGCCCAGCGACGACAGCACCCGGTCGAGGGTCGGCCGCCGCTGCGGGCCGAGCAGCGTGATCGCGGGGGTCACCGCGGCGTCAGTCCGCGTGGACGCGCACGGTGCGCCCGACGTCGTCGAGCATCCCGTGCAGCGTGTCGAAGTCGGGGTGCTTCATGCGGACGTAGGCGTTGGCCATGTACCCGGCCGCCACCGGCTGCGTCGCCGTCCCCGGCGGGGGCAGGTGCGCGTCGATCACCCACTGCCCGTGCCGCGCCTGGACCTCCTCGACGCCGGAGTACCCGGAGATGGTCCCATCCCGCTCCGGCCGCAGGGCCACGATCCCGGCCGAGTGCTGCCGGGACGGGCGCCCCCAGACCTGCCCGTGCACGATCGAGTCGGCCCACTGGCGGTAGACGTCGAGGTCGTTGGCGGCCGAGTAGAGGTCCCAGGCCCCGACGCCGGGCGGCCGGCAGCCGATCTCGCTGAACTTGAGCCCCTTCGGCCCGAAGAACCACTCCATGTGGGTGGCGCTGGTGCCGATCCCGAGCGCCTCGTTGACCCGCTGCCCGAGGTCCCGCAGCTCCTGGTAGTCGGCCACCGAGTCGATCCGGTTGGTCGCCAGGAACTGCGGCGAGATCCACCGTTCCCGCATCGCCTCGAGCACGTTCGGGAAGTAGTGGGACACGAAGTCCAGCGCCGGCGTGCCGTCGACCGAGAGGGTGTCGTAGAAGCCCTCGTGCCCCTCGACGAACTCCTCGACGGCGATCGAGTCGACCTGCTGGGCACCGAACAGGCCCAGCGCGGCGTCCAGCCCGGAGTCGTCGTCCACCCGGGTGGTGTCGAGGGCACCGGCGCCGGTGCGCGGCTTGAGGATCAGCGGGTAGCCGACCGCCCGCGCGAAGTCGCGCACCTCGTGCGCGGTGGACGCCGCGGTGGAGGCCGCGGTCGGCACCCCGGCGGCGCGCAGCGCCTCCTTCATCGACGGCTTGTCGCGGCAGAGCCACGCCGTGCGCACCGACGTCCCCGGGATCGTGCAGTTCTCCCGGACCTGCGCGGCAGCCAGGGTGTGCGACTCGATGGTGGCCTCGAGGCGGTCCACGTAGAACCGGTCCTGGATCCAGCGGACGGCGTCGGTCATCACGCCGACGTCGGTCACGTCGGGGACCACGTGGTAGTGCGCCATCCACGAGCGGAGCTCGTCGTCCAGCCACTCGGTCGGCCGGTCGCCGATGCCGATCACGGTGGCACCGACCTCGGCCAGCGCACGCACGAACTGGCGCTGCGTCGCCGGGAACGCCGGATCGACGAAGACCACGTTCATGCCGGGAGCCTAGAAGGACGCCGTCCCGCCCGCCCCTCGTACCGGACCCGGCCCTGACCTGCTGGAACCGGCGGACGGGCGTAGCGTCCGCGCATGGTCGTCGCCGCCTTCGTCGCGCCGTACCTGCTGGAGGCCACGCAGCGGTTCGTGTCGGTCGCCGCGGACCTGCCGGACGTCCGCCTCGGGCTGGTCACCTGCGAGCCGGTCGACCGGATCCCCCCGGACCTGCGCCAGCGCCTCGCCGGTCACTGGCGGGTGGACGACGCGCTCGACCCGCGCCAGCTGGCGTGGGCGGTGAACGGCCTCCAGGGGCAGATCGGCCGGGTGGAGCGGCTCGTCGGCGCCCTCGAGCAGCTGCAGGTGCCCCTCGCGGAGGTCCGCGAGGCCCTCGCCATCGAGGGCATGGACGTGCGCACCGCGGTCAACGTGCGGGACAAGTCGCAGATGAAGGAAGTGCTGCAGGCCGCCGGCATCCCCTGCGCCCGGCACGCGCTCGTGCGCAGCCCGGGTCAGGCGACGGCCTTCGCCGACGCGGTCGGTTTCCCGCTGGTCGCCAAGCCACCGGCCGGTGCGGGCGCCCAGTCGACGTACCGGCTGGACGACGGCGACATGCTCCGGAGCTGGCTGGCCGCCGTGCCGCTCGGCGACCACGCCCCCGCGTTGCTCGAGGAGTTCCTCACCGGCGAGGAGCACACCTTCGACAGCGTCACCGTCGGCGGTTCGACGGTGTGGTCGTCGATCGCCGACTACCGCCCGCCGCCGCTGGAGGTCCTGCGCAACCCGTGGATCCAGTGGACGGTCGTGCTGCCCCGCGACATCACCGGCCCGCGGTACGAGGGCATCCACCGGTGGGGGCCGGCGGCGCTGGAGGCGCTGGGGGTCACCGACGCGCTGACGCACATGGAGTGGTTCGCCCGGCCCGACGGCTCGGTCGCGATCTCGGAGGTGGCCGCCCGGCCGCCGGGTGCCCAACTGACCTCGATGCACGGCTACGCGCACGACTTCGACCTCTACCGCGCCTGGAGCGAGCTCGTGCTCCTCGGCCGGTTCGACGTGCCCGAGCGCAGGTTCGCGTCCGGAACGGCCTACCTGCGCGGCATGGGGCGCGGGCGGGTGCGCGCGGTGCACGGCATCGACGCCGTCCAGCAACAGATCGGGCACCTCGTCGTGGAGGCCCGCCTGCCGCGGCCGGGGCAGCCCGCCGGCAGCGACTACCTGGGCGAGGGGTACGCGATCGTGCGCGACCCCGACACCGCGGTGGTGGAGGACGCCCTGCACCGGCTCGTCAGCGGGGTCCGCATCGAGCTCGCCGAGGCCTGACCGCAGCGGACGAGACGACCTGGAGGTGCGATGAACGTCGTCATGCTCTCCCCCGGCTACCCGGCCGAGATGGCGTACTTCACCCGGGCGCTGGCCGGGGTCGGCGCCCGGGTCATCGGGGTGGGCGACCAGCCACCCGACGCGCTGCCCGAGGCGGCCCGCTCGTCGATGGCGCACTACGAGCACGTGGACCTGGCCGACGAGGCGGCGGTGCTCGCCGCGTTGCGCGGGCTGTCGCAGCACGCCTCGATCGACCAGGTGGAGTGCCTGTGGGAGCCGTACATGATCCTGGCGGCGCGGATCCGGGAGACGTTCGGCCTGCCCGGCCTCACCGTCGAGCAGACCCTCCCCTTCCGCGACAAGGAGCTGATGAAGCGCGTGCTCGACGCCGCCGGCATCCGGACTCCGTGGCACGTCAGCGCCCGCACGGTCGCCGAGGTGTGGGACGCCGCGGAGAAGGTCGGGTACCCCCTGATCGTCAAGCCCGTCGCCGGCGCCGGCTCGGCCGACACCTACCGGGTCGACTCCCCGCCGGAGCTGACCGACGTCCTGCCGCTGCTGCGGCACGTGCCCGAGGTCAGCGTCGAGGAGTTCGTCGACGGCGAGGAGTTCACCTTCGACACGATCTGCGCCGACGGCCGGATCCTGTTCGAGCACGTCCTCTGGTACCGGCCGCGGCCGCTGCAGATGCGCATGCACGAGTGGGTCAGCCCGGTGTCGATCTCGCTGCGCGACCTGTCCGTGCCCCAGTTGGCCGGCGGACGGCGGATGGGCCAGGAGGTGCTCGCCGCGCTCGGCTTCCGGTCCGGCTTCACGCACATGGAGTGGTACCTCAAGGCCGACGGCGAGGCCGTGTTCGGCGAGATCGGGGCCCGGCCGCCGGGCGCCCGCGTCGTCGACGTCATGAACTTCGCCACGGACGGCGACACCTACGTCGGCTGGGCACAGGCCGTCGTGCACGGCGGCATGCAGCCGCTCGAGCACAGGTACAACGCGGGCGCGGTGTTCAAGCGCGCCCGCGGCGAGGGCCGGATCACCCGGTCCGAGGGCCTCGACGACCTGCTGGCCCGGTACGGCGAGCACGTGGCGCTGATGGACCTGCTGCCGGTCGGCACGCCGCGCCGCGACTGGCGCTCGACGGTGACCGGTGACGGGATGGTCGTCGTCCGGCATCCCGAGCTGCAGCCGGTCATCGAGATGACCGAGGCGTTCGCGCGCGACTTCCAGCTCTACGCGGAGTGAGCCAGCACCTCGTCGAGGTACTGCGGCAGCATCCGCCGCCAGGTCGGCCACTCGTGCGGCCACTCCTCGCCCCACGGGTCGACCCGGTTCGGCACGCCCATCCGGCCCAGCGCATGGCCCACCGCCCAGGACTCCCCCAGGTCCTCGTGCGCCCCCTGCCCGGAGGCGATGATCGCGAAGCGCGTGCGCAGCACGGCCAGCCGGTCGCCGTCCAGCCCCGGGAGGAAGACCACCGGCGAGGCGGCGTCGAGCTCGGGTGAGGACCGGCCGTCGAAGAACCGCTGCAGGCGGTACGTGCCGCTCATGCCCACGGCCGCGCCGAACACGTCCGGGAACCGGCAGAGGACGGCGACGGCGTTGAAGGCGCCGATGGAGGCCCCCGCCGTGACGATGGGGACCTCCGACCCGCCGAGGTCGGACCGGATCGCGGGCACGACCTCGTGGCGCACGCAGTGGTGGTACTGGTCGGCCAGCCACATGCGGTACTCGGGTGAGCCGGTCTCGGCCACCATCGCGCGGCCGGCCACGCTGTCGCAGGAGTAGATCTTGATCCGGCCGGCCTCGATCAGCGGCAGGCAGGCGTCGACGAGGCCGTTGCGCTCGATCTCCTCGGCGTCCCCGCCCGCCGTCGGGAAGACCAGGACCGGCGTGCCGTAGTGACCCCACCGGGCCAGCCCGATCGGCTGCTCGAGCCGCTCGGAGTACCAGCTCCCGGTCTGCTTCACGTCGGTCACCCTGACACGGCCGGTCGGCCGCGACAAACGCGGCAGAGCAGCGGGTTCTGTGCCAACCTGACGCCACTGGTGCAGCGATGGGAGGCGACCATCGTGGGGCAAGAGGTCCAGGCCCGGACGTTCTCGCGCGCGGACCGCCTGCGTTACCGGGAGAAGCTGCGGCAGTGCCTGGACGTGTTCGGCCGCATGCTCAACGAGTCGAAGTTCGACTTCGAGCGGCCGCTGACGGGCACGGAGATCGAGTTCAACCTGGTCGACGCCCGGCAGGACCCGGCGATGCGCAACGAGGAGGTCCTCGCCGCGATCGCCGACGAGGTGTTCCAGGCGGAGATGGGCCAGTTCAACATCGAGATGAACGTGCGCCCCAGCACCCTGGCCGGGGCGGCCGCCGCGGACCTCGAGACCGAGCTGCGGGCCAGCCTGAACCAGGCCGAGGACCGCGCCCGGGACATCGGGGCGCACATCGTCATGATCGGCACGCTGCCGACGCTCTGGCCCGAGCACCTCACCGGTGACGCGATCACCGCCCACCCTCGGTACGCCCTGATCAACGAGCAGATCTTCGCCGCGCGGGGTGAGGACCTGCACATCTCCATCGACGGTCCCGAGCGGCTGGACCTGCACGCCGACACGATCGCGCCGGAGGCCGCCTGCACCAGCACCCAGTTCCACCTCCAGGTGAGCCCGCAGGACTACGCGGCCCACTGGAACGCGGCGCAGTGCATCGCCGGCGTCCAGGTGGCGCTCGGCGCGAACTCGCCCTTCCTGTTCGGCAAGGAGCTCTGGCGCGAGACGCGCATCGCGCTGTTCGAGCAGGCGACCGACACCCGGCCGCAGGAGCTCAAGGAGCAGGGCGTCCGCCCCCGGGTGTGGTTCGGCGAACGGTTCATCACCTCGGTGTTCGACCACTTCGAGGAGAACGTGCGCTACTTCCCGGCCCTGCTCCCGGTCTGCGACGAGGAGGACCCGGCCGCCGTCCTGGACCGCGGCGGCATCCCGCGGCTGTCCGAGCTGCGGATGCACAACGGGACCATCTACCGCTGGAACCGGCCGGTGTACGACATCCACGAGGGCCGGCCGCACCTGCGGGTCGAGAACCGGGTGCTGCCGGCCGGCCCGACCATCGTCGACGTGTTCGCCAACGGCGCCTTCTACTACGGGCTGCTGCGCACCCTCGCGACCCAGGACCGGCCGGTGTGGTCGCAGATGTCGTTCGCCACGGCCGAGGAGAACTTCACCGAGGGGGCGCGGCACGGCATCCACGCCCAGCTGTACTGGCCGGGGCTCGGCACCGTGCCGGTCACCGAGCTCGTGCTGCGCCGGCTGCTGCCGATGGCGCAGCAGGGCCTGGCCGAGTGGGACGTCGACACCGCGGTCGTCGACCGGCTGCTCGGCGTCGTCGAGCGACGCTGCACCGCCTACCGGAACGGCGCGGAGTGGCAGGTCGAGACGTTCCACCGGATCGACCGCGAGCGGCAGCCGCTGGACCGGCGCGACGCCCTGCGGGAGGTGCTGCAGCGCTACAGCGAGCTCATGCACGCCAACATCCCAGTCGCCGACTGGCCTCTGGACTAGCGCCCGGCCCCTCTGCCGGGGCCCGCCGCGAGCCTGCGAGCGGAGGGGGGCAGAGGGGTCCTTCAGCTGCTCAGGCGGTTCTCCTCGTCGCGCATCCACATGCCGAGCAGCCCCCGGTAGTGCTCGACGAAGTGGTCGTGCTCGTGTGCCGGGAACGTCGACCGCACCGTGTCGACGAGGAGCCGGTCGAAGTCGGGGCTGCGGACCCAGTCGAGCACCACCGCGTCGAGGTGGGCCAGGCGGCTGGCGCAGAAGTCCGCGTACGCCTCCACCTGGAAGTACTCGTCGGCCAGACCCCGGTAGGCGCGGAGCTTCTCGGTGTAGTCCAGGTCGGACCGGTCGGCGATGTCGAAGTAGCGACGGGTGTCCAGGTCGTACCGCGGCCTCCGTCCGGTGGACGTGCAGTAGACCGACCAGCGGACCAGCGCCTTCAGCGCCCAGGGGAAGTAGTAGTGCAGGCTGGTCAGCGCGATGTCCGGGCACGCGTTGGCGTAGTCGATCGGGTAGACGACGCCGTCCCGGATGAGCGTCTCGCAGGAGTTGAACTCCCAGCGGAAGAAGGCGTTGACCAGCCGCCCGATGGTGACGGTCTCCTCGCCCGTGGCCGCGTCGAGGAAGCCGTGCGCGACCGAGTACCGGCCGTGCATCGGCTGGTCGGGGTCGAACTTCATGACCATGGTCTCGGGGCCGATCGACAAGCTCCGCGCGAACACCTCGTACCCGGCGACCGCCTTCTGCAGGTGCATCAGCCGCTGCCCGGAGGCGTCGTATGCCCGCTGCAGCTCCTCGGGGTTGCGGATCATCGTGACCCCCACCCACGCGCCCCCGTCGTACGGCTTCATGAACAGCGGATAGCCCATGCGCTCGGCGATCGCCCCCAGGTCGAACGGCCGGTTGTACTTCTCCGCCGTGTACGCGTACTTGGCGTGGTCGGGCGGGTCCTTGTACGGCACCAGCACCGTGTCCGGCACGTGCAGCCCCAGCCGCAGCATGGCGCAGTACGCCGCGTGCTTCTCCATGCTCTGGAAGGTGAAGGGGCTGTTGAGCAGGTAGACGTCGTCCATGAGCGCGGCCTTCTTCAGCCACTCACGGGGGTGGTAGTACCAGTAGGCCAGGCGGTCGATGACCAGGTCGTAGCGCGGCTTGGCGCACAGGTCGAACGGCTCCACCGTGATCCGCTCGGTGTCGTAGTGGTGAGCGTCGCCGGTCCCGTCGTGCACGGTGCCGAGGCGGCGCACGATCGCCTCGAAGGCGGTGGGCCAGTCCTCCTCGGTCCCGAGCAGCAGCCCGATGAGGTGCCGGTGGTCGGACATCGACGCTCCTCCAACGGTGGCGGGGCCTCCCGGTTCGCCTCAGTGACCTGGGCGGACGCGGACGGATCCTAAGTCCGGCGAGGGATGCCTGCGAGTTCGCGCCACAGGTGCGCAGCCGCCTCGGCCCCGCGGTGCAGCATGGGCAGCAGCACCCGCTCGTTGGGCGAGTGGATCCGGTCGGTGGGCAGCCCCGCACCCAGGAACAGCAGCGGAGCGCCGAGCTCCTCGACCAGGTCGGCCTCCGGTCCGCTGCCGCCCTCGCGCAGGTAGAGCACCTCGTCGGGATCGCCGTCCCAGGCCTGGGCGATCGCCCGCCGCAGGGCGGCCATGCCGGGCGAGTCGAGGTCGCTGGCGCACGGAGCGACGCCGGCCTTCTCGATCAGCACGTCGGCGGTGACCCCCTCGGGCAGCCGCTGGTCGACCCAGGCGCGGACCTGGTCGGCGATGTCTGCAGGTGCCTGGTCGGCCACCAGCCGGAAGCTGATCTTCGCGTGCGCCTCGGCCGGGATGATCGTCTTGTGACCCGGGCCCTGATAGCCGCCCCACATGCCGTTGACCTCCGCGGTGGGCCGGGCGCCGGTGCGTTCCAGGGTGCTGAACCCGGCTTCTCCGTACGCCGCGGAGCCCGCCGCCGGCCCGGCCAGCCACGCCTGCTCGTCGAACGGCACCCGGCCCATCAGCTCGCGCTCGCGGTCGGACAGCGGGCGGACCTTGTCGTAGAAGCCGGGCAGCGTGACCCGGCCCTCCTCGTCGTGCAGGCTCGCCAGCAGCTCGGCCATGGCGTGCAGGGGGTTGGCGACGGCGCCGCCGAAGGACCCGGAGTGCAGGTCGACCCCCGGCCCGCGGAGAGTGATCTGCGCACCGGCCAGCCCGCGCATCGAGACGACGGCGCTGGGGAGATCGGGAGCGGCCATGCCCGTGTCGCTGACGACGACGACGTCGCAGTCCAGCCGGGCCCGCCGCTCCTCCAGCAGCGCGGCGAGGTGCGGGGACCCGGACTCCTCCTCGCCCTCGACGAGCAGTTTCACGGTCACGGCCGGGGTGTCCCGACCGGTCGCGGCGAGGTGGGCGCGCATGCCGAGCAGGTGCATGGCGACGTTGCCCTTGTCGTCGATCGCGCCGCGGGCGTGCAGCTCCGGGCCGTCCGGCCCTTCGACGACCGTCGGCTCGAACGGCGGGTGGACCCACAGCTCCAGCGGGTCGACCGGCTGCACGTCGTGGTGCCCGTACACGAGCGCGACCGGGGCTCCGGAGTCGCCCGACGGCCACTCGGCGTAGACCGCGGGCGCGCCGGGCGTCGGCCAGATCTCGACCGTCGGGAAGCCGACCCGGCGCAGCGCCTCGGCCAGCCACTCGGCGCTGCGGGCGACGTCGGAGGCGTGCGCGGGATCGGCGGAGATCGACGGGATCCGCAGCCAGGCGTCGAGATCGGCGTGCAGGTCGTCGCGGCGCGCGGTCACGAACTCGCGCTCGGGGCTGGTCACGACCCCCGACCGTAGCCCGCTGCCGACGACGTCCCGCTGCCGTCCACCGTCACGGCGACGGGTGGTCCATGTCGACGTCGGCGCTCCCTGCTTCGACGCGGGCGTGGACCGACGCGCCCCGGCGGCCGCTCGAACCTCCGTCGAGCGCCGACGGCGATCAACGGGGACGAATCGCCGCACCCGAGCCCTGTCCGGTGGCCGACCGAGCCGCGGACACGCCTCTCCGCCGACTCACACAGCGCCCTGGGAGACGCAGCGGTAGCTTCGACTGCCGAGCCGGCCAACCACCTCCCCCCGATCCGACCCCGCGCAGTTCGACGGTCTCCTGGCGAGAAAGGCGCTCAGACATGCCCAGCGCCCCCGGGTCCCTCAGTTCCCCTCCCCTGCCGCGTCACTTGCAGTTGGAGGTGACGTCGGCGTGCAACCTGTCGTGCGCCATGTGCCTGGTCAGCTACCGACCGGCGGTCAACCGGACCCACGGGGCGATGCCGATCGAACTGTTCCGGCGACTGGTGGACGGCACCCCGGGACTGACGCGGCTGACCCTGCAGGGGCTCGGTGAGCCGCTGCTGCAGCCGCACCTGCTCGAGATGGTCGCGTACGCCAAGGAGCGGGGCATCGAGGTCGGGTTCAACAGCAACGCGATGCTGCTGACGCGCGACCGAGCGGAACGCCTCGTCGCGCTCGGGCTGGACTGGCTGCACGTCTCCCTCGACGGCGCCACTGCCGAGACCTACGAGGGCATCCGGGCCGGCGCGGAGTTCGACAGGGTCGCCCGGAACCTGCGCGGTCTGCAGGCGGCGAAACGAGCGGCCGGGGCGGACAAGCCGTGGGTACGGGTGGTGTTCGTGGCCATGCGACGAAACGTGCGCGAACTGCCCGATCTCGTGCGGCTGCTCGCCGAGTGGGAGGTCGATGAACTGCACGTGCAGGACCTGTCGCACGACTTCGGGGACACCGATCCGGCAGGCGGCTACGCCGAGATCCGGGCGTTCGCCCACGCCGAGTCTCTCGAGCACGTCGCTCCGGCCGACGTCGCAACCGTCTTCGCGGCGGCCCGGGACCAGGCCGAGCGCTGCGGCGTGCGCCTGCGGCTGCCCACTCCGTACGGGCAGCCGCCGGTTCGCGAACCCGGCGAGCCCGGCTGCAGCTGGCCCTGGGACGCGGCCTACATCACGAGCTCCGGCTCGGTCCAGCCGTGCTGCATGGTCATGGGCGACGACCGGGTGTCGATGGGGAGCCTGACCGATGCCGACCTCGCCGAGATCTGGACCGGCGAGGCATATGCGGAGTTCCGCACTGCTCTGCTCACCGACACCCCACCCCCGGTGTGCGCCGGCTGCTCGTTGTACCGCGGCCGGTTCTGACCCCTGATCGACACGAACGGGCGGCGCAGGTACGTGCTCGGCCGCGGCTGCCGTGGGCGGTCGTCATCCGGTGTCTGCGCCGCCGCTCCACCGCTGGGATGCGGGGCACCGTGAGCGACTGGATGCGTGAGTGCGGGGTCGCCCAGTTGCCGTGCCTCCGACCGCCTCACCGCGTCAGGCGTGTGCGCGTGTACCGAGTGGCCCCTCGGGCACACAGACGCGATGTCCCGGGACCCGGGCCAGGGTCCCGGGACATCGCTCATTGCTGCCCTGGTGCTGCGTTGTTCCGGATGGGGCCGAGGTCAGGCCGCGCCCCGTTCACTCGGGCCGGATGTTCTGGTTGACGTGGAAGGCGTTGTCGGGGTCGTACTTCGCCTTGACATCGACGAGCCGCTGGAAGTTCTCGTCGTCGCTGTACGCCTCTCGAACACGGGCGGTGCCTTCGTCGGCGTCCAAGAAGTTGACGTAGACGCTGGCGGCGCGGTGTGGCTCGAGCGCTTCGAGGAATCCCCGCACCCATGACGTCTCGGCCGCTGCGAGCTCGTCGGACTCTTCGGGGAGCCATGCGCCGTCGATCACGAGGTTGTGGGCGACGTCGCGTCCCGCGTAGGCGGTGGCATCCCGCGGGATTCGAGCGACCGCGCCCCCGGAGTGGAACATCGCCGCGTACGTCCGCGGCGAGTTGGCGGCGTAGGCGTGACCGGCGATGACGTTGATCGCGTCGTCGGAGAGTCCGTCGAGGTTCGTGGCCTTCCAGTAGTAGTGCCAACCGTGGGGCACGGTGTCGTCGAGGCTTCGCTGATGGTCGACGTACGGCTTGGGTGAGATCAGGTCGATCAGCGGCGACCCGAACCCGCGGAGGTCCTGCACAGCCCGCTCGCCGTCCTCGACAGCGCCCGCGTAGCAGCACCCGACGGCGATCGCAGGCCGCCAGTGCAGCTCCTCGGGGATGACCGGCAGCGGCGGGATGGTGCCGAGCCGGACGACGGTGCCGAGCTCGTCGGCAGCCCCGGATGTGAAGTCCCGGTAGAAGCGCAGCACGTCGGCGGTGTCGTCGGCCGCCCAGAAGACGGGCCCCGCCGTCACCACCGGGCCGACCCGGTGCAGCGCGAACTGGAAGGACGTGACGACGCCGAAGTTGCCGCCGCCCCCTCGGAGCGCCCAGAACAGGTCGGGGTGCTCATGGGTGGACGCCCGGACGATGCGGCCCTCGGCGGTGACCACCTCGGCGGCGAGCAGGTTGTCGATGGCCAGCCCGTGCTTGCGCATGAGCCAGCCGATGCCCCCGCCCGTGGTCAGCCCGCCGACACCGGTGTGGCCCACGATGCCCCCCGTCGTGGCCAGCCCGTGGGCCTGCGTCTCGTGGTCGACATCGCCCCACAGGGCGCCCCCCTGCACCCGGGCGGTACAGCCGGCCGGGTCGACCCACACAGCCCGCATCGAGGCGAGGTCGACGACGATGCCGTCGTCGCACACCGCGGTGCCCGCCACGTTGTGGCCCCCGCCTCGTACGGCGATCTCGAGGTCGTGGTCCCGGGCGAAGCGCACGGCCGCGGCCGCGTCCGCGGCCCCACTGCACCGGGCGATGACCTCGGGACGCCGCTCGATCATGCCGTTCCACACAGCTCGGGCCGTGTCGTACTCGGCGTGGCCGGCGGCGATCAGCTCGCCTCGGAACCCGTCGATCTCCATCGTGGCCACCTCCTCACGCAGTCGACCGACGTGCTCGCCGGCCGGTGTCGTCACGGATGCCGACGGCGTCATCGGACCACCGCGGATCGCGGCTGTGGAGTCAAGAATCTGGACTTCCCCGCCGCTGACCGGAGCGCGACAGTGGCGGTGTGCGGACGTACGGCCAGTACTGCCCCATCGCTCGTGGCGCCGAGATCTTCGCCGAGCGCTGGACGCCGCTGATCATCCGCAACCTGCATCTCGGGTGCGGGAGCTTCTGCGAGATCCTGGAGGGCGCGCCCGGGCTCTCCCGCACCCTGCTCTCGCAGCGACTCAAGCACCTCGAACGGCTGGGCATCGTCGAGTCGGCAGTCAAGCCTGACGGGCGCGGGCGCCACTACGAGCTCACACCCTCGGGTCACGACCTGTTCGCTGTCTGCATGTCGCTCGGCGAGTGGGGCGCCCACTGGCTCGAGATCGCCCCTGAGCACCTCGACCCCTTCGTGGCGCTGTGGTCGATGTGCAACGCACTCCGTCGCGACCGGCTCCCTGAGACACGCGTCGTCATCCGCTTCGACTTCACGGGTCGCGCTCGCCACGAGCGGTACTGGCTGATCATCGAGTACGGCGACACCGAGATCTGCAAGGAGTACCCCGGACTCGACGAGGACCTGTACGTCACGGCTGAAGCCGAGGCCTTCGTCAAGTGGCACGCAGGCCAGCTCAGCTGGGCCGAGGCCTGTCGCGACAGCCGCATCCAGCTCCACGGTCCATCTCAGCTCGTCAGGGCCTTCCCCAGCTGGAACGCCCGCAGCGCGTTCGCCCACATCAAGCCGGTCTCACAGTCAGCTACGGGCTCGGCCGGCCGGGCGCTGTCGGCGGTGGATCGGGGATCCCACGCATGATCGTCAGCCTCGACCCCGGCCAGTAGCACGTCTACGAGCCCCATGTGGACCGCCGCCTCCGCGACGCTCGGGTCCGTGCCGACGTCCACGCCTCATCGACGGACCTCCACCGTCATACGGCGAGTCGTGTGCGTGTGCAGCGTGTCGCCCCTCGGCACCGGCTCGCCCGGGACTCCTGCAGTTCAGGAACCCGGGGTGTTCTCCTCTCGGGGCGGGTGCCCTCATCATGACGCCCCGCGCCTCTCGGATCCGCTCCGGACCCCGGAGGTGAGCGGGACCGGATCGCGGAGATGGGTCCGAGCCGCGGGCTCGCCGACCACGCGGGCCGCAGTGGCGCCGTTCGGGCTGCCGGCGGGTCGCGCCGGGGCCGGGTGTGTCGCATGCCGACCGGGTCGGTCGGGCATCACCTGGGGTGTGAAGACCGCTGTGGTCGCCGTCCTCGGCGGCGTGCTGACCCTCGCCGGCATCGCACTGCTCGTCCTCCCCGGTCCCGGTTTCGTGCTGGTCGCCGCCGGCCTCGCCGTGCTGGCCACGCGGTTCCCCTGGGCGAAGAAGCCGTTGGACTACGCCAAGGACAAGGCGAAGCAGGGTGTCGAGGAGGTCGCACAGAGCCCGTGGCGGGCTGCCGGTGCGGTGCTGGCCGCGCTGGTGCTCGTCGTGCTGGGCGTACTCGCCCTCATGGGGGTGGACCTGCCGTTCGTGAACGCGTTCACCGCCGTCGTGCTCATCGTCTCCGGGCTCTTCCTGATCGGGACGGTGCTCTTCGCGCGGCGCCAGGAGAAGCTGGCACGAGCCCGGACGCATCGCCCGGCCGGCGGGCGCGGCCCGGCCGGCGCCCACGGGGCCGCGTTCCACGGCAACTGAGCCCCGCGGCGTCGAGAGCCCGCGGTCGTCGGCCGTGGGCCTCCGTCGGCACCCGGAGTCTGGAGTGTCCGCCGAGAACGCGTAGAGCGACCACCTACCGGGACAGCCGGGTCGTGCCGCAGCGGGGACCCCACCCGGGACGGGACGGGTCACGTCGTGAGCCATGCGACGGCCGTCCCGTTCGACCCGCCCGCGATCGTGCCCGGTGCCGGGGCGGTGTCCGCACAGAACCCGGCCGCCGCAGCGCCACGAGAGCCGGCGCCGACGCGATCGGCGGCGCAACCCGCCGACGGCAGACCTCCCCCGCGCAGCATGCGACTCAGTCCGTGGCGCCGGCCGTCGTCGGTGTGGGTTCGGCCGGAGCGGCGCCGCCTGCGGGTGCCGTGGCGGTCGGCTCGGCGGCCGGTGAGCCGGTCGCGTCCTCCTCCTCAGCCGTGGTCGACGGAACCGGTTCAGGCGTGGCCGACGCGGTCGACAGGGCCGGTTGGGGCGCGGTCCCGGTCTCCTCCGCAGGCGCGGGCTCGTCAGTGTCGGGGGTCGACGTGCCGCCGCCCGCGGACTCGGTCTCACCCGCGGACCCCGCTCCCGGGTCGGTCGGTGCGGCGTCCCCCGCAACCGGGGGCGCCTCGGTCGCGGACCGCTGGACGACGCCGAGGAACCGCTCCTCGAACCGTTTGAGCCGCCCCTGCAGCTCGGAGAGCGGCGCGCCCTCGATCTGCTCACCGAACTGTCGCAGCTCGTCCCAGATCGCGGCGAGCTCGCGCGCCGCCTCCCCATCGAGCGGTCCTGGCACGCTGACCACGAGCTGCGTCGCCAGCGCGTAGGTCACGCAGTCGATGCAGGCGTAGTTGACGGCGACCGCCACGTTCTCCGGCACGACGACGTCGACCGACCCGAGCAGGACGACGACCTGGAAGGCCACGGCCACGGTGCGGCAGCCGGTGCAGGCGGCCAGGGCGTAGGCCTCGTTGCGGTTCGACGCGATGTCGTCCTCGACCCACACGAAGGAGAACGAGACGTCGTAGCGCACCGAGCCGTCCTCGGTGTTGACGGCGAGTGCCTGGTTGTCGCCGTCGCCGGGCGGCAGCGGCCGATCGACGGGGATCACCCACGTGGGCGCGTCGACCGCCGCCCCAGCGGACGCCGGGCCGGGGTCCTCGCCGGCGGATCCCTCGGGGGCCGGGTCCTCGGCGGCAGAGTCCTCAACAGGGGGGTCCCCGGCGACGGGGTCCTCGGCAGTGGGGCCCTCGGCAGAGCTCTGGGCTGCAGGCGTGAGCACGAGCGCGAGGGCGGGGCTGTCCGCCGTGGGCAGCGGTCCCTCGTCGGGCCAGATGGTCAGCGCCTGCCCGAGGTCGCCCTCCGCCGCTCCCAGCTCACCGCTGCTGGCGGCGGGGACGGCGTCCAGCACCGTGCCGCCCTCGTACGACCGGATCGGGCGGTACCGGTCCCCCTCGGGCCACCAGGCCCAGACCAGGCCGGCGAGCACAGCCGCGGCGACCGCGACGGCGACCGCGCGCACCAGCGGCCGCCCGGCGGTGCGCCGGCGGACGCCGGCCACCGCGCGCACGAGCACCCGGCCCAGGACGAGCGCCAGTCCCAGCAGCGGGATGACCAGCGCGACGATCCCGAGCCCTCGGGCGAGCACGCCGAGTATGTCGCCGTCCTCGAACGCGGCGCCCAGCAGGGACGCCTGGCGCTGCACACCGGACCACGCCGTGGCGAGCAGCCGCGGCAACGCGACCACCATCAGCAGCAGCGAGACTGACATGAGCGGGACGACCAGCAGGACCCACAGGATGACGACTGCCCGTGCCCACGGCTTCAGCGCTGTCGCCTCGGGCTGCCGCCACCGGCCGGGCAACAGCCCGGAGAGCACGGGGCCGATCCGCTGGTAGAGGTCCGGCACCCCGGTGACGTCGGCGAGCACGTGGTAGCCGTCGAAACGCAGGAGCGGGGCGAGTTGGCGGACCATCTGCAGGATCTGCGTGGCCACCAGCAGCAACACCGCGTGCCAGCCGCTGAGCCACCAGACGGCGAACGACAGCAGGACGACGATCGCGTTGAAGTACAGGCCGCCCAGGTCGGTCCGCACCCGCCCAGCCCGGCCGAGCCGGTAGCTGTCGGTGACGTCGGTGTAGAAGGCCGGCCAGAAGAGGTGGACACCGAAGCCCATCGCGCCGGGGGTGGCACCGCCGTAGCGCGCGGCTGCGGCGTGCCCGAACTCGTGGAATCCCGCCGAGAGGACCGTCAGCGCGACCACGGCGAGGAACAGGCTCGGGACCGCGAACGCCTGCGCAGCGGCCGCCGCCAGGCCCTCGTGGAAGAGCACCCAGTGGGAGACCGCGCCGAAGGCGAGCACCACCGGGACCACGACGAGCGGCGAGAACAGCACGGCGAACGGCGTGGTCAGCCGGCGGGTGCGCGCCGGATCGGTGACCGCGCGCCGGAACCGCAGCGCGAGCAGCGGGTTCGCCTTCTCCACGCGGGGCTGGCTGCCGTCGGCCAGGCGGAGCAGCCCCAGGGGCCGCAACGACCGCTCGGCCAGCTGCCGGACGTCGTCGGGCCGGACCAGCCGGCCGGTCGCTGCCCCTACCGCCTCGGCGACCTCGCCGACGGTCCGCCGTCCGTCGACCGCGGCGAGCACGGTGTACAGCAGCGGGGTCAGGGTGACGACCTGACCGTCACCGCGGCGGGTCAGTGCCGGGGGACGCCGGTAGCCGGAGCCGGGGACCTCGCCGAGCAGTTCCACGCCGTCGGCGTGCGTGAGCACCTCGCCGTCGGTCCCCGCCGCCGCGCGCGCGGCGACGGGGACGGCGATCGGGCGGGTGCGCGGATCGGTCATCCGCGGGCCGTCACTGGTCGATGGACGACTGCTGGTCGGCTGTCGCGGTCGCGTCGGCGTTGATGTCCTGCGTGATGATCGCGTCCTGCTGGGCGACCGCGACCGCCTCCGAGCCGACCGAGCCGACGTTCGCCGCGACGGCCGCGTCGATCGGGGCGGCGACGTTGGCGTTGGCGGCCACCGCGCCGGCGATCGGCGCGGCGATGTCGGCGTCGGCGTTCAGGTCCACGTCCACGTCGAGCAGATCGCCGGAGAGCGCATCGCCGACCTCGGTGGTGCCCGCGCCGCCGTCCGGGGCCGTGGGGGCGGGCACAGCCGCCGCATCGCCGCTGGGCACGGCCGCGTCACCGGCCGCCGCGTCGTTGCCGACCTGGTCGATCGTCGAGTCCTGCGGCGCGGTCGCCGTGGCCTCACCGGTGATGCCCTGGTCGATCAGGGCCCCCTGGTCGGCGAGGGCCTGGGCGGTCGAGTCCGTGGAGAGCACGTTGGCGGCGACCGCGGCGTCGATCGGGGCGGCGACGTTGGCGTTGGCGGCCACGGCCAGGTCGATCGGTGCCGCGGCGTCGATGGCCAGATCGAGGTCGGCGTTGAGGTCGAGCAGCGAGACGACCTCCTTGTCGGGCAGCGGCGCGGCGGTCTCGGCGGCGAGTTCCTCGGGCGAGAGCGGACGTGGGTCCTGCTGGGGCACGGCTCCTCCTCCAGATCGGCAGCGGAGCCGGGCCCTTCCCCGGTGCCCGGCAACCGAAACCGCAGGTCAGCCGTACGGGCGATCAGCAGCCGCCGTCCCCGGCACGACCCAGCCGCCAGTGGCCCTCGGGACCGACGTGCGCGTGCCCGCACCGGCCTCGGCCGAGGCGGGACCAGTCGGCGGGTCCGATCGGGCTCAGCGGACGAAGGGCGCCGTGCACGAGACTGCACTCGGGCGACCTCGAGCCGCAGGCGTGTGCGTGTGCAGTTCCGCAGTGCACGGTCGACGAGACGTCGACGCCGTCCGGGGATGCTGTCCGGGTGACCCCGACCCTGCGCGTCCCCTCCCGGACCCGACTCCTCACCGAGGCACCGCGGGCCGGACTGGACCTCGCAGCACTCCTGACGACCTGGCCGCTGCTCACGACGGCGCGCCGGGGCGACGGCCATCCCGTCCTGGTCCTGCCGGGACTGCTCGCCGGCGATCCGGCCACCCTGCTCCTCCGCAACGTGCTGCGCGCCCTCGGCCACAACGTCTCCGGCTGGAGCCTGGGTACGAACCGGGGTAGCACGGGGCGCGTCGTCCGGGAACTGCGCGCACGCGTCGCCGAGTTGCGCCGGGACTCGGGACGGCGGGTGAGCCTGGTCGGCTGGAGCCTCGGCGGGCTGTACGCCCAGGAGCTGGCCAGAGCGACCCCGGGGAGCATCCGCGGGATCGTCACTCTCGGGAGCCCGGTGGTCCGCGGGGCTCCGTGGCTGCGGACTGCGTCGCGCATCGTCGACCGGACGGCCCACGTGTCTCGCGGCGTCGCGACACTGCCCCGGCCGTGGGCCGAGCGCGGCTCACTCCGCGTGCCCGCGACCTCGGTGTACACCCGGGCGGACGGCATCGTCCACTGGTCCTGGTGCACGTACGAGCCGCGGCCACGACGGGAGAACGTCGAGGTGCGTGGCAGCCACCTCGGCCTGGCGCACAACCCGGCGGTGCTGTGGCTGCTGGCCGACCGACTCGGGATGCCCGAGACGGCCTGGCAGACCTTCAGGCCGCCACTGGCCCTCCGCCCGCTCTTCCCCACGGGCCGGTAGCTGTCGGTTCGCGTCCGCCTGCGGTCGGCCCAGGCACGGGTGTCGGGTCGACTCCTCAGCCCGGAGGGAACGGCACCGACCAGGGACACGTCAGCCGGCCGACGTGCCCGGCCTCGTCCCGCGGAGTCGCCCGTGGCCCGAGCACCGGCAGACCGGATCGGCCCGCCTCATGAACGGGCCCGTCGGCGGGGCGCCGGCCATCGACCATCGGCTCGGACCCCGGCTGGTCGCTCGCCACCGTCCTGCGCCGGTTCCTGTCGCCGAGTGGTCTCGATCCACTCGTCGATGGCCTCCCACCAGTGGTAGAGCCAGTCGGGCTGCTCGGTCTCGTCGCGCGGGACGTCGGTGGCCGGGACGAACCACCAGCGCAGGTGCAGGGTCTTGTCCATCGGCAGGTTCCGCCACAGGTCGCGCACCGTGCTCAGGTGTTCCAGCCCGGTGTGCGCGACGAACACGACATCGGCGTGCGGGGCTGCGCGCAGCGCCGCGACGACCCCGGCCGGACGCGGCGGTAGCACGTGCTGCATCGCCTCGGCCCGGCGGACCGCGGACGCCAGCCCTCGGTCGCGCAGCCGCTGGATGGCCCGGAACCGCCGCTGGGGGGTGAAGTTGGCGCCCTCGGGGAAGATCAGCAGCGCGTCCTCCTCGCCCAGGTCGCGGGCGAGGTCGGCGATGGCCTCCTCGGAGCGGTGTCGCCCGGCCGGATCTGCCGGGACGAAGTGGTTGGGCAACCGGTTGAGGAAGACGTCGATCACCGGGTCCAGCTGCAGCACGTCCTTGAGCACGATCCGCGGCTGGCGCAGGTGGTCCCGGTTCATCAGCGTGTGCACGAGCAGGAACGAGTCGCCCGGACCAGCGTGGCGAGAGAGCACGACCATCGCGTTCGTCGAGCCGGGCACCCCGTCGTCCAGCGGCGACCAGGACGTGCCGTCGGTGACCAGGCTCAGGGTGAACAGTCGCTGCGCCACCCGCATGAGCACGTCGAGCAGGAGGCGCAGGACGGTGTAGTGGGCCGCCCGGGACGACGGCGAGTCCAGCCGCCGGCCGAAGCCGCTGAGCGCCCACAGCGCCCCCGCCGCCGCGAGACCGACCACCTCGATCCCCAGGTACACCAGCGCGAAGCACAACAGCCGCAGCGCCCGCCAGCGCCCCGGCAACCACACCGAGACGACCACCGCCACGACCACGAGCGCCGGAAGCAGGACGACCGCGGCCACCAGGGCGCCGACGAGGAGCGGACCGGTGATCCGGCGCACGCGGCGGGGCGGGAGCATCTCAGGCCACTCCGTCCTCGGCCGCGCCGATCCGGTCGAGATGGTGGCCGGCCGCGACGTGGGCCTGCTCGATCCGGGCGGGCACGCCGGAGAAGTCGCGGTAGCGCAGGTTCCCGGCCCCAGGCGGGGACGCGTCACCCGAGGGCAGCACGTGCACCGCGACACCCGGTGGCAGCGCGGCGAGGTCCGCGGCGAACCGGTGCCGTCGGGCGATCTCGAAGGCGACCAGCGCCACCTCCCAGGGCCGGGTGGGCGGGCGGAGCGGACGGTCGATCCGCCCGACGTGCAGCACGTAGATCGTGTCGGCGCCGAGCGCCACGGCCCGGCCGACCGGGATGCTGTGCACCAGCCCCCCGTCCAGGTAGTGCTCACCGTCGAGCTCCACCGGCGGCAGCAACCCGGGGACGGCGCAGGAGGCGAGCACCGCTTGGACCAGGGCTCCGTCGGTGAACCACTGCTCGGCAGCCCGCTCGATGCTGGCCGCGACACACTGGAACGGGACCTGCAACTCGGCGAACTGCACCGGCAGCTGGCCCTCCAGCAGGTCCCGCAGTGGCTCCCGCGGGTGCAGGTGGGTGCGTGTCCGCACCAAGGTGGTCATCCGGGACAGCACGGACCCGGCGAAGACCCGCCGGGCTGCCAGCGCCTCCCACAGGCCGCGCAACCGGCCCACTGCTCTCGGCCCCGGATCGGCGGCGACCAGCGCGCCGTTGATCGCGCCCACCGACGTCCCCACGATCAGGTCCGGGCGGACGTCGTGCTCGAACAGCGCCTGCAGCATCCCGACCTCGGCCGCGCCGAGCACTCCCCCGCCACCGAGGACGAATGCCGTACTGCCCCGTCCGACGGGCACCCGCGGCGAGGCCATGGCCGCATCGTGCCACCGGCCACGGGAGGCGAGCAGCTCGACGGGCGCCCGGAGCGGCGGTCTGCCCCGGCACGGTCCGGACGCCGCGGGCGCGGGGGCGGCCGGGCTCCCGCCGCGGGGTCCGGCGCTGCACGCCGCCGCTCAGGTGTCCAGACGCCACCGCACGATCCGCCAGTGGTTCGTCGAGCCCTCACGCCGGTAGTTGAGCTCGTGCACCGCGGCCAGTGCCAGTGCGAGACCGCGCCCCGACTCGGCGAGGTGAGACGGCAGCTGCGCACCGTCCAGCTCCACGTCGACCCGCTTCCCGCCGTCGCGGAACTCGGCCTGGAGACGGCCGGGTCGCGCGACCACCTCCAGCTCGAAGTCGATGGGCTCGCCATCGGTGGCGTGCCGGATGATGTTGCCGGCGATCTCGGTGACCGCGATCTCGAACCGCGTGCGGTCCACCTCCGGGACGTCGCCGTGCTCGAGCCACAGGCGCTCGAGCAGCGCGTGCACGCTCTCCAGGGACGCCGGCTCGGTCGACGCGGTCAGGCGGATGCCGCCCTCATCCGTCACGCAGGGCTCCCTCGACCGTGTCGTGCGGGCGGAGGACCCGGTCGAGGTTGGTGAGCTGGAGGACGGTGGCCACCTGGGGACCCACCCGTGCGATCCGGAGGTCACCACCGGCCTGGCGCGCCTTCTTGAGGCCGCCGATGATGGCCCCCAGGCCGGAGGAGTCGATGAACTCGCAGGCGCCGAGGTCGACGATGATCCGCACCCGCTTGGCCTCGACCGCCTCGGCGACCGCGGCGCGCAACTGGGGCGCCGTGACCATCGTCAGCCGGCCACGGGGCCTGAGCACGGCCGAGTTCCCGGCGTCCTGCACATCCACCTCGATCACACTGCCTCCTCCTGTCGCACCGGTCCTCGATAGCGCCCCGCCCGGATGATCACGCTGAGCACGACGAGGTCGTAGAGCACCCACACCACGTTGATCCAGGTCCCCTGCGCCGTCGGCGCCAGCCCCAGCCACAGACGGACCAGCCCGACGACCAGCGCGGCCACGAGGAGCACGATCGCCACGAGCTGCGCCCGGATCAGCCGCCACGGGAACCCCCCGCTGTCCTGCCGGGTCTTCGGCGTCACCACGAAGCCGAGGCTGCGCCCGAAGAACACGCTGCCGATCGCCGTCGTGCACGCCCGGATCCAGAGCGGGAAGAGCGCGAGGCTGTACTGCTGCCCGCGCCAGGTCCTGATGCCGTAGCCCACGACCAGGAAGAGCAGCTGGGTCGCGAGCAGGTACGGGACGAGCCGGACGGCGAAGTCGCCACCGAAACTCTGCACCGGCCGGATGCCGAAGAAGAGGTAGAGCACCGGCGCCGCTGCCCGGACACGGGCGTCCTCCACGGCCGGTCCCGGAGGAACCGGTACCGCGCACACGCCGATCGACCCCACTCCTGCCTCCCCGTTGACCCCGACACGCCGCGTTCCGGCGACACGCCCACCGATGAGGCGGTCTCGGCGGCCGGTCGGCTCGTTCGCCCGCCGACGGGAGGGGTGGTACCAACGGGCGGTGCACCCGACCCGGCTGTGGACGACCGTCGGCGTGCTGACACTCCTGCCGGTCCTCGGACCGGCCGGCTGTGGTCGGGCCGAACCGATCACGCTCGGTGTCGCGGCCGACGACGTGACGGCCCTGGACTCGTTCTCGGACATCGCCGGCGCGCCGGTCGGGGTGTACCAGTGGTACCAGGCGTGGGCGGGGCGACCACCGCTGGACACCGCGCGGGCCGATGCGGTCGCGGCGCGGGGGGCCCTGCCGCTGCTGACCTGGGAGCCCTGGACCCCCGGAGCGGGGGTCGAACAGCCCGAGTTCTCGCTGTCGAGCATCGGGGGCGGCGTCCACGACGACTACGTCCGGGCCTTCGCCCGGCAGGTGCGCGCCCATGGCGGGCCGCTCGGGCTCCGCTTCCTCCACGAGGTGAACGCGCCGCACTACCCGTGGTCGGTCGGTGTCAACGGGAACGTCGCGCGCAAGGCCGTGGCGGCCTGGCACCACGTGCGGCAGCTCTTCGACGAGCAGGGGGCGGACAACGTCGTCTGGGTGTGGTCGGTCAACGTCCACGCTCCCGGCACGACGTCCTTCGAGCCCCTCTACCCGGGTGACGACTCGGTCCACTGGGTGGCCGTCGACGGCTACAACGGCGGAACGGCCCTGCCGTGGGGCGGCTGGCGCAGCCCGGAGGAGGTCTTCGGGGAGTCGCTGGCAGACCTGCGGCGTCTGGCGGACCGCCCTCTTGCCATCACCGAGACGGGGTCGTCGGAGGAGGGCGGGGACAAGGCCGCGTGGACGGAGGCGCTGTTCGACCTCGCGGTCGAGGGGGGCGTCTCCGTCGTCATCTGGTTCCAGTACGACAAGGAGACCGACTGGCGCGCGAACAGCTCACCCGCCGCTGCGGACGCCCTCCGCCGTTCGGCCACCGTGCCCGGACGCATCACCGCCTCGTGGCCGGCCGGCGACCGCTGACGGCATGCCGGACCCTCGCACTCAGGACGGCGGGACGTCGGCCGAGCCGGCTGCAGGTCGATGCGGGGGCCCGCCCCGCCCTCTCGCGTCTCGACGACGGGGCGGGCCCGGGAGGCGTGCGCCGCCCGGTCAACCGGCCGCCGCGCGCGCGGCCTCGTCGATCAACCGGGC
Source organism: Geodermatophilus sp. SYSU D00703 (assembly GCF_054050155.1). Taxonomy (NCBI): domain Bacteria; kingdom Bacillati; phylum Actinomycetota; class Actinomycetes; order Geodermatophilales; family Geodermatophilaceae; genus Geodermatophilus; species Geodermatophilus sp. SYSU D00703. Next base: position 67,846 of record NZ_JBJGYU010000003.1, on the reverse strand, counting down.
GACGGCGCCGGGCTGGGAGACCGTCACGGCGTGGGAGGCGCCGGCCTCGACGGTCTGCGACCTCGCCCGCCCGGCCATGAACCGCTGGGCCCGGGCCGGGACGGCGAGGTCCTGGACCGTGACCACGTCCGCGAGGTGGACGATCACGCCGTGCCAACGGGACGAGTCGGCGAAGGCACCGTGGACGAGCACCATCGTGGGCTTCGTCGCGTCCGGGACGCGAACCGTGGTGCTGACGGGCACGGGGGTCCCTCTCCGGTCGTGGGCGGTGAGCCCCCGGTCCGACACCGCAGCCCGGGAGCTGCGGGCCCGCGGGAGGTGTCGGTTCAGGGGGCGATGACCAGCTCGGCGATGAGGTCGCCGTCCATCGCGAAGGAGTAGCCCAGCTCGACGACGCCGCCGGGGAAGTCGCCCTCCAGTCGGTGGGTGACCACGCAGCGCGCGTCGTCGATGCGCTGTGCGCCGATGAGCTCGGTCGTGTACGTGTACTCGGCTCCGGCGTCGCTGAGGAACCCGCGGACCTCGTCGGCCCCCCGAAAGGTCTGTCCCTGGTCGACGACCACGGCGGTGGGACCGAAGGCGCGGATCGCGGCATCGACGTCCCGGGCCGCGTGGGCGGCGAGGAAGCCGCGGACGGCGGCCGGGAGTTCGCCGGGCTGGATGCTGGTCGGTGTGGTCATGCCCCGACGCTGTGGCCTCCCGCACCGGGAGGGTCAAGCACTGGACTCTCCCCCTGGGAGAGGGTGCACAGTGCGCGGGTGCTGGCGATCGGCGAGTTCTCCCGGCTGACCCACCTGAGCGTGCGCACGCTGCCCGCTACCACGACGCCGGCCTGCTCGAGCCCGCGACGGTGGACCCCGCCAGCGGCTACCGGTACTACACCGCGGACCAGATCCCGATCGCGCAGGTCATCCACCGTCTCCGCGAGCTCGACGTCCCGCTGCCCGACGTCCAGCGCATCCTGCGCTCCCCCGACCCGGGTGCGCGTGCCGTCCTCGTCGCCGATCACCTGCAGCGGCTCGAGGCGGAGCTGGACCGGACCCGGGCCGCGGTGGCGTCACTGCGCCGGCTGCTGCAGCCGGAGCCGGCTCCCCTGGACGTCGAGCTGCGGGCGGTGCCGGCGACCACGGTGGCCGCTGTCGAGGACGACGTGGACCGCGACCACGTCCTCGACTGGTACGCCGGCGCCATGGCCGAGCTGGACGCCATGGTGCGGGAGCGGACCGGCGCCCCGGGCGGGCTCTACGACAACGCGCTGTTCGAGACCGGCCGCGGGCACCTGCTGGTGTACCGGCCCTCTGCCGACCCGCCGCGGAGCGGGCGGGTGCACCCGGTGACCCTGCCGGCCGTCGAGCTGGCCGTCACCACCCACTCCGGCGGGCACGACGACATCGACGTCACCTACGGCGAGCTGGGCGCCTGGGTGGTGCGGAACGCGCTCGTGGTGGCCGGGCCGGTCCGGGAGAGGTACCTGGTCGGCCCGCGCGACACAGCAGATCCGGCTGCCTGGCGCACCGAGGTCGGCTGGCCGGTCTTCCGGGTCGCCCCACACTGAGCCGACGCGGGGCAGCGGTGGGCATGCGACCGACGCCTGCTCCTCGGGCACAGCGCGGGAGCACACGGCCACACGCCTGCCGCCACGTCGGCCGGAGGGACGTCAACCCCCGACGGGGCCGCACGCGATGCGGCCGCCCGCGTCACCGGTGTTCCGGGTCGTCTCGTCCGGCCCGTCGGGCGCATAACGCTCGGGGATGCTCGCGTAGTTGTCGCGCAGGGCGTGCACCACGGCCGCGGTGCCGTCGTCGTCGGTGAGGTCGGCGACGGTCACCGCGTCGGTGACGGCCGTGAGTGACCCGGCGCCGGACTCGGTGACGTACAGCGCCGGCAGGTCACCGGGGTGGGCGCCGTGATCGGACTCCCCCGCACCGATGTGGCCGCCCGCCGAGAGGAAGTCCCCCGTCATCGACGGGTCCGAGGGGTTGGCGCTGTCCGGCTCGCACACGCCGGTGGCGTGCAGGTGGAACCCGTGGAAGCCGGGCGGGAGGCCGGTGACCCGCACCGACACCCGCGTGCCGCCCTCCACCTCGGCCACGTCCACGGTCCCGACCTCGGTGCCGGCGGGGTCGACCAGCGTCGCGGTGAGCCCCTCGCTGCCGGCCTGGGTCTCCTCGGCGCCGGCCGCCGAGTCCTCGCCCTGCGTCCCGGCACCTCCGCAGCCCGCGACGAGAGTGATCGCACACGCGCACACGAGGGGGGTGGCAAGCGCTCGCGGCATGAGGTCCTCCTGACTGTCGAGACCCGGCTGGCGATGGTGGCCGGCGATGACGCGGAGCGGCTCGGACCCGCTCCACCGGGCGGGGCTGGGCCGGAAGTGCACCGCGAAGGCTCCCCTGCCGCGGAAGGTGAGGACAGTCGCCCACGCCGCCTCCCGCCGCATCCGCTGACCGCGGAGGCTCCCGGCGGCGATGTCGTCACCGCTCGTGAGCACGAGCGCCGGCGCGGCGGAGGTCCTGGCCGGGAGGCGGCGGAGTCGGGGACGCGGGTCACGCCGCCCGAGCGCCGGAGGGACCGAGCCAGGTCCTGGCGCCGACGCCGCTCCCCCTCAGCTGCGGCCACGGCCCCCGCGTCACCGGCCCGCAGGCGGCGCCTGGGTCGGAGGAGGCGGCGGTGGGGTCAGGTCGAACAGCGAGGTGAGCCCGGAGAGCTCGAGCACCCGCGCGAACCGGCGCGTGGCACGCCGGATCCGCGCCGGGCGGCCCTCGGCCCGGGCGCTCTGCGCCCACCGCACCAGGAAGGTCAGCCCGGCGGAGTCGATGTAGGCCAGCTCGTCCACGTCGACGGCGAGGACCCGCAGCCGGTCCACCGCGTGCTCGCGGGCGAACTGCTGCAGCACCGGGGCGTCCACGTCGCCGGTCAGGTGCAGCACGTGGCCGCCGGCCTCGGCCCGCACCGTGATCCACCCGGTCGGTTCGTCGGCCTGGCCCCACCCCTGCTCGCCCTCCGCGCCACCGGACGCGCGGCCGGCGGGCGGCGCGGACGGGCCCCCCGCGACGGGCACCGGTTCGGGGCCTGCCGCGGCGGAGCGCCGGATCGGGAGGCGGCGGCGCCCGGTGCGGACACCCGGGGCGCGAGCCGCCGGCAGCTGGTCACTCATGCGGCCGCGGACAGGAGTCCCAGCTCCTGGGCCTTGACGACCGCCTCGAGCTGGGAGCGGACCCCGAGCTTGGTGTGCAGGGCCTTCACGTAGCCCCGGCAGGTCTCCACGGTGATGCCCAGCACCCGGGCGATCGCCTTGACCTGCATGCCGCGGCCCAGGCAGTCGAGCACCTCCTGCTCTCGGCGGGTCAGCTGCGGTCGCGGCTCGTCCGACCGCGCCGGACCGGCGCCGGCGGTCGGGGCGGTGGAGAAGGTGGACGGCGCGACCAGCATCTGACCGGGCCGCACGCGGGTGAGGACGTCGATCATCTCGGCCAGCGAGCCGTCCTTCGGGATGAACGCCGACGCGCCGGCCTGGGTCGCGCGCACCACCCACTGCGGGTCCCGGTGGGCGGTGACCACGGCGATGACGGCGCCCGGGGCGACCTGACGCAGCCGCCGGGCGGCCGACAGCCCGTCCTCGCGCGGCATCTGGATGTCCATGACAACCACGTCCGGCTGTGTCCGCTCCGCCAGGGAGACGGCCTGCGCTGCGGAGGTCGCCGTGCCCACCACGTCCATCCCGCCCACGCGCAGGGCGAGGGCCAGCATCTCGGCGAAGGCGCGGTGGTCGTCGACCACCAGCACCCGGGACGGCGCGGGAGCGACCGGGGCGTCGTGCCGGTCGAGCGGGCGGTGCGGGGCGGGCGGGTCGAGCTGGGCGAGCGACAACGGATCCCCCGTGCGGTCAGGCGCCCGTGTGTGAGCGCACGACCATGAGAAGTGAGCGCTCATACGATGCGAAAGGGCTTTTGCCCAACACCTGACCAAAGTCCCTGCCGGGTCTCCGCGGGTCGGAACGCTGCGCATCGCTCCGGAACCCTGCGTATCGATTCAGCGGCGTATCGATGGGGGCGGGCCGCATTCGCACGGCAGGCCCACCGGCCCCGGCCGGCCCGTCCTCCGGGCCCTTCCTGGGGACGCCAGTGGCCCGTCGACCCGGCCCCCCGGCCGTGGGGCGCAGCCGACGCTCGTGGATGATCCGCTGGGGGCCGCCGGCGGCCGACCGCCCGGCGCTTTTTCTTGACTTGGTCAAGTAAGGGTCGTCAGAATGACGTCGTGCCGGACGCCGCAGACCTGGAGCGCACACTGCGCGCGGTGGGTCTGCGGGTCACCCGACCGCGCCTCGCGGTGCTGGACGCCGTCCGCGCCCAGCCGCACCTCGACACCAAGTCGCTCATCAGCGCGGCGCGTGCCCGCCTCGGTGCTGTGTCGCACCAGGCGGTGTACGACGTGCTGCACGCGCTCGTGGACACCGGCCTCGTACGGCGCATCCAGCCGGAGGGCTCCGACGCCCGCTACGAGGCCCGTGTCGGCGACAACCACCACCACGTGGTCTGCCGCGACTGCGGGGCCATCGCCGACGTCGACTGCACCACCGGCGCCGCCCCCTGCCTCACCCCGTCCGCCGACGCCGGCTTCGTCATCGACGAGGCCGAGGTCCTGTTCTGGGGACGCTGTCCGTCCTGCGCGGCCAGTCGTCCCCCCGCCCCCCGCACCGCACAGAGAGGCACGTCGTGACCAACGAAGTCGACAAGATCAATTCTGAGAGCACCAGCGAGAGCGAGAACCCGGCGATCCCGTCGCCGACCCAGGTCACCAACCGGCGGCCGCAGAGCAACCGGGACTGGTGGCCCAACCAGGTCGACCTGTCGGTGCTGAACAAGCCCTCGAAGGACTCCGACCCGCTGGGTGCGGACTTCGACTACCGGGCCGCGGTGGCCACGCTCGACGTCGAGGCGGTCAAGCGCGACCTCGTCGAGGTCATGCGCACCTCGCAGGACTGGTGGCCGGCCGACTGGGGTCACTACGGCCCGCTGTTCATCCGCATGTCGTGGCACGCCGCCGGCACCTACCGCATCGCCGACGGTCGCGGTGGTGGTGGCGAGGGCGGGCAGCGCTTCGCCCCGCTCAACAGCTGGCCGGACAACGCGAACCTGGACAAGGCCCGCCGCCTCCTGCTGCCGGTCAAGCAGAAGTACGGCCGCAAGCTGTCCTGGGCGGACCTGCTCGTCCTCGCCGGCAACGTCGCGCACGACGACATGGGCCTGCCGACCTTCGGCTTCGCCTTCGGTCGCGAGGACAGCTGGCAGCCCCAGGAGGTCTTCTGGGGCCCGGAGGACACCTGGCTCGGCGACGAGCGCTACGCCGGCGACGAGCCGCTCGACCTCGACGAGGGCCCGCTCGCGAACGTGACCATGGGGCTGATCTACGTCAACCCCGAGGGTCCGAAGGGCCAGCCCGACCCGCTCGCCTCGGCCCACGACATCAAGGTGACCTTCCGCCGGATGGGCATGACCGACGAGGAGACCGTCGCCCTCATCGGCGGCGGCCACACCTTCGGCAAGACCCACGGCGCCGGCAACCCCGAGCTCGTCGGTCCGGAGCCCGAGGGCTGCCCGGTGCACGGCAACGGCCTCGGCTGGATCAGCCAGCACGGCACCGGCAAGGGCGCCGACACCATCACCAGCGGCCTCGAGGGCGCCTGGACCCCGACGCCGACCACGTGGGACAACTCCTACTGGGAGACCCTGTTCGGCTACGACTGGGAGCTCGTCGAGAGCCCGGCCGGCGCCAAGCAGTGGCAGCCGTCGAACCCCGAGGCGCAGGAGCTCGTCCCCGACGCGCACATCGAGGGCAAGAAGAACCCGCCGATGATGTCCACGGCGGACATGGCGCTCAAGGTCGACCCGGAGCTGCGCGCGTACGCGGAGCGCTTCCGCGACGACCCGGAGTACTTCAAGGACCAGTACGCTCGCGCCTGGTTCAAGCTGCTGCACCGCGACATGGGGCCGAAGGTCCGCTACCTCGGCCCGGACGTGCCGGCCGAGGACCTCATCTGGCAGGACCCGGTCCCGGCCGTCGACCACGAGCTGGTGGGTGAGGCGGAGATCGCCGACCTCAAGCAGCGGCTGCTCTCCTCCGGGTTGACCGTCTCGCAGCTGGTGCACACGGCCTGGTCGGCCGCCGCCTCCTACCGCGGCACGGACAAGCGTGGCGGCGCCAACGGCGCCCGGCTGCGCCTCGAGCCGCAGATCGGCTGGGCGGTCAACGAGGGCGTCCGGGACGTGCTGCCGGTCCTCGAGCGGGTCAAGGCGGAGTTCGAGCAGCAGACCGGCAAGAAGGTCTCGCTGGCCGACCTCATCGTGCTCGGGGGCAGCGCGGCGGTGGAGAAGGCCGCGGCGGACGCCGGCGTCCAGGTGACCGTGCCGTTCCACCCGGGCCGCACCGACGCCTCGCAGGAGCAGACGGACGTCGACAACTTCCGCTGGCTGGAGCCGCGGGCCGACGGCTTCCGCAGCTGGATCGCGCCGGGGAGCAAGCTCCAGCCGGAGACGCTCCTGGTCGACCGGGCGTACATGCTCGAGCTCACCGCCAAGGAGATGACCCTGCTCGTCGGCGGCCTGCGTGTCCTCGGCGCCAACACCGGCGGCGTGCAGCACGGCGTGTTCACCGACCGCCCGGGCGTGCTGTCGCAGGACTTCTTCCGCAACCTGCTCGACCTGGGCATCTCCTGGCGCACCGCCGTCGAGACCGAGGGCGTCTACGAGGGGCTGGACGCCGACGGCAAGGTCGTCCGGACGGCCACTGCGGCCGACCTCGTGTTCAACTCGAACTCGATCCTGCGCGGGATCGTCGAGGTGTACTCGGCCGACGACGCCAAGGAGACGTTCGTCCAGGACTTCGTCGCCGCGTGGGTCAAGGTCATGGAGCTCGACCGCTTCGACCTGCGGTAAGCCCCACCTGTCCGGACGCCCCGGCCCGCACTCCGCGGTCCGGGGCGTCCGCGCATCCGGCGGGCCCGTTCACGACGTGCATCCGACGGCGCCGGTCTCGCGGAAGGAGGCTGCGTGCGGAGCCTCTCGCCCCAGGGACGTCGGGTCGTCCAGCCGCTGCGCGACGCCGGCGGCGGCCGTGAGCAGGTCGGGATCCTGGTGTCCCTGAGCGCGTGACCGGAGGGGACGTGGAACGACACGAGGTGCTCGTCGTCGGAGGCGGCAACGCCGGCATCTCCCTGGCGGCACGACTGGTCCGCGACGGCACCTCGGCCGTCACGGTCGTGGCCCCCCAGCCGGTGCACCGCTACAAACCCCTGCTCAACTACGTCGGCGGGGGCCAGGCCACGATGGCCGACCTGGAACGGCCGATGGCCGAGGTCATCCCCGACGGGTGCGCGTGGATCCGCGACGCCGTCGAGGGCGTCGACCCGGTCGCCCGGACCGTGCGCACGCGGGCGGGGCGCACCCTCGGGTACTCGACGCTCGTCCTGTGCCCCGGCCTGGTGGAGGACTGGGAGGCCACTGCGGGGCTGCAGGCGGCCTACCACGACGGGTGGGCCGCCTCCACCTACGTCCCGGGCGCCGCACCGCGGGTCTGGCCGAGCCTGGCGTCGCTGCGCGCCGGCTCGGCGCTGTTCACCGTGCCGCCGGAGCCGGCGTCCTGTGGTCCGACCGCGCTCAAGCCGCTCTTCCTGGCCTGCGACCACTGGCGGCGCACCGGTGTCCTGACCGACCTCCGGGTCCGGCTCGTCCTCCCCGAGCGGTCCGCCGTGGGCGTCCCGGAGGTCGACGAGGTCGTGGACCGGGCGCTGGCCGCCTACGGCGTCGAGGTGCTGCGCGAGGCCCGGATCGAGCGCGTGGACCCGGATGCCCACGCCGTCACGGTCGCGACACGCACCGGCCGGCGGGTGATCGTCGACGTCGACGTCGCCCACGCCGTTCCCCGCTACCGGGCTCCACGCTGGATCGCCGACAGCGGTCTCGCGGCCGACCCGGCGCCGGGCCTGGCCGACGTCGACCCGCACACCCTGCGGCACCGCTCGCACGCGTCGATCTGGGGACTCGGCGATGCCGCCGCCGTGGCGACGCGCCCCTCCGGCGGAGCGCTGCGGCGCCAGGTCGCGATCCTGGCCCACAACCTGGCGGCCGACCGGGACGGGGCACCGGTGCAGCGGTACGACGGCTACACGGTCGCGCCGATCACGGTGGGCCGCCGGCGGCTGGTGCTCGCCGAGTTCACCCGCGACGGCCGGCCGGCCCCGTCCGTGCCGTTCGTCGACCCGCTCGTGCCCCGGCGGACGACGTGGTGGTTCGACCGCTACGCGCTCCCGCAGGTCTACTGGCGCCGCATCCTCCGCGGGCGGGTGTGACCGCGGAGGTGCACCGCCGCACTCCGGACGACCAGGGCCACACATCGAGCGACCTCGGGCTTCCCTACGCTCGACCCGTCCACGCCTGACCGGATGGGAGACCCATGCCCGTCGTCTCACGCTTCTCGACGACCCCCGTCAAGGGCACCGCCCTGCACCACCCGACCAGCCTGGCGCTCACCCGGAACGGCGTCGAGGACAACCGGCGGTTCCACCTCGTCGACGCCCGGCACCGGCTGTTCAACGGCAAGCAGCACGGGCCCCTGGTCCGGCTCACCGCGGAGTACGACGGCCGGCGGCGACACCTGACCCTGCAGATCCCCGGCCGTGAGCCGGTACAGGGACCGACGACCGAGCTGGGCGAGCCGGTCGCCACCGACTTCTACGGCCGCGACGTGGCCGGTCACCTGGTGACGGGTCCGTGGTCAGCGGCCCTCACCGAGTTCGTCGGCGAGCCGGTCCACCTGGTCGCCACCGACACCCCCGGCGACGCGGTCGACGTGCACCCGGTGACGCTGGTCTCCTCGGCCACCATCGAGCACCTGCGCAGCGTCACGCCCGGCGGCGAGCGGCTGGACCACCGGCGCTTCCGGATGCTCGTCGAGGTGGACGGGTGCGGTGTGCACGAGGAGGACACCTGGGTGGGCCGGCGGGTCCGGCTGGGCGCGGCGACGGTACGGGTGGTCGGCCCGGTCCCCCGCTGCGTGGTCACCAACGAGAACCCCGACAGCGGGCTGGTGGACTTCAGCACCCTCAAGGCCATCGCGCGCTACCGCGGGGAGCCGGCCACCGACCTCACCACTCCGGTCGCACACCTCCCGGACAACGGCGCGGTCGTCTTCGGCGTGTACGCCACCGTCGAGGAACCGGGGTCGATCGGGGTCGGTGACCGCGTCGAACCCATCGCGAGCGAGGCGACCGTCGGCTCCTGATCGGCCGCTCGGCACCCGGAACGCCGCCACGGCCGTCGCCGGCCAGCCCCTCGAGCCGGGAGCGATCGCCCGGCGGGACGTGCCGATAGCTCTCCGGGGCAGGCCGTGTCGCCGGCGTCACAACCCGCACGGCGACGGCGGACGACGCCCGGGGCCGCGCCGGCCCGCGGTTCCTCGGCCGGGCTCCTGTGCCACGGTGCCCTCCTCCGTCCCTCCGCCTCCGGCGGCGGGAAGCGGCACTCCTGCCCGAGGGGATCCCCATGACTCTGGACACCGACGCGATCGCCGCACTCCGCGCGACCTCCACCGTGGACGTGCTGTCGCCCACCGATGCCGGCTTCGCCCACGCGCGCGCCGAGGCGCTCTGGAACGGCGACATCACCCACCAGCCGGCGCTGATCACCCGGCCGACCTCGAACGAGGAGGTCGCCGCGGCGATCGCCTTCGCCCGGGCACACGGCCTCCCCCTGTCCGTCCGCGGCGGAGGCCACGGCTACGCGGGCAAGGCCGTGGTCGAGGACGGCGTCGTGATCGACCTGTCCCGGCTCGACGGCGTGCGCGTGGACCCCGGTGCGCGGCGCGCCCACGTGGGCGGCGGGGCGACGTGGGCGACCGTGGACGCGGCGACCGCCGAGCACGGGCTGGCGGTGACCGGCGGCACCGTCAGCCACACCGGCGTGGCCGGACTGACGCTCGGCGGCGGGCTCGGCTGGCTCATGTCCCGGCAGGGCCTCAGCTGTGACAACCTCGTCGCCGCCACCCTGGTGACCGCCGACGGCCGGACCGTCACCGCCTCCGAGCAGGAGGACCCGGAACTGCTGTGGGGGCTGCGCGGCGCCGGCACCAACTTCGGCGTCGTCACCGAGCTCGTCCTCGCCCTGCACGAGGTGGACCCGATGGCCAACCTGGGGCTGTTCTTCTGGCGCCCGGAGGACGCCGCCGGTCCGCTCCGGTTCGCCCGGAACCACCTGTTCGGCCTGACGCCGGAGATGGGCGGGCTGATCGCGGGGCTGTCCGCGCCGCCCGAGCCGTTCGTGCCCCCCGAGCTCCAGGGCGCACCCGGGTTCGCCGTCCTGGTGGTGGGCTGGGGCAGCGCCGAGGAGCACGCCGCCGCCGTGGAGCCGCTGCGCAGCCGCGGTCCGGCCTTCGAGCTCGTCACCCCCATCCCGTACGTGGCCCTGCAGCAGATGCTCGACCCGGGCGCACCGTGGGGGGTCCGCGCCTACAACAAGTCGCTCAACTTCGATGAGCTCGGGGACGAGGTGATCGACGCCCTCGTGAGCGGGCTGCCCCGCAAGAGCAGCCCGCTGTCCCTGGTGCCGCTGTTCCCGCTCCGCGGCAGGGTGCGCGACGTCCCCGACGAGGCCACCGCCTTCGGACCCTCGCGCAGCCGGCGCTGGGCCGTGAGCCTGGAGGCGGTCGCCCCGGACGAGGCGACGTTCGCCGCCGACCGGCAGTGGGCGCGCGACCTGTGGACGGCGCTGCGGCCGTACGCGCCCGACGACGGTGCCTACGTCAACTTCGAGTACGACACCGACGCCGCGCGGATCCGCGCCTCCTACGGCGAGGAGAAGTACCGCCGTCTGGCGGCACTGAAGGCGGCCTGGGACCCGGACAACGTCTTCCGCTCCAACGTCAACATCGCTCCGGCCAGGACCGGCGTCCCGTCCCCGCGCGCCACCACGGACACGTCGGTTCCCGAGCCCAGCGGCTGACCGGCCCCGACGTCACCTCAGGGCTACCGGACCGCCGTGGGGTTCCGCCGTGCCTCGATGAGGGCCTGCGCCCCGGTCGCCGCGGCCACGCTCGCGCCGTCCGCGAGGGCCTGCCGCCACGCGTCCTCCCGCTGCGCCACCTCGCGCGTCAGCCGGATGACGGTGTCGACGTGTGCCCGCGGGACGACGACGACACCGCTGGGGTCCCCGCGGACCACGTCACCGGGGTGCACGGTCACCCCACCGACCTGCACCGGGACGTTGATCGCGCCCGGCCCCTGGTTGGACCCGGTGGCCGGGTGGGCGTTGCGGGCGAAGGTCGGGATGCCGACCTCGTCGATCCCCTCGACGTCCCGCACCGCCCCGTCGACGACGACGCCCACCGCACCTCTCCGGGTGACCGCGCCCGCGAGGATGTCGCCGAAGATCGCGGCGTCCGCCCGGCCACCACCGTCGACGGCCACCACGTCGCCGGACCGGGTCACCTCGGGCATCGCGAGCATGAACAGGATGTCGCCGGGCTTGGTCCACACCGTGACCGCGGTGCCGCAGAACTCCGCGCCCCCGGCGATCCTGCCGATCCCCGGGCCGACCACACCCACGGGTCCACCACAGTCCGCGATCTGGGTGGTGGGGAACGCGGCCAGGGCCGCGACCGCGGCGGCCGGCGGACGCTCGAACTCCTCGACGATCGTCCACTGCTGGGCGTGCGACTTGCTCATGCCCCCACCTCCGGCTGCTCCGCGGGACCTCCGGACGCCGTCGGTGCGCGGGCGGCGGCCGGTCCGTACAGGACAACGTCGATGGCGACGTCCCCGCAAGAGCACCCGGACGTCGCCTCCCGCCGATCACCCGCTGCACCGACGTCTCGGGGCGGTACACCTAGGCGGCCGGCCGGTTCCGGTGTCCCATGGCACCGTGCTCCGCGAACGCGTGGTCGTGGGGACCGGCCCGGTCCGGCCGGAGGACGTGGTGCGCGTCGCCCGCGACGGGTGCGGGGTCCGGCTGAGCGACGAGGCCCTCACGGAGATCGCCCGGAGCCGCTCCGTCGTCGACGCCCTGGCCCGGGACGACCGGCCGCACTACGGCGTGTCCACCGGTTTCGGGGCGCTGGCCACCCTGCACATCCCGGTCGAGCAGCGCGCCTGCCTGCAGCACAGCCTCGTCCGGTCCCACGCCGCCGGGTCCGGTCCCGAGGTCGAACGCGAGGTCGTCCGGGCCCTCATGCTGCTGCGGCTGTCCACCCTCGCGACCGGCCGCACCGGCGTCCGGCCGGAGACGGCCCGGGCCTACGCGGCGATGCTCGACGCCGGTCTCACGCCGGTCGTGCACGAGTACGGCTCGCTCGGCTGCTCCGGCGACCTCGCGCCGCTGTCCTCGGTCGCGCTCGCCCTCACGGGGGAAGGCCGGGTCCGGGACGGCGCCGGTGCGCTCCGCCCGGCCGCGGAGGCCCTGCGCGAGCACGGGACCGAGCCCGTGGAGCTGGCCGAGAAGGAGGGGCTGGCGCTGGTGAACGGGACCGACGGCATGCTCGGCATGCTGGTCTTGGCCCTGGCCGACCTGCGCCGCGTGCTGACGACGGCCGACGTCGCCGCGGCCATGAGCGTCGAGGCCCTGCTCGGCACCGACGCCGTGTTCGCCGCGGACCTCCAGGCGCTGCGCCCGCACCCGGGGCAGGCGGCCTCGGCCGCCAACCTGCGCCGGCTGCTGAGCGGCAGTGGCGTGATGGCCAGTCACCGCGGGCCCGAGTGCACGCGGGTCCAGGACGCCTACTCGCTGCGGTGCGCACCGCAGGTCCACGGCGCGGCCCGCGACACCGTCACCCACGCCGCCGCGGTCGCCGGCCGCGAGCTCGCCGCCGCCGTCGACAACCCGGTCATCACATTCGACGGCCGGGTGGAGTCGAACGGCAACTTCCACGGCGCACCCGTCGGCTACGTCCTCGACTTCCTCGCCATCGCGGCCGCCGACGTCGCCGGCATGAGCGAGCGGCGCACCGACCGGTTCCTCGACCCCGCCCGCAGCAACGGGCTGCCGCCGTTCCTCGCCGACACCCCCGGTGTCGACTCCGGGCACATGCTCGCCCAGTACACGGCGGCCGGGATCGTCAGCGAGCTCAAGCGGCTCGCCGTCCCGGCCAGCGTCGACACCATCCCCTCCTCGGCGATGCAGGAGGACCACGTCTCCATGGGCTGGGCGGCCGCCCGCAAGCTGCGGCGCGCCGTCGACGGCCTCACCCGCGTCCTCGCCGTCGAGGTCCTGACCGCGGCCCGGGCCCTCGACCTGCGGGCCCCGCTGCGACCGGCCCCGGCGACGGCCGCGGTGCGCGACGCCGTCCGCGCCGCCGGCGTCGGCGGCCCCGGGCCGGACCGGCACCTGGCCCCGGAGATCGAGGCCGTCGTCGGCCTGGTGGCCGACGGAGCCCTGCTCCGCGCCACCGGCCTCCCCCTGGACTGACCCCGCCGAGACGAGGAGCGCCACCATGGACGGAGCACGACCCGTACGGTCCCCGCGCGGCGGCACCCTCTCGGCCCGGAGCTGGCAGACCGAGGCGCCGCTGCGGATGCTGCAGAACAACCTCGACCCCGACGTCGCCGAGCGGCCCGACGACCTGGTCGTCTACGGCGGCACCGGCCGCGCGGCGCGCGACTGGCGCAGCTTCGACGCCATGGTCCGCACGCTGACGACCCTCGCCGACGACGAGACCATGCTCGTGCAGTCGGGCCGGCCCGTCGGCGTGCTGCGCACGCACGAGTGGGCGCCCCGGGTGCTGATCGCCAACTCCAACCTGGTGGGCGACTGGGCCACCTGGCCGGAGTTCCGGCGCCTCGAGCACCTGGGGCTGACCATGTACGGCCAGATGACGGCCGGGTCCTGGATCTACATCGGGACGCAGGGGATCCTCCAGGGCACCTACGAGACCTTCGCGGCCGTGGCGGCCAAGAGGTTCGGGGGCACGCTCGTCGGCACCCTCACGCTGACCGGCGGCTGCGGCGGCATGGGCGGCGCCCAGCCGCTCGCGGTGACGCTCAACGGCGGCGTCTGCCTCGTGGTCGACGTCGACGGGGGCCGGCTGCGCCGCCGGGTCGGGCACCGCTACCTCGACCAGGTGGCCGACGACCTCGACGACGCCGTCGCGCGCTGCCTCGCCGCCAGGCGGGACCGGCGGCCGCTCTCCGTCGGTCTGGAGGGCAACGCGGCCACGGTGGTCCCCGAGGTGCTGCGCCGGGGCGTCGAGGTCGACGTCGTCACCGACCAGACCTCCGCGCACGACCCGCTCAGCTACCTGCCGGAGGGCGTCGACCCCGGCGACTGGCACGACTACGCCGAGGCCAAGCCCGAGGAGTTCACCGAGCGCGCCCGCGCGTCGATGGCCCGGCACGTCGAGGCGATGGTCGGGTTCCTCGACGCCGGGGCCGAGGTCTTCGACTACGGGAACTCCATCCGCGACGAGGCCCGCCAGGGCGGCTTCGACCGGGCGTTCGCCTTCCCCGGCTTCGTGCCCGCCTACATCCGGCCGCTGTTCTGCGCGGGCAAGGGCCCGTTCCGCTGGGCCGCGCTCTCCGGGGACCCGGCCGACATCGCCGCGACCGACCGCGCCGTCCTCGACCTGTTCCCCGACGACGACCACCTGCAGCGCTGGATCCGGGCCGCCCGGGACCGGGTCGCCTTCCAGGGCCTGCCGGCCCGGATCTGCTGGCTCGGGTACGGCGAGCGCGACGTCGCGGGCCTCCGCTTCAACGAGATGGTCGCCTCGGGCGAGATCACCGCTCCGATCGTCATCGGCCGCGACCACCTCGACGCCGGCTCCGTCGCCTCCCCCTACCGGGAGACGGAGGCCATGGCGGACGGATCGGACGCCATCGCCGACTGGCCGCTGCTCAACGCGCTGGTCAACACCGCGTCCGGCGCGACCTGGGTGTCGGTCCACCACGGCGGCGGCGTCGGCATGGGCCGGTCGCTGCACGCCGGCCAGGTCAGCGTCGCCGACGGGACGGACCTGGCCGCCCGGAAGCTGGAGCGGGTGCTGCGCAACGACCCCGGCACGGGCGTGCTCCGGCACGCCGACGCCGGCTACGAGCTGGCCGCCCAGGTCGCCGACGAGCGTGGCCTCCGGGTCCCGATGGCGGAGGGCTGAGCCGGTGGACCTCTTCGACGCGATGTGGACGGACCTGGCACCGGTCGGCCGGCACCCGCCGACCGGCGGCTACCGCCGGTACGCCTGGACGCGCACCGACGCCGCGCTGCGCGAGTGGTTCCGCGGCGAGGCCCAGCGGCGCGGGCTGGACGTCGTGCCCGACCGGGCCGGGAACCTCTGGGCGTGGACGGCGGATCCCGACGCCGCCGCGGCCGCGGGCCGGCCGGGTCTGGCGATGGGCAGCCACCTGGACTCGGTCCCCGACGGCGGCGCGTTCGACGGGCCGCTGGGCGTGGTGTCGGCGTTCGCCGCGCTGGACCTGCTCCGCGCCGGCGGGACCTCCCCGCGGCGTCCGCTGGGCATCGTCTGCTTCGCCGACGAGGAGGGCGCCCGCTTCGGCGTCGCGTGCGCCGGGTCGCGGATGCTCACCGGCGTGCTCGACCCCGACCGGGCGCGGGGACTGACCGACGACGACGGCACGACCATGGCCGAGGCGATGGCCGCGGCCGGGACCGACCCGCGGACCCTCGGCCGCGACGACGACGCGCTGCGGCGTGTGGGCACCTTCGTCGAGCTGCACGTCGAGCAGGGCCGCGGGCTCGCCGACGGCGACGCACCGGTCGGTGCGGCCACCGCGATCCGCCCGCACGGGCGCTGGCGGCTGGACCTCCGCGGTCGGGCCGACCACGCCGGCACCACCCGACTGCGGGACCGCCGCGACCCGATGCTCGCCCTCGCCGCCGTCATCCGGACCGCACGCGACGGCGCCGCCGCGCACGACGTCCTCGCCACCGTCGGCAAGGTGCTGGTCACCCCGAACGCGGCCAACGCCGTCCCGTCGGCGGTGACCGCCTGGCTGGACGCCCGCGGGCTGCCGGCGGCCGCGGTGCGCAGCGTGGTGGCGGAGGTGGGCGCCTCCGGGGGCGTCGACCCGGTCGAGGAGTCCTGGACGCCGGCCACGGTGTTCGACCCGGCGCTCCGCGACCGGGTGGCGGCTGCGGCCGGGGGCGACCGGGGGCCCGCCCCGTTGCTCGACACCGGGGCCGGCCACGACGCCGGGCTCCTGTCGGGAACCGGCGTCCCCGCGGCGATGCTGTTCGTCCGCAACCCGACCGGGGTGTCCCACTCCCCCGCCGAGCACGCCGACCCGGCCGACTGCCGGGCCGGCGTCGCCGCGCTCGCCCGGGTGGTGCAGGACCTGGCGTGCTGACCGGCTTCTGGTGCGAGCACGCCTGGCTCGGGGACGCCGTCGTCGCCGGCGTGCGGGTCGTCGTGGACGGCGGGCGGATCACCGCCGTCACGTGTGCCCCGGCGGCGGCCCCCGGCGACCACCGGCTGCCCGGCGTCGTGCTCCCGGGCTTCGCGAACGCGCACTCGCACGCCTTCCACCGGGCCCTGCGCGGACGCACCCACGACCGGGCCGGCACCTTCTGGAGCTGGCGGCAGCGGATGTACGGCGTCGCCGCGCGGCTGGACCCCGACAGCTGCCTCGCCCTGGCCCGCGCCGCCTACGCCGAGATGGCGCTCGCGGGGGTCACCTGCGTCGGCGAGTTCCACTACCTGCACCACCCACCCGGCGGCGGCCGGTACACCGACCCCAACGCCATGGCCGAGGGGCTGGCCCAGGCGGCGGCCGACGCCGGCATCCGGCTGACCGTGCTCGACGCCTGCTACCTCGCCGGCGGGCTGGACGGGCGTGGTCACCTGCCCCTCGACGACGTCCAGGCCCGGTTCGCCGACGGGGACGCCGATGCCTGGGCCGCACGGACCGGGCTGCTCCGGGAGCAGGACGGCGTCCGCATCGGGGCGGCGGTGCACTCCGTGCGGGCCGTGCCGGCGGCGCAGCTGGCCACCGTCGTGCGCGCCGCGGGCGGGCGCCCGCTGCACGCGCACCTCTCCGAGCAGCCCGCGGAGAACGAGGCCTGCCGAGCCCACTACGGCACCACGCCCACCGGGCTGCTGCACCAGCACGGGGTCCTCGGTCCGTCCACCACCGCCGTCCACGCCGTCCACCTCACCGCGGACGACGTCGCGACGCTGGGCAGCAGCGGAACGGGGGTCTGCGCCTGCCCGAGCACCGAGGCCGACCTCGCCGACGGCCTCGCCCCCCTCGTGCCGCTCCGGGACGCCGGCTCGCCGCTCAGCCTCGGCAGCGACCAGCACGCCGTCACCGACCTGCTCGGCGAGGCCCGGCTGCTCGAGTCCCACGAGCGGCTGCGCACCGGCGAACGCGGCCGCCTCCCCCCGGCCGGGCTCGTCGCCGCGCTCACCGTCGACGGGCACCGCGCCCTCGGCTGGCCCGATGCCGGTCGCATCGCCCCGGACCACCGGGCCGACCTGGTCGCCGTCCGGCTCGACAGCCCGCGGACCGCCGGCTGCGCACCCGACCAGGTGGTGATGGCGGCATCGGCGGCCGACGTGCACACCGTGGTCGTCGACGGCCGGGTCGTCGTCGCGGAGGGGCGGCACGCGCTCGGCGACGTCGGGAGGCTGCTGACCGACGCGATCGCGCCGCTGTGGGAGGACCGTTGAGCGAGCTCGACCAGGGGCGGAGCAGCTCTGCGAACGAGGCCGACGAGCGCCGGCGAGGAGGACTCGTGGACCCACCCCACGAAGGCGCTCCGCCGGCGCTCCACGTCTGCGCGGGGACTCCGGTGTGAGCACGCTGGTCACCGGCATCGCCGAGCTGGTCACCAACGACCCCGCGCTCGGCGCCGGCCCGCTGGGCGTGCTGGCCGACGCCGCGCTCGTCGTCGACGACGGCGCGGTCGCCTGGGTGGGCCCCGCCGGAGGGGCACCCGCTGCCGACGGCCGGATCGACGTCGAGGGCCGGGCGGTCGTCCCGGGCTTCGTCGACAGCCACACCCACCCGGTCTTCGCCGGCGACCGGGCCGCGGAGTTCGAGGCCCGGGTGTCCGGCGCGCGCTACGACGGCGGGGGCATCGCGGCCACCGTCGCCGCGACCCGCTCCGCCTCCGACGACGTCCTCCGCAGCCGGCTCCGCGGTCTGGTGGTGGAGATGCGCCGCCAGGGCACGACGACGGTGGAGGTCAAGAGCGGCTACGGACTGACCGTCGAGGACGAGGCGCGGTGCCTGCGGCTGGCCGCGGAGGTCACGCCCGAGACCACGTTCCTGGGCGCGCACGTGGTGCCGGCCGAGTACACCGGCCGCCGCGAGGACTACGTCGCGTTGGTCACCGGTCCCATGCTCGAGTCCTGCGCCCCGTTCGCACGGTGGATCGACGTCTTCTGCGAGCCCGCCTCGGCGCACGCCTTCGACGGCGACGAGACCCGCGCCGTGCTCGAGGCCGGGCGGGCGGCGGGCCTCGGGCTGCGGGTGCACGCCAACCAGCTCTCGGCGGGACCCGGGGTGCAGCTCGCGGTGGAACTCGGCGCGGCCAGCGTCGACCACTGCACCCACCTGACCGACGCCGACGTCGACGCCCTCGCCGACGGCACCACGGTCGCGACCCTGCTGCCCGGCGTGGAGTTCTCCACCCGGTCGCCCTATCCGGACGCCCGGCGGCTGTCGTCGGCGGGGGTCCCCCTGGCCCTGGCCACCAACTGCAACCCCGGCAGCAGCTTCACCTCGTCGATGCCGTTCTGCATCGCGCTCGCCGTCCGCGAGATGGGCATGACCCCGGCCGAGGCGCTGTGGGCGGCGACCGCCGGCGGCGCGGCGGCGTTGCGACGTCCGGACGTCGGGCACCTCGGTCCCGGCGCGCGGGCCGACCTCGCCGTCCTCGACGCGCCGTCCCACGTGTACCTGGCCTACCGCCCCGGCGTGCCGATCGTCCGGGCCCTCCCCTCGGACGACGGCCGCCCGCTGACCGGCGCCTGACCTCGGACCCCCGGGCCATCACGCCGCGTGACCGGACGCGCATGCTGCGACAGCACGCCCCGAGCGTCGTCGGATCTCCCGGCGGCGTGCGCGGGAGCACGAGATGCGGGGGCCGTCGGGCGGACGTGATGCTGAGGACCTGTCCCGCTCCCCCGGTCTCGCGGTCTGGACGGTCGACATGGCGCGTGCGGCTGAGCAGCCTCCCCCCGGGCCCCTTCCCGCCCTCGTCGCGATCGGGGTCCTGGTGCTGGGGCTGCTGGTCGGCACGGGGACCGCCGCGAGCGGCGCACCCACGGTTGGCGGCGGCGGGGGCCCGGCCGCCTACACGGCCGAGGTGACACGCGAGCAGCTGGCCCTGGTGCTGGACAGCGGGCTCGACCGCCGCGAGGTCCTGACCGCGCCCGGGAGGACACCCAGCTCGGTGCGGCTGGAGGTCGTGCTCGGCGAGCGCCCCGCCAACGCGCTGATCGCGCAGGGCGTGCCGCTGCGGGTCCGGGCGGCCGCCGCGCGGACCTCGCAGGCCGCGGCCGCGGTCTTCCGTCCGTGGAGCGGTGCGGGCGGGCTCCGCGAGGAGTTCGTCGCGTTGGCGGAGTCGCACCCGGACCTGGTGGAGCAGGTCGTCATCGGCCGGTCCGTCACCGGCCAGGAGATCCTCGCGTTCAAGGTCACGGCGGGGGCCGCCCAGCTCCCGGACGGCTCGCGTCCCGCGGTGCTGTACGTCTCCGCCCAGCACGCCCGCGAGTGGATCACCCCGGAGATGACCCGGCGACTGATGCGCCACCTGGTCGACGGCTACGGCACCGATCCGGAGATCCGCGGGCTGGTCGACAGCACCGAGCTGTGGTTCGTCCCCGTGGCGAACCCGGACGGCTACGACCACACGTTCACCACCGACCGGCTGTGGCGCAAGAACCTGCGCGACAACGACGGCGACGGCGTGATCACCGAGGTCGACGGCGTCGACCCCAACCGCAACTTCCCGACCCGCTGGGGCTACGACGACGAGGGCTCGTCCCCGTCGCCGGCCGGTGAGACCTACCGCGGCCCGGCACCGTCGTCCGAACCCGAGACGCGGGCCCTCGACGGGCTGCTGCGCCGGATCGGGTTCGACTTCTTCGTGAACTACCACTCCGCGGCCGAGCTGCTGCTCTACGGCCCGAGCTGGCAGGTCGCCACCCCGACGCCGGACACCGTGGTCTACGAGGCGATGGCCGGCGACGACACCACCCCTGCCGTGCCCGGGTACGACCCGGACGTCTCCGCGGAGCTCTACACCACCAACGGCGACACGGCGGAGCACGCCGAGGAGGCGTACGGCACGCTGGCCTTCACCCCGGAGATGTCCACGTGCCAGACGGCCAGCGCAGCCGACCCCGGCGACGCCTTCGAGCCCGAGACCTGCGGGAGCATCTTCGAGTTCCCCGACTCCGAGCCGCTCGTGCAGACGGAGTTCGCCAAGAACCTCCCCTTCGCGCTGGCGGTGGCCCGATCGGCGCAGGACCCGTCGAACCCCGTCTCGATCGTGGGCCGCACGGTGCCCGACTTCGTGCTCGACCCCTTCCCCGTCTCGTACGGCACCCCGCAGCCGGTCGCCGTCACGGCCCGCCGCGACCTGCGCGACCTCGAGCTGCGCTTCCGGGTCGACGGCGGGCCCGAGCAGCGCGCGGCCGTGCGCGAGTGGGCCGGCGGCGAGCGCTACGGGGACGAGGGCGACCGGTACTACGCGGAGTTCCGGGGGGAGGTCCGCGGGGCCGGCGTGGGCCGGGACGTCGAGGCGTGGTTCACCGGCGTGCACCCCGATCGCGGCCCGGTGACCAGCGAGCACTTCACGTACACCGTGGCCCGGGACGGCGGGTCGGTCCTGGTGCTGGCCAACGAGGACTACGAGGGCTACAACCCCGGCGAGCCGGGCGCGACCACCGCACCGCGGTACGCGCAGCAGTACGTCGACGCGCTCGCCGACGCCGGCACCAGCTCCGCCGTGTGGGACGTCTCCGCCCAGGGGGTGCCGCACGACCTCGGCGTGCTCGGCCACTTCGACAGCGTGGTGTGGTACCTCGGCGACAACCGGCTGACCCAGGACGCCGAGGACGTCCTCACCGACGTCCTCGGCGCACCGCTGGAGGACGCGGCCGTGGCCGAGCGGCAGCAGTACCTGACGCTCGCGGTCCGCGACTACCTCAACGGCGGCGGCACGCTCACGCTCACCGGTGAGACGGCGGGCTACCACGGCGCGCTGGGCACGGGGCTCGGCGGCGTCTACTACGGACTGGACGGCGCGCCGGACCAGGACTGCGTCGTGACGGTCGACCCCTTCAGCGACTGCCTCCTGCTGGCGGACGACTTCCTCCAGTACTACCTGGGCGCGTTCACCCGGTCGCCGCGGGCGGCGCCGGAGTCCGTGGTGGGGACGGGCGCGCCGATCCGTGGCACGAACACGGACCTGGCGCCCACACCGAGCAACCCCATCGACGAGGCCGGCACGTTCCTGCCCACGAGCGCCGTCCTCCCCCCGGACCGGTTCCCGCAGTTCGCGAGTGCCGTGTCGGGCGAGTACGGGGGCGGCCCTCCCGGCAACCTGGAGACCTTCGAGGGCGACTGGTTCGCCGCGGCGGCACACGCCGACGGCTCGTACCAGCGGCTCGCGCGCACCGTCGACCTCACCGACGTCCCCGCGGCGCAGACCCCCACGCTGGAGTTCGCGCTGTCCCACGACGTGGAGACCGGCTACGACAACGTCCTCGTCGAGGCCCACCCCGTCGGCACCGACGCCTGGACGACGCTGCCGGAGGCCGGCGGACTCAGCGACAGTGGCCCCCCGGCGGAGTGCGAGGCCGGGTTCCTGCTGCAGCAGCACCCGTTCCTCTCGCACTACCTGACCGGCGGCACCCCCTGCCGGGCCACCGGGACCACGGGTGCCTGGAACCGGATCACCGGCACGTCCGCGGGGTGGCAGCAGGTCGGCTTCGACCTGTCCGCCTACGCGGGAGGGCAGGTCGAGGTGGCCATCAGCTACGTCACCGACCCGTCCACCGGCGGGGCCGGCGTGTTCGTGGACCAGACGCGGCTGGTGGTCGGCGGCACGGCCGTCGAGCCGGAGGGCTTCGAGACCGACCTGGGGAGGTGGACGGTGCCGGGTGCGCCCGAGGGCGGCGCGCCGAACGCCCGGGACTTCGTGCGATCGCAGTCGCAGGTCGGCGCCGCGATCACCACCGAGGACACCGTGCTGCTCGGGTTCGGGATCGAGCAGGTGCCCGACCCGGCGGCCCGTGCCGCGCTCCTCGGGGGGATCGTGCGCAGCCTCACCGACGCGCCGCCGGCGGCGCGCTGAGCCGCCCCGCCTCGGCCGCCGACGAGTCGCCCCCGGACGGACGCCAGCACGCCGCCCGGCCTCCTGCGCCGAGGATCTCGACCAGGGTGCGGTGGGCGCTCTCCCGCAGCGGCTCGGCCCGGACGGCCAGGTGCGCGGCCTGCACGGCCATCCCGTGGTGCCGTGCGGCGGCGAGCCGGACGGCGACCGCCTCCAGCGCGTGCACGCGGTGCTGCCGCACGCGGTCCCGCTCGAGCAGCACCCAGTCGTCGTGCCAGCCGGGCAGGAGGTCACCCCAGAGCGCCGGGTCGGGGAGGGACGTGCGGTCGACGCGGGCCCGCGGGTCCAGCGCCCGCTCGGCCCAGCCGTGCAGCTCCCGGACGTCGACGCGGACACCGGCCGCCAGGGAGAGCGCACCACCCGTCCCCTCGACGAGTCCCGGCGCGGCCCTGCGCAGCCGCCACAGCGTCGATCGCAGCCTCATCTGGGCCTGGTCCTCGGGGACCCCGGGCCACAGCCGGCCGGCGACCGCCGTCCGGGTCGGTCGACCGGACAGGCACAGGAAGGCCACCAGCCGCTGGGCGTCCCGTGGGAGATCGCCGTCCACCGCCCGCGACGAACGGGACGTCGGCCGGAGGACGAAGCCGTCGAGGAGTTCGATCCGGTACACCGGGGGAAGGTCCACGCCTCCCAGAGCGCCTCGTGGCCGGCCCTGATACGGCGCCGCAGCCGGACGGTCGACGGAGTCCACGACCAGGTCCTCAGCCCAGGACGAGGTCGTGCACGCCGCCCCGTGCCAGGACCTCTCGCAGGCACGCGAGGACCCGGGCCCGCGTCGGGCCGATGCTCCCGACCGGCATGCCGACGCGGGCACTGATCTCCCGGTAGCTCACCGGAGGTGACGCGACCAGCAGCTCCAGCAACTGCCGATGCCGGTCGGGCAGCCCGGCCAGCGCATCGCGGACCAGCGCCACCTGCTCGTGCCGGAGCGCGGCGGCCTCCGGGCCGTCCTGCGCCCGGCCGTCGGTCGGCGCGCCGCTCCCCCAGGCCCGGTCGTCGTCGTCGTCCACGAGACGCTCGCGGCCGTTCTCCCGGACCATCTGGAGGCACACCCGCCGGGCGGTCGTCTTCAGCCACGCCGCCACGTGCTCGGGCTCCCGGAGGTCGGCGACGTGCTCGACCAGTCGCAGCCACGTCGTCTGCACCGCGTCCGCGGCCTGCGCCTCGTTGAGCCGGAACCCGCGGACGACCGACCGCAGCAGCCCGGCGTACTCGTCGACGATCGCGTCCCACGCCGCCTGGTCTCCCGCGGCGGCCCGCGTGACCAGCATGGTGACGTCTGCAGGCTCCATGTCCCGGTTCCTCTCGTCCGCTCGGCGCACCGCGCCGGCGCAGCGGAGGTTCCGGGGGTCGCGCTAGCGGAGCGCCAGCCGGACGACAGGACGACGTCGGCGCTGGTCGGACGCGGAGCGCCGGCACGCAGCCGGAGGCCGGGCCGGGTGGTCAGCGGCGGGCGGCCAACTGCTGCGCGAGCGAGCGGGTCCGCGGCTGGGGAGGCACCCCGAGCTCGCCCAGCATCTGCTGGCAGCGGCGGAGCGCGCGGGAGGCGTCGACGAGGTCGCCGTCGGCGAGGTGGACGGCGACGAGGAGCTGGTAGGCGTCCTCCGAGCAGCCGTCGGCCCGCAGGGCGCGCTCGGCGAGGGCCCTGGCCGCCTCGGCGTCCCCCCGCGCCAGCAGCAGGTTCCCGGCACGGACGGCGCTGGTGACGAACCTGCTGCGCAGCCGGTCCCGCTCCCACTCCAGCCAGGTCCCGCCGGCCACGTCGGCGAGCAGGTCCCCACCCCACAGCTCCGCCGCCCGCCGATAGGCCGACAGGGCGGCCGAGGGCGCGCCCTGGCGCTCCAGGCGGGCGGCCTCGTCGAGGGCACGCTCGAACTCCAGCACGTCGATCTCGAGCGCTCCGTCGGTCACCAGGTGCAGCACCGGCCCGGCACTCCGGACGAAGAACGGCGGGTCCAGCTCGCCGCGGTCGGGCTCCAGGACGTTCTGCAGGTAGGCGAGGGTGACGCGCAGGTTCCGGCCGGCCGCCGCGTCGTCGAGGTCCGGCCACAGCTCCGACGTGATGGCGGTCCGCGTCGGCCGGTCATGGGTGAGCAGGTAGCCCAGGAGCTGCCGCACCCGCTCCCTGCGCAACTCCGGCGCGAGGACGACTGCCCCGTCGCGGCGCAGCTCGAGCGGGCCGAGGACCCGCAGGTGCAGCCGCGCGGTCGGCACGGCCGGGATCGCCCGCAGCAGCGAGCGGGCGACGGCCGCGAGCTCCCGGCGCGCCGTCGCCGCCTGGGCGCGGAGGGCCTCCCGGGCCGCGGGGCCGAGGTCCTCGACCAGCGCCCGCCCGGCGTCCTGACCGGCCGCCACGAGCCCCAGGGCCAGCTCGGCCACCCAGGGCACCGGGAGGAGGGCGCGCAGCGCCGGCCAGGCGCCGGCCGGGAGGGCCGCGACCGCCGCCGTCGAGCCGCGCTCGCGCAGGTCGACGAGGGCGCGGGCCCCGGCGTGCAGATCGGCGAGCGCGCCGGGCGGCGGGCCGGCGTCCCAGCGTTCCCGGACCTCGGGCACGAGCACGTAGAGCAGGGGCAGCGCGACCGGGGACACCCGGACCGCGGCCGAGGCGCGCCCGCCGACGCGCGCGCTGAGCGACCGCAGCGTGGTGGCCGCCCGTCCCTCGTCCCCGCTCGACAGGGCGTGGAAGGCCTCCGCCAGCGCCGCCGCGAGGGGCGCCCACGCGACCGGGGAGGCGCCGAGGACCGACCGCGACGTCGCGAGGAGCCGCCCCGACTCGTCCCGCCGGCCGAGGACGTCGAGCAGGGAGACCGCGCAGGTCACCAGCTCCGGTGAGGTCAGCACCTTGTCCGGCTGCATGTCGGCGAGCAGGTAGGGCAGCAGCCGCTCCGCCTCGTCGAGGCGGCCGCGCAGGCGGAAGGACTCGAGCAGGAGGCACCGCGAGACGCCGTGCATCGTCGTCGCCGAGTGGGACAACGACCGCCGGGCGAGCACCTCGCCGGTCGCGGCGTCCCCCAGGCGCAGCAGGACGAGGTGGGCGTGCAGCCAGTCCTGCACGGGGTTGAGCGGCGTCCCGGACAGCAGACCCGGGACGGCGAGCGCCGCCCGGACCTCGTCGGTGGAGCGCGCGAGGACGCCGCGGACCAGCGCGACGAACGCCGGAGCCCCGGGGTGCCCCTCGCGCGCCAGGTCCTCGAGCTCCTGCAGCAGGAACTCCATCCGCTCCCGGTCGTTGCGCCAGAACGCCAGCTGGACGAGCGCGTTCAGGCAGGCGTAGCGCACACCGGGGGCCGCCTGGGCACTGGTGAGCGCCTGGCCGAGGAGCTCCTCGGCCGCGCCTGGGCTGGTCGGCTCCGCCACCATGGCGGCGAGCAGCAGACCCTCGGGGCGCTGGTGCACCTCGGGCGGCAACCGGCGCAGCCAGGACTCGAGGACGTCCGTCGGCACCAGCGCGGTGCAGCACTCGCAGACCTCGACGACCAGGCCGCGGACGTCGTCCCACGCCCGCGCGTCGAGCAGCAGCCCCATCGCCTCGTGGTACTGGCCGCGGCGGCGCAGGACGGCGGCCGCGGCCCGCCGCGCCTGCGCCACCTGGCCGGCGTCGAGGTGGTGCTGCAGGGCCGCGGCCCACAACCCGTGCAGCGACCACCACCCGGAGTGGGACCGCACGACCAGCGGCAGCCCGTCGAGGAGGGACCGGAGGTCGACGTCCGGGCCGAGCAGCTCGGCGGCGATCTCCTCGTCCGCGCCTCCCACGGCGACGAGGAGCGCCAGGGCGGAGCGGCGCTCCGGCGACAGCTGGGTGAGCAGCTCCTCCCACACGTACCCGCTGACCGCGAGGGGACCCGCCGTGGCGGTCAGCTCGGCCAGGGCCGGCCAGCCGCCGACGTCGCTGAGCAGCTCCGGCGGCACCCCGCGGGACGCGGCGAACTCGGCCACCTCGTCCTCGCGGAACTGCAGGTCCTCCTCCCGCAGGACCACGGCGTCGCCGCTGGCCACGAGCCGGGAGACGGACAGCGGCAGGGGCGGGCGCGAGGCGAGGACGAGGTGACCGTTCCCCGGCAGCTCCTCGACGAGGTGGCCGAGGAACCGGCCGGCGGGCGATCCCGGGGTCACCAGGTGGACGTCGTCGAGGACCAGCGCGACCTGGCGCGGAGCCGCACTCCACATGGCCTCCGCCACCGCCACCGCGGCCTGCCGCGCGTCGTCCGGCACCGGGGCGGCGAGCCCCACCGCGGCGAAGGCGCCGGACGCCAGGACCGACAGCGTCGTGTCGTCCCGCTGGCAGGTGAGCCAGCGGTCCTCACCCGACGGGGAGAGCGCGTTCTCGCTCACGGCCTGGCCGAGCAGCGTGGTCTTGCCGAAACCGGCGGGTGCGACCACCGCGGTGAGCGGGCGCTCGAAGCGGCTGCGCAGGGGAGCCAGGAGCCGGGGCCGCATGATCAGGTCCCGGCCGGCCAGCGGCGGTGTGTACCGGAGCGCCCGGCTCATGGACCGACTGTAGGGACCCCGCGACCGTCGCTGCACCCGGATCGCTCGCCGCCGGCGCACCGCCGTGCGCGGTCCCCGCCGATCCCCGGACCGCTGTATCAGCCCCGGGGGTCCGGTCCTCTGTCCCGTACCGACGTCGTCGGACCCCGACCTCCGTCCCGCTCGGTCCACCGGTGGAAGGGCGGGTGGCAGGAGGGAGGCGGTCCGTGAGCCGGGAGGAGTGGCACGACGGACGCCTGGTGGACCTCGCGGTCCGGGTGCTGGACGGCGAGGTGGCGTGGTGCGACGGGGTCCTGAGGTCCCCCGCGCACGACAACCGGCCGGCCGAGCTCTCGCTGGACGACGTCGTCGCCTCGGGACGAGCCGCCTACTGCTGGCTCGACGTGGTCGTCTGGTTGCGCGACGTCCCCCGACACCACGGGTGGGCCGGCGGAGCCTCGACCGACCACGAGCCCGGTCACTAGCTTGGCCGCTCTCCGCCGGATCCACGGCGACCCATGGACGGTGATCACCGTGCAGGTGCCCGAGCAGAGCGCCGACACCCCGCCCTCGCTGCTCGCCGACGAGCTCCGGCGGCGGGTCGCGGCCCGGTTGGCGCAGGTGCTCAGCACCAACCGGGTGGCCCGGCTGGGACCCGTGCGCCGGCACTGGCCCCTCCCCCGCGTCGGCCGGCTGGTCGTGGTCACGCGAAGCGAGGACGTGGACCAGGTGCTCGACCGCACCGAGGCCTTCGCCTGGCCCTACGCGCACCACCTGCCCGGGGCGTTCCTCCTCGGGTCCGAGCCCGCCGAGCACCGCCGGCAGCGCGCCGAGATCGACGCCGTCCTGCGCTGCGAGGACGCCGACGGCCTCCGGCGTCTGGCGACGGGAGCTGCGGAGGCGCGGGTCGAGCGCGCCCGCCGCACCGGCCGCCTGGAGATCGTCGGCGAGCTGGTCCAGCCCGTGTTCGACGACGTCCTCGACGCCTACGTCGGGATCCCGGGCCCGGATCGGGAGACGCGCCTGCAGTGGGGCCGCGACCTGTTCGAGCACATCTTCCTCAACCGCGGGGAGATCCGGTCGGTGGCGCAGCGGGCCGAGGTCGCCTGGCGGCGGATGGAGGCACACGTGACCGGCCTGGTGGAGGCGGTCAGGGAGGATCCCGGAGGGCCGGACAGCCTGCTACGGCGACTGGTGACGCGGCAGGAGACGGACCCCGGGACCGCGCTGGACGACGCGGAGATCCGCGGCAACGTCATCGGGATGGCCATCGGGTGGCTGTGGCACGGCGCGCGGGCGGCCGTGCTCGGCGTCGACGAGCTGCTGGACGACCCCGAAGCGCTCGACCGGGCCCGGCAGGCCGCGCGCGACGGCGACCTGGCGGAGCTGCGCCGCCTGCTGTGGGAGGTCTACCGGTTCCGGCCGATCCAGCCACGGCTGCCGCGCCGGTGCACGGCGGCGACGACGCTGGCCGCGGGGACCCCGCGGAGCCGGCCGGTCGCCCGCGGCACCGCGGTCTTCGTCGGCACGCACTCGGCGATGTGGGACGAGACCACCGTCCCCGACCCGGAGGGCTTCGACGCCACGCGGGCCGCGACGCAGTACCGGGTCTTCGGCGGCGGTCCGCACCGGTGCCCCGGGGAGCACGTGATGGGCGTCCAGTTGCCGGCACTCCTGGCACCGCTGCTCCGCTCGGACGGACTGCGGCGCGCACCCGGCTCCGCCGGACGCACCCGCTGGGACGGGCTGTTCCCCGGCCGCCTCGAGGTCGAGCTCGGAGAGGGCGGCTGACGCCGTGCGGTTCCGCTCCTTCCCGACGCCGGGCCGGACCGTCGTCGCCCGGGCCCAGGAGGCCGCCGCTCCGCCGGCCGGAGTCCCGACGCCCCGGACCGCCGCGCTGCGACCGGACACCGCCGGCCGGGCGGGGATGATCACCGTGCTCACGGCGCTCCGGCCGCCCGGCGCCGTGTGGCTGCGGCTGCTGTTCGCGCTGACCGGCCGCATCCCCGCCCTCACCGGGCTCGGCCCGCTGAAGTCGGTCCACTTCATCCGCTGGACCGTCGTCCCCCGGCTGCCGTACAACGGGCGACCGCAGGTCCCGGAGCGGCTGCCCCACCGGCTGCTGCTCTGGGAGACCGTCTACAGCGCGCCGACCGAGCCCTACGTCGAGGCGTTCGTGCACGCGGTCGGCTCGAAGGTCCGGAAGATCTGGCGCACGTCCGCCGGGTTCCCCGGCACCGGATCGGTCACCGCGCTGGCCGGCTACATCGGCGAGCTGAGCGTCCCGGGCGCCCACTGCTGGTCCGCCCACCCCGAGGCGACCGTCCGCACCGTCCTCTCGGCGCTGGAGGTCGCGAAGGAGCACGAGCACCTCGTCGCGGCCGCGCGGACCGCGGGCCCCGGGGAGTTCGCGGTGCTGTACCGCGGTTTCCTCGCCCGGCGGGAGGGCGACCTGTGAGCTCCACCTGGCCGGCCACCCCGCTCACCGTGCTGACGCCGGTGGTCCCCGGCGAGGAGCGCGAGCTGCGGAACGCGCTGGCTCGCCTCCCGCACGCCGAGGAAAGCCCCTTCAGCCGGGTGGCCGGGACGCACTTCGCCCGCTGGGTCGTGCTCTCCGGAGCGCCCTGGCGCTACCGGGGCCTCCCCCGCCGGACCCGGCCGCTGCGCATGCAGTACCTGCTGTTCACCAGCACCGCCAACTGCCCGGCCGAGCAGCACGTGGAGGACCTCCGCACCGGGCTCGGGCGCGACGCCGACGCCGTGTGGGGCCACTGTGTCGGCTATCCCGGGCACGACCGTCCCGCGGACTTCTGCCGCTACCTGCTGCACAACCGGCTGCCGGTCCACCGGTGGTTCGCCGCGTACGACGCCACGGTGGACGAGGTCGGCGATGCCCTCGACCTGCGGCGCCGGCACGCGCGGTTCGCCATGCGGACGCAGCGGTGCGACCCCCTGGACCTGCAGGCGGCCTTCCGCGCCGAGTTCGAGGAGGACGGCACCTGAGCCATGGGCACCGCACTCGACCTGGGCGACGTCCAGGGCAACATCCTCAACGGGTACGGCTTCGGCCACGCCGTCCACCTGCTCCTGCACGCGGACACCGCCGAGGCGGCCCGGCAGTGCCTCCGACAGGTCCGGGGGCGGGTCACCACCGCGGCCCGCTGGCCGCAGGGGCGACGGCCCGACGCCACCCTCAACGTCGCGATCACCCACTGCGGCTTCAAGCGGCTGGGACTGCGGCCGGCCCTGCTGCTCCGGTTCCCGGAGGCGTTCCGCGTGTCGACCCGCGCGCGGGCCGCCGAGCTGGGCGACGTCGGGCCCAGCGCCCCCGCGCAGTGGGAGCGGCACCTCGGCACCGGTCACGTGCACCTGGTGCTGACCGTCTGCACGCAAGAGTGGGACCGCCTGACGCAGGAACGGGACCGGCTGGCCGAGGAGGTCGAGGCCGTCCCCGGGCTGGGGGTCGCCGACGTGCAGGAGACCCACGAGCTGCGGCACCGGCGGGAGCACTTCGGCTACGCCGACGGGTTCTCCCAGCCCGACATCGAGGGCGTCGACCGGCCCAGCAGCCACCGGGCGCCCTGGGACAGCGGCATCGGGACCCCCCGGCCGGACGGCGGGTGGGACCCGGTCGCGCTCGGCGAGTTCCTCCTCGGTCACCCCGACGAGGACGGCCAGGTCGACGACGAGCCCCACCCGGACCTGGTCCGCAACGGCACCTACGTCGTCTACCGCAAGCTCGAGCAGGACGTCCCGCTGTTCCGGCAGCTCCTCGCCGAGGCCGCGGAACGGACGGGCCTGTCGCCGGAGCTGGTCGCGGCGAAGGTCATGGGCCGGTGGCGGGACGGGACGCCGCTCGCGACGCACCCGAACCGCACTCCTGCGGACGACCTCGGCGACGTCGCGGACGACCAGCCGGCGAACGACTTCCGGTACCTGCCGCACGACCGGAACGGTTCCGTCTGCCCGCTGGGTGCCCACATCCGCCGGGCCAACCCCCGGGACGCGCTGGACTTCGGCGGCGCGCTCCGCGCCGGCGGCGCCCTGACGGCGCGGCACCGCATCATCCGCCGGGGGATGCCGTACGGGGAGCCCTACGACCCGGACGCTCCCGACGACGGGGACCGGGGACTGCTCTTCATCTGCTACAACGCCGACATCGCCCGCCAGTTCGAGACCGTGCAGGCGCACTGGTGCAACGACGGCGACACCTTCGGGCTCGGGGACGACCGCGACTGGTTCGTCGGAGGCGCCGGGGGGAGCGGGAAGATGACGATCCCCGCGGACGACGGCCGCCCGCGGTTCGTCGCGGTCCGACCGGACCTCGTGCGCACCCGGGGCACCGAGTACCTGTTCGCGCCCGGGATGGGGGCACTGCGCGCCCTGGCCGAGGGCGACTTCGCGTAGTCCCCGACCCGGCGGGGGACCCGGTGCCGGCTCAGCCGCAGGCGCGCGACGGCGACGCCCACGAGAAGATCCTCGGCACGCCGCCGGACGCCGCGCCCGGGGCTCCGGCGGCCTCCACGAGCAGGGCCGGGAGGGAGCGCCGCTCCAGCACGTCGGTGGGCACCCGGACGCCGGCGACCGTGATCGCCTCCGGGACGGGGGTGGTGCTCAGCGCGGCGAGCGCCCCCGGCTCGGCGTACTTGTGCTCCACCGTGAACTGCACCGCCAGCCGCGGGGTCCGCCGTCCGCCGGTCACCTTGTGGCCGATGCCGATGGAGGAGACGTTCGGGTCGTCCAGGTGGCACGCCCCCTCGGTCCGGAGGAAGTGGCGGAGGGCGGTGAGCAGTTCCTCGTACGGCACCGCGAGGTCCTCCGTACCGGGCTCGTACGCGGGCATGGACCACCTCTCCGGGTGCGTCTCCGGCCGGTGCCGCGGCCGGGACCGGTCACACCCCCGAGACGGTGGCCGGGCCCGCGCCCGTCCTCCGGAGCGTCGGGCGGGGCCGCCTGATACACGGCGACGCCGGCGGGCGGGAACCGGTGCCGGCCGGCACCTCGGTCGTCGCGGACCGCCGGCGACCGCGGCTGCGCGTCCGACCGACGTCGACCGGTGGTCCCACGGCCAGGTCGACGACCCACACCCGGCCCCCGTGCACCGGCACGACCTCGGACGGCCACCCGACCCGCCCCGGCTCCGCACCGCCCGGTACCTCGCCCTCCGCGTCGGCTGTGCCCCCGCCCCCCGGTCTGTCGCCGGTCGGTCCGTCGCCGGTCGGTCCCTCGTCCGTCGAGGCCGGGGCGTCCGAGGCCTGGTAGACCGTTCCGTCGTCGGACGGTTCAGCGGGTGCCGATCGTTCGGCAACAGCGACACCCGCGCGGGCCCGGATCCGGGTCGCCCGGGGCGGCGGTCCCTCCCCGCACACGCACGAGCACGGTCGGCGTCCGGCGTCCGGCGTCCGGCGTCCGGGCGTCCGGGCGTCCGGCGGGCGAGGACCCGTGCCCGGTCCTCCCGGCCGGGCCCGCGGCCCGGGACGCTGCTCACTGGTTGCCGATCCGACCCGCTGCCACGCTCTCCCCGTGACCGTCGACCAGGGGAAGCCGCGGGCGCACTCGGTGCTCGCGTCCGCCGACGACCGCGGGTTCTCGTCGCTGCGGCACAGCGGCCCGCCGCGCGCAGCACGGTACGCGTTCGGCCGCCAGTTGCGCCGGACCACGCCACGCTCCGCGCTCGGGGACTGGACTCCCCCAGCCGACCGTCCCGACGTCGTCGACCAGGTGGTCCGGTCGAACGAGGGCCGGCTGGACTGGCTGGTCCCCGTGCGGGTCGGGCGGATGATCGCCTCCCCCTACGCCTTCCTCCGGGGCGCGGCCAACGTCCACGCCACCGACTTCGCCGGGTTGCCGGCCACGGGGATCACGCCGGTCGTGTGCGGCGACGCGCACCTCGGCAACTTCGGGTTCTACGCCTCCCCCGAACGCGACCTCGTGTTCGACCTCAACGACTTCGACGAGGCACACCCGGGTGCCTGGGAGTGGGACCTGCGTCGGCTCACCACGAGCGTGTGGGTGGCGGGCCGGGAGAACGGGGCGTCGGAGGCCGCGTGCGGCGAGGCGGTGGGGCGGTGCGTCGAGGAGTACCGGCTGCAGATCGCGGCCCTGGCCGAGCAACCGCTGCTCGCCCGCTCGTACGAGCACCTGGACGTCGACCGGCTGCTGCAGACGGCGCCCGGAACGGGTCTGCGCGCCGAGATCGAGACGTCGGCCCGCCGGGCCCGCAGGCGCACCAGTGACCGGGCGCTGCCCCGCATCACCGAGGAGCGCGACGGTGCACGGCGGATCGTGACCGAGCCGCCGCTGCTCACCCGCCCGCAGCCGGCGGAGGCGGAGCAGCTGGCCGAGGCGCTGGACGCCTACCTGGCCACGCTGCCGCCGCACTGGGCCAGGGTCGTCGGCGGCTACCGCCTGGTCGACATCGCACACAAGGTGGTCGGCGTCGGCTCGGTCGGGCTCCGCGCGTGGGTGGCCCTGTGCGAGGGCAGCAGCGCCGACGACGTGCTGTTCCTCCAGCTCAAGCAGGCCAGGCGCTCGGTGCTCGCGCCGTTCGTGCACGGCGAGTCGGCGTGGCACGCGCACCAGGGCCAGCGCGTCGTGGAGTACCAGCAGGCCGTGCAGACGGTGAGCGACCCCCTCCTCGGCTGGACCAGCGTCGGCGACGTCCAGTACTACGTCCGCCAGTTCCGTGACATGAAGGGCGCGATCACCCTCGTGGGCATCGACGCCCGCGCCCTCACCTCGTACGCGGGCATCTGCGGGTACCTGCTGGCCAAGGGACACGCCCGCACCAGCGGGGCGTCGATGATCGCGGGCTACCTCGGGGGCGGCACGAGGGTCCGCGAGGCCCTCGGCCGGTTCGCCCGCGCGTACGCCGACCAGACCGAGCGCGACCACGCCGACCTCGTGCGCGCCGTCCAGCACGGCGTGCTGCCGGCCGAGACCGGCATCTGAGCACCGCGGGAGCGCCGGACCGCCTGCAGGAGGGGCGGCTCGTCCGCGAGGATCCTGACCGGGCGGCGATCGGTACGGGGCTGGTCGTCGCCGTCGCGACGGAGCGGTCAGGAGGACGTCGATGAGGGTGACCGTGCTCGGGGCCGGCTCGTGGGGGACGACGGTCGCCGCGCTGCTGTGCCGCCGTGACCACGAGGTGCTGCTCTGGGCGCGCAATCCCGCGGTGGCCGGCGAGGTGGAGCAGCAGCGCACCAACACGGCCTACCTGCCGGACGCCCGGCTGCCCGCCCGGCTGCGGGCGACCGCCGACATCGAGCGGGCGTCCCGGCACGCCGAGCTGCTCGTGGTGGGCGTGCCCACCGGCGCCTTCCGGGAGACCCTGGAACGGGCCCGGCCGTTCCTGGCGCCGTGGATCCCCGTGGTGAGCCTCAGCAAGGGGCTGGAGCGCGACACGCACCTGCGGATGACCCAGGTGGTCAAGGAGGTGCTGCCCGGGAGGCCGGCCGCGGCGCTGACCGGGCCCAACCTGGCGCGGGAGATCCTGTCCGGCCAGGCCGCGGCCAGCGTGATCGCGACCGAGGACCTCACCGTGGCCGCGGCGCTGCAGCGCGAGGTGCAGCGCGGGGTCTTCCGCGTCTACACGCACCACGACGTCGTCGGCTGCGAGATCGGCGGCGCGCTCAAGAACGTCATCGCCATCGCCACCGGCATGGCGCAGGGCCTCGGCGTGGGTGACAACACGCGCGCCGCGGTGATGTCCCGCGGCCTGGCCGAGCTGACCACGCTGGCCGTGGCGATGGGCGGCGAGGCCACCACCCTCGCCGGGCTGGCCGGCATGGGCGACCTGGTCGCCACCTGCATGAGCCCGCAGAGCCGCAACCGCCACGTCGGCGAGCAGCTCGGCCTGGGCCGGCCACTCGCGGAGGTCCTCGGGGAGATGCGGATGGTCGCCGAGGGGGTGAAGACGGCGTCCACGGTGGTGGAGCTCGCTGACCGGCACGGGCTGCGCATGCCGATCGCCCGGACCATCCACGGCGTCGTCAGCGGCCGCATCCCCGCCGCCGACGCCTACCGGGGCCTGGTCCGGGCGGTCCCGGCCGGACACGAGTCCCAGCCCGGGTGAGCCGGACGGGCGCAGCTCCGCGTCAGGGCGCCTCGGGTCGAGTCCCGCGGGACCGGACGGCGGCGCCGCGCGGCGGCAGGGTCGCGGCCGCGACGGCGGCCCCGAGCGCCGCACCGCCGGCGACCAGGAACGCGGTGGAGAAGCTGCCGGTCCGGTCGGCGATCCACCCGCCGAGCTGGGGACCCACCAGCTGGGCCAGCCCGAACACGAGGGTGACCGCGCCAAAGGCCGCGGCGAACCGGCGGGGGTCGAGCGAGTCGGCGAGGTGGGCGCCGAGCACGGCCGGGGCCCCGGACATCGCCAGGCCGAACAGGAGCGCGGAGAGCACCGCCCAGGGCTCGGCCCCCACCGGGACGAGCAGGACCGCCGCGGTCATGGCCACGTAGGCCCAGGTCATGGCCGCCCGCCGCCCCACGCTGTCCGACCAGCGGCCGAACAGCACCCCGCCGGCCGCGATGGCCAGCCCCACGAGGGCGTACACCGCCGAGGCGTGGCCGGCGCCGAAGCCGGCGTCGTCCTCGTACGCGGCGACGAGGAAGGTCATGTAGACGGCGACCGCCAGGCCGTACCCGCCGTAGGACAGCGTCGAGCCGATCCAGCCGGGCACCGCGCGCAGCGCCGAGATGCGGACCGGCCCGGAGACGGGGGCGGCCCGCGGGCGCAGCGACCACGCCGCGATCGCCGCCACGATCGCGGCCAGCACCGCCTCGATCGCCCAGACCGGCCGCCACGCACCGGGACCGGCCACGGCGTGCACGAGTGCGGTCAGGACGCTGCTCGCCACCACCCCCACGCCGACGCCGCTCCCGGTCAGCCCGATGGCGAGACCGCGGCGCGAGGCGCGCACGGCCGAGCCGGCGATGCCCGGAGCCGGCACCCAGATCATCGCCCCGCCGAACCCCGTCAGGACCATGCCCACCACCAGGACGGGCACCGACCCCGCCGACGCGAGGACCGACAGCCCGGCCGTGGTCAGCAGCAGCCCTGCGCGCACGGACGTCGCCGGGGCCAGGCGCCCGGCCGTGAGGCTGACCAGCACGGTCCCCGCGAGGTACGCGGTCAGGTTCAGCGTGCCGAGCAGGCCGGCGGTCGAGTACGAGTGGACGAGGTCGGCGTTGACGGCGGGCAGCAGCAGCGCGTACCCGAAGCGCCCGAAGCCCTGGGCCACGGCGGCGGCGACCACCAGCACCGGGAGGAGGACCCGCGGCCCCACGGCGGAGCGGCGCTGCCCCACCACGCGAGCACGGAGAGGGCGCACCGGCGCAGCGTAGGTCTCTCCCGCACGAGCGGCCTCCCGTCGCGGCCGTCCCGCCGGCACGCCGCCTCCTGGATCCGTCGCGGATCTCCGGTCAGACGGCCGCCCACGCCGGGAGGTGCGGCCTCGGCTACTCCGGCTGCTGTGGCCCGAGCACCTCGCGGGCGAGCTCTGCCAGAGCGGCACGGTCCTCGGCCAGGGCAGCGCGGCCGGCGTCGGTGGCTCGGTACAGCCGCCGGGTCCGGCCATCGACGACCAGCTGCCGGGAGGTGAGCAGCCCGTCGGCCTCCAACCGGTGCAGGGTCGGGTAGAGCGTGCCGGGGCTGATGCGGTAGCCGTGGCGCGCCAGCTCCTCGGTCATCCACGCGCCGTGGATCTCCTCCTCCGCGGCGTGGTGGAGAACGTGGACCCGGATGGCGCCCCGCTGGAACTCCCGCACGACCGCCTCCTGTCCACGCGGTGGGACGACGAACCCGATGTCGGCTCCGCAAGGGTAGGGCCGCGCTGCGGCGCAGCACCCCTTCCCGGCCCGTCGGTGAGGCCCGGTCGGCGGGCCGGAGGTCCGGTGCCCACGGGCGACTTCTCACCGTCGGTCGTCGCAGCGACCCGGATCGCCACCCCGGTCGGCGCGTCGATATCGGGACCCGATGTCGGGTGGCGATACCGGTGACCTCAGCGGAGAGGCGCTCCACACTCGAGGTGTCCGAAGGCTCGACCGAACGGCAGCACAGGGCGTGCGCCGCCGCTCGAGCGTCGCCCCCACCGCCACCGATCGACAGGAGGATCGGCTGTGACCGCACCCGAGGAGTACGCCGGCGTCCGGTACCTCGTCACCGACGTGCAGGCCGCGATCGACTTCTACACCTCCCACCTCGGCTTCACGCTCCACACCAGCGCCGCACCCGCCTTCGCCGACGTGGTCCGCGGCCCGCTGCGACTGCTGCTCTCCGGACCGACCAGCTCCGGGGCCCGGGCCACCCCCGACGATGCCGCCACGGCGGGCCGCAACCGCATCCACCTGGTCGTCGACGACCTGGACGCCGAGATCGCCCGGCTGCAGGAGGCACGTCTGGCCTTCCGCAGTGACGTGGTCACCGGCCCCGGAGGGCGTCAGGTCCTGCTCGCCGACCCCGACGGCAACCTGATCGAGCTGTTCCAGGCCGCCCGCCGCCCGGCGGCGGCCGCAGCGGCCACATCCTGACCGCGCGGCGACGGGCGGGCCGGCCGGTCACCGCCGCGGCCCCGCACCGCTCCGCCACGACGTCCCACCCCGGAGGGCACCGCCCATGACCGCCGACCGCGAGACCCTGCTCCGCTCCCTGTACGACGCGTTCAACGCGCGCGACATCGACACGGTCGTCGCCGCGATGTCACCGGACGTCGACTGGCCCAACGGATGGGAGGGCGGCCGGGTCGTCGGGCACGACGCCGTCCGCCGCTACTGGGAGCGCCAGTGGGCCGAGATCCGCCCCACCGTCCGGCCGACCGCCGTCCGGGAGCGCGGCGACGGCACCGTCGAGGTCGGCGTCCACCAGGTGGTCCGCGACCGGACCGGCACCGTCCTCGCCGTCGCCGACGTCCGCCACGTCTACGCCTTCGACGGAGAGCTCGTGGACCGCATGGACGTCGAGACGT
This sequence comes from Geodermatophilus sp. SYSU D00703, assembly GCF_054050155.1. NCBI lineage: Bacteria > Bacillati > Actinomycetota > Actinomycetes > Geodermatophilales > Geodermatophilaceae > Geodermatophilus > Geodermatophilus sp. SYSU D00703. The sequence continues at coordinate 30,075 of NZ_JBJGYU010000003.1, read as the reverse complement.
AGCGGACGGTCACCGGCGACGGGACCGGGGTCCGCGGGGTCGGCTCCGGCTCCGCCGTTCGAGTCGAGCGGACGCGACGGGATCTGGCGCGGCCGGGCACCGAGCGGTAAGGAGGTCGTGTTCCGGCCGTCGACGAGGGAGCACTCCCATGTCCGACAAGTCGCCCCACGACAACCACGCCACGAAGAAGTCGGGCAAGGCCGTCAAGGCCAAGCGCAGCGAGCGCAAGGAGAAGCAGCGGGCCGCCACGGAGATGGAGCGGCTGATGCACCCGCGGAGGGCCAAGAGCTGACCGGCCCCACCGGCGCCGCGGCCTCGCCCCGGGGTCCCTGACGGTCAGGGACCCGCGGGGTCCCCGCGTCCGGGCGACGCCCGCAGCGCCTCGGTCAGCAGCGCGACGAGCGCCTCGAGTTGCACGTCGGCCGACGAGGCGACCTCCTCGTCGGACCCGTCCAGCGCCCGGGCGGCGAGCCCTGCCTTGCTCTCGATCAGCTCGGCGATCCGGGCGTCGATGGTCTGCGCGGCGATGATGCGCCACGCGGTGACCGGCTCGGTCTGCCCGATGCGGTGGCTGCGGTCGATGGCCTGGGTCTGCTCCGCGTCGGTCCAGGACAGCTCGGCCAGCACGACGTTCGAGGCGACCTGCAGGTTCAGGCCGACGCCGGCCGCGGTCAGCGAGCACACCGCGACGGCGACGTCCGGGTCGGAGACGAACGCGTCGACGTTCGCCTGCCGCGCCGTGGGCGTCTGGTCGCCCCGGATCGACGAGAAGCGCACCCCCTGCCGGGCGAAGGTCGCCTCGGCGGCGTCCATGACGTCGACGTGCTTGGCGAAGAAGACCACCTTGCCGGCGCTGCGGGCCAGTTGGGCCGCGTAGTCCGCGGCCAGTTCCGCCTTCGCCGAGCCGATGCGTCGCATCACGGTGAACACGTTGTCGCCGGACTGCGCGGTCATCGCCTCCTTCAGCTCCGACCGGGCCACCCGGCGGACGAGGTCGACGTCGATGCCCTCGACGACGGCGTCGGGGGACCGGTTCGCGCGCGCGGTCTCGTACCGCGCCACCATCCGGCGGGCGAGGTCCCGCTCGGCCGCCCGGATCGACCGGCCGACCGGCCCGTCCAGCTCGACCGGGAGGTCGGCGATGCGGCGGGCGGGGATGTCGGCGGCCACGTCGACCTTGCGGCGGCGGACGATGCCGAGGTCGATGACGGACTGGCGGGCGGCGGCGTAGAACGCGGGGTCGGCCGGCGTCAGGCCGGTCTCCTCGAGCGCGTCCATCAGCTCGCCCAGCGGCTTGCTGTCGTCGATCCACCCGAGGAACTGCCAGATGGTCCGGAAGTCGTCGATGTCGTTGATCAGCGGGGTGCCGGTCAGCGCCATCAGCAGGGGCCGCGCGGTGCGGGACCGGATCTCGTCGGAGAGCGCGAGGACGTGCTGCGAGCGCTGCGAGCTCTTGTTCTTGATGAAGTGGGCCTCGTCCACGACCATGCCGCGGAAGCCGAAGTCGCCGAGCCAGCCCACGTGGCGGTCGAGCACCTCGTAGTTGACCACGACGACGTCGGCGAAGCCGTCCACCGTCTCGCCGTCGCCCTGCACCACGGTGGCCGGGCGGTGCGGCGTCCAGCGGGCCGCCTCACGGGCCCAGTTGGTCTTGACGACGTTGGGCACGACGACGAGCAGCGGGTAGGCGTTCGCCGCCTCGGCGGCGAGCAGCGCCTGGGCCGTCTTGCCGAGGCCCGGCTCGTCGGCGAGCAGGAAGGTCCGGTGGCCGGCGGCGGCCGCGGCGACCAGCCGCCCCTGGTGCGGCATGAGCTGCAGGCCCGCCGGGGTGAACCGGGCCGTCGACGCCGGGAGCGCCATGCACGCCGGGGCTCCCCCACCGGCGCGCTCGAACGAGCTGAACAGCGGGGCGAGCAGCTCCCAGCCGATGAGGCGGCGCGGACGGGAGCCGCGCTGCGGAACGGCGGAGAAGTCGGGGGCCAGGAAGGGGTTGGCCAGCTGCCGGGAGATCACCGACTGCGGCACGACCCGCCGCTCCGTGCCGGCGGGAGGCGTCTCGGTGTCCGCCGGCGCGGTCTCCTCGGGCGCGGGCTCGATGCCGAGGTCGCGCAGCATCTCCCGCTTGAGCGACCGGGCCGCATCGGAGACGACGGCGTCCTCGGCGAGCAGCGCCAGCAGCCCGGCGTCCCGGACGGCGGTCGTCGCGAGGATCGTCGCGATGCCGTCCAGCCGCTTGAGCTGCTCGGCCCGCTGGCCGTCGCTGCCGGTCGCCGCCTGGACGCGGGCGCGCTCGTCGCGCAGCAGCAGGGCTGCGGCCTGGAACTTCGTGCGCACGGACGGCGTCACGCGGCCGCGCTGGACGGCCGCCTCGACCTCCCGGGCGGTCCGGGCGAGCACCGAGACGACGTCACCGCGGTGGCCCACGCGACGCTGCTTGCGCGGGGTGGTGCGGCGAGCGCCCGTGTGGCGCTGGCCTGGTCGAACCACGTACTCCTCCTCTGGGATGCCGGGCACGGTGGCCGCGGCGGCGTGCCGCACGGTCCCGCGGACGGGACGCGCGCGTGCCCGAGCGGATCTCCGAGGATCGACGCCGCGGGCTCCGGCGGGTCTCGCGGGAAGCCGCGAGCCGCCGGTGCGGGGGCTGGTGACCACGGTACGGGGGACGGTCGCCGGACGACCGCCCCGTTCTCGGGATCGTGCCCTGCTGCTGTCAACGCGTGCGCGGGCGGGTGATTCCCGACCCGCCCCCGCCGCACCCGCGGGACGGCGCTGTCCGCGGCGCACGCCGACGGCACCGACGGTGCCGGGCAGGCCGACGCAGGCCACGCAACCGACACAGTCCACGCACCCGATGCAGGCCACGCACGCGGCACAGCCGACGTTGCAGAGACCGGCGAGGATCCCGGCGCTGCCGACGACGCCGGCACTGTGTGCGACCGCGGCGCTGCCGATCACCCCGGCGCTGGCCGCGACGCCCGCGCTCCCCTCCGACGCCGGCGCTCGCGACGGTGGCCGTGCTGCCGACGGCGGCCGCGCCGTGCGCGACGGCGGCGCTGCCGACGACGGCGCTGCTGCCGGCGGTCGCGACGCTACCGACCGGCACCGCTCCGACCGGCGGGTCGCCGCCGCTCGCCTCGACCGGGACGGCGGGAGCTCGACGGGGAGCGCGCTCGTGCGACATGACGGTGCCTCCTGCCTCGGTGTCGTGCCTGGGGAGATCGGTCGAGCGGCGGATCGGGAGATGGCGGTGGGGCCGGTGGTGGTCGTACCCGTGGGTGGGCGTGCCCGTCGAACCGGACAGGGCCCGGCTGCGTGCCGGTGCTCCGGGGGTGCACCCCGGACCGCCCGGTCCTGCCGCCTCACCCATGAGGTGCAGCCGGACGCCGTCGGCTGTCGAGGGCGGTTCGTCGGCCGTAGGTTGGTCGCGCCGGCGCGGAGCGGCTGCCCTCCGGTCCGCGCGACGTGCTCGACACGAGCTGGGAGGGGACGGATGGCGACCAACCGGCCTGATCCGGGCGACTTCCTCGAGCTGGCGCAGCGGATGCTGCGCGAGCTGTTCGGCGAACCGCGCGGCGAGGACGAGCCGTGGGCGGAGGCTACGCGTCGTCCGCGCGAGCGCTCCGAGCTCACCCAGGGCGGACGCGAGCCCAGCACCGAACGGCAGCGCGAGAACCTCACCTTCGCGCTCGCCACGCGCGCCGTCGAGGCGCTCGAGGACCTGGCACTCAACGTCGCGGCGATCCGTCAGCGCCTCGAGCGCACGGACCCGCAGGCCCCGGGCCCCCGGTCCGAGGGCGAGGAACGCCGTCCGGACGGAGCTGCCCCCGCCGGGGAGTGACCCGGTCTCGATCGTCGGGCCGCCCCCCCGTCCGGGACGGGTGCACGCGCCTGCACCTGTCCAGGGACGGCGCGACCGCGGTCGCCGGGCTCTTCCGCGGAACGCGGGTCGAGGCGGTCGTGCTCGACGGCGACGCGACGGCCTCCGCGCCGGAGACGACCTAGAGCCGGCCGACCGGTGGACCGCGCCCATCGGGGACGGCGTGTACCGCGTCCTCGTGCCCGCCGAGGGGGTGGCCGAGGACCGCTCGGCGCCCCCGATCCTCGCGGAGTTCGAGCGACAGCTGCGGGCGACCGCCGGGACCGACTTCGGCGTGCACTCGCCGCGCCGGCTCTCCCGCTTCGGGGACGCCACGCGGCAGGCGGAGCGCTACCGGGTCGGCCGGGTGCTGCTGGCCGGCGACGCGGCGCACGTCCACCCGCCGACCGGTCGGTCGCGGACTGCTGCTCGACCGGACCGGCCGGCTCTCCGTCGCAGGGGGGTCCGACCGGGTCGACCACGTCGTCGACGGGAGCGAGGAGCTGGCCGGGCCCGCCGTGCTGCTGCGGCCCGACGGCCACGTCGCGTGGGTCGGCGACGACCAGGCGGGCCTGCTCGACCGCCTGCCCCGGTGGTTCGGCGCGCCCGTCGGCTGAGCGTCCGGTCCGACGCGACGGGTCGGGGCCGGGCTCGGCCACCGAGCCGCCGGCCGCGCAGGGCAGCGATCGCCCGATCCGGCGCCTCCAGGCCGCTGTTACCCGCCGATTGCCGGTCGACCGGCGCGGAGGGACCGTGTGGTCTGCCGGACGTCCACCCCCTCGTACGGACGCAGGAGGCCCGCCGTGCACCTGACTCCCCGCGAACAGGAACGCCTGCTGCTCTTCACCGCCGCCGAGCTCGCCCGGCGGCGGCTCGGGCGGGGCGCGCGCCTGGGCGCGACCGAGGCGATCGCCCTGGTCTGCGACGAGGTCCTGGAGATGGCCTGGGACGGCGTGCCGATCCAGGAGGTCGTCCGGCGGGCCCGGAGCGTGGTGCCGGCCGAGCACCTCCTGCCCGGCGTGCCGAACGCGGTCCCCAACCTCCAGGTGGAGGCGCTCTTCCCCCACGGCACGTCGCTGGTGCACGTGCCCGAGCCGTTCGGTCCCGCGGACCCGACCGGGCCCGGCGCCGTCCTCGCCCAGGACGGCGAGATCGAGCTGGCGCCCGGACGACCACGGCGCACGGTGGAGGTGACCAACCGCAGCGACCGCCCGGTGTGGATCTCCTCCCACTTCCCGCTCGAGGAGGTCAACCCCGCACTGGACCTCGACCGCGAGGCGGTCCGGGGCTTCCGGCTGGACCTGCCGGCCGGGGTGAGCCTGGAGCTCGCGCCCGGCTCCGTCCGCGTCGTCCCCGTGGTCGCCCGAGGAGGTCAGCGGTGAGCCGCATCTCGCGCGCCCGGTACGCCGGCCTGTACGGACCGACGACGGGCGACCTGCTGCGCCTGGCCGACACCGACCTGTGGGTGCGCATCGAGGCCGACGACACCGAGCCCGGCGACGAGATGCTGGGCGGCTGCGGCAAGACCGCCCGGGACGGGCTGCTCGTCGCCGACCGCGCGCCCGGGGACAGCGCCCTGGACCTGGTGGTGCTCGGTGTCGTGGTCATCGACCCGCTGATCGGGGTACGCAAGACCAGCATCGGTATCAAGGACGGTCGCATCGTCGGGATCGGCCGAGCCGGCAACCCCGACACCACGGACGGCATCGAGCTGGTGGTGGACTCCCACACGGCGATGATCACCGCCGAGGGGCTCATCGCCACCCCGGGCGTCGTCGACTCGCACGTCCACCTGTCCAGCCCCGAGATCGCGCCCGCGGCCCTGGCCGCCGGGGTGACCTCGGTGGTGGGCATGGGGATCGGCGGCGTGTGGGACGTCGGCGCCAATCCCGCGACGAACCTGCACACCCTGATCGAGGGCTGGCGGGACACCCCGCTGAACGTGGCCTTCCTCGCCCGCGGCTCGACCTCCTCTCCCGAGTTGCTCGAGCGCGCCGTCCTGGCCGGGGCCGGAGGGTTCAAGATCCACGAGGACTGGGGGGCGACGCCGCGCATCGTCGACACGTGCCTCGGCGTGGCCGACGGCGTCGACCTGCCGGTGGCGCTGCACACCGACACCCTCAACGAGTCCGGCGCCCTGACGGACACGCTGTCGGCCACCCGGGGCCGGACCGTGCACGCCTACCACGTCGAGGGCGGCGGCGGTCACCCCGACCTGCTGCAGGTGGTGGGCGAGGCGCACGTCCTGACCTCGTCGACCACGCCGACACTGCCGCTGACCGGCGCGTCCGTCGACGAGCTGCTGCCCATGACGCTGACGGTCCACCGTGGGCACGCCGGCATCGACAGCGACGTCTCGATCGCCGGCAGCCGCGTGCGCGAGCACGGCATCGCCGCCGAGAACGCGCTGCACGACCAGGGCGCCATCAGCATCGTGAACTCCGACTCGATGGGCATGGGCCGGATCGCGGAGACCACCCGGCGCACCTGGCAGCTGGCCCACGTGCAGGCACACCTGGCCGGTCAGGCCGGTCCCGACCGCGCGAACAACGAGCGGGTCCTGCGCTACCTGGCGAAGACCACGGTCAACCCGGCCATCGCCCACGGCATGTCCCACGAGGTCGGCTCCCTCACGCCCGGGCGGCTCGCGGACGTCGTGCTGTGGCACCCGGCCACCTTCGGCACGGCGCCGGAACTGGTCCTCAAGTCCGGCTTCGTCGCGTGGGGCACCTCGGGGTCGGGCTCGGGGTCCACGCGGCTGACCCAGCCCCGCGTGGTGCGGCCGTACTTCGGCGGCCTGGGGGCCGCGCCCCGGCGGCTGTCGCGGGTGTTCGTCTCCGAGCAGTGCCTCGCGGACTCCTCGGCCCGCGCAGCGCTGCCCCGCGGCGTGCGCTACGCCGCCATCCGGGCCAGCCGCGGCCTGACCAGCGCCGACATGGTGGCCAACGCCGCGACACCCGTGGTGGCCGTGCCGACGGAACCGGGGCCCGTCCTCGTGGACGGCCGCCCCGTGCCCGTCCACCGCGCGACGGACCTGCCGCTGACCCGCCTGCACCACCTGGCCTGAACGGAGGAACCGTGCTCGACCTGCTGCTGCGCGACGTGCGCGTGATCACCGTCGACGACGACCGCCCCACGGCCGCCGCCGTCGGCGTCCTCGGTGGCCGCATCGTGGGTCTGGACGAGGAGGTCGAGGGCCTGCCAGCGCGGGCGGTCGTCGAGGGCGACGGCGCCGTGGTGGTCCCCGGCTTCGGGGACGCGCACAACCACATGGCCTGGTTCGGCCAGTCGCTGGGCGAGATCGACCTGTCCGGCGCGAGGACCCTGGCCGCGATCGAGGAGGCCGTGACCCGGGACGCGGCCCACCTGCCCGCCGACGGCTGGGTGGTCGGCTCCGGCTACGACGACACGGTCATCGGCGCGCACCCCGACCGGCACCTGGTGGACCGGGCCGCCGGAGGCCGGCCGGTGTGGCTCAAGCACCGCTCCGGCCACATGAGCGTGGTGAGCAGCGAGGTGCTGCGGCGCTGCGGCGTCCTCGACGGCGACGCGGACGTGCCCGACGGAGGGGTCGTCGTCCGGGACGGCTCGGGGAGCCCCACGGGGTTGCTCCAGGAGCGCGCGCAGCAGCTCGTCGACGCCCTCGTCAAGCCCTACCCGGTGGGCGACGTCGCGACGGCGCTGGGGCGCGCGAGCGCGGTCTACGCCGCCGAGGGGCTGACCCACGTCGTCGAGGCCGGCATCGGACTGGGCCTGCTCGGCCGCACCCCGGTCGAGGCCGCCGCCTACCTCCTCGCCCGGGACAGGGGGCTCCTCCTCAACCGCGTGGAGCTGATGGTGGCCAGCGACACGCTGCACCCCCTCCGGGCACACCCGGACGACGACATCGACATGGGACTCGATCTCGGGCTGCGCACCGGCTTCGGGGACGACCGGCTGCGGCTCGGTCCGATGAAGATCTGGCTCGACGGGTCCCTCATCGGCCGCACGGCCGCCCTCTCCGAACCGTTCTGCGACCACGGGACGGCGGTGCTGCAGGGCGACCCCGACCAGATGCGCCGCCTGGTCGTCGACGCCCACCGCGCCGGGTGGCGGGTGGCCGCGCACGCCATCGGCGACGCCGCCGTCGACCTGGCGCTGGACACGTTCGCCGAGGCCGCGCGGCTCCACCCGCGCGGTGACGTCCGCCACCGCATCGAGCACGCCGGCCTGGTCCGTCCCGATCAGCTGGCGCGCTTCGCCGACCTCGGCGTGGTGCCCGTCCCCCAGCCGCGCTTCCTGTACGCCGTGGGCGACACCATGGCCGCCGCGGTGGGCCCGCGGCGGGTGGACTGGCTCTACCGGCACCGCTCCTTCCTCGACGCCGGGCTGCGCGTTCCCGGCAGCTCCGACCGGCCGGTCGCCCCCGGTGCCCCGTTGCTCGGCATGCAGTCCATGGTCGAGCGGCTGTCGTCCGGCGGCACCGTGATCGGGGCGGACGAACGCGTGAGCGCCGCCCAGGCGCTGCGGGCCTACACCATCGACGAGGCCTGGGCCTCCCACGACGAGGCCACCCGCGGCAGCGTCAGCCCGGGCAAGGTCGCCGACCTGGTGCTGCTCTCCGACGACCCGCTGCGCGTCGACGCCGACCGGATCGGCGCCATCGACGTCCTGGCGACGCTGCTCGCCGGCACCCCCGTGCACGACACCGGCCTCTTCTCCGGCCGGGACCTCTCCCCCGTCCCCGTCCCCCACACCCGAGGAGCGCACGCATGAGCCAGCCGACCGCCAGGCCTCCCAGGCCGCAGGCGACCGCCCCCACCCCAGGCGCACCCGCGCAGGTGAGCAGTCAGGACGCCCGCCGCGTCGCCTTCGCGGCCTTCGTCGGCACGGCCCTGGAGTGGTACGACTACTTCCTGTTCGGCACGGCCGCCGCCCTGGTCTTCAACCGGCTGTACTTCAGCACGCTGAACCCCGCGGCGGCGACGCTGGCGGCCTTCGCCACCTTCGGCGTCGGCTTCGTCGCCCGCCCGATCGGGGCGGTCGTCTTCGGCGCGGTGGGCGACCGCATCGGCCGCCGTCCCGCGCTGCTGATCACGGTGGTGATGATCGGCGTCGCGACCGGGCTGATCGGCCTCCTGCCCGACTACGCGGCCATCGGCGTCGCCGCGCCGGTCCTGCTGGTGCTGCTGCGCCTCGCACAGGGCGTGGCCGTCGGCGGCGAGTGGGGCGGCGCGGTCACCCTGGCCGTCGAGCACGCCCCGGAGGACCAGCGCAGCCGCTACGCCGCGCTGCCGCAGCTGGGCTCGCCGGTGGGCACGCTGATGTCCTCGGGGGCCTTCGCCCTCGTCCTGCTGCTGCCCGACGCCGCCTTCGACTCGTGGGGATGGCGGCTGCCCTTCCTCGCGGCCTTCCCCCTGCTGGTCATCGCCGTCTACATCCGCCGGCGGGTCGAGGAGTCGCCGATCTTCGACGAGATGCTCAAGCACGAGGCCGACCGGCCCAAGATCCCCGCGGGTGACGTCTTCCGCCACGCCTGGACGCGGCTGCTCGTCGCCATCGCCGCGGCGTTCCTCGGGGTCGGCGGGTTCTACGTGCTGACCACGTTCGCGATCAGCTACGGCGTCGACACCCTCGGCATGTCCCGCAGCCTGATGGTCAACGCCACCCTCGTGGCCGCCGTGGTCGAGATGGTCATCATCATCGTCGTGGGCCGGTTCGCCGACCGGCTCGGCCCCGGTCGGGTGACGTTCTGGGGCGGCGTGGCGAGCGCCGCGCTCGCACTCCCGGTGTTCGTCCTGCTGGGGACGCGCGCGCCCGCTGCCGTCGTGCTCGCGGTCGTGATCGGGATCGCCGCGCTCTCGGTCGCGTACGCCGTGACCGGGGCCCTGCTCGCCGAGCTGTTCCCCGCCCGGTACCGCTACAGCGGGGTGGCGCTGGCCTACAACATCGCGGGCGCGCTCAGCGGGTTCCTCCCGTTCGTCGCCACCGCCCTGATCAGCGGCATCGGGGACGACCCGTGGGTGCCCGCGGCCCTCCTGATCGCCGTCTCGCTCATCACCGCCGTCGGCGGGTTCGTCGGGGAGCGCATGCGCGTGCGCGACGAGGTGGTCGTGCGCTGAGAACCGGGGGCCTCCGGCGCGGTCGCCGGAGGTCCTCCACCGGTGGCGCGCTCCGCGCGGCGTGGACGCCGGTGGCCCTCCTCAGAACAGTCAGAACAGCAGGAGCAGCAGCAGCACCGCGTTGAGGACGAGGATCACCCCGGTCACGACGGCGGCGACCACGGTGGTCCGGCGCCGGTTGACCAGCTCGCCCATGACGTCGCGGCGGCGGGTCAGCAGCAGCAGCGGCACCAGGGCGAACGGGATCCCGAAGGACAGCACCACCTGCGACACCACCAGCGCCCGGGTCGGGTCGACCCCGAGCGCCAGGACCGCCAGCGCGGGGAGCATGGTGAGCGCCCGGCGCAGGAACAGCGGGATCCGCCGCCGCAGGAAGCCGTCCATGATCACCTGGCCGGCGTAGGTGCCGACGCTGGACGACGCGAAGCCCGACGCCAGCAGCGCCACGGCGAACAGCAGCGCGGCCGTGCTGTTCAGGCCGAACCCCTCGTACGCTCCCTCGAGCGTGTTCGCGCCGAGCGACGAGCCGGCGAACAGGGCGGCCGCGACCAGCAGCATCGCCACGTTGACCAGCCCGGCCAGGCCCATCGCCGTGGTGACGTCGATCCGCTGCGCCCGGAGCGCGGCCAGCTTCTGCCGAACCGTCCGCACCTCGACGGTCTCGGTCACCAGCGCCGAGTGCAGGTAGATGGCGTGCGGCATGACGGTGGCGCCGAGGATGCCCGCGGCCAGCACGAGGCTGCCGACGTCGTCCAGGCGGGGCACCAGCCCGCCCGCCGCCGCTCGCGCGTCGATCCCGGCGCTCGGCACCAGCAGCAGGAAGGCGAAGACGATCAGGCCGAAGTACGCGGTCACGAGGCGGATGAAGCGCCGGTCCCCCGGCGCCTGGACGGCGAGCAGCAGGAAGGCCCAGGCACCGGTGATCAGCCCGCCGGTGAACAGGTCCAGCCCGAAGAGCAGGTGCAGCGCGACCGCCCCGCCGACGATCTCGGCCAGGTCGGTCGCCATCGCCACCACCTCGGCCTGCGCCCACAGCCCCAGCACGACCGGGCGGGGGTACTGCCGCCGGCACTGCTCGGGAAGGGACATCCCGGTGGCGAGCCCGAGCTTGGCCGACAGGCTCTGCACGAACATCGCCATGACGTTGGCCAGGACGATCACCCAGAGCAGCAGGTAGCCGTACTCGGCGCCGGCGGAGAAGTTGGTGGCGAAGTTGCCGGGGTCGACGTAGGCGATCGCGGCGACGAACGCCGGACCGAACAGCGCCAGCCTCCGCCGGCGCGTGGCCCGCACCGCCCGTTCCTGCTCCAGCACGAGCGACCCCCCGGCGGCTCCACGGCCAAGTTGCGGAACGTCCATGGTGCGGAACGGCGCCGGCTGCGGCCAACCCCCAATCCGGAGGGACGGCGGCCGGGGTCTCACAGGGGCCGCGGCGGCTCCTCCGGATCCCCGCGCTCCGGGACGACGTGCACGGCACCCTCCTCCGCGGACGCCGCGCCCCCGTCGATACCCACGTCGAAGGCCTCCAGGTCCGGTGCGGGGTCCGGGGCGGAACCGGTGCCGGCGTCGGTCTCGGACAGCCGACCGGCCCGCTCGTCGCCGACCTCGTCGTCGCGGAGCTCGCCCTCGCCGCCGGGGACGTCGCCCACGTCGTCCGCCTCGTCCCCGGTCCCGGCGACGTCGGGCACCTCCCGGGCGAGCCGCCCGTCCAGGCTCTCGCCCCGCGCCTGCTCGAACGCCGTCGTCCCCCAGTCCCCCACCGCCCACGGGCGGTCCTGCGGGGAGTAGCCGAGCTCGAGGACGTCGTCGGTGCTGACGTCCTCGAGGACGTCCTCCGGTTCCAGACGCAGCGACGCCTCGCGGGCGTCGTCGCCGCGGTCGTCGCGGCCGCCGTGTCGCATGGGTCCCCTCCCTCGGGGTCGGTGCCGCGTCAGTCTGGCGGACCGCCGGAGAGGTGGGGCTCCCGCGCGGCTGGGAGCATCGGCGGGTGTGCACGGTGGTCGTCCGGTGGGCCGAGGGCGCGCCCGCAGCGATCCTCGCCCTGCGCGACGAGCTGACCAGCCGTGCGTTCGACGACCCGGGCGCCTGGTGGCCGGAGTTCCCGGACGTCGTCGGCGGCCGGGACCGCACCGCCGGGGGGACGTGGTGCGCCACCCGGGTCGCCACGGGCGTCACCGCCCTCGTGCTCAACCGGCCGCACAAGCGCACGGCCGACCCGGGCGCGCCCAGCCGCGGGGTCCTGCCCCTGCTCGGTGCCGTGCACGAGGAGGACTGGCTCCGGCACGTCCGGCTCGACGGCATGGCGGGCTTCCTGCTGGTGCTGGCCGCGCCGGACCGCCTGGTCACCTGGGACTTCGACGGGACGCGCCTGACCACGACGCGGCACCCCGCGGGCACGTGGATGGTCACGTCCGGTGGTCCGGAGGACCGCAAGGCCGACCGCTTCCTCCCCGACTTCGTCGCGGCCGGGTTCCCCGACGGCTGGCGGCGGCTCACGTCGGCGGAGCCCCCGAGGGACGACCCCGGCGCGCTGGTGGTGCGACACGAGCAGGACGGGCTGGTCTACGCCACCGTCTTCGGCGAGCTGATCGAGGCCGCGCCGGGACGGCTGCACCTGGAGCACAGCCGGCGGCCGTGGGCGGGGCAGCCCTGGCAGGTCCTCGACGTGGGCTGACGACCACCCGGCCGGCCCGAACGCCCCGGGGAGGGCACGGGAGGGACCCCCCACTCCTGGGCGCCCGGCGGCCCCACGTGGAGGTCTGATTCCTGTCGTACCCGGGAGGCACCCTGTGGCTGTCCGGAACGCACCGCCGGTGTCGCCGTCGCAGACCGCGCCACCGCACCGGCGGTCCCCGGGAGGAGGCGGGACGAGATGAGGACCTACGACCCCGCGGACCGCATCGTCTACGTCCACCTGGCGCAGGACCCCGCCGCTCCCCCGGCGCCGCGCGACGAGTGCCGGCAGCTGCCGTCCGGCTACGCCAACGCGTCGCTCTCCGCCCGGCTCGGCGCACCCCACGGGGCCGGTGTCCGCCCGGCGCTCGTCGTCCTCCCCGGGGGCTCCGCGCCGACCGACGGCCCCGCCTCCCCCGCGCCGGTGCTGCGCCTGGCCCGCTAGCCGGCTCCCACGACCCGGAGCCGCGGGCGGCCGGCCGGCGCCCGACCACGTGAGGGACGACTCGACCGGGCGCCGGGCCCCCGAGCGGTCGGGGCCCGATCGGGGTCGTGGACGGCGACGCCCAGGCCGCGGCGGGAGGGATCCGCGAGCGCGACCGCGAGCACCCAGCTGTGACCGACTCCGGGAGCCGCGTCGCCGCACCCCCCGCACCGCCCTCGGGAGGGGAACCATCTCCTGGACGAACGGATCAGGAGCAGGAGGCCAGCCATGTCCGATTCCTCCCGCGCGACGGCGACCCCGACCGGGCTGCCGGTCCTCAGCAGGGGGAAGCACCGCACCCCGGCCCGGGGCGCCTGCTTCATGGAGTACACCTCGCTGCTGGCCGGCGAGGCCTTCACCGACCACCCCCGGTGCGTGGACGACGAGCTGGCCACCGTGCTGCGGGGCGCCAACGACCAGGTGTCCGGCGACCAGCGGCACCGGCTCGTGCCCCTGCTGGGCCGGGCGATCGGCCTGGTGGTGGAGCGTCCTCCGGCACTGGGCACGTGGCGCGTCTCGGCCGCGCAGTGGCGGCGGCACCGCGAGGCCCAGCTCCGCCACCGCGCGTGCACGTCGCGGCTGCGGCGGCAGGTCGCCGTCCGCTTCGCGCGGGCGCTCGGGGTCGCCGCCGCCCGCGCCGACTCCGTCTGGTCGGCGTGGGGCGAGGAGGTCTCGTGGCTGTTCTGGGACCTGATGAGCGAGCCGTCGGCGGCGCGCCGGTCGGAGGAGTACGTGGACCGGCTGGTCGACCGCCTGCACCTGCTGCACGCGTGCTACGAGGCGGCCATGGACGACCTCGGCCTGCCCCGCCCGGGCGGCCCGGTGCACCCCGCAACGGCAGCGGAGACCCGGACGAGGACCGCGGCGACCGCCGGTCCGACGGCGGCGCGCGGGAACGGCTGACCCGACTCGTCAGCGGCCGGGCTCGCTGACCGGGCCGCGCGAGGTGGTCGTGTGGGGCATGGACCCCTCCTCGGGCACCACCACGTTCGTCCTCGTCCACGGCGCCTTCTGCAACGCCGCGGTGTGGGGGCCGACGGCGCGGGAGCTGACCCTGCGCGGGCACCGGGCCGTCGCCGTCGACCTGCCCGGTCACGGCTTCGGGGCCGTCATCCCGGCCGGCTACCTGGGCGCCCAGGACCTCGACGAGCTCGCCCGCGCTCCCAGCGGGATGTCCGGCATCGGCACCGCCCATGACGTCGCCGCCGTCACCGACGTGGTGCGGCGCGCCCGGGAGCACGGCCCCGTCGTCCTCGTCGGTGCCAGCCGCGGCGGCCTGACCCTGACCGCAGTGGGCAACGCGGTGCCGGAGCTGGTCGACCGCCTGGTCTACGTCTCCGCGTGGTGCCCGGTCGCCGCTCCGGTGAGCGAGTACTCCGCCGCTCCGGAGAACGCGACCAGCCTCCTGGCCGGCGCCGGTGTGCTCGCCGTCGGCGACCCGGGCGAGATCGGCGCGATCCGGCTGAACTGGCGGACGTCCGACCCCGGGCACCTGGACCTCCTCCAGGCCGCCCTCCTGGCCGACGGCACGCGGCAGGAACTGCTGGCCTACCTGCACCTCCAGGAGCCGGACGAGGCGCTGGTCGTCGACGAGGTGGCCACCAGGGCCCACCCGGCCACCTGGGGGCGGATCCCCCGCAGCTACGTGCGCCTGACCGAGGACCGCGCCCTCCCCCTCCCCCTCCAGGACCGGTTCATCGCCGAGGCCGACGCGCTGCTGCCCGACCAGCCCTTCGACGTGCACTCCCTCGCGAGCAGCCACCTGCGGTTCCAGGTCCACCCCGCGGGGATCGCCGACGTCCTGGACGGCCTCGCCCGCTGAGGGATCCGCCCTCTCTGCGGCGGCCGGACCCCCGCTCCTCGTCGTCCTCCGCGGCTACGCTCCCGGGGCGACCGCCGTCCCGGCGGAGGGGGCAGCCATGACGTCGGCACCCGCCACCTCGGCGGAACGCCGGTTCCTGCAGTGGAGCGCGGCGCTGCTGCTCTGCGGGCTCGTCCTCGATGCCGCCGTCACCACGCTGTTCCACCCGACCGCCGACGGGGACGTCCCGACGGCGGTCCTCGCCGCGTACGCCGCGAGCGACGCGTACGAGTGGATCCACCTCGGCCAGCTCGTCGGGGTCCTGACCTCCCTCGGCGGCCTGTTCGTCCTCCACCGCGCGCTGCGGTCGCGGGCGCCGGACCTGTCCGCGTTCGCCGCTGGGCTGACCCTGGCCACGGCCCTCGCCTGGATCGGACTGCAGACCGTCGACGGGGTCCTCCTGAAGCAGGCCGTCGACGCCTGGGCCGCCAGCGAGGGACCGCAGCAGGCCGTCCGCCTCACCGACGCCGAGACCGTGCGCCTCTCGGAGTGGGGGATCCGGGGGTACTCCCGCGTGCTCCTCGGTGCGGCGCTGCTGCTGTTCGGGTCGGCGATCCTGACCACCCGCCTCCTGCCAGGCGCGACCGGGTGGGTCGCCGTGCTCGCCGGGCTCCTGTCGATCGCCGTCGGGGTCGACGTGAGCTGGCACGGCCTCGACAGCGCGTTCCACCAGGTCGCGCTGCCCGCGTTCCGGGTCGTCTTGCTGGTGTTCGCGGTCGGCGTCACCCTCGCCGCCGTCCGCAGGTGCGGTCGGGAGCCCGCCGTCCACCGCTGAGACCACGGCGCGTCCGACCCCCTCCCGCCCACGGGCCGGGCGTCCCTACCGTGGACCCGATCGTTGTCGTGGACGGCCCCGGGGGGAGCACGATCGGTGAGCTCCGGATGCAGGCCCACACCGCTGCGGAGCGTCGCGGCACCGGCCGCCCTGCTGGTCGCCGGGCTGTCCGGGTGCGCCCAGCCGGCGGCGGCCCCGAGTGCGCCGTTGGCCGGCCTGCACGGCTGTCCCGGGGCGGGCCCGGTCATCGGCGTGTTCACCGGGCAGGCCCCGAGCCCGTCGGCCACGGACAGCCCCGCCGTCGTCGGCCACGACACCTGGGCGCTGGACGTGGACGGCGGTACCCGGCCGTTGACCGACGACGGCGTCCACCTGGGCGCCGTCATCAGTCCCGACGGGCGGGCCGTGTACTCCCTGCGCAGCAGCGGCCGCGTGCTCGGCGACACCCTCGAGACGCCGGGCGTGGTGGAACGACTCGACGTCCTCACCGGCCAGGTCGCCGAGGTGGCCCGGCTGCCCGGGATCGTCGACCTCGGGGTGTCGGATGACGGTCGCCACCTCGCGGCGGCACACACGGTCGAGGCCCACCCCGACACGGGGCTCGACGTCAACAGCGTCACGGTGGTCGACCTGACCTCCCTCCAGGTCGGCGCCCCCCTGCCGCGTGCCCCCGACGTCGACCCGGACCTCTTCAGCGCCGTCACCGAGGTGGCGCTCGACCCGGACGGCAGCCGGGTGGCCTACGCCCTCGCCGTCGAGGTGCAGCGGGGCAGCGTCGTCTACACCCTGCGCATCCGGGACCGGGAGACCGGCGCCGACACCGTCGTCCACACGGCGCAGGGCACGGACTTCGTCTCCGACGTCGACTGGTCGGCCGACGGGACGACGGTGCTCGCCGCGATCCGGCACCAGCGGCCGACCGACACGGCAGAGGACCGGGCCCGGTTCCAGACCCTCCGCGTCGACGTCGCGACCGGCCGCACGACGCTCGACGAGGGCTTCGCCCAGGACTTCGCACCGCTGCGCGCCGACGGCACCCGCCTGCTGGGCATCGCCGTCGCCGGGGACGACCCCGGCGCCGTCGCGCTGGTCGCCTGGGACGGCGCACGGGGGCCGAGCCGGCTGGAGTCGATCCCTGCCCCCGGCGCGGGCATCTCCGTCGCCTCGTGCAGCTATCGATGAGGACACCGGTGCCCTCGCCGGGGCCGGTCGGCCTGCCGACCCCGACCGGCAGACGCCCGGGGCGCGCCGTCGCCGCCGTCCTGGCCCTCGCCGTCGGGCTCGCCCTGCTGCCCCCCGTACCGGCAGCGGCAGCGGCGTCCGTCCCGTTGCTGGTGTGGGACTTCAACGCCTGCGACCGGTTCGGGCGGGGGAACGCCGCCTGCGACGTGACCCCCACCCAGCGGGCGAGCGCCATCGCGCGGAGCATCGACGCCGCCGGGCGGTCCCCGAACGTGGTCACGCTGCAGGAGATGTGCCGCTCGACCTTCGACATGGTCGTCGGGTCGCTGCCGCCGCCGTGGGTGGCCTCCTTCCACTCCACGTTCACCACCACGGACGCCCGCTGTCAGTCGGTGGACCACACCTGGGGGCTGGCCGTGCTGGCCCGGAGCGACGTGCCGGCCGACCCGTCGGCCCACCTGCTCGGCGTGGAGGACAGCGGCGAACGCCGGACGCTGCTCTGCATCGACGTCCGGGTTCCCGTCCCGCTGCGCGCCTGCACGACCCACCTGACGGCCGGCTCCCAGACCAGGGCGGCGTCCCAGTCCGCCACCGCGGCCCGCCTGGTGGACGGGTGGGTCGCTGCCGACCACACGGTCGTGGTCGGCGGCGACTGGAACCTCGACGTCCGGCAGTGCGGCAACCCCGCCGTCGCGACCGGCCTGGCCCCCTGGTACCAGGGACGCTTCGGGGCGGGTGCCGCTCGCTGTTACCCCGGGACCGGGTCGATGTCCGAGGTGGACCGCTACCGGCCGGGTGGCGACGGCGTCTACGACGAGGACACCTACGCCGCGGCGAAGCTCGACCACGTCTTCGGCGACCGCCGGCACATCGCGCTCCACCACGACGGCGACGCCACGACGTCCGGCGTCTCCGACCACGATCCGCTGCGGGGCGTCATGACGACCGTGGACCGGCTCTCCGGCTGACGGACCGGCTCGCGTGGCTGTCCGGAGGAGGTCGCTCCCCGACCAGGCTCACGCCGGCACGCGTACCGGCGGGTGCGCCGCCACGTCGTCGGGCTCGGCGACGATCCAGGTCGTGCGGCCGTGCAGCGGCGGGGTCTTGGTGCCGTCGGTGAACCACACGACCACTCCTCCGTGCGCCTTGCAGTGCGAGCGCACGACCCGTACCCGGCTGTCCCGCCGGGTCCTGGTCGGCCGGACCAGCGGGAGGCCGAAGTCGGTGCCGACGACGTCCGTGGTCAGGACCGGCTCACCGGCGGGCAGGCGGGACGTGGCGACGGTGGTCATCGGGAGCCTCCTGGAGATCGGGGCCGGTCCTGTGTCGGCCCCAGCTTATCGAACACGCGTTCGACAGGCCGGTGCACCACCGGCCGGCGCTCAGTCCGCCCGGGTGCCGTTGCGGGTGACCCGGATCGTCTGCGGGCTGCGGGCCGTCCGCGTGGGGACGACCTCGCCGAGCTCGGTCAGCCGCTCGACCGCGGCGTCCTTGTCCACCTGGGTGCGCAGGCCGCCGCCGGACCACTCGCAGTACAGGTCGTCGGCCGGCCCGGACCGGCCCCGCAGCCGCTCCCGCGCGTACTCCTTGTGGCGCTTGGCCTCGTTCTCGGCCGCCCGCCAGGCGTCGTAGTCGTGGACCGCCTCGACGTAGTCCTGGTCGGTGACGGTCAGGCGGGACTGGCGGGAGACCTCGCCCTCGGTCTCCGGGTCCACCGGCGGGCCCCAGCACAGGTCGAGGAACGGGCACCAGTCGCACATGGTGTCCACCCCGGGGCCGAACCCGTCGCGGGGGACGGCGTCGACCCCGTCGTCCTCCACCGTGGCGTAGACGTCGGTGAGCCACATGATGGCCTCGGCGGTGAGCGCCGGGTCGTGGTCGGCCTCGAAGACGACGTCCTCACCCGAGTCGCGGGAGAGGTAGCGCAGCCGCAGTCCGTCGACGTCCTGCCCGGAGCCCGCCGGCAGCCGGCGGTCGGCGGTCTGGCCGGTCCGCAGCAGCCAGGCGTAGACGGCGACCTGGAACCAGTGCCGGATCGGGACCCCGCGGGTGAGCACCCGCTCGAAGCCGAAGCGGGACGTCGTCTTGAGGTCCTCGACGACCGGGACGTGCCACCAGTCGCAGCGGCCCTTGACCTGCTCGCCCCGGAGGCGGACCTCGGTCAGGCCGCCGTACTGGCGGCGCAGCGCGCGCAGCACGCCGCGGTGCAGTTCGGTGCCGATGAAGGCCTGCAGCCCCGTGCGGGGGTTGGTCGGACGGCGGCGGGCGATCCGGTAGGCCGCCCGGCGGCGGCACTCGCCGAGCTCGGAGGCGCCGATCATCCGCTGGCGGGAGCGGGTCCGGCGGCTGTCGAGGTCCCGGACCGCGGCGGCCAGGCTCGGCGCGGCACGGCGCTCGGCGGCGCTGGGTCGGGCGGGCAGGACGGCGGTCATCGCGGGGTCCTCGGGCCGGGAGCGGTGGAGCGGGGCCGGGGAGCCGGCCCCGCTCCAGCGACGTCGCTCACGCGATCTCCTGCTGCCCCGTGAGGCCGGCCCGCTGGGTCGCGATCACGTCGCGCACCAGCGCGGTCAGCCGCTTGGTCGCCACCTGCTCGACGGGCCGGCCGAACCGGTTGCCGATCTCCTCCGGGGTCACGCCCAGGGTCTCCAGGCTGGCCAGCACGCCCCGGCGGGCGGCGTTGAGCCGGCGCTCCCGCGGGTCGTCCGGGGTCGGCGAGGCCTCCAGCAGCGGGTTCGCCGACGCGGCCTGCTTGTCGGCGTCGCGGTCGGCGTCCTTGCCGGCGTCCGGGCGGGCGGCCGCGGCGGCGGCCCGGGCGGCCTCCACGACCGCGGCGGGCGTCGTGGGCGCGGGCGGAGCGGCCGGGGCCCGGCGCCTCCCGGCGGGGTGGGACTTCATCGAGGCCTCGACGAACTCCTCGTGGCGGGCCTGGATCAGCTCGCCCACGGTGTAGGAGCCGCCGGGGGTCGGCACCTCGGCCTGCAGCAGCGCGGCGCGGTTGGCCGCACCCCAGACCTCGCGCAGGTCGTCGTCGTCCCCGGCGTCCTCGATGCGGGCGACCAGGTCGGCGACATCGGGCTCGCGCCGTCCGCCGGCCCGGGTGCCGGGGCCCCCGGCTGCGGCCTCCTCGGTCCGCTCGTGCTCCAGCAGCCCGCCGCCGTGGAAGGGGACGAGGTCACGCACGTGCGCGGTGCCCGGGTCGCACTGGAGCGCGTCGAAGACCAGCCACTCCAGCAGCCGGCCGGTGGCCGCAGAGTCGGTGACCTCCTTGGCCGGGTCGGTGTTGGGCTTGATCCCGACGTGCACGCTGCGCGCGCCGACGATCAGCGGCCGCCGCCCGCGGCGCAGCCGCATCCACACCGACGCCGCGTACGGGAACTCCCGGTGGGTCTGCACCGACCAGGTCTTCTGCCCCTCGATCGGGCGGCCGTTGGTGTCGACCTCGGTGACCTCCTTGCCCCGGGCGGTCACCACGACGATGCCCGGGAAGGTGAGCAGCTCGGTCTGCAGCTTGCGCCAGCGGGAACCGGCGTCGTTCCACAGGTTCTGGCTGATGGTGATCTCCGCGTTGGGGTCGCGCTTGAGCAGCTCGCGGTTGCGGGCCGACTTCGCGGCGCGGTCGCTGGCCCAGTCCTTCAGGCCGTCCCAGATCGCCGAGCCGGTGTCGATGCCGAGCACCACCGGCGGCTCGCCGGCGTCGGCCGCCCGGCGCGCCTCGGCCTTGACCGCCTGGACGGCGGACAGCACCTGGGCGTAGGAGCCGTCGTGCTCGATGATCTGGTAGTTGGCGCCGGGGATGGCGCCGTACTCGTCGCCGGCGCCCTCGTTGAGGTCGATCCAGTACAGGGCGCCGATCTTGTCGCTGGTGCTGAACTGGGCGAGCGCCCAGCTCTTGCCCGCCTTCTCCTCACCCTCGAGGAGGATGCACGGCCACGGGACGCGACCGGTGGGCTGACGGGTCTTGAGGCCGGAGACGGCCATGGTGAACTCCTCGTCGACATGGGGAAGATGTCGACCCGAACGCTAGAAACGGGTGCTGACACATCTCGGGGCCATCGCGCAAGCACATCCGGGTGTCGCTGACGAAACCCCAGGTCGGGGCTCCGACCGGCGTGTCGGCGTTCGCTCTCGGCGTAAACCCGGGCGCGACGGGGACGGCCTGGCAGCGGGTCCGCCACCGGCTCGACGCTGCGACGCGAATCCCCTGCTCAACGGGCCGCAAGTGTCACACCCCCTCCGTACGTTCGGCCCCCGGGCGGAGGTGCTCGCCGACGCGCTGGCCCACACCTCACCGGCGATCGCCCTGCAGATCGAGGCCCTACTGCTGCCGCAGGCCACGCAACTGTCGACCGGGCGGTTACGCCGCCGGGCGCTGGCGCTGCTGGAGCTGGACGCCGACGCCGTGGACGCCCGACGCGAGGACGCCCAGCGGCAGGCCGACGTCCGCTCCTACCCCTCTCCTACCCCTCGCACGTGGAGGGGATGGGCACGCTGGCCGCCGAGCTGCCCGCCGACGAGGCCGCCGAGGCCCACGACCTGATCGACCAGCTGGCTCAGATGGCCGAGGCCGACGGCGACGCCCGGCCGATCGGGCAGCTCCGGGCCGGGGTCTTCTCGCTGCTGCTGCGCCGACCCGCCGGCTCCGGACTGCCCGGCGTCACCGCGGCGGTGACGATCACCGCCGCCCTGGCCGCGCTGGAGGGCACCGCGGCCACCCCGGGCGAGGTCGACGGCCTGCCGATCACCGCCGCGCACGTCCGCGAACTGCTCGCCCGCATCGGCGCGCTGGGCCTGCGCGCACCCGAGGGTGGATCGCTGCGCCTGGCGATCACCGACGCCCACGGGCGCCTACTGGCCACCGCCACGCCGGCGCAACTGGAGCGCCTGGCCCGCCGCGGCTGCCTCGAGCACCCCACCGGCCACTGCGGCTGCCCGCTGCTGGGCCGCCCGGCGGCGACCGACGCCTACGCACCCACCGATCCCCAGCGCCGGTTCGTCACCACCCGCGACCGCACCTACCGGTTCCCCACCTGCGGCCGGCGCGTGGGCTGGGCCGACCTCGACCACGTCATCCCGCACGCCTGCGGCGGGCGACCGACTGCGCCACCCTCTGTTGTCTCTGCCGCAGGCACCACCGGCTGAAGACCTTCGCCCGCGGCTGGCGGTTCGTCCTGGACGACGACGGCGCGCTCCACGTGACCACCCCCTCGGGGGTCAGCCGCGCGACCCGACCACCCGGCCTGCGACCACCGGCGCCCGAGCCACCGGGACCGGCGCCGGAGTCGTTCCCGCCGGACGACGACCCGCCACCGTTCTGGCCGCGGCTCATGAGACAACGACACCGATACGGCAGAGGCGCGCGGTGGGAGTCCGGGTCAGTTGAGCTGCTCGGCCAACGCGACGATGATCCCCGCGGGGCCGCGGACGTAGCAGAGCCGGTAGCTGTCCTGGTACTGCACCACCTCTCCGACGAGTTGCGCGCCGTGGGCTCGCAGGCCGGCGACAGTGGCGTCGATGTCGTCGACGGCGAACATGATGCTGCGCAGGCCCAGGGTGTTCCCCAGTGCGTTCTCCGGCTCGGCGCTGATCGCCTTCGGGGCGTGGAACTTCGTCAGCTCGAGCCGGCCGTGGCCGTCCGGAGTCCGCATCATCGCGATGTCGACCCGGACGCCGTCGAGCCCGTTGAGGCGGTCCACCGAACGTCCCTCGATCGGCGCCTCGCCCTCCAGCTCCAGGCCGAGCTCGCCGAAGAACGCCTTGGCGGCCTCGAGGTCGTCGACGACGACGCTGACGTGTTCCATCCGCTGGATCGTCATGGTGGTTCTCCTTGTGCGTCAGGCGGCCTGTCGTGGTCACTGCCCGGGACGGAGCCAGCGCCGCGTTCTCGACGACCCGGGACGTGCTGAGTTCCAGGCAGGAGTCATGGCGCCACGTTGGGCTTCGACCGGGTAGCCAGCCGGGCCATCGCACATCCGCATGACGAGAGCACGTGGCCACGCGGCGTCTCTCCGTGAGCTGCCTGCGGACCCGGGCGGGCGGCCTCGAGCGGCGTTGCGGGTCGTGCCCGGGAGGGCGGCCTCAGGCCCCGGTGTCCCGGTCGTCGTGCATGCCGAGCGGGGTCTCGGCGGATGGGCCGTCGACGCAGAGAAGCGAACACGCCGGGGGCATCTGTCCCCGCGGTCCGGGCGGACCATGCGGCGAGGCACCGGACTAGCGTGGGTCGCCCGCTCGGCGGGACCGCCGGACGGGCCGCTCACGGGAGTGGAGTTCACCATGACCCATGGGCTCGTCATGGACGTCCCGGCACCGATCGAGTTCTACGACGCCGTACACGCCGAGATCGGGCGGCGCAGCGCAGGCGAAGCCGACGGCCTGCTCCTGCACGTCGGCCGGGCCACGACCGGTGGCTTCCAGGTGGTGGAGGTCTGGGAGTCCAGAGAGAAGTGCGACCGCTTCTTCGCTGAGGTCGTGCTCCCGGCGATCGACTCCGTCTCGGCCGGCCACGCGCCATCGGACCAGCCGGCGATCGAAGAGTTCGAGCCGCGTGGCCTGATCATCCCCAGCGCGGTCATCGCCGTCTGACCGTCCGCGGTGCCCAGCCGCGGTCGCCGTTGCCGCGGCTGCGTCCAGGTGTCTCACCGTGGGCCGCAGTGGGACACCGCCAGGCTCGCCGCGCGAGGGCGGCCTGTGGGGCGGCCCCTTCCCTCACGGCGGCGGCTGCCGGGGCACGGTGAGGACCTCGGCTCCGTCGTCGGTGATGGCGATCGTGTGCTCACTGTGCGCCGTCCGGCAGCCGGTCGCGCTCCGGAGTGTCCAACCATCGGCATCGGTGACGAGTTCGGCGGTGTCCGCCATGATCCACGGCTCCAGCGCCAACAGCAGCCCGGGGCGCAGCCGGTAGCCGCGACCGGGCCGCCCCGTGTTCGGGACGTGCGGGTCCTGGTGCATCGTCGAGCCGACGCCATGACCGCCGAACTCGGTGTTGATCGGGTACCCCGCCGCGCTGAGGACCGAGCCGATGGCATGGGAGATGTCGCCGATGCGGGCCCCCGGTCGGGCCGCGGCGATCCCCGCGCTCAGTGCGCGCTCGGTCGCACTGATCATCGCGACGCTCTCGGGGGGCTCGGCGCCGCCCACGATGAAGCTGATCGCGGAGTCGGCGACGACTCCGCCCTGGGAGACGGCGAGGTCGAGCGTCAGCAGGTCGCCGTCGGCGAGCGTGTAGTCGTGCGGCAGCCCGTGGAGCACGGCGTCGTTGACCGACGTGCAGATGTGGTGGCCGAACGGTCCGCGCCCGAAGGACGGCTCGTAGTCGACGTAGCAGGACTGCGCTCCGGCCTCGGTGATCATGGCCTGGGCCCACCGGTCGACGTCCAGGAGGTTGGTGCCCACCGCGCAGCGGCTCCTCAACGCCTGCAGCACGCCGGCAACGAGGGCGCCCGCCTCCCTCGCTCGAGGCAGTTCGGTGCGGTCCAGGATCTCGATCATGCGGCGCCCACCTCGTGCGTCCGACAACTATCCCGGCCATGTTATCCCGGTACTAGAATCGCAAGCCGTGGTCAGGTTGCCGCTCACTCCCGCCGAGGTCGAACGCGGACAGCGCCTCGGCGCCCTCCTGCGACGGGCGCGGGGGGAGCGATCGATGCTCAGGACGGCCCTCGACGCGGGTGTCTCCCCGGAGACCCTCCGGAAGATCGAGTCCGGTCGGGTGGCCACCCCCGCCTTCCCGACCATCGCTGCGATCTGCGACGTCCTCGGCCTCTCCCTCGATGCGGTGTGGTCGGAGGTCAACCAGTCGGACGGCGGGGTCGACCTCGCCGGGGTCCGCCGCGACGCGGGTGCGCAGTTGGCCTCGTAGGTCGCGTCCCCGCAGCTGACGTCGCAGTCGCCGACGACGGGGATCCCCGGACGCGGTTCTCGGCCGGCGTCCCCGGTCAGGACCTCGGGAGCGCACCGCCCGATCCGACGGGGAGTGGGACCGGCGCGGAGCCGGTGCGGCGCGGTCCACCCCGCAGGCGGAGGGCCAGTGCGGTGTGCCGGCGGCCGGAGCCGGTGGCCCGCACCGCCTGGCCGAGCGCCCTTGGTGAGCCGACGAGGACGACAAGCTGCTTGGCGCGGGTGACCGCGGTGTAGAGCAGGTTGCGCTGCAGCATCATCCAGGCGCTGGTGGTCAGCGGGATGACGACGCACGGGTACTCGCTGCCCTGGGAGCGGTGCACCGTGACGGCGTAGGCGTGCACCAGCTCGTCGAGCTCGCCGAAGTCGTAGTCGATCGCCTCGTCCTCGTCGGTGGCGACGGTGAGGGTCTGGGCGACGGCGTCGACGGCGGTGACGACGCCCTGCGTGCCGTTGAAGACCCCGTTCGCCCCCTTGTCGTAGTCGTTGCGGATCTGGGTGACCTTGTCCCCCACGCGGAACACCCGGCCGCCGAAGCGCTTCTCCGCGCGGTCCGGCCGAGCCGGGGTGAGCGCCTCCTGCAGCTGCTCGTTGAGCGCGGCGGCGCCGGCCGGCCCGCGGTGCACCGGGGTGAGCACCTGGACGTCGCGGCGGGGGTCGAGGCCGAACCGGGCGGGGATCCGGCGCACCACGACGTCCACCGTGAGCCGGGCGGCCTCCTCGGCGTCCTCGGTGCTGAACAGGAAGAAGTCCTCGAGGCCGCGGACCTGGGGGGAGCTGCCGGCGTTGATCCGGTGCGCGTTGGTGACCACCCCCGACCGGCTGGCCTGCCGGAAGACCTGCGTCAGGCGCACGTGCGGGATCGGGGTGCCCTCGGCGAGCAGGTCGCGCAGCACCTCGCCGGCGCCGACCGACGGCAGCTGGTCGACGTCGCCGACCAGCAGCAGGTGCGCGCCCGGCGGAACGGCCCGCACGAGCTTGTTGGCCAGCAGCAGGTCCAGCATCGAGGACTCGTCCACCACGACGAGGTCGGCCTGCAGCGGCCGCTCCCGGTCGAAGGCGGCGTCCCCACCCGGCCGCAGCTCCAGCAGCCGGTGCACGGTCACGGCTTCGACGCCGGTCAGCTCGGTGAGCCGTTTCGCCGCCCGGCCGGTCGGCGCGGCGAGCACGACCCTCGCGCCCTTGGCGGCCGCGAGCGTGACGATGGAGCGCACCGTGAAGCTCTTGCCGCAGCCGGGGCCACCTGTGAGGACGGCGACCTTCTCGGTCAGCGCCAGGCGCACCGCCTCCTGCTGGCCGGCCGCCAGCTCCACACCCGTGCGCCGGTGCAGCCAGCGCAGCGCGGCGTCCCAGTCCACGCTCGCGAAGGCCGGCATCAGGTCGGTCTCGGCGGCCGCGAGCCGCCGCAGCCCCGCGGCCAGCGAGACCTCCGCCCGGTGGAAGGGGACGAGGTAGTACGCCACCGTGTCGCCGTCCGGGCCGGGGATCTCCTCACGGATCACCCCCTCGTCGGCGACCAGCAGGGCCAGGCAGTGACCCACCAGGGCCGCCGGGACCTGCAGGATCTCGATCGCCCGGGCGGTCAGTTCGGTCTCGGGCAGGAAGCAGTGCCCCTGCCCGGTCGCCTCGGAGAGCACGTACTGCAGCCCCGCCTCGACCCGTTCGGTGCTGTCGTGCGGGATGCCCACCGCGGCGGCGATCGTGTCGGCCGTCCGGAACCCGATGCCCCACACGTCGGCCGCCAGGCGGTAGGGCTCGGCGCGCACCACGCCGATCGCGGCGTCGCCGTACTGCCGGTAGATGCGCACGGCCAGCGAGGTGGAGACCCCCACCCCCTGCAGGAAGACCATCACCTCCTTGATGGCCTTCTGCTCCTCCCAGGCCGCGGTGATCAGCCGGGTGCGCTTGGGACCCAGGTTGGGCACCTCGGCCAACCGCTCCGGCTGCTCCTCGATCACCTGGAGCGCGTCGGTCCCGAAGTGGTCGACGATGCGCTCGGCGAGCTTGGGGCCGATCCCCTTGACCAGCCCCGAGCCCAGGTAGCGGCGGATGCCCTGCACCGTGGCGGGCAGCACGGTGGTGTAGTCCTCGACCTGGAACTGCCGGCCGTACTGGGGGTGCGCGCCCCACCGTCCCCGCAGCCGCAGCGTCTCCCCCGGCTGGGCGCCCAGCAGCGAGCCCACGACGGTGACCAGGTCACCGCCCCGCCCGGTGTCCACCCGGGCCACGGTGTAGCCGGTCTGGGCGTTGGCGAACGTGATCCGCTCCAGCGTCGCCTCCAGGACCGACCCGGTCCGCACCTCCTGCACCTGCCGTCCCCTCACCCGACGCACCGTCCGCCCCCGCGATGGTCACACGCCCCGGGGACAACTCCGCGGGGGCCGAGGACGGAGCCCGCGTCCCCCGCACGACGGGCACGGAACTGTCAGCGGGTCCCCGTAGCCTCCGGACGCGCTCACCCGAGCGGTGCACCGACGACACGGAGGACCGGATCATGGCCGGCGACACAGTCATCACCGTCATCGGCAACCTGACCAGCGACCCCGAGCTGCGCTTCACGCCCTCGGGAGCGGCGGTTGCCGACTTCACCATCGCCTCCACCCCGCGCACCCTGGACCGCCAGACCCAGGAGTGGAAGGACGGCGAGGCGCTCTTCCTGCGCTGCAGCTGCTGGCGGCAGATGGCCGAGAACGTGGCGGGGTCGCTGACCCGCGGCTCGCGGGTCATGGCACAGGGACGCCTCAAGCAGCGGTCCTTCGAGACCAAGGAGGGGGAGAAGCGCACCGTCATCGAGCTCGAGGTCGACGAGATCGGTCCGTCGCTGCGCTATGCGACGGCGTCGGTCGCCAAGGTCGCCCGGTCCGGGGGCGGTCCCTCCGGCGGATCCGGGGGCGGGTTCGGCGGGGGCGACGGGCGCGCCGACGCCGGGCGGGGCGGCTCCCCCGACCCCTGGGCGACCCCGGTCGGTGGCGGAAGCGAGGAGCCGCCCTTCTGAGCTGCGGCACCGGCGGCACCGGCGTCCCGCGAGGGACGACGGCGCCGCCGGCGCCGCACGCGGGTGCGTCTGTGGGGTCGCCCCTCGGCCGGGCCCGGCCTCTGGTCGTGGGGGATGTCCCCCGCCTCGGAACGGGGGCGCTCGCCGGTGGTTCGGGGGCTGGCTCGATGCCGCCCGTCGTCCCGCCCACCGATGCTGTTCCTCGAGAGACCGACGACCGGGGAGGGCCCGATGAACACCTACGACCCGTCGGACCACATCCTGTACGTCCACCTGTCCGGACCGGCCGGCGCCCGCTCGGCGCACACCGAGAGCACGACCGCCACGTGCACCGCGCTGCCCTCCGGGTACGCGAACCAGTCGCCCCACACCCGGCTGCAGCGCCGTGCGGTGCAGGTCCGGGAGGACCTCGCGGGGGTCTCCTTCCTCACCGCGTGAAGCCTCCGCGAGGAGCTCTCGATCCCACGACGGTCCAGCGGTCTGACGCCCACTCCCGGCACCCTCGCCATCCGCTGTTCCAGACGACGACAGCGGCCGCGAACGCCACCATTCTCCGCATCACCGACGAACAACGGGGAATGGCCCGGGCACGAGTCTGCCCACCGCCGAACGAGCCCCCGCTCCCCGGGGCCTCGCGCCATTTCGAGGGCGCGGGGTCATCCCATTCCCCGGTCATCCCATTCCCCGGTCATCCCATTCCTCGCGAACGCCCGCCCCTCGTGCCGGCCCCGGGGACGGCGGGCGTCCTCGGGGGATCACGCCACGGGGACCAGCCGTCGTGCCGAGCCGCCACCGGCCGGAGCATCGAGGAGCGCGCGTGCCCGGTCCCGCAGCGTGGCGATCGACCCGAGGTCGGCCTCGACGCCGGCGATCTCGTCCGCCGCGCGGCGGGCTCGCTTCGCGGCCGAGCCCGCCGCGTCGAGCCGCTCGGACAGGGAACGCAGGTGCCTGCCCACCACGGCGGAGGTGGTGGTCCTGAGGTCGCTCTGCAGCACCCGCAGTGCGTCGCGCACCTGCTTCCCCAGCACGAGCTGGTGGTCGTCGAGGAGCGCCCGGACCGTGGCGCGGGCCTCGCTGCGCCGCCGCTCGAGCTGACGCCGGCGGTCCCCGAGGAGCGCGGCACCACCGGTCAACAGCGCGGTGAACACGGCGGCGACGGCGATCACCCAGCCGGGGAACTGCAGCCCCGCGATCCGGGAGAGCACGAACGTCATCATGATCCCGCCGTAACCGGGCATCACGACCCGGAGCAGCCGGGTGGCGAGGGGCTGCCCGCCCGCGACCGGCGGCGTGTGGGGACGGAGGTCCCCGACCAGCCGCGCCCCCGAGGGCATCGGCGGCGCCGGGAGGTCCTGCGCAGCCAGTCCCAGTTGCCCGGACAGCCGGGTGACGACGGCGCGGGCGTCGTCGGCGAGGCGGCCGAGGATCCGGTCGGCCTCGGCGACCAGGCGCGACCGGAGCCAGCTCTCCAGCTCCGCGCCGTGCCGGCCGGGATCGCGCGACAGCATCGTCGTCTCGGCCTCGGCCAGCACCGTCCGGCTGGACATCCGCACCTCGAACTCCAGATCGGAGCTGAGGGCGGCGAAGCCCTCCCCCAGCACGGCCGGCCACGTCTGGACCTGCGACTCGAACGCCTCCCGGCGGGCCCGGGCGTGGGCGAGCTCCGCCTGCAGCCGGGGGACGAGACCCGGGTCCAGCAGGTGGGCGCGCAGCGCCCGGAGGTCGACCTGGAGGGAGTCGCACGCGCTCAGGACGACGGCCGCGGCATCGCGGACGGCGCCGGCTGCCGGGACCGCACGCTCCAGCGCCCAGCGCGCTGCGGTGAGCCGCTCGACGAGGTCCTGCCGGTCGTGGACGGTGGCGCCCTTGCTGCACAGGTCGAGGAGCTCCCGGACGTCGGCCATCGCCCGGCCGACGGGTGCGGATCGATCGGTGGTCATCTCAGGCGTCGTCCTCGTCCTGTCGGGGGAGCCGGCGTGCCGCGCCGCCGAGGGGCAGACCTCCCGGCGCGGCTCAGCCGACCTTCCTCGGGGCCTCCCAGCGGCGACCGGGTCGGGCGCGACGACGACAGGAACGCGCCGGGCCTCCCGCGCGCTGCTCCTGCGGCGCGCGAGAGCCCGGTCGGGAGGTGATGGCGGTGGGGGGGGCCGGGGCGTCAGGGCCCCCCCCCCCGCGCGCGGGGGGGGGCGCGCAGCTCTACAACGGCGGGGGGCGCCCCCCACCCCCCCCCCCCCCCCCGCGCGGGGGGGTGGGTG